>JBEKTH010000001.1:0-105886 GCA_049516255.1 Verrucomicrobiota bacterium
TCTCCTGAATTTTTTACTCCTGCCCGGTAAAGCCAGCCTAACTACATCTTTGAACGTGACAGGCTTTTTAATTTTGGAGTTCGCCATTTTGACTTTTTGCTATTGATGCGGAAAGGAAAGATGTAAAGTGGGGTCAAGTAAAGCAAATAGCCATGCCCAAACCTGCGAAAGATTTGAGACTGCACGGCGTCAAATTCGAGGACGCGGTGAAGAAGATTTTGTCCGTTCCCGCGCCGCCCAAGCCCGCCAAAACCAAGCGCAAAAAGGCCGCTCAAAATCCATCGTTGAATTAAGCCGCTTTCGCCCGCATAAACATTAGGTTTCTTCATCTTTTTGCCTACGGCAAGTGACTAATCCCGTTGAGCACCTGTCGTTACTTTTGACGACATGACGGCATGCACAAAACACCGTAGGCTACTGTTGTAAGCACCAAGCCTAAACCAACAAAAAAGCTAAGTTTTGTGTGTATGAAAAAACTTGTATTCTTATCAATCGGAATGCTGGCAATTGCGCTGCAACCCGCCGCCAATGCCCAAACCTCACTGTTCACAACTTATGACGACTGGTCGCAATGGAGCGCGGCAAATGGCACCACGGTATCAGCCGACAACACATGGAGTGCCGATGCCAGTACCATTAACGGCCTGGGCAACAGCACTGCGCCTGGCGCCACCGGCACCTCCGGCTCGCTCTCAATTACATGGGCCGCCGCTACCGGCAACTACAATGAATTAGCCACCGCCCCCTATGAGGGCGGGAGTCAAGCGTTCCTGTCAGCCGTGGATCCCGGCTCGAGTGTGAGTGGAAATACTGCGGTTGCGGGGACGGGCAATTTTTATCTAGATTACTCGCTGCCCGACAACGAAGGCGGCACCTATTTCCAAATGGGTATCCTGATGCAATACGCTGCGAACGGCTATTACGGGGCGTTCTTTTCGAGTTCCACGACAGATCTTGGATTTACCGATCCCAATGGCGAGGAAGTTTATCAGGCAACGATTCCTTACACCTTCAGCGCCGGTCAGTTTAACGGATTCGGTTTCGGCATCATGTATAATTCCAATTATTCGCCGGCGTTGCCCTTCCATGTGGACAGTATCAGCGTTTCGGCCGCTCCTGAACCCGGCACGATCGCCCTGATTGGCATGGGGCTCAGTGGACTGATGTTGCTCCGCCGCCGTCAGAGTTGATCAATCAATGCATTTGTTGAACGGGCAAGGCTGACTTGCCCGTTCTTTTTTCCGCAAATTCTGAAGTGGGCCGTCATTATTTTTGACGACATGTAAAATTGTGAGATGTCGATAGATTGACTTGCCACTCAACCAAAAGCCAAACCATGAAACGAATTATCGCAATCGCTCTTTTGACCGTTGCAACGGTTGTCCCGTCCCGCGCCACACTGTTTGTGCGGGAGCTTTGGGACAACGTCACCAACGGCACCTCCATCGGTACGCAACTCTATCCCTTGCAAGGCCAGGCCAACGGCACAACCACGTATGGCCTTCTTGGAGTCTGGAACTTGAATCCGGCCGATCCGGCGCTGACCAACAACGTGTTGCAGGTCAACAGCGGCCTGGATATCATGTCGTGGCAATACGCCATCTACAGCGACCTGCCCAACTCGTGGACCGCGCCCGCCTCATTGGCTCTGGCCCAACCGAACACCAACGGTTGGGATTCTGGAACCTGGGCCACCCGTTTGATGGCGTCCGGCTCCTGGATTCATCTCAATTCCAACAGTACAAATTATTTCGCTTTCCATTGGATCAAGCGTGGCGAGTGGTATTCGGTTGGCGGTACCAATGGTTACGGCGAGGACGACGCGGGTTTGGGCGTCGGCTTTGCCAGCGGCAACGCCTCCAGCTCGGCCTTCGTCGGCATCGGCATCACCCGCAGTGTGGCAATGTACACCTACACCGGCACGGGATATACCAATCTCGCCGGCACGGCTGACCTCGGCGATACGCCGTACATCACGGCAGGCACTTTGGGTCAGACTGGTTATCCAGGGCATCCCAGCGACTCCGGCGGGCCGTTTTATGCTCAGGCCTATGCGGGAGATGGCAGCGGCTCCGGCGTCATCAATCAATGCGAAGGTTACACCGGCACCCCTGGCGGCGGCGGCTATCCAATAATGACGAACGGGAACACCTACATGGAGGCCGGCATCATGGTGGGCCGGATCATCACAAGCGTTGGGGGCAATACGGAAATTGATGTCAAAAATTATTCAGGCCAGGACACGGTGGCCAATGCCATTGATACGACAAACGTCCCCGTTACAGGTTGGGACGCCGTTTATCATTATAGCAACACTTTGAACCTAAACTACCTTCTCGTCTGGATGTATGGCAACAATCACGGCAATCCGTGCGAGATAGACGCCATCCGCGTGGCCAACACCTGGTCGGAAGCCTTGGGCGAGGAAGCCGAAACGCCAATTATCAACCCGGCCGGCCCGACCAATCCCACCAACAACTATTTCCAAGGCACGGCGATGACGTTGAATGAGACTGCCGCCATAGATTCAGGTACCGGCTGGTATGAATGGCTGTACAACAGCAATGCCACGCTCGGTGTGGTGGGCGTCGAAAGCAATTCCTTGAGCATGCCCAGCCCGGTGGTGGCCAATAGCGGCTATTATAATGTGGTGTTCTCAAACGGCTGGGAATCTGGGTCACCTCTGCTGGTCACCAGCCCGCCGGTGCATCTGATCATCGTCCAACCCAGCGCTCCGTCCTTTGTGAATCAGCCGCAGCCGGGTGGACGGTATTCGACGGCGGGCGCGGCCTCATTCACCTTTACTGCGAGTATTCAGGGAACTCCACCGTTCTCCTATTACTGGTATCTGATCAGCTCCGGTGGCGCCACGAATTTGGTGCAAACCGTTGGGCCTACCAACGGTGTCACCAACACCTACACGCTGACCGCCCCTATCTCACCCAGCGCGGCAGGCAACTACTTCGTCATCGCTTCCAATTACCTGGGAACCGCCACTTCCGCTCTGGCCAACTTTAGCGTCATTGTTCCCACGCCGGGTAGTTACGCCGCCCAGGTCGTCAGTGACATGCCGTGGGCCTATTGGCGTTTGGATGAGCCATACGGCACCACCAACCTGCACGATTACTTTGGCGGCAATGACGGGGCCATCCTGGATCCCACCAACATGGTGACTATTGGCACAAATGCGCCGGTCTTGGGCGGTGTCTTCCAGCAAGAGCCTGCGGCGCCTTACGCGGGTTTCCCAACCAATCACGTTGGAATATATGTCCCCCTCAGTTATCCGTTTCCTTTGGCCGACGTGAATATGCCGGGTGTGGGAAATTATGCGCCTGGCATGACTTGGATGGGTTGGGTGTACGCGCCCTCTCCGAACACGGCTAATAATATTGAAGGCGAAGCAGGCTTTATCATGATGAATCGGGATTTAGGCAACAACGGCGGCTATGGCAACGCCTTTGGTTTTGGGTACTTCCAATCCGTCGCCGGCGGCGTGACCAACTACAACGAACTGGGCTATCGGTGGGGCGGCGGCGCGGAAAATCCCAACGCGGCTTTTTATGGCTATTACTGGCCCAGCGGCTTGTATGCACCGACCAATAGCTGGTACTTCGTGGCCATGGTTTGGGGCGCGTCCAACAGTGCCACCATGTACATGGGCACCAACACCAGCCCGCTGACGGTCGCCAGCACGACACTGCCGGCCCAATTTGACCCCACTTATCCGGGCACCAGCTACTCGAATTCGTATTCGATCCTGTTCGGGCGCGGCGGCTACCCGTGGACCGAGTCGGAGGGTAGCGCACAGGACAACGCCAACGTGTATATGAGCGACGTGGCCATATTCACCAACGCGCTGTCATCGAACGCCGTTTACAAGATCTATCTCGCAGCGATGAGTGAGTTGCTGACCTATACCAATGCCGCAGGGAACTTGGTGTTGAGCTGGCCGGAAGGCACGCTGTTGTCCTCGACGAACGTTCAAGGTCCGTACACGCCGGTCGCCGGCGCGACGTCGCCCTGGACCGTTTCCAAAACAACACCGAAACAGTTCTACCGCGTTCAAAAGTAAAGAAATGCGAATATACAAAATCTCCAAGCTGCGCCTGACCCCGGGCGCAGCTTGGGCTGTTGGTGGGTTTACATTGATCGAATTGCTGGTGGTCATCGCCATCATCGCCATTTTGGCCGCCTTGCTGTTGCCGGCGCTGGCCCAGGCCAAGCTCAAGGCCCTGCGCGTTCAGTGCATGAGCAACCAGCATCAATTGATGTTGGCGTGGATCATGTACGCGGATGACAATCAGGGCAATCTCGTTGCAAATTATTCAATCAGTGTGCCCCAGTTTAACTCGCCAAATTGGGATGGCAGGGCGAATAATATGAGTTGGGGCACCGTTCCCATGAATACCGAGGGCGGGCTCCTGGTGACCAACGGTGATGGCCTCTTTGGTGGATATTTAAGTCATCAGTACCAGGTTTTCCAATGCCCCGGCGACAGATATTCGGAACGCAACGGGTATATCAGAGCGCGCAGTATTTCCATGAATGGGATGATGAATGGTTATGACAGCGCTACGTATCTCAATGGAGTTGTACGAAACTCGGGAACCGGGCCGCGCGGCAGTGGTAACATTCCCGGCGTGAGCTATAGACTTTACACGACATCCGGTTCGATCGTCAACCCGCGGCCTGATATGGCATGGGTTTTCATAGACGAGCACGGTAATTCGATAAATGATGGGTTCTTTTGTGTCGAAGTGCAGGGTAATCTTCCTGGTCCTGGTTATACTTATGCTGGTAGTGGGTGGGTTGATGTGCCAGCCAGTTATCATGGCGCATCCGGGGTCTTGTGTTTTGCCGATGGCCACGCAGAAAGTCACGTGTGGACTGATCCCTGGGTCCGTAATCATGCCGTCATACCTTATGGGCCGGGCATAAACTTCCATTCCGCCAACGGATACCCTGACTTGGCATGGTTGCAGGCGCGCACCACTGCAACATACTGATACTTGAACACTCATTGATGGACTCCGCTGTAAACGCTGAATCGCGCTGGACCACGGAGCGTGGATTTTAACGACATTGGATTCTTTGGATTGGGGCGTTATCCTGTTCCTTTATGAAATCTCCCCCTATATCGGCAGTTGCCGAGCCGTTATTCTGCACAACTGGAAAATGAAAAACATTTCACTGTTCCGCGCTCTCTTCGCCGGCGTGTGCGCCGCGTTGTTGGTCACGCAGCTCTCGGCCGCTGGTTCGCCGCGCGAACACCTCTTGCTCGACGCGAACTGGAAATTCCACCTCGGCGATGACTGGCCGGATGCGCTGCATCTGGAAAATTCCGGCACCGGTGCCGGGCCGGCTTCGGAAGGATTCGCAGACGCTTACTGGCGCGCCGTCAATCTGCCCCATGATTGGGCGGTTGAGCTGCCGTTTGACTGGGCCGCCGATGGCAGCCATGGTTTCAAAGCACTTGGCCGGAACTTCCCGACGAACAGCATTGCCTGGTATCGCCGCACGTTCGGGTTGCCGGCGGGCGATTCCGGGAAACGCATCTGGCTGACGTTCGACGGCGTGTTCCGCGACGCGACGGTGTGGGTCAATGGTTGGTGCGTAAAACGTCACGAGGGCGGTTACTATCCGTTCCGCGAGGACATCACGGACGTGATGCATTTTGGCGGCCAGAACACCGTCGCTGTGCGCGTGGATGCGACCGAATCCGAGGGCTGGTTTTACGAAGGCGCGGGCATCTACCGCCACGTCTGGCTGGACGAGACCGCGCCGGTGGCCATCGCGCCGGACGGAATTTTTGTCTATTCCTCGTTCAAGAACAACGTGCCGTCGGACCAAGCGGAAATCCACGTCGAAGCCGGTCTCCTCAACACGCTCACCAACGCCGCGAAGGCGACAGTCAAATGCGAAATTATTTCACCGGACGGCAAATGCCTGAGACCATTTTCCGAATCGGAAAAATTGGAACGCGAGTCGCGACGCACAGTGAAATTGGAATCGAAACTTTCCTCGCCGGTTCTTTGGTCGCCGGAATCGCCAAAACTTTACAGGCTCGTCGCGACCGTTTCCGTGGACGGCAAGGTGGTTGACCAGGTGGCAACTCCCTTTGGCGTCCGCACCGTGGCCTTCGATCCGACGAACGGCTTTTTGCTGAACGGCAGGCATTACGAGATTTACGGCACCTGCAATCACCAGGACCACGCCGGCGTCGGCGCAGCCATCCCGGATGCGTTGCAGGCATTCCGCGTGAAAAAACTGAAGGAGTTCGGTTGCAACGCCATCCGCACCTCGCATAATCCGCCCACGCCGGAATTGCTGGACGCCTGTGACCGGCTCGGCATGTTGGTCCTGGACGAGAGCCGGTTGATGGGCAGTGATTCGGGGAACATGAAAAAGTGGGACGACCAAATCCGCCGCGACCGCAATCATCCGTGCGTGGCCATCTGGTGCATCGCCAACGAGCAATTTGCCGTACAGGACACGCCGCCAGCGGCCAACGTCGCGCGCACGATGCAGGATTACGTCAAACGGCTCGACCCGACGCGCCCCGTGACCTACGCCTCGCCGGAAGACAACGTGTTCCGCGGCATCAACTCCGTCATCGAAGTGCGCGGCTGGAACTATCACTACGGTCCCCAAATGGACAGGTATCATGCCGAGCATCCGAACCAGCCGAACGTCGGCACCGAGCAGGCCAGCGTCGTCAGCGACCGCGGCATTTACGCGAACGATCGGGAACACGGTTACGTCAGCGCTTACGACGTCGTATGGCCGGGCTGGACCACGACCGCCGAAAGCTGGTGGAGTTTCTTCGCCGTCCGTCCGTGGCTTTCCGGCGCTTTCATCTGGACGGGTTTTGATTATCGCGGTGAGCCGACGCCGTATTGGTGGCCGTGCGTCAACTCGCACTATGGCATCCTCGACACGTGCGGTTTTCCGAAGGACGTTTTTTACTACTACCAATCGTGGTGGACGACGAACACCGTGCTGCACCTTTTGCCGCATTGGAACTGGCCCGGTCGGGAAGG
Source organism: Verrucomicrobiota bacterium (assembly GCA_049516255.1). GTDB lineage: Bacteria > Verrucomicrobiota > Verrucomicrobiia > Limisphaerales > UBA11358 > UBA11358. Next base: position 7,041 of record JBEKTH010000001.1, read on the forward strand.
CCAGGAAATCGTCGTCCAAGTCTTCAGCAATTGCAAACAAGTGGAACTCTTTTTGAACGGCGCATCGCTCGGCAAACAGGCGATGAAACCAAATTCGAAATTGAGCTGGCAGGTGAAATACGCGCCCGGCACGTTGAGTGCGAAAGGGTTTGATGACGCCGGCAACGTCATCGCCGAAACGAAGGTGGAGGCCACCGGCGATGCCGCGCAAATCCAACTCACGCCTGACCGCAAGAGCATCAACGCCGACGGCGAGGATGTGGCGGTGTTCACCGTGGCCGCGCTGGACGCGCAAGGCCGCGGGGTGCCGGTGGCCCAGAACAAGATCCATTTTGCCATCGAAGGCGCCGGCAAGATCATCGGCGTGGGCAACGGCGATCCAAGTTGCCACGAGCCGGACACGTTCATTCCGAACGTGCCCGAGCGCAGTGTTGCCCTCAATGATTGGCGTTGGCAGCTTGCAAGAGTTCCGCACAACCACAGCACCGTGCCGGAATACGCGAATGATTTTGATGATTCGACCTGGAACAATCTCAATGCCAAAACCAGCGGCGGCGAAGCGACGATCAAGACGGAAAACACCACGGCAATTTACCGCGCGCATTTCACGCTGACGGACGAAGACCTGAAGGGCGCCGGCGCGCAAATTTGCTTCGGCGGCGCCGACGACGAAGGTTGGTATTTTATAAATAACCAGTTCGTCGGCGAATCGCACGACTGGCAGGCGCAGCCGATTTTCGACATCAAGAAATTCATCCATACCGGCGACAACGTCGTTGCTGTTGGCGTCAATAACGTCGTCGGCCAAGGCGGTTTGAATCCCAACGTCGCCGTGAAAATCTTTGGGAATGCCAGTGTCCCGCCGTGGTCGCGCAGTTTGTTCAACGGCCTGGCGCAAATCATCGTGCAATCCACGCGCGATGCCGGTGAATTCAAGTTGTCGGCGATCGCCGACGGCCTCGCGCCGGCGACGGCAGTTGTGCAAACACGACCTTGCGCGCCGCGTCCTTCCATGCCGTGAGACACGCAACTCTTGACACCACCCAGTCGTTCTTCCAGTCGTGTCGTTAAAAGTGATGACAAGGGCAACATTTACTTCTCCTTTCCCAATTTCAAACTCTGGAGTAAAGTATTGTCGTATAATCAAAACCAAGCCGAACCCTCAAATCCGTTCACCCATCTGCTTGAGAAAAGAAGCATGAAAACCAAACTCCTCATCTTCCGTACCGTCCTGGCCCTGTCCTTCCTTGCCCTTGCGTCGACCGGCTTCGCAAACGATGACATGTCAATCTTTTCCGGAGTAACCCCGATCAACTGCAACAATGGCTGGCAGGATTGGGGCTGGGTGACACATTACCTGACCAACAGCCCGGCCTGGAACGGCAATTACACCATGGCGTTTGCCGCCAGCGGTGGTTATCAGGCCTGGTACCTCGAGCATGATCCAATCAATACAACAATCTACAACAGCATCAGCTTCCGGCTGAACGGCGGCGCCACCGGCGGGCAGACCGTCGGCCTGCAGGCGCAGCAAGGTTCCGTATGGGGGCCGCAGCTCCAGGTCACCGCGCCCACCAATAGCTGGAAGCAATTCACGTTTTCACTCTCCGCACTCGGCGTGAATAACATCACGAACCTGCAGGCGATTCAAATTTGGAACAGCGCCACGGCGCAACCCGCGTTCTTCATCGCCGATGTCCGGCTGGTGGCCGCGCCCGCTCCGGCCACGGTGCACGTGAGCGTTTTGGCGACGCAACCCCTGCGTACGGTTGACCCGAAGATGATCGGCGTCAACCAGGTCGCCTGGGATGGCGCCATAGCCACGCCAACGACCGTCAGTCTGTTAAATTCCATGGGCAATCCATGTTTGCGCTGGCCGGGCGGAAGCTGGGGTGATGGCTATCACTGGACCAATGAAGCGTGGATGGCCGGGGCCACCAGCGCACGCAACTGGGGTTCGTTCTCCACCAACTTTATGCAGGTTGCCACCAACACCGGCGCGCAAGCCTTTATCATCGTGAACTATGGCAGCAGCGATGCCGGCGAGGCTGCCTTTGGAGTGCGCATGTTCAACATTACGAACCAGTGTGGTTTCAAGTATTGGGAGATCGGCAACGAAGTGGGCGGCAGTTGGGAATTGGACAATAACACCAATGCACCCTGGAAATCGCACGACCCCTGGACCTACGCCATGCGGTTCACGAATTATTACGCGCAAATGAAAGCGGTGGACCCGACCATCAAGATCGGCGCGGTCGCCGATATTACCGAGGATGGAACCTCGAACTACAACGACCATCCCGTCATCAACCCGCGCACGGGTGTGACGCACTACGGCTGGACCCCCGTGATGTTGACCTATATGCGCAGCAATAATGTCTACCCCGATTTCCTGATCGAACACAAGTATGGGCCGGCCGACGGCGACACCCAGGACCTGCTTTATTTCAGCTCGATTGCGTCGGACGCCGCCAGCCTGCGCCAAATGCTGTCCGATTACCTGGGCAGCGCGGGAAGCAATGTCACGCTCGAATGTACCGAATGTGGTTTGGGTGGCGACCGGCAGACTTGCAGCCTCCCGGGCGGTCTGGCCGATCTGGACAGCCTCGGCCAATACCTGCAGACCGAGTTCCACTCGCGCGTGTGGTGGGACTTCCGGAACGGACAAAGCGCCCTCAGCAGTTCGGACCCGTCTTACTATGGCTGGCGGACCAACTCCAGCGGCCAATACGTTGCCGACGGAGGCATCGTGGATGGCCTGGGAAACATCCCGGGCACCTGCTACCCCACATATTATTGCGACAAGCTCGTGCCGTACTTTGTTGGTGGCGGCGACACGGTGGTTGCGGCCACGAGTGATTACCTGTTGCTCGCCACCTACGCCGTGCTCCGGGCAGACGGCGCCATGAGCCTGCTGGTCATCAACAAGAGCAGCTACACGAACTTGAACGTAGCCTTTAACCTGGCCGGCTACGTCCCCTCATCCAATGCCACCACCTGGTCCTACGGCATCCCGCAGGACACCGCGGCCGAAACCGGGATTGGCTCTTGCGATGTCGCCCAAGGCAGCCTCTCGGGTGCGGCCGCCAGCTTCAACTATAGCTTCGCGCCTTATTCCGCGACCGTAATCGATCTCGTGCCGACTGCCCCGGGACTGACTGCGCTTCCAGGTCCATCCTCCGGCCAGTTTATCTACCAGTTACAGGGCTTGTCCGGTGTGCCGTACGTCATCCAAATGGCCACGGACCTATCTGCGGGGAATTGGGTCCCGATCTCGACCAACTCGCTCACCGCTACCACCCTGAATTTCACGAACAACATGTCGTCGTCAGCCGCGTTTTACCGGGCTGTGTGGCAGCCGTAGGACAGTACGCAGCCGCCGACACAAAGGAAGCGGATTTTCGGGGTAATGCCCGGCTTGAACAAACCTGCCGCGCCCGTCAGTGCCGTGAAATTGAAAATCACTTCAGGCTGTGTGGCGGCGGTGTTTTCCGCGTGCGTTAGCGCCGCGCAACCGTATTTCGTTTCGCCGGCGGGCGATGACCAGAATCCGGGCACGCTGGCCAGACCGTTCGCCACGCTGCAACGCGCGCAACAGGCGACGCGTCAGAAAGGCGGCAACGTTTTTCTCCGCGGCGGAGCCTACTATTTGCCGAACACGCTCTTGTTCACCGCGGAAGATTCCGGCACGAAAGACGCGCCGGTGATTTACCAAAATTATGAAAACGAGAAGGCGGTCATCAGCGGCAGCGTCCGGCTCGAAAATCTGGACTGGCAGCCTTACACCAACGGCATTTTTCAAGCGAAAGTCCCGGCGAATTTGCGGACCGAGGAAATTTTCGTCAACGGCGAGCGGCAGATTCTGGCGCGTTACCCGAACTTCGACCCGTCGGCGCAATACTTCGACGGGTTTGCGGCCGACGCCATTTCCCCTCAGCGGGTGGCGCGGTGGACGGATCCGGCGGGAGGTTATTTCCACGCGATGCACCCGGCGCTGTGGGGCGATTTCACCTGGCGCATCGCCGGCAAGGACACCAACAATCAGGTGAAACTCGAAGGCGGCTGGCAAAACAATCGCGGCGGAGGGCCAAACCCCAATATCCAGTTTGTGGAAAATATTTTCGAGGAATTGGACGCGCCCGGCGAATGGTTTCTGAATTCCAAAACGCACACACTGTATTTCTATCCGCCCGCCGAACTCGATTTGAAAAATGTCTTGGTGGAGGCCACGCACCTCCGGACGCTGGTTGAATTCCACGGCGACGAGGAGCACCCGGTGAAATGGATCACGTTGCGCGGACTGGCTTTTCGCCAGGCGGCACGCACGGTCATGGACACCCGCGAGCCGCTGTTGCGTTCGGATTGGGCGATTTATCGCGGCGGGGCGATTTTCTTCAATGGCGCGGAAGATTGTGCGCTAGAAGACAGCTTCATTGACCAGGTGGGCGGCAACGCCGTCTTTGTCAACAATTACAACCGCCGCGTCGTCATTCGCGGCACGCAAATCGCCAAGGCGGGCGCGAGCGGGATTTGTTTTGTCGGCGACCCGCAGGCCGCGCGCAGCCCGCTGTTCAACTATTACCAGGTTCACCGGCTTGCCGAGATTGACCGCACGCCCGGGCCGAAAACCGGCAATTATCCGGCAGACTGCCTGGTGGACGATTGCCTGATCCATCTGACCGGACGCGTGGAGAAACAAACCGCCGGCGTGGAAATTGACCTCGCGCAGGGCATTACCGTCCGGCACTGTTCGATTTACGACGTGCCGCGTGCCGGCATCAACATCGGCGACGGCTGCTGGGGCGGGCATGTCATCGATTTTTGCGATGTCTTTGACACGGTGAAGGAGACCGGCGACCACGGCTCGTTCAACTCGTGGGGACGCGATCGTTTCTGGCGGCCAAACATAGGTGAAGTCAACACCTGGGTGAAGCAGGTCCCGGAATTGCCGAAACTCGACGTGGTCAAGCCTATCGTGCTCGCCAACAACCGCTGGCGCTGTGATCACGGCTGGGACATTGATCTCGATGACGGTTCGTCATTTTACATCATCACGAACAACCTCTGCCTGCACGGCGGCATCAAAAACCGCGAGGGCTTCGGGCGCGTGGTCGAAAACAACATCCTGGTGGACGGCGGTTACGATCCGCACGTCTGGTATGACGAAAGCGGCGACATTTTCCGGCGTAATATCATGTGGACAGCCTATCGTCCCGCGAATATGCACCGTCCGCCATGGGGCGCGGACATGGATTTCAACCTGGTGCAGAATTACGGCGCAACGACCATCGAACCCGCGACACAGTTGCAGCAACAGAGCGGCCGCGATGAACATTCCATCGTGGCTGACGCGCAATTCGTGAACCCGGCACATGGCGACTATCGTGTGAAGGACGGCTCGCCCGCGCTGGTCCTGGGCTTCGTAAATTTCCCGATGGATCAATTCGGCGTGCAGAAACCGGAACTCAAAGCCATCGCGCGCGTTCCGCAGTTGCCGCAACCGGAAATGGCCGCGCCCGCATCCGCTGCGCGCGCCGCCGCGCCCGTGATGTGGCTCGGCGCCAGCGTGCGCGACATTGCCGGCGAAGGCGAGATGTCTGCATTCGGTCTGCCCGGTGTGACGGGTGTTTTGGTGCTGGACGTTCCGGCGGAGTCGGCCCTGGCCAAAGCCGGGCTGCAAAAAGATGATGTCATTCTTTCCGTCAACGGCGGGAAGACTCTGGACACGGCGGCATTGCTGCGGCAAGCTCCGGAATTGCCCGCCGGAAGTTCCTTGAAGATCGGGGTCTCCCGCAATCAAAAGGAATTTGTTGTCCAGTTGGTTCCATGAAAATCTATGAAACTGAACCAAATCAAATTGATCCTGTTGACATCCGGCTGTTCCCTCGCCACGGCGATGGCGCAAACCAACTCATTACAATTCGAACTGGTGATAGCCAGCCTCTGAACCTATGGTGAAACCTCTTCCGGTCCTATGTGTCGTTTTTCAACTCATCTTCGTCTCGTTCGCGCGGGCGGAGGTATCTGATGCCGCCAATCTGGATCAGGAATGGCGATTATGGCTGGACCCAAAAGCGGCCTGGCAGGATGACACCCTCTATCTTCCCGAAGAGGTGAACCTCACGAAACTGCCGGTGAATCCGCCGACAGGGGGCTGGGCAGTGCTCGACGACGGGGCCGGCATTGGCGTGTCGTTGCCGGCGACCGTCGAGGAATACTACTTCAACCAGGCACCGGCGCACACGGCCGCTTCGACCTCGCCATCGGCGATTGTCGCGGCCGAAGGATATTATCAGGGCGTGTCGTGGTGGTATCGGCCGTTTACGCCGCCGACCCTGCAACCCGGTGAGCGGTTGGTTTTCCATTTCCCTGCGGCCCGCCTGCGCAGCGAGGTCTATGTGAATGGCAGGCTGGTGGGCTACAACCTCATCTCCGAGGCGCCGTTTACCGCGGATGCCACGGAGGCAATCAACCCCGGCGGAAAGAACCTGCTGGCCGTGCGAATCACCAATCCAGGAGGCAGACTGGATTGGATGGACTTCCTCACGATGACCTGGGGCAAATATACGCTGCCGGCGACCCATGCCTTCGGCGGTCTGGCCGGGGGCGTGGAAATGCAGGTGCGCGCGCCGGTCAGCGTGAGCGATCTGGCGGTTTTTAACAAACCCGACGCCCGCTCGGTTCACGTCCAGGCCGAAATTACCTCTACCGGCAAGGGCTACGACGGACCGGTTAATTTCTCCATCGCCCGCGACGGCAAAGTTATTTTTGAAGAAAGCCGAAACATTCATGTTCCGCCCGGCGGAACCATCACCACTTCAATTGGTGCGACGGTCACCAACGCCCGGCTCTGGGACATCAATCAGCCGAATCTCTATCAAGCCTCCGCAACTCTGCCGACGGTCGCGCACTCCGATCGCAGCACGACCTTTGGCTTCCGCTGGCTGGACGTCAAAGGCCTCGGAACCGATGCGAAGCTCTATCTGAACGGCCGCCGGATTGTCCCGCGCTCTTCGATTTCATGGGGTTTCTGGGCCCCGAACGGCATTTTTCCCGACGAGGCCGCGGCAGGACGCGAGATCGCGGCGATGAAAGCCCTCGGCCTTGACTCCCTTCAAAACCACCGGCACATGCCCAAGGCCGTCGTTCTCGATGCCTTTGACCGCGTCGGCTTCCTGCGTTACTGCGAAGCCGGTGGCGGCGTGCTGACCTTCGAATCCGCGCAGACAGAGCCTCCGCAGACCGGCGTTCAGGTGGAAATGAACGGTCAAACCGTGGAGCTGGATTTCCTCAACCGCTACCAGCTCGACAAGGAACTGGCCATGATCCGGGCCTTCCGGTCCCACCCCTGCGTCAGTCTCTGGACCCTTCAGAACGAGACCGACCCCGAGGTGAACAATCCGCGGATGCGCTACGCGCTCGAGAAGATGCGCGAGGCCGACCCCTCGCGCATGGTCCTCCTCAAATCCGGCGTGAGCGCCGGAAAGCAGGTGTGGTCCCTCCCATACAGTGACACTTGGATGATAGATGACAGCACCGGCTACTCCGGCTGGTGGGATCAGCACACCGCGATGGATTCACCCGGTGTGTGGACCGATGCGATGTATAAATCGCCTGACGATTTCAAGTATCATACCGACAACCAGAAGGAAATCGTCGTGTGGGGCGAGATGGCCAGCGGAGCCTCGCCTGACGATCACACCGCGATCGTCAACTGGTACAAGACGCATCACCAAACCGGATACGATCTGGCCGCCCACGAGACGATTCTCGAGGCTTACGAAAAATTCCTGGACGACCATCAATTCCGCGCGGCATTTCCAACCGCCGAAACGCTCTTCCGACAGGCGGGCGCGAAGCATTACTTCTCCGCCGCGCATCTGCTGGAAAATGCCCGCATGTGCGACGCCATAGATTACATCGTCCTCTCCGGCTGGGAATCCACCACGATTGATGATCACAGCGGGCTTGTGGATTCATTGCGCCAGCTCAAGGCAGACTCCACGCTCATTCATCAGGCCGCGCAACCAGAAGTCCTGGTCATCAGACCGCGCCATTACGTGATCGCCACGGGCGAAACGGCCGTGGTCGATGTTCATCAGATCAACGAGCAAAATCTGACCGGTTCCTGGCGGCTGACGGTGACGGCCTCCCTGGCTGGTTACGAGCCGCTGTTTCACGCGGATTACCCGGTCGAGCTGATCGGCTGCGAAACCTTCGGCCAACTGCTCAAACCGGATATCCAGTTCAAGGTTGACCAGCCCGGTCTCGTCACGATCCACGCCGCGTTAAGCCCCAAGGCCGGCGGCCCGGCCGTGATTGAGCACGACGAGCCGATGCTCGTGATCGACCCGCAGCCGGCAGCGCTGAAAGGCACAATCGCCTGCGGCGGCGAATCCGCTGATCTGATCACCGCGGTCAAACGTCAATTCAACGCGGACGCGGTCCCTCTTTCGCCGGAGCTGGGAAAAGTTGCGACCATTCTCCTGGCGACACGCGCCAGCGGCATGGAAGGCTGGCAATCAAGTTATACCGGCGCGGCCGTTGCTAACACGGATGATCCGGAACTTTACAAACAACAGATGTGGGGCCAGGCCGGACCGATCCACACCTGGCGCGGCCTGACGCCCGGCAAGATTACCGTCAAGATTTACATGGACGACGGCTACTTCAGCGTGCCCGGCCAGCGGGTCTTTGATATCGCAATCAACGGTACGACCGTTGACAGGGACCTGGACATCTTCGCCAAAGCAGGTGGTGAAAACCGGGCACTCGTGGAAACGTTCGTGGTGGATGCGCCGGAGGGAACGATTCGGCTTTCGGTGCCGCGCGTCACGGCCAACAACGCGACGCTGGCCGCCGTGGAGTTGCGGGATGGGTCGGGCAAGGTGGTGCGGGCGGTCTTCCGGGACGAGCGTTACACCGATCCGACCGGCAACGTGTGGATGCCGATTTCTCAACAAGAGGATGAATCCTGGAAGCCAGACCTTGATGCCGCCATCGAACGCGCGCGACGCGATGGCACGTGCGTCGTCCTGCTCACCACCGGCGGCAGTGACGCTGAACAAATCGCCGCCGTTCTGGCCAAGCAGGGACTGGTCACCTATTCCGGCCCCGTTGGCGCGTCAGGACCATCATGGATGGGATTCTGGTATTTCGGGCGCAAGCACGGGCTGCTCGCCGGGCTGCCATCGGACTGTGTGCTGGACTGGCCATACCAAATTACCGGCGGCAATGGCCTGATGCTATCGGGTGCCGGCGTCGAGTCCGTCATCGGTTACGGCAAAGATCACGATCCGAACGTTGGCGTCGCTGCCGCTATTATCCATTGTGGCCGGGGCAAAATCGTGCTCCTGGCGCTGCCCGGACTCATGGATTCCTTTGCAAGCAACGGTTCCAGCCAATTTCAGCCAGTGACTGCAAAAAGGCTGATGTTCAATGCGCTCAACCAATAGTCCCGGGCCGGGCGAGCCCGGGCGGTTCGCTGCTTCGCTGATCGACGAAAGCTTATTTCAACCCATGAAAATGTCATTCGCACAAAACACCGCGATCACCAAAGCGTTGACGGCAAGTTTTCTCATGTTCCTGGCTTTGGCCCGCGGGCAAACGCTCGCGGACATTGGCGCCACCGCGCCGGCGCCGATCCCGTATGCCACGATGCAAGTGATTTCCAACGGTGATTCCGACGCTGTCGTCGCCGAAAAAGCGGCGAAGGTATTGCCGCGTGCCAATCAAACGGACTGGATGCGGTTGGAGTGGACGTTTTTTCTCCACTACGGCCCGAACGCGTTTCACGATGTCGAGTGGGGCAGCGGGCGTGAGGAGCCTTCGCTGTTCAATCCCACCGCGTTTGACGCCGACGAGTGGGTCAGCGCGATGGAAAAGGCCGGCGGCAAAATGATCGTGCTCGTTTGCAAACATCACGACGGTTTGTGCCTGTGGCAAACCCGTTACACGTCACACTCGGTGGCGGCCAGCCCGTGGCTTGGCGGCAAAGGCGATGAGGTGACGGCGGTGGCCGACGCCGCCCGCGCGCACGGTCTCAAGCTGGGTGTTTACCTTTCACCCGCGGACCTTTATCAGTTAAGAACCAATCCTAAAAATCCCGGCGGTTATTACGGCGACGGCAGCAGCAACGTTCTCTCGGTCATCCCCACCGATCCGGCCAGCTTCAAGACGAATCCGGCTTTGGGCCGCACGCTGGCGGCGGGTTTCACCAATTACACCTATGTGGTGGACGACTACAATCGTTACTTCCTGAACCAGCTTTACGAGTTGCTGACCGAATACGGACCGATCCAGGAAGTCTGGTTCGACGGCGCCAACCCGGATCCGAGTGTCCATGAGACTTACAATTACGCGGCGTGGTATGATTTGATCCGCCACCTGCAACCCGGCGCAGTCATCATGGGCAAGGGTCCGGATGTGCGGTGGGTGGGCAATGAAGGTGGCGTTGGCCGCACCACGGAATGGAGCGTCATTCCGTTGCCCGAGTCGCCCGATACCTTCAGATGGCCGGATATGCAGGCTTGGGACCTCGGTAGCCGCGCCAAACTTACGCCCGGCTCCCATCTCTGGTGGTATCCGGCGGAAATCAATGTCACCATTCTCGCCAACGGCGCTTGGTTTTGGGCGCCTCAGAAACATCCCCGAAGTTTGTCGGAGTTGGTGGATATTTATTACCGGTCCATCGGTCGAAACGGAAATCTCCTCCTGAACCTCTCACCGGACACGCGCGGCCTGGTTCCCGACGACCAGATCGAGGCGTTGAGCAGGCTGGCGCAGGTGGTCAAGGATACGTTTGCCACCAACCGCGCCGCCGGCGGCAAATTGACTGCCGACAATTTCAACGACGCTCATGGTCCGTCACTGGCGTTGGACGGAAATCTCGACACCTGGTGGGAAGCCGCGCCGGGACAAGGCACCGGAACAGTGACCTTGACGTTGCCGCAGGCGGTGACCTTTGACGTCGTCTCGTTGCAGGAAGCGGTGGATCATCGCGGTCAAAGAATTGAATCCTTTGTCATCGAAGTCTGGAACGGATCGGCGTGGGTCGCGGCGGAAAAAAATTCGTCGGACGACCTCACCACCGTCGGACATCGCCGGCTCATCCGGTTGAAGTCGCCCGTGACCACGAGCCAGGTGCGGATTCGCATCACCCGTTCGCGCCTGGAACCGACGCTGGCCGAAATCGGACTCTTCAAGCAATCCATTTACGGTCTGTCTCCAACCATTTCGGATCGTGACACCGACAATCTGGTGACGATCAGCAACCCCGGCGGCTGCCAGATGGTTTACACGGTGGATGGAACCGAGCCGGCAACCAGCTCGCCGGTTTACAGATCGCCAATCCAGCTGCAGTTGACCGGCACCGTCAAGGCCGCCTGCGTGATGCCGAACGGCCAGCCTGGCATCGTGGCTTCAAAAACCTTCGCCGGTCTGCCGCCCGCGGGTTGGAAAGTGGTCGCGGTGGACAGCCAGGAAATGGCCGGGGACAATAACGGTGCCGCCAATGCGATTGACGGCAACTCGTCCACGATCTGGCACACCCGTTGGAACGGGGATTTGAAGCTGCCGCATTTCATCACGGTGGACATGGGCACAGCACACCGGATTGCCGGGTTTACCTATCTCCCTCGGCAGGATGGAAACCCCAACGGCACCGTCGAACGTTACCGCTTTGAAACGAGCACCGATGGAGTCCACTGGACGACCAACGTTGCCGCGGGCACGTTCGCCAATATTCGGAACAACCCGTCGCTCCAGGAAGTCAATTTTGCTCCGGTCAACGCCCGGTTTTTCCGCTTCACGGCCTTGCGGGAGATCAATGCGAACGGCTGGACGAGTGCGGCGGAAATTTCCGTCCTGCCCGCCGACGTGAGTGGTGACTGACGGCGTGATTTCGCATTTACCGTATTGCAAATGAACAGTTGTGGACGACTGCCAAACGCCCTGCCCACGAATTTCTTCCAGGTCCTGGCCAGGCCGCCACGGCCATGACCGGATGAGTGAACCACCTATTCCGCCTGAGATGATTTTCCAATTCGCCCGGTTCGATCTTTAGCGTGTGCATTTTTAAACTTTTGCTGATAAATCCCTCAAAATGAAAACAAAACCTTTCACCCAGATCACGAGAACGTCGCGCGATCAGGCAGCAACGCAAGCAATTGGCTGCAAATCGGGATCTCGGTGGCGCAGTCCGGTTCGCATCGAAGTGGCAGGCGGTGGAAGTTTTCCGGGAACACTGGCAGCATTGTTCTCGCTGTCCATCACCGCCCTATGGCTTTCGGCTCCCGCCGCATTTGCGGCTGACGAAACCTGCGCCAGCTGCGGACAGGAAGTAAGCGTCAGCGGCGAGTTTGCACATGGCAAATACGATGCGTCAATAACCATTGAAGGCGCGGACAACGATGCGGCGGCGTTTCACGAGGAAATTTATGGAGAAAATTTCACCGTCACCATCGCGCATTTGCCCGCCGGCAAATACACCATCTCCATCGGTGAAGCCGAAACTTGGGCGGGCGCTCCGGGTGAAAGAATCTTTAGCGTGACCTCCGGTGATACTACGCTGGCGAAAGATTTCGACATCATCGCCGCCGCCGGCGGCGCGCGGAAAGTTTGTTACATCACCGGTGTGGTCGAGCATGAGGACGATTCGATTAAAGGGCCGCTGACCGTTTCTTTTTCAACGAGCAAGGACAACGCGAAGTTCAACACGTTTGAAGTGAAAAACGCCTCGGGCGAGCCGGTGGTTTCGTTCAGTGCCTCGGAAATGGCGGATGCCTTCTCCGCTGAGGCGACTCGCATACCGGAAATCAGCGACCTGCCGATCTGGCGTGACCCGTCGCCGCCGTTGCCGGCCCGCGTAAATGATTTGATCCGCCGCATGTCGCTCGCTGAAAAAGTCGCGCAATTGCAAAACGGCGCGCCGGCCATTCCCCGGCTCGGACTTCCGGCATACAACTATTGGAGTGAGGCGTTGCATGGCGTGGCTGCGAACGGCACCGCCACCGTTTTTCCCCAGGCCATCGGCATGGCGGCCACTTGGGACCCGGCGTTGATTCAGCAGGAATCAACCGTCATCGGCATTGAAGGCCGGGCGAAGTTCAACGATTATGCCGCCAAGCACAACGGCGACGCGAAATGGTTCAGCGGGCTGACGTTCTGGTCGCCAAACATCAACATTTTCCGCGACCCGCGCTGGGGCCGCGGCCAGGAAACCTATGGAGAGGATCCATTCCTCACCGGAACCATCGGTGTGGCGTTCATCAAGGGCTTGCAGGGGGACAACCCGAATTACATGCTGGCGATGGGGTGCGCCAAACATTTCGCGGTCCACAGCGGCCCGGAACCCGAACGTCATCGCTTCGATGCCACGCCGCCGGAACGCGATTTGCATGAGACTTACCTGCCGCAGTTCGAAATGGCGGTGCGCGAAGGACACGTTGGCGGAGTGATGGGCGCTTACAATTCGGTCTTCGGTGTGCCTTGCTGCGCCAGTTCGTTTCTGCTCACCGACCTTTTGCGCAAGCAATGGGGCTTTGATGGCTATATTGTTTCGGATTGCGGCGCGATTCACAACATCTGGGGCCAGGAGGAACACCATTACGTGAGCACGCCGGAAGAAGCCGCCGCCGCCGCGGTGAGAGCCGGCTGCAATCTGTGTTGCGGCGGCGATTACAACCCGTTGGTGCGCGCGGTTCAAAAAGGATTGATCACGGAAAAGGAAATTGACCAGGCCTTGTATTACACGTTAAAGACCCGTTTCCGGCTCGGCCTGTTTGATCCGCCGGAGAAATGTCCGTATTCCAAAATTGGCATTGACCAGAACGATACGCCCGAACATGAAGCGTTGGCGCTGAAAGTCGCCCAAGAAGCCATCGTGCTGTTGAAGAATGACAGTGTATTGCCTCTGAATCGGTCAAAGATCAAACGCATTGCCGTGATTGGCCCGAATGCCGACGCGGCGCCGATGCTCGAAGGCAACTACAATGGACACGCCGCGCGCCCGGTGACGATTTTGAGCGGCATCAAGAAACTGGCCGGACCGGACATCGAAGTGACTTTTGCGAGGGGTTGTCCTTGGGCACTGCTCAAGGACGGATCGAACAAGCCCGGCCAGGAAGCCATTGATGACGCTGTCGCCAAGGCCGAAGCCGCCGACGTGGTGGTTTTCGTGGGCGGTATTAGCGCGCGGCTCGAAGGTGAGGAAATGAGTCGCGACAACGCTTATGACGGCTTTGAAGGTGGCGATCGGACGAAGATTGAGTTGCCGTCGGTGCAGACCGATTTGCTCAAGGCGCTGGCCGGCACGGGCAAGCCGGTGATTCTGGTGAATTGCAGTGGCAGTCCGATGGCGATGCCGTGGGAAGTCAAGCATCTGCCTGCGATTCTTCAGGCATGGTATCCGGGCGAGCAGGGCGGGCGGGCCGTGGCTGAGATTCTGTTTGGCCAGGTGAACCCCAGCGGACATTTGCCGCTCACGTTCTACGCTTCGACGGCGGACCTGCCGGGCTTCACCGATTATTCGATGAGCAATCGCACTTATCGTTACTTCAGCGGCAGGCCCGAGTTCGCGTTCGGTCACGGCTTGAGCTACACGAAATTCAAATTTGGGAACGGCAGGCTGGAATCAAAAAGCATTTCCGCCGATGGGACGGCGAAAGCAACATTTACGGTGAAGAACACGGGCGAACTCGACGGCGATGAAGTTGCGCAGGTTTATTTCCGTCACGTCAACTCCGCGGTGCCGCAGGCCCGGCTTGCATTGTGCGGCTTCACTCGCGTGCATCTGAATCCCGGCAAATCCACGACCGTTACGGTTGAAGTTCCGGCTGAACGGCTGCGCTACTGGGACACGCAGAAGAGGCAATACATGGTGGAAACCGGAGATTATCAATTGCTCATCGGCGCAGCGTCGGACGACATCCGAATAAAATTGCCGCTGACGATCTCCACCCGGTAAGGACAGAAAAGCGAACAAATATGAAACATTTCCTGAACTCCGTATTGATTTGCGCCGTCGGTTTTTCGGCGGTGCGAACCTGCGCCACACCCATCGCCGTGGCCGGCGTCAAAAAAGATGCCAACGGCGTCACCCTGCAGATGAATCCCGGTGTCATGCGACTGGTGGTTTATTCGCCGCGCATCATCCACGTGACCTACACGGTGCAGAACCAGCTGCCGACATCCGTCAGCCTGGCCGTCATCAGCGAGCCGGAACGCACGAAATGGGAATTGAGTGACGCAACAGGCGAAATCATCCTGCGCACGGATGAAATCCAGGCGCGGGTCAATCGCGCGACCGGCGCGGTTTCCTTTTTCGACAAAAACGGTGCGCCGATTCTTGCCGAAAATCCCGACGGCGGAAAATCCCTGACGCCAAACCGGATCAACGGGATGGATACTCTGCGGAGCCGGCAAGAATTTGTGCTGGCGCCAAAGGAGGCGATTTACGGCCTGGGCCAGCACCCGGATGGTCGGATGAATTATTGCGGAGCCACGGTTCACTTGCAGCAGCAGAATCCGACCGAAAGCGCCGTGCCGGTCCTGGTTTCGAGCCGTGGCTACGGAATTCTCTGGGACAACCCATCCATCACCGACGTCAGCGTCGGCGCAGGCGCGGAACAGGTGATTCCCGCCGCTCAACTTTGCGCCGAGACCGGCGAGGCCGGCGGTCTCACGGCCCGATATTACCGGGGAGAGAATTTTGACACGCTGGTTACCAACCGCAGGGATGCGCGGGTGGATTTCGACTGGAGCGACACTCCGCCGCCGGGATTGCCACACGACCATTACAGCGTCCGCTGGGACGGATTTGTTCAAGCTTCGCAAGCCGGGACTTACACTTTTTCCACCTCCAGCGATGACGGCGTGCGGCTTTGGATTGATGGCCGGCAGGTGATTGACGCCTGGGGAATTCATCCGGCGCAGACGGACCGCGCGACGGTCGCGTTCGACGCCGACAGCCGGCACCGCATCCGCATGGAATATTTTCAGGCGGGAGGCCAGGCAGTCGCGCGTTTGGCCTGGCAGTTGCCCGCCAAAACCTCGCAGGTGACCTGGACTTCCGAGGCGGCTGACGCAATTGATTATTATTTCATGGCCGGCCCGGCGCTGGACCAGGTGGTTGCCAATTATCGTGGGTTGACGGGGGCGGCGCCGATGTTCGCAAAATGGGCCTGGGGTTTCTGGCAGTGCAAGGAGCATTACGCCACGCAGCAGGAACTGCTGGACGTGGCGCAGCGTTATCGCGCCCTGCACGTGCCGTTGGATTGCGTCATTCAGGATTGGTATTATTGGTCTCCGCAGCCGTGGGGTTCGCACCAGTTCGACACGAACCGTTATCCAAACTTCACCGAATTGATGCGGGAACTGCACGCGGACAATGTGCATTTGATCATCTCGGTCTGGGGGCGCTTTGACGAAGGCAGCACAAACTGGCTGGAGTTGAAAAACGCCGGCGGCCTTTATCCGGAGGAATTCAACAATTGGCTGGTGTCGGGCAAGTTTCAATACTATGACGCGTTCAACTCAACGGCCCGCCGGATTTACTGGCAGCAAATGTCCCGGGAATTGTTTGCCGACGGCATTGACGGCTGGTGGCTCGACGCCAGCGAACCGGAATTGAGCAGCACCTGGGGTGAGTTCCGAAATTTCACGACGGCGGCGGGTCCGGGATTCAAAGTCTTCAACGCTTATCCCTTGATGCACACGACCGGGGTTTATGAGGGGCAACGCGCTGAAACTTCCGGGAAGCGCGTCTTCATTCTCACCCGTTCCGCCTACGCAGGACAGCAGCGCAACGCCGACGTGACCTGGAGCGGCGACATCCGCGGCACCTGGCCGGTGTTTCAACGGCAAATTCCCGCGGGCCTGAATTTTTCCATCAGCGGCATCCCGTATTGGAACACCGACACCGGCGGCTTTTTTGCCGGCGACCCGGCCGATCCGGGTTATGCCGAATTGTTCACGCGCTGGTTCCAATTCAGCGCCTTTTGCCCGATGTTCCGGGTGCATGGCACCGGCCAGCCCAAGGAGATGTGGCGCTTCGACACCCACACGGAGAACATTCTGATTTACTACGACCAACTGCGCTACCACCTAATCCCCTACATTTATTCGGTTTCATGGATGGTAACCCATGGAGGTTATTCCATCATGCGGCCGCTGGTGATGGATTTTCAATCGGACACAAACGTGTTCAACATTCCGGATCAATACATGTTCGGTCCGGCGCTGATGCCGTGTCCTGTGACCGTCGCCGGCGCGACCAATCGAAATGTTTATCTTCCCTCCGGCACAGCCTGGTATGACTTCTGGACCGGCGCGACCTGTGCCGGCGGCCAGACCATCAACGCGGCGGCGACGATTAACAGGCTGCCGATTTATGTGCGTGCCGGTTCCATCATCCCTTACGGCCCGGCGATTCAATACGCGATGCAAACCGACGATCCGATTGAACTGCGTGTGTATCGCGGCGCGGACGGCACTTTCACGCTCTACGAGGACGAAGGCGACAATTACAATTACGAAAAGGGAAAATACGCCACGATTCCGATTTCATGGAACGAGGCCAAGCGCACCCTGGAGATCGGAAAATGCTCCGGCGGTTTCCCTGGCATGTTGAAGGAACGCACGTTCAACATCGTCTGGATTTCGGACGGCCACGGCGCGGGGATTTCCTCCACTGAAAAGCCTGACGCTGTCGTTCATTACCACGGCGCGGGGGTGGAAATCTCCGGGCCGCAATGACTCCAACGAAATGAGATGAACCAATTTGGATTCGGGAATTCAGAAAGAAACCGATAAAGTTTCGGTCACGTTCATCCGGTTCGACTGCCTCATGCTGGCCGGATGCTGATTCAACCTGGACGTGCCCGTGCCGATGGATCCTGCCGAATTGACCGGCTACAAGTGGATTGGTAGCGGTAGCGGACAACTTGGAAACTAATCTTTGTCCTCAATTTTCATTACAAACCCGGTCGTGCGTTTTCGCAATCTCCGGTGTAAATTGTTGACACTCATATGCAACTTTATTTTACGAAGCACCGCCTTGCCGGAAAATGGTTATGCTGCCTGCTCCTCTGGATGTTCTTGCCCCAACTGGCGTTGCGCGCCGATCAAATCATTTATAACGGCGCGCTGCAAAACGGCTGGGAAAATTGGAGTTGGGCCACGATCAATTTTACAAACACTTCTCCGGTGTACAGCGGGAACAGCTACTCAATCAGCGTCACCTGCGGCGGCTACTCGGCGCTTTACCTGGAGAACAATCCCTTTAATCCGAGCGTCTACAGTAACCTGGCTTTTTGGATCAATGGCGGCACGGGCGGGCAATCCTTGACCGTGTATGCGCTGACCAACGGAGCCGTCCTCAACAACACCTACACCTTGACCGCGCCAACGAATTCCTGGCAGCATATCGTCATTCCATTGAGCGCGTTGGGCCTGACCAGCCAAACCAACACGGACGGGTTCTGGATTTACAACAATTCTGGCGCGACGCTGCCCACCTTTTACGTGGATGGCATCTCGCTGGTAAGCAGCACGAACGCCATCACGGCCAATGTCACCATTAATGCGACCAATATAATTAACACGGTGCCGACCAATGGTTTCGGAATCTTCATGGCCGTCTGGGACACCTGGGGGAGCAGTACGCCTACCCAGCTTAAGCAGGCGGGCGTCACGGCCATGCGCTATCCGGGCGGTGGCTATACGGATAATTACCATTGGAGCTCATATCTGATGACCCCCTTCGATGGCCAGGCCGGCAACCTGGGCTACCTGTCGGGGGCTACCGACATGGGGCATTTCATCCAACTGATGTCCAACGCGCAGGCGCAGGCGGTGATCTCGGTGGATTGGGGCTCCGGTTTTTTATGGAACTCGAATAAGACGGCGATGGCGATTCCCAGCACGAACGGCTCGCCGCAGGAAGCCGCGGCGTGGGTCGCCTATTGCAATTCCAGCACCAACATCTATGGCACCACGAATGATGTTACCATTGGTGTGGATGCCCTGGGCAATAACTGGCAAACGGCGGGTTATTGGGCAATGATACGCGCCGCCAGCCCGCTGGCCCAGAACGATGGCTACAATTTTCTACGCATTAATCACCCCGCGCCCGTCCACATCCAATATTGGGAGGTCGGCAATGAACCCTACGGTAACGCCTATTATAGCACCGGCACCGATGGTTATGAATGTGATTACGCCGTTCCCTTTCCCTACACCACCTATCCCCGTTACAGCAACGCGCTTCTCTCCCCGGCGGCTTATGGTCAGGCGGTCAAGGCATTTTCGATAACCATGAAGGCGGTTGATCCCACCATCAAGGTGGGGGCCTATTCGAGCACACCGCCCGGCGACTACAGTTGGGACTACCTCAGCGGCGTCAACAACGGCCAGCACTGGACTCCGCAAGTATTGGCGCAATGCGGCAGCAACATCGATTTTGTCATTGTCCACTGGTATCCCAACTTTTCAGACAACGTCGGCACCAGCCTTTTGTCCGAAGTGGGCTCGATCATCCCGGTGATGATCAACGGCACCGGTCCCTATCCGCACACGGGAACGAATTCGGGCTTGGAAGATTGGATCACCAATTACTGCCCCAACCCCGCCAACGTCCAGATTTTCGTCACCGAGTTTGGCGCCGACAACTACCCCTACCTGGTCAATGGCACCAATGGGATGCCGATTCTCGGGCCGGTCGAGGCGCTGTTCGCGGCGGATTGTTATTCCACCTGGCTGAACTACCCTGCCTTTGCCAATGCGGACTGGCTGGATTTCGACGCGAATTCGTTTCTTGGGAGCGGCAATGGCCCGGTGTTTTATGCCATCCAAATGCTGCGGCATCTATGCAATCCCGGCGATGCCTTTGTCAAAGCGACCTCGGACACCGGCAACCTGCGGGTGCAGGGGGTGGCGCGGCAGGACGGCAACCTGGGAATCCTGCTGATCAATGAAAGTATCAACAGCAGCCAAACGGTGCAAGTGACGGTCACAAATGCAAACCTGAACACCACCGGCACCATCTATCAGTTTGGAACCAACAATTGGACCATCAGCACCAATGAAGTGTCGGCGACGGGGCCCAGCAGCAACAGCATTTCGGGTGTCGGCGATACGTTCAGTGTCACCCTGCCTGCCTACACGATGGACGTGCTGATGATTCCGGTTTTGGTTAACACGCCGCCGGTGCTGGCGGCGATTTCCAATGACACCGTGAACGTGGGCCAGACGGTGGCGTTTACGGCCAGTGCCACGGACAGCAACCAGCCTCCACCGACGCTGAGGTTCAGCCTTTTAAGCTCCCCGACCAACGCGACTCTGGACCCCAACAGCGGCGCGTTCTCGTTCCGGCCATTGGTCAGCCAGGCGAATACAACCAATCCGATCAGCCTGGAAGTGACCGACAGCGGGAATCCGCCGTTGAGCGCGACACAAAGTTTCGCCGTCACGGTCAATCCACTGACGCTGCCGCAGTTCTCGCTGGTTGGGTGGAGCAACGCACAATTTGTCTTGCAGGTCAGCGGCCAGTCCGGCCCGGATTACGAGATTCAGAACTCGACGAACCTGACGCAATGGGGCATGGTGTTTACGACGAATTCACCGGCCATGCCGTTCAGTTGGCAAGACACCGCCGCGACCAATTCAGCGAACTTTTATCGCGTCGTCGTCGGTCCGCCGCTGCCGTAATTACCGATCCTTTGAGTTCGGCGGGTTGTGTCATCAACAGAATTGAGGTGCTGCGGCGCGTCCGTTCTGTTTCGCCTTCTTCCCTTAAACCCTCGCAAATCAACGGGCATTCTGGCGACGCCGCAACGCCGCAATACCCAACCATCTCCAAGGGTTGCCGCGGAGGGTGCATCGGTTAGAATACGGCTTCATTCGTCTCAATATATCTTCAAAACGGGACCGCTAATCAGGGGTTTGAATCGCTGGACTTTGGACATGGGGCATGAAAACTGAAACAAATTATCGGCCAATTCACAAAAAGTTTTACTGCCGAAGCCTGCAGGGTTGATTATATTGCGGACTGTAAGCCGCAGTGAATCTCGCAAAAACCAATAACCGCGCGCCGATTGACCAAGTCATTGGCGCCATTCCCTACCGCCTGGCCCTGGCCGGCGGCTGGATTGATCAGCCGTTTGTTTCGCAACACAATCCAAGCCCGCCCGGCTCGATGGTCGTTGTCTCGGTCGAACCGCAGTTCCGTTTCATGGAACGCAGCGGGATGGCGACCGGTTCGCGCGACATTGCCCTCAAACTTTGGCGGCGGGGTTTGCCGCCAGGTGCTCCTGCAAAACAGGTCCGCGAACTTTACGAGGCCGAAAACAAAGGCAAATCAAATCCCTCCGGTTCCCAGGACATGATCGGCCTGATTTATCCCGGCATCAATCGCCTGGATTATGATTATGCCGTGAATGGCGGCGTGTTTCCCTCGCACATCGAATCCCTTCACGACCGCAGGGTTGAGCGTTGGCTGGAAAACGTCATCCAGCTTTTGCCGGTTGCGCCGCGACCGGCGGGTTACAGCCCGCTTGGCAAAAAAAACCTGAAATCGCGGTGGATTGCGCGGCTGGGCCGGTCTGGGCAGGACTGTTTTGAGGCCATTCTGGCCAGGGACGTAAACGCGCTCGGCACGGCCATGAATGAGTGCATGAAATGCTGGGAAACCATTTTACCGCAAACGGTCCGGCATCCCAAACTGACGGTGAATTTGGCCGGCCTGTTGCGGGTTTATCAATCACGTTATCCCGGGGCGATGTATTCGGGCTGCGGCGGCGGTTATCTGCTGGTCGCGTCAGCGGAACCCGTGCCGGGAGCGTTCAACGTCCGGATTCGCGGGGCTGCAAAATGAAGGCCAAACCAGTCGTTGTCACCGGTGTCTTTGATGACATTCGATCACACGATATTCGTTTCCTCGAGGAAGCCTCCCGGATCGGCGAATTGACGGTGCTGTTGTGGGGCGATGACCTGGTAAACCAACGGCAGGGCCGGCCTCCTCAATTTCCCGAGATGGAGCGGTTGTATTTTCTCCAGGCCATTCGCTTTGTGCAGCAGGTACAATTATTAACCGAACCGTTCGATGCCGACACCTTGCCGAAGGTCAAGGGGGTGCAGCCGAGGGTTTGGGCGGTCGGCGAACGGGAGGATAACGCGGCGAAAAAGGCATTTTGCGAGGCGCAGGGGTTGGAATATTGTCTGGTACGAGATGAAACTTTGCGCGGATTTCCTGTCCCGCCCGTGACGGGTTCCACCCTGTCCGGGCGCAAAAAAGTGGTCGTGACGGGCAGCTACGACTGGTTTCACTCCGGTCACGTGCGGTTCTTTGAGGAGGTCAGTGCCTATGGCGACCTGTATGTGATTGTTGGGCACGATGCGAACATCCGGCTGCTCAAGGGTGAAGGACATCCGCTGTTGCCGGAAGCCGAGCGGCGTTACGTGGTGGGTTCCATCAAATACGTAAAACAGGCGTTGCTTTCCAGCGGCGATGGGTGGCTGGATGCCGATCCGGAAATTCGCAAACTGAAGCCGGACATTTATGCCGTAAACGAAGATGGTGACAAGGGCGGCAAACGGGATTATTGCCGGAAGCATGGCATTCAATATCTGGTGTTAAGGCGCGTACCGGCCTCCGGATTGCCGGAGCGTTCCAGCACACGGCTGCGCGGATTTTGACCCGAAATGCAACTGTATCGGTTTTTGGAACTTGGCCTGCCGCCGGTCCGGCGCTAGCATCCAGCCCATCTGCTTATGCTGAACCATGGAATTCTCAACCCGCAAATCCTCTCACTGCTGGCCCGGGTGCGTCACACCAACGCGCTGGTGATCGCCGATCGCGGTTTTCCATTTTGGCCGGAAACTGAAACCGTGGACCTCTCGCTGGTGGACGACGTACCGACGGTGTTGCAGGTGCTCGCGGCCGTTCGCGCCAATTTTAACGCGGTGCAGGCATACATGGCGCGCGAGTTCAAACCACACAACGCGGCGGTCGTACGGGAAAAGTTTGTCCGGGGTTTGCACGGGATTCCGACCCGGTTCGAGCCCCACGTGGAATTCAAGAAGCGCGTGCCGGGTGCGATCGGCTTGATCCGCACCGGTGATACCATCCAATACGCGAACGTGATTTTGATTTCGGGTTAGACCGGGAGCGGGCTGTTCCGGCGTTGCAGTCGGAAATTACTTCGCCGCGTCCCTGGCTTCCAACTTTTGCCAGAGCATCCCGTAAACGGCAATAAACACAAAGCAGACCAGCGGCACGGCCATGCCGGTGCGCATCGAATGAACATCCGCGATGTGGCCCATGAACGGCGGCGCAATCGCCCCGCCCACAATGGACATGACGATGAGCGACGAGCCGAGCTTGGTGTAATCGCCCAATCCGCGGATGCCCAGCGCGAAAATGGTCGGGAACATGACGGACATGAAGAAAAACGTGCCAAACAGTGCGATCAAGCCCAGGGTGCCGCCTCCCATCATGACGGCGCACAAGACGACGTTGATGACCGCGTAGGCCGCCAGCACCAGGTGCGGTTTTAGCTGGCTGATCACGGCACTGCCACAAGCGCGACCGCCCATGAACAGGCCAAAGCCGATGGCGCCGAGCCAATGGGCGGCTTGCAGTTTCGTCACGCCCGGATCGTTTTCCAAAACGTAATTGACGAAGAAGCTGAAAATGCCCGTCTGGGCCGCGACGTAAAGAAACTGCGCGCCGATGCCCAACGTATAATGTTTGCGCCGGAACATGTCCCAGTTTTTGGAAACCAAAATGAACGAAGCCACCAGGGAGGCGATCAGCAATCCGTATTCCGTCGGCGGGAGCAATGCCGGGATCAGGTTCAGCATCGCCCAGACCAGTCCCAGAATCGGGAAAATGAAGAAGGACAACAACCCGCAAATGACCAGCAACGCTATCCCGATGGCCACATGTTGTCCGATGGATGGTTTGAGGTTGGTTTTTTGCTCAGCCGATTTCCGGCTTTCGTCCGGGGCGTGCAAATCCGGGACCCTGGAAAAAACAAAGACCACGAGCAGGACGGAAACAAACATGGCTATTCCCAGATAAGGGATGTGAAGTCCGGCGTTGGCGTTTGCGCCTTCGCCGCCCGAAAAGACAAATTGCGCGCCAACAATCGGGCCGAGAATCCAGCCTGCCCCATTAAAGGTTTGGGCGATGTTAATGCGGGTCGCGCCACCTTCGGGCGGGCCGAGCAACGTGGTGTAAGGATTGGCGATGGTTTCGAGACAGGTCATGCCGGCGGCGATGATGAACAGACCGAGCAGAAACGCCCAGTAGGCGCCGATGCTGGTGGCGGGAACGAACCAGAACGCGCCGGCGGCAATCAACGTGAGCCCGACGAGAATTCCCCCTTTATAGCCGAATTTCCTCGCAATCAATCCGGCGGGAATCGCCATCAGGAAGTAAGCCAGATAATTGGCGAATTGCACCAGGCCCGACTGCTCCTTGTTGATGTGGAGCGAGTCCTGAAAATGTTTGTTGAGAATATCAATCATCCCGTTGCAAAACCCCCAAAGCAGGAACAGGGAGGTGACCAGTGCGAAGGTGATGAAAAGATTTATCCCGTCGGCGGTCCTGAAAAGGCTGCGGGACGTTCCCGGGTTTCGGGTTTCGGTGGTTGGTTCGATCATGGTCTGGAGGGTTGCGGGTGTGGGTTTGGGTTTTCCGACAGGGTTCAAGGCAGAAGCAAAACGGTCAGTTTTTTTGGTCCATGCGCCCCCAGCACCAGGATGCGTTCAATGTCACCGGTGCGGCTGGGCCCGCTGATAAAGGAGAGGAAGCTGGGGAATTGGCCTTTGAATTTTTCCTGCGCGCCCCGCAGGGCGGCGCCCAGGTCCGGCACCATTTGATTGCGGCGCGCCAGCACCACATGATGCGGCGGCAACACCGACAGGGCGCGACCGCCGGCCCCGGGCGCCGAGACCAGCACACTGCCGGTCTGCGCCACCAGGGCGTCGCATTCCGTCAAGGCGGCATCACAACTCTCCAGATCGTTCAAGGCATAGCCGTGGTCCGTCAGCACTTCCTGCAGTCCCAGTTCCCGGGCCACCGCATCTGTGAGTTCTCCGCGATGCCGGCCGATGTTCTTCCACCCACCCGTTGCCGCCAGTTTCTTCAGGTATTGAATCGCTTCATTCAGGGCCGTGCAATCGTAGAATTCTGCTTTCAGTTCTTCGGCGTTCCGGCGAAACAACTGAACCTGTTCTTCCAGCGTTTCGCCGACAGGCGGCAACCATTTTTGAGGTGAAGCGGGCAGGGGAGCCGCCGGCCCCGGAGGGCCTTCGTGCAAAGCCGGCGGCGCTGCGATTTTCAACGCCTCACGTATCCGGCCCAGGATCACTTCCCGGTTGGTCATGGAGTTTTCCTTTCCCGCCACCGGTCCCGGAAGCTTTTTTCCGCCAGCGCCGGGAACGAGCGGGTTTTGGTCCACGCGCGCAGCGGGTCCAGGACGGTTCCCCGGATCAAACGTTGCAGGGGTTGGGCCAGGCGGCCAAGTCGCGCGGCCAGTTGATACAACCCCGGCCGGCACATCACGAAGACAAAAGTCGTTTGAAGCAGATTATCCAAGGGCGCTGGATATACGCGCACCGCGTTGCGCCGGTTGTGCAACAGATGATGGTGCAAATTGATTTTCACCGGACAGGCTTCGGTGCAGGCGCCGCACAGGGACGAGGCCTGGGACAAATGTTTCCAGTCCTGAAGCCCGCGGAGGTGCGGGGTGATGACCGAGCCGATCGGGCCTTGATACGTGGTGCCATAGCTGTGGCCGCCGACGTTTTTGAAGACCGGGCACACGTTCAAACAGGCGCCACAACGGATGCAATGCAGGGCGTCGCGTTGTTCGGCATCCGCCAGCAGCTCCGTGCGGCGGTTGTCCAGCAGCACGACGTGAAATTCCTCCGGACCGTCGGGTTCGCCTGGCTGGCGCGGTCCGCCATAAAGCGTGTTGTAGCAGGTGATGGATTGACCTGCGCCCGCCGTGGCCAGCATCGGCAGGAACAACGCCAGGTCCGACAGTTTGGGCAGGACTTTTTCAATCCCCACCAGGGCCACGTGCACTTTGGGCAACGAGGTGGTCAGCCGGGCGTTACCTTCGTTTTCCGTGATGGAAATCATGCCGGTCTCGGCGATTGCGAAATTTGCGCCGCTGATGCCCATGTCCGCCTCGCAGTACTTTCGCCGCATGACCCGCCGGGCAATCATCGTCAAATCCTCCGGATCATTCGTGGGCTCGGAGCCCAGCCGGTCGTGGAACAAGTCGCTGATTTGCCGCCGCGTCAGGTGCATGGCCGGAAACACGAGGTGGTACGGCGGTTCCCGGCGAAGTTGCACGATATATTCACCCAAATCGGATTCCACGACTTCGAAACCATTCTGTTCCAACGCCTCATTGAGATGGATTTCCTCCGCCGTCATGCTCTTGGACTTGATGACGGAACGGACTTTGTGTTGTTGCGCCACCCCGATGATATAATCCCGCGCCTCTTTCGCGCCCGGCGCCCAGAAAACCTTTGTGCCCCGCGCTTCCAGCCTGGAAACAAATTCATCCAAATAACGGTCGAGATGATTGATGGCTTCCCGTTTGATATCGGCGGCCAGATCGCGCGCAGCCGGCCAGCTCTGGAAACGGCTTTTGAATTCATCACGCCTGGCGTAGTACCCGGCGAGCGCCTTTTGGATCAACTCACGATGATGCAAATCCGCCGTGTAATGCCGGGCCGATTCGTTGAATTGCCGGGCGTGGGTTTTCATGTTTGGGCCAGCACCTCGGCCAAGTGCAGGGTTTTGACGGCTTTGCCCTGCCGGTCCAGGATGCCTTGAATCTGCATCAGGCAACTGGAATCAGTGGAGATGACATAGTCCGCGCCGGTATCCACAATGGAGGCGCATTTGACCTCGCCCATGGCCGTGGAAATCATCGGAAACTTGACCGCGAACATACCGCCAAAGCCGCAACAGGTTTCCGCCTCGTTCATTTCCACCAGCTCCAGGCCTTGAACGCGTTGAAGCAGCCGGCGCGGCGGTTTTTTCAGGCCCAGTTCGCGCAGGGCATGACAACCGTCGTGGAATGTCGCCCGGCCCGGAAACCGTGCGCCAACATCAAGCACGCCCAGTTGATTGACCAAAAAGTCGGAAAATTCAAAGGTTTTGGCCGCGAGCGCTCTGGCCTCCTTTTCGCGCGGGTGATGGCGGAATAATTCGGGATAAAAAACCCGGACCATGGCGCCGCACGATCCCGAGGCAATCACCACCACTTCGGCGTCCCGAAAAACGGCCATTTGCCGTTCGGCCACCGCGCGCGCTTCGTCCCAATAACCGGAATTGAATGCCGGCTGGCCGCAGCACGTCTGCGCTTCCGGATAGTCCACAGTGTGCCCGAGGCGCTCCAGCACCTGCACCATGCTCATCCCGACTTGCGGATAAAATTGATCCACGAAACACGGAATGAACAACGTTATTTTCACGCAACCAAATGGATTCGGGTTTTTATTTGTAAAGCGGACCAAAATTGGCGCAGGCGCGGAAATCCGCCCCTTCCGGATCAGCCGTGCCAAAGGCATTCCACGCATGAGGACGAAAAACATTTTCTATGGGAACATTGTGCATGTAAACCGGGATGCGCAACAGCGACGCGAGGCTGATGAGGTCAGCCCCAATGTGGCCATGGCTCATGGCGCAGTGATTGGCGCCCCATTGATTCATGACCGCATAAACGTCCCGGAACGCGCCGCTTCCCCCGGTGCGCGGCACGAACCACGTCGTCGGCCAGGTGGGGTTTGTCCGTTCGTCCAAGGCGGTGTGGACCTTCTCCGGCAACGCGATGGTTTCGCCCTCGGCAATCTGCAGGGCCGGGCCGAGTCCCCTGACCAGATTAAGCCGGCAGATCGTGACCGGCATTCCGCCGCGGGTGCGATAACGGGTGGACCAGCCTCCGCCGGGAAAATACTCCGTGATGGACGGATGCCAGGTGGTGGCCGCGAGGCATTTTTTTACCTCGGCCGCAGTGATTTCCCAAAACGGTTTCATTGCCGGTCTTCCGTTGATGGATTGTTCGCCATTGCCGTCCAGCGCCGCCGGACCGGAATTGATCAGGTGCAGAAATCCGTTGGCGGCTGTGCCGGTGAGTTTATGGCCCGTCACCCGCCGGATCGCGGCCGGGCTCCAATAGGTGCGCACGTCGGCAAATACCTGTGCCGTGTTCGTGAGCAGGTAGCCAAACAACATGCCGATGCCGTTGAGCGCGTCGTTTTCCGTGGCAACCAGGTACGGGGTTCGGTTGCCGTTCCAGTCGAAGGAGGTGTTGAGGATCGCCTCCATGAAATCGCCGTTGGGCAGGTGGTCCGTCCATTGCCGCTGCCCTTGAAAGCCGGAGACGATGGCGTTGTGACCGAGCGCTTCCTCACCGAAACCTTTTTTCGCCAGCCGTGGATTCCCCAACATCAAGTCGCGTGCGATGATCGCCATCTTGACGGAAATTTCCCATTCCTGGTCCAGTTGTGCGCGGGGGCGGACGGTTTTGGGCGAATTGTAATCCTTGCCTTCCCGGCAATTGATTTTCACCCACGGGATGGCCTTTTCATATTCGTTCCTGTCAAAAATGGCCCGTTCGAAGCGCCGGACGAATTCAGTCATGTCCACCGACTCGACCCTCATGCCGAGGTAACTTTCAAGGAAATCCGGGTTCACAATCGAACCCGCAATGCCCATCGAAGTGCCGCCCATGGCCAGGTAGGATTTGCCACGCATCGTGGCCACGGCCAGTCCGGCGCGGCAAAAACGCAGGAGCTTTTCCTCGACGTCTTCCGGAATGGTTTTGTCCCCGGCATCCTGAACGTCGCGTCCGTAGATGCCAAAGGCCGGCAATCCCTTTTGCGCGTGGCCGGCCAGCACGGCGGCAAGGTAAACCGCCCCGGGCCGCTCGGTGCCGTTAAATCCCCAGACCGCCTTTGGAACGACAGGGTCCATGTCCATCGTTTCGCTGCCGTAACACCAGCAGGGAGTGACGGTCAGGGACACGCCGACGCCTTCGCGCACAAATTTCTCCGCGCAGGCAGCGGCCTCGGCCACACCGCCGATACAGCGGTCCGCCAGGACGCATTGCACGGCCTTGCCATTGGGGTAACGCAGCCTTTCGCCGATGAGCCTGGCCACGGATTTGGCCAGGTTCATGGTCTGGACTTCCAGGGATTCGCGAACGCCGCCCAGCCGCCCGTCAATGGCGGGGCGGATTCCGATTTTGGGCAGCTTATTAAACAGCGGATTTTCCATAATGTTCTCTTGTCAGTTGGAGCGGCCTTTACCGCAACTTGCCAATGGAGCGACGACGGTAATGTTCGTCCGGGCGGTTTTCAATCCGGTCCGATTGTTTTTCCTCGAGAAATCGCGGTTCGCCGGCGGTGTAGGTTCCAAGCAGGACCGAGGCCCATTTGTCGAGCATGAGCATGATGTTCAGCACCTCGCGGTCGGTCTGGCCCAGCACCACCGGGCCGTGATTGACCATCAAAATGACCTTGGGCGCGACGCCCTGTTTGTCGAGAAAGCGGCGGAGCGATTGGCTCAACGCCACCGCCAGCCGGATTCCTGGATCAACGTAAGGCACCACCGCCAGATGCCGGCCGCAGACCACGATTTCGTCCGGGAAAATATGGCGGCGAAACGGCTCCGCGCCGAGTCGGCTGCAAAGGATTTTAAGCACGGACACCGGATGGGTGTGTCCGACCCATTGGGCGCCGGCTTCCTGCAAGCAGATGGCGTGCAGGAAGGTCTCCACCGAGGGCAGTTTGTCCTTTTTATCCACCCGGCACGTTTCGAGAACCTTCCGGATTTCCTCGTCGGTTTTGTCCGGCCGATCCAGCGCCCGGAGAATTGGCGACCGTTTCACGCGGGTGAATCCGGCGGTGTCAATCGTGGCCAACTGGCTGCCCGACGCCTTGACGTAAAACGTTCCGTCGCCCAAATCGGCGCTGATATTTCCCTCACCGAGGATGGCCAGTTGCCGGTCTTCGCGTCCCAGCGCGTGCGATAATTGAATCAGGCGTTTTAAGATGTCCCGGTGTTTCATGAGTGATCAGGCTGGAAGGATGGTTTGGAAGCGCGCATAAGCGTCGTTCCACGCGCCGGTGTTCCTGGGCTCGAAAACATTGGTTTCAAATGAGCGCCGAATCAGCGAACGCCCTTCCGCCAGCGAACGGATTTCGCCGAGGGCGTACAGTTGCAGGATCAGGTTGCCGATCGAAGCCGCCTCCACCGGCCCGGCCACCACGGTGCAATTCAAGGCGTCGGCCGTGAACTGGTTCAATAAATGATTCTGGCTGCCGCCACCCACAATGTAAATCCGTTCAATCGGTTTGCCGGTGACCAGTGCCAGCGATTCCTTTACGTAACGGTATTTCAACGCCAGACTTTCAAAAATGACGCGCGTGAAGCCACCAGAATCCGCGGGCGGGGTTTGTCCGGTGCGACAACAAAACGCGGCCATGGCGGCGGGCATGTCGGCAGGCGCCTGAAAATCCGCCGCGTCCGGGTCAATGAAAGCGGCGAAAGGCGCCGCGTCTTCGGCTTGCCGGGCGAGGTCATCGTAGGCGACAGGCTTGCCGGCGGCATCCCAGGCCCGTTTGCTCTCCTGCAGCAGCCACATGCCGGCGATGTTTTTCAAAAGGCGCGTGGTCCCGAAAGCGCCGCCTTCGTTGGAAAAGTTCGCCCGAAAACCTGCTTCCGAAATGGCCGGCTGGTTCAGCTCGCGTCCCATGCAGGACCAGGTGCCGGAACTCAGGAACACCGGCTCGGATTCCTCCGCCGGTACGCCCGCGACCGCCGAGGCGGTGTCGTGCCCCGCCGGCGCGATGATCTGGAGCCTTTTCGCGCCCACTTCCGCGCTCACGCTTGATTGCAATTCGCCCAGAACGCTGCCGGCGTCAACCAATCCGCCAAAAATTCCCTCCGGGAATCGCATGGCCCGGATGACCTCCGGTTCCCAGGTTTGTGTGTGGGGGCTGAGTAACTGGCTGGTGCTGGCTATGGATTTTTCGCTCGCGCAAGCGCCGGTCAATAAATAGTGAATCAGGTCCGGCATGAACAGCAGCCGCCGGGCTTTTTCAAGCCGGGCCGGCGATTCGGCCAGCAGTTGAAACAGGGTGTTAAAAAACATGAACTGGATGCCTGTCCGCTGGTAAATGGTCTCGCGCGGCATCCGGTGGAACGCTGCAGCCTCCATGCCCTGCGTGCGGCCGTCGCGATATTGGAACGGCGCGCACAGCAATTTCCCATCGGCATCGAGCAGCCCGTAATCCACACCCCAGGTGTCCACCCCGGCGGAGACAACGGCTTCGCCGTACGTTTGTACCGCGGACGCAATCCCCAGTTTGACGCGGGCGAAGAGTTCGTCGAGGTTCCAATGCCATCCGTCCGATTCCCTGACCGGGAGGTTGGGGAAACGGCCCAATTCGCTCAGATTCAGGCGCGTGCCATCATAAATGCCGGCGACCATTCGTCCACCGCTTGCGCCGAGATCCACAGCTAGGCAAATTTTTTTTCGGTTCAAATCGGGTTCTCCCCGGGCAGCATCAGCTTTCCAGCGCCCTTTCGTAAGGTTTGTTTCACACTTTTTTCCGGCAGCCGGTCGGTGATCAGCAGGTCGACCTCCTCCAGCCTGGCGAAGAAATAGGACGATTTGAGGCCCATTTTGGTGTGGTCGGCCAGGACGATGATGTGGTCGGCCATTCGGGCAATTTTTCGCTTCAGGCCGGCCTGTTCCACGTTGGCTTCACTCAGGCCGCGTTCGGCGTCCAGCCCCCGGCAGGACATGAAGGCCTTCTGCACGTGGTAGTATTCCAGCATTTGATCCGCCAGCGCTCCCTGGGCGGACAAAGAACGGTGACTGACCACGCCGCCGACCAGAATCACCTGAATCGCAGACCGGCGGGTGAGTTCGATGGCCGTTTTCAAGGCGTTGGTCAAAACGGTCGCCTCGAGGTTTGGCAGAAGACAGGCCAGGTGAAATACCGTCGAACTGGCATCGAAGAAAATCGTATCGCCCGCTTGGATTTGAGACAGTGCGGCTCTGGCCATGGCTTCCTTTTCCGCGACATTGGCCATTTCACGGCTGTTCAGGGACAAATCCCGTCGGTTGTCTTTGATGCGCACCGCCCCGCCATGTTTGCGGGCCAGGTGGCCGTCACCCTCCAGCTTTTCAAAATCGCGACGGACCGTCTCTTCCGATATGTCCAGCGCGCGCGCCACCTTTCCCGTGCTGACCGCCCCCGATTCCAGGAGCATGTCCAGAATCCGGTGTTGTCTTTCAATGGCAAGCATAAGTCGCTGTCTAAGTGCCTGATTTGGTTGATTTGCCCCTTTTTACTTGTATTGTTGGGTAAATCAAGCCTTAATTCACAGAAATAACAATAAAAACACAGAAAATCAAAGATGCTTGTTTTAGTCATTGGTTATTCTGACAAAAAGATCGAGCCGTGTCGGCGGCCGCGCCCGGATATTTAACAATCCTGGGCTCGTGAACCGGCAGTGCACGGTTTGAACACGGGCTTTTGCCAAAATGAATTTTAACCACGTCAGCTGTTTATGGGATGACGCAACCGCCTCGAGACTTTCCCCGGTTGAACTCCTGGTCTATCGCTCCAACTGCCTCGGGGTCGATCAACGCATCACCAACACCGGCGGCGGCAACACCTCCGCCAAAATCACCGAACCGGATCCGCTCACCGGCCAGGCGGTCGAAGTTCTGTGGGTCAAAGGTTCCGGCGGCGACCTGCGCACCGCCAAAAAGGAGAATTTTTCCTCGCTTTACCAGGACCGGCTGCTCGGCCTCCAAAAAACTTACGCGGCCAGGGTTGACAAGGGTCTCAAGTCGCTGGCCGAGGACGAAATGGTCGCCGCCTACCATCACTGCACGTTCAACCTGAATCCGCGCGCGAGTTCCATTGACACGCCGCTGCACAGTTTTCTGCCCGGCCGGCACGTGGACCACATGCACCCCAACGCGATCATTGCCATCGCCGCCAGTAAACGCTGTGAGGCGCTCACCCGCGAAATATTCAACGGTGAAATGGCTTACGTACCGTGGATGCGCCCGGGCTTTGAACTGGGCCTGGTCATGCAGGATATTTCCCGGAAGCAACCCGCGGTCAAGGCCATCATGATGGGCCAGCACGGCTTTATTTCCTGGGACGACGACCCCAGACAATGTTACCAGCGCACCCTCGAATTCATTGAGCAGGCGTCACAGTTCATTGAAACGAAGTACACGGAACGGGGTGGCGACGCCCGGGCGTTTGGTGGCGCGAAATTTCAGGCCCTCGCGCCGGAAAAACGGTGCGAGCTCTTTGCCGCCATCCTGCCCTGGCTGCGCGGCCAGGTTTCCGGGCAAAAACGTTTTGTCGGCACCGTGCAGGACGACCAAAAAATTCTGCGCTTCGTGAATTCGGCGGATGCGCCGCGCCTGGCGGAACTGGGCACCAGCTGTCCCGACCACTTTCTGCGGACAAAAATCAAGCCGCTGTACACGGATTGGAATCCCCAGGCGGAAGACCTGACCACGCTCAAAAAGAAGCTGGCCATCGGCCTGGAACAATACCGGAAGGATTACGCGGATTATTATCACGGCTGCAAACATCCCGACTCACCCGCCATGCGCGATCCGAATCCGACGGTCATCCTCATCCCGGGACTGGGCATGATTACCTGGGGCAAGGACAAGAGCGAATCCCGGGTGACCGCCGAATTTTACAATTGCGCGGTCGAGGTCATGCGCGGCGCGGAGGCGATTGACGAATATGTTTCGTTGCCGCAGCCGGAAGCCTTCGACATCGAATACTGGCTGCTTGAGGAGGCCAAATTAAAGCGGATGCCGGCGGAAACGGAACTGGCCCGGCAGATTATCATCGTGATTGGCGCCGGCTCCGGCATCGGCAGGGAAACGTCGCATCGTCTGGCTCGGGAAGGCGCCCACATTGTTTGCGTGGACATCAATGAAGCGGCGGCGAAGGCCACCGCCGCGGAGATTACCCTCCAACATGGCCCGGGCATCGGCGTGGCGGGCAGCGGGCTTTCCGGCTGCGGTCCCGCCATCGGCCTGGCCTGTGACATCACCCGGCGCGACAGCATCCGCGCCATGCTCGATCGGGTTGCCATCGCTTACGGCGGGTTCGATTCCATCTGTGTCACCGCCGGGCTTTTCGTGCCCAGTGACACCACCGGCCACATTCCGGACGATAAATGGGCTTTGACTTTTGCCATCAATGTGACCGGCAGTTATTTCGTTGCGGATGAGGCGGCGAAAATTTGGGAGGAACAGGGGTTGCGCGGCAATCTGGTGTTGACCACCAGTGCCAACGCCGTGGTGTCCAAGAAAGGCAGTCTGGCCTATGACGCCTCCAAGGCCGCCGCCAACCACCTCGTGCGCGAACTCGCCGTGGAACTCGCGCCGCTCGTGCGCGTCAACGGTGTCGCACCGGCCACCGTTGTCCAGGGCAGCGCCATGTTTCCCCGCGACCGGGTCATCGGTTCGCTCGCCAAATATAAAATTAGCTACACGGACGATGAACCCACTGAATCCCTGGTGGAAAAACTTGCACAGTTCTACGCCAACCGGACGCTGACCAAATCACCCATCACCCCGGCCGATCAGGCGGAGGCCTATTTTCTGTTGATCGGGAATCGTCTCGCCAAAACCACGGGGCAGATCATTGCTGTCGACGGCGGGCTGCTTGAGGCTTTTCTTCGTTGAAACGGGCGGGCGCTCTGTTTACCAGACCCGCGGCTGCTCGATTTCTCCCTCCGCCGCATTGACACCCATGTGGAAACCTGTTTCGTCTTCATAGCCGGCGGGGATCTCAATCATGACGGCATTTCGAAGTTTCGACACGATGCCACGGAATCCAGGCTCCTCCCTGGCCACATCCGGCGCGACTCCTTTGTTGTCGCTGCGGGTTTATGCATGATGCTTTCGTCCATGTCCGGGCGACGCCGGCTGGCAAAGGGTTCTGCGGGTCATGCTTGAGCATCTGCCAGTCCGGGGCTTTGAATGCAAACGAAAGTTGTTTTTCTTATTCGCCGGATATTCACAACCGGATTTTGGACGCAGCGCTATGGCCACGCCGTCCGATTGGAGTTTTGTTTCGGATGGAACCAACCCTGGCTTGCCGGGTCGTAGCTCGGAGCAACTTTCGGGATTGGGATTGCTCTGGGCCTCCTCCGCTACGCTCCAGCGCGGCAGTCTTCGCTCTCCGCGTTGCTCCGAGCGAAGACTGGTGGAGCCGAGGGGATTCGAACCCCTGACCCCCACAATGCCATTGTGGTGCTCTACCAACTGAGCTACGACCCCATCCAGAGTCCGGACACTCTAAATGGCCGACCGCGGTTGTCAAAAGAAAACGCCCGTACCGTGTGCCTGGGCGCCTCAAGCGTGTCACTGTAGCGCAGATTGGTAATCTGCTGTATCGCCGGATGGAATTTGGCAGGGTGCTGATCTACTGAGAGGCTGGCGGATTGCCAATCCGCGATACCGCAGGCTGCCAGCCTGCGCTACTCCTGCCAGTCGCGGTTGTTTGGTAGCTGTGATAGAATTCGCCTGCGCCAACAAGGTTTTGGCTTGGAACTCCCCGATTCAAACTTTATAACGCCCGAAACATGAATGACGAGTTGCCGCTGGTCAGTGTACTCATCCCCGTCCGTCCGCAGAAGGCAGAGGTCAAAGCCGCCGCTGCGGCCCGGCAATTCGATTACCCGCCCGAAAAACTCGAAATCGTCATCGTGCGCACCACCGATCCGTCCATCGGACCGGGCGTCAAACGCAACGCCGGCTTGAAGGCGATTCGCGGCGAACTGGTTTATTTTTTGGACGACGATTCGGTTGCGCCGCCGGACAATGTGCGCCGTGCGCTCAGGCATTTTGCCGACCCGACTGTGAAAATGGTGGGCGGCCCGAATCTTTGTCCGCCGGACGCACCGCGATTTGAACGGGTCCTGGGTCTGGTGATGGGCAGTTGGCTGGCGTTCGGTCCCAGTTCCGCGCGGTATCGGCCCGTGGGCAAGCTCCGCACCGGTGGCGAAAAGGAATTGATTTCCTGCAACCTGATCGCCCGCCGGGACGCCGTGCTGGAGGTCGGGTTCGATCCCAAATTATGGCCGAACGAGGAAAACGCGATGATGGATGGCGTGAAACAGCGCGGCGGCAAATTGCTTTACGATCCGGAATTCATTGTCCATCGCCGTCCGCGGCGCGACCTGCGCGCATACACGAGGATGCTGCTTTTTTACGGCGGCGGGCGGGCGCAGCAATTCCGCCTGCACCCGACCCTTGACTCGCTGCCCAATTTCATTCCACCGCTGTTCTGCGTTTATTTGCTGGCGTTGCCGATTTTGCTCGCGGCCTTCTGGTCCGTAAAAGCGGTCGTGTTGCTGGCGCTGTTGCCACTGGCGCTGTACCTGTTGGTTGTGCTGGGGCAGACGATGTGCGTGGCCGCCCGGAGCAATCTGGCATTGGCCGTGCTGGCCCTGCCTTTGATGATTTTAACCAATATCCTTTACGGCTTGGGTTTCTGGCGCGGTTTGGTTATAAAAATTCCACCACCACCGCCGGCGGCGGAAAAAGACATCTGGTTCGAAACCGTGCCGGTGTGAGTTTAACAGCCATTAAAAGGTAGCAGCCGACGTAAGTCGGCTCTGACTTCAAAGATGTTGCGAGGAAATTTGAGCGGACTTACGTCCGCTGCTACGAACAGGCTTTTCGACAATTGAAATAATGAAAATAGCCATTTTGTGCGGCGGACAGGGCACCCGCTTCCGCGAGGTCAGCGAAGTCATCCCCAAACCGATGGCGCCCATCGGCGACCGCCCGATCCTTTGGCATATCATGAAGATTTACTCGGCGCATGGCTGCCACGAGTTCGTGTTGCTGCTGGGTTATAAGGGCGATTACATCCGCAATTTTTTCCTGAACAGCGCGACGGTGGAGGTAAGCGGGAAAGATTCCAACTGCCTGGTTGTCCGTCAGCCGGACTCCGAACCATGGCGCGTCACGCTGGTGGACACCGGTGAAAAGGCCATGACCGGAGCGCGGCTCTGGCGCGCCCGGCGTTATCTGGAATCGGACGGCGTTTTCGGCCTGACCTACGGTGACGGCGTCGGCAATATTGACATCACGTCGCTCAAAAAATTCCATGAATCCCATGGCAAAGCCGCCACCCTGACCGGCGTTCATCCGCCTGGGAGGTTCGGGGAGTTGGTCGTCAAGGATTCCCGTGTCGTCAAATTTCAGGAGAAGCCGCAGACCACACAGTACATCAACGGCGGCTATTTCATTTTCAACGCCAGTGTGTTTGACCGCTATTTGAACGACCGTGAAGACCTGGTGCTGGAGCGTGAACCGCTGCAACGCATGGCCGAGGCGGGCGAGTTGATGATGTATGCGCACGAAGGTTTCTGGCATCATATGGACACGCCGCACGAATTCGAGTTGTTGAACAACCTCTGGAAATCCGGCCAAGCTCCTTGGAAGATTTGGAAATGAAGGCTGGAGACTAGCTAACTAATTCTTGGGCCGATTAATAAATATGACCACTGGTGATTGGACATTTGAAGCGGCCAAGTGGTTGAATACTGCAGTCTATCTTGTTGGCTTGGGGATTGCGGTGTGGGCGTTTCTCCCTTGTCGCAAAAGGGGTTATTTAGCAATAGCACTTTTTTTTGCGCTAGGCCTTTTCTCATGGCATGTGTGGCCACTTATCGGCCATGCCATCTATACTCATAGCACACCTGAACAAGCACAGTAGAAGATGGATACTGACTTTCAGCAGGCCGTAAATCAGGTTTTTGCACAAAAGGGACATCCTGTTCCCACCGTGCGAATAAATACCCAAATTGCTCCGATTGTGTTGGTTTTCGGTTTGTGGCTCTTAGCCAGACGGGAGTCCGAGTATCATCAGCCTCCTAAGTAACTTGATTGACGTGCCGTGCTGTGAAAAATCCGCTTTGGATCAAGGCGTTGAAAACCTCCGCCGACCCGGAGCGCTCCCGGCATTTGCTTGAGTCACTCGCCGCGACGGGCGCGCGGTCGCAACTTGAGAAGTTCTCCGCCGATTCCATGCGCGCCTTCATCGCAGTGTCTGCCGGTTCGCAAGCCCTCGGCAACTTGTTGCTGGCGCATCCCGACTGGTTGTCGTTGTTTGACGATGAGCGCCTTAAATTTCCCCGGCGCGCCCAGGGTTTTCAGCAGGAGCTGGGACGGTTGCTGGGGCCGGCGTTGAAAGTGCAGGACTATGCCGCCGCCTTGACTGAGCTGCGCCGGTTCAAACAACGCGAGCTGTTCCGCATCGCCGCGCGTGATTTGGCCCGGCTGAGCAACGTCGTCGAAATCACCCGCGAACTTTCCGATGTCGCCGATGTCTGCCTGGAGGCGGTTTTTCAGATTGTCCGGCTGCAATTCACGGCGCGGTTCGGCCGGCCGTTTCATCAAGACGCCGATGGTCACTGGCAGCCGACCGCCTTTTGCGTGCTCGGTCTCGGCAAACTCGGCGGACAGGAACTCAATTACAGTTCGGACGTGGACTTGATGTTCGTTTATGACGACGAAGGCGAGGTGTTCAAGGAGCCGCCTGCGGGCGACAAAACCTGGGAGCGCCGGCGTCCCGCCGGCTCGACGCCATTCTCGAGTATTTCGCCGGCGGGACGCCAGCGCTCCCAGTCCAGTCATCAGTTCTTCGGCAAGCTGGCCGAGGCGTTCAGCGCCGAAGTGTCCCGGACGACGGCAGACGGCTTCTTGTTCCGGGTGGATTTGCGTTTGCGGCCCGAAGGTGACGCCGGGCCGCTGGTTCGTTCCCTCGAAAGTTATGAAAACTATTACGCGCAATGGGGCCAGACCTGGGAGCGCATGATGCTCATCAAGGCGCGCCACGTTGCCGGCGACAAGGTCCTGGCGGCGGAATTTATCGAAATGATCCAGCCGTTCCGCTTTCCCCATTCCATCAGCGAGCGCGTGCTGCACGAAGTGACGGCGGTCAAGGATCGCATCGAACGGGAAGTGGTGGGGGCGGGCGAATTGGAGCGCAACGTAAAGCTCGGTCGCGGCGGCATCCGCGAAATCGAGTTTGTCGTTCAGTCGTTGCAGGTTTTGCACGCAGGCCGCCTGCCGTTTCTGCAACTACCTCAAACGCTTCCGTGCCTGGAAAAACTGGAGCAGTACCACCTGTTGGCCAATGACGAAACGCAGCAACTCGGCATTGCCTACCGTTTTCTACGCGACGTTGAACACCGCCTGCAGATGGAAAACAACCTACAAACGCACACTCTTCCGGCCGACCACCCGGCGCAGTTGCGGCTCGCGCGGCTGATGGACTTCAAGTCGTGGGACAAATTTGAGTCGGCGTTGCAGGCGCACACCGGCAACGTGCGGCGGATCTACGATAAATTGCTGAAGCGTGAGTCGCCAGAGACGCAAACCATTCTCCCGCCGGAATTTGACGGCGCGGAATCGGAATGGGAGCAATTGCTGGCGGCTCATTCCTTCCGTGAGCCGGAGTCGGCGTTCCGGTTGTTCGAGGAATTTGCTGAAGGGCCGGGTGACGTGCACGTTTCACCGCGCACGGCCGAGTTGGCCAGGGAATTGATCCTGAAATTTCTGGCGATGTGTGTTGAAAAATGTAGGACAGGCGTGGCGCCTGTCTCCATAAAAAAAACAGATGTCAGAGACGGGCGCGACGCCCATCCTACGCTATCCGATCCCGACCGGGTCCTGACGCGGCTGGCCAGTTTCATCAGCGCGTATGCCGCGCGGGTGCCGTTGCTGGAACTGTGGAACGGCAACCCGCCCTTGTTTGAGCTGATGCTGTTGCTGTTCGATCGCTCGGAATTTCTGGCCGAGATGGCAATTCGCACACCGGATCTGATTGACGACGTGGTGGCGGGCGACCGCCTGCGCCAAAGAAAGACCGCGGAACAGATTTTGAAGGAATTACGCCGCGGCCGTGATGACCCCGATCATTTTCTCTGGGTGCGGCGTTACCACGAGACGGAATTAATGCGGCTGGGTCTGCGCGACATCCTCGGCCTGGTCGATTTCGAGCAAAATCTGGCGGAACTTTCCGCGCTCGCCGATGCCTGTCTGCAATACGCGCTCGAAGTCGTGATGCGCAAACATCGAATCAAAAAGCCGCCGATGGCCATCATCGGCCTCGGCAAACTCGGCGGACGCGAGATTGATTACGGTTCCGACCTCGACCTTTTATTCGTGACAGACGGGAAGGCGAAGGGACTGCCCAAATTGCAACGTCTGGCGGTGGAGGTGATGGAAATGATGTCGCGCCGAACGGAGCAGGGGATTGTCTTCCATACTGACGCACGCTTGCGGCCGGACGGCGAAAAGGGCTTGCTCGTCAACACGATTGGCGCTTACGAAAGATATTATTGCGACCGCGCACAACTTTGGGAAATCCAGGCGCTCACCCGGGCGCGTCCCGTGGCTGGCGATCCAACACTCGGCGAAAGATTTCAAAAGCTGGCGGCGGTCTTAACGGATTTCTCCGGAGTAGGACAGGCGTCGCGCCTGTCTCCATCTCGGATAAACCAAAAAAAGAGAGACAGGCGCGACGCCTGTCCTACGTTGCCAGCCGCCTATGCCCCGGATTGGAAAAAACAGATTCACCAGATGCGGCTGCGTATTGAAAGAGAGCGCACGCCGCGCGGGAAAGACGATCTGGCCATCAAGACCGGCCGGGGCGGCCTGATGGACGCCGAATTTATTGCCCAGACGCTGTGCCTGGGAAATGGCTGGTACGAACCGAATACGCTTCGGGCGCTGGAACGCGGACGCAAATCGGTTGGAGTTAAACCTTCAGGTTGCGAGACGGCCGGCACGCTAAAGCATGAGCTCCAACTTGAGACCGAAGATTGGGACAAACTGCTTGATGCCTATCGCTCCCTGCGCCGGGTGGAAGGCATTTTACGTCGCTGGAGCTACGAAGGCGAAATCGTTTTGCCGGACGATCCTGCACCGTATTATCGCGTCTCGGTCCGCTGCGGCTTTGCCACGCCCGAAGAATTTACAAACGCGCTGGCCCAATGGCGGCGAAGAATCCGGGAGGTTTACAAAACAGTGTTCCGAGTGGATCGATAGCTAAATGGATTGTTGGATCAGGCGGTTGGTGAAAAGGCTTCCTCGACGTTTTTAGTGGAATGAGTGTTTACGCTCGCCCTCACCTTTTATCCTCTCCCCCAGGAGAGGAGATGGCTTTCGATGATTTCTGGTTTTGCGGATAAACGTCCGGCCAATCCAGTCGTATAAATTTTCAAAGGAGCGGCAAACGCTTCCCCCTCTCCTGGGGGAGAGGGCCGGGGCGAGGGCGGACGTGATTCTTGTATCCAGGGGGGTCGTGGCGGTGCCCGACGAGTTTGATT
This sequence comes from Verrucomicrobiota bacterium, assembly GCA_049516255.1. Classification (GTDB taxonomy): domain Bacteria; phylum Verrucomicrobiota; class Verrucomicrobiia; order Limisphaerales; family UBA11358; genus UBA11358. The sequence goes on from JBEKTH010000001.1 coordinate 48,478, forward strand.
TCACGCCTCGTCACCCATTGAAAACATCGAAGAACTGTAAAAAGTGACACCCGATTTTTGTTTGCCATCATCCAATAATCCTACAATCCATTAATCCATTCTCCCCCGCTGGCGCGCGGCTTCGTAAAGAAAAACCGCGGCCGCCGCGCCGACGTTGAGCGAGTCCACCGTTGGCGGCATGGGAATTGCCACCGCCTCGTCGCAGGCCGCCAAAACCGCCGGGGAAATCCCGTCGCCTTCACTGCCGAAGACCAGACAGCAGTCGCCGGAAAAATCCGCCTGTGACAAAAACTTTTTATCCGCGTGCGGATGCGCGGCGATGCAGTGGACGCCATGAGTGCGAAGTTCCTGCAAGCATTCAGCCAAAGTCAACCGGGTCGCGTGCGGTTTGGTCTTGAATCGGTGCCGTAGCCCGAGCTTGGCCAGTTCGATGACGGGCAACTGGAAAATGGTGCCCATGGAATTGCGAACCGCCCGGCGCAGGAACGGACTGCTGGAGATTTCGCCCACGATCAACGCCTGAACGCCGAATGCGACGCAGTTGCGGACGAGGGCGCCGAGATTTTCCGCGTTCGTCAAGGCGTCCACGGCCACCAGCAACAACGGCTTTTCGTTCTTTGAGAGAAGCTCATCCAGTAAAACCGTTGGGGGAATCTTTCCGACTGCCAGCACGCCCTGAAACATCGAGAAGCCAGTGAGCGATTCGAGTAATTTCTTCTCCGCGAGATAAACGATGATGGGTTCCGCCCGCGCTTCCAGCGATGGGCGGAAGTCGTCGAGCCATTTTTCCGGCAGCACAACCGACACGACTGTGTATTGGCTTTCGAGCAGGCGCTGAACGACCTTGGTGCCCTCGGCCACGAAAATGCCCTGCCGTTCCTGTTCCGCCGGACGCCGCATCGTGGCGTACGGCTGGAGTCCGGGCAAATCGAACGAGGAGATTTTTTCGACACGGAACATTTCGACGATTTTTGCTTGGCCGTATTGAATCGCAAAGGAGAAAATGCCGGCAAATTTTCATCGTGCATCGGATGGACCCGATTGAAAGGTGAACATAGCGCCGCAGGTGCCACATATTTGTAGAATCGGATTTAAAAAAATCAAGCTCCGTAGGAGCGAAACAGTCGTGGAATATACCGCTCCTACGGAGCTTTGTTTTATATGATGCGGGGCTATAAAGATGCCGCGCCTACGGCGCTGAAGGATTCGGGCCGGCGCCCCCCGGGGTTAAACCGCATGGCAACTATTTGATATTCAACTCATTCTTCAAGATTCCAATTTGGAATTTTAAAGCTCCAACGTTTCACACGGCGCGTCCTGCGCGGCGGTTTGCAAGTGGACGTGGGTGGCGCCGATCTGGTGCAGTTGCTCGGCCATGACGTAATGCGCGAGTTCGGGTTTGTTGCACTCGCGGCTCAGGTGGGCAAGGTAAAGATGGCGCAGGTCGGCGGACATGATTTGCGCGGCGGCTTCGGCGGCGGCTTCGTTGGACAGATGGCCATGTCGTCCCAGGATGCGTTGCTTGAGACTCCAGGGGCGGCGTGCGCAATTCTGCAACATTTTCACGTCGTGATTGGACTCCAGCACCAGCACGTTCGCGGCGCGGATGCGTTCCACCACCAGTTTCGTCATGTGCCCGAGGTCGGTGACGAATCCGATGTTGCCGGCGGCGGTGTGAATGAGAAATCCGACCGGGTCTTGCGCGTCGTGTGGGATGGTGAACGTGTCCACGAGCAGGTCGGCGATTCCAAAATTCGCGCCAGTTTCGAACCGGTTGCAATTGAATTTAGCCTGCAATTGGAATTCAAAAGCCTCCTGCGTGGCGCGATTGCAATAAATCGGAATGTTCAGTTTTTGCGCAATGCCGGTCAGGCCGGAAACATGGTCGCTGTGCTCGTGGGTCACGAGGATGGCGGTAAGGTTTTCCGGGGCGCGTCCGATGGCGGCGAGGCGCTGGCGGATCTGGCGCGGGCTGAAGCCGGCGTCCACGAGCACCCGGGCCTCGTCGGTCTCCAGGTAGGCACAATTGCCCGCGGAACCGCTGCCGAGGATGGTAAATTTGACGGCCACCAGCGGACGTTAATGCTGTGGAAGTTGGCTGGCAATTTTTTTCACCATCATTGCGGAGGGCCAATTTTGTAGAATCAATCGTTGGCCGCGCTCTTGCTTCGACCTGCCGGTAAAGTAGCATGGCGCGGTGACCGACCTGCTCCAACCTGTTGAACAAAACATTCAAAGCCAGCGGCTGCTGAAACGCGGCCAGACGGTGTTGGTGGCCGTCTCCGGTGGGCTGGATTCAATGACGTTGTTGCAAATCCTTCATGCCCTCTCGACGCGACACCGCTGGAAACTGGCTGTGGCTCATTTCAACCATCGATTGCGCGGCCGGAGCAGCGACGCCGACGAAAAACTCGTTCGCCAGACCGCCGTTGCTTTAAAGCTGCCATTGGTCGTCGACCGGGCCAATGTCCGAAAATTTGCCGAAACGTCAAAGCTATCGATTGAAATGGCAGCGCGAAAGTTGCGTCATGAATTCTTCGCGCGCGCCGCCCGGGAGCGGAACATTTCCGTGGTCGCGCTGGCGCATCATGCCGACGATCAGGTCGAACTTTTTTTCCTGCGCGCCCTGCGCGGCGCGGGCGGTGAAGGATTGGCCGGCATGAAATGGCGTTCGCGCTCGCCGGTGAACCGGAAAATTGTGCTGATCCGCCCATTGCTGGATATGACCAAATCCGAATTGCGCGGGTTTGCGCGCGAAAAGCGGATTCGTTTTCGCGAGGATGCCACCAATGCGCAACTTGACCTGCCGCGCAATCGTGTCCGCCACGAATTGCTGCCATTGCTCCGGCGCCGATATCAACCGGCGCTGACCCGGACCATTTTACGGTTGATGGAAATCGTCGGCGCGGAAGCGCGAGTGGTTGGCGAAATGGCGCAGCAGTGGCTCGATGGCTTGAAAAGAGTTCAACAGGCCCCTCGCCCTGTCCCTCGCCCCGCCAAGCGGGGAGAGGGTGGTCCACGCAAGGCGGGATCGGGTGAGGGAACTGATTTTGGAAAATTGCCGGTTGCGGTCCAACGACGGGTGTTGCAGTTGCAGTTGGTGAGACTCGGCGTCCTGGCGGATTTCGAATTGGTTGAGCGGATTCGCCGTTCGCCGGATATTTTCACCAGTATCGGCCCGGGCTTTTCCGCCGCCCGGGATGCGGCGGGCAGGGTGAACCTGCGGGCGCAGCCGCCAGTTGGATTCAAGGTAAACGAACTTACGGTGAACCTGGCGAACCGGGCGGGGGAGGTGGATTTCAATGACGTCCGATTCCTTTGGCGTTTTGAAGGTGCGAAGCAGCCTGTGAAGCCAAACCATAAGGACAACTGCGAATTTTTCGACGCGGACAAGGTTGGCAGACAAATCACCTTGCGTCACTGGCGGGCCGGGGACCGGTTTCAACCGATCGGATTGAAGTCGGCGGTCAAGCTTCAGGATTTGTTCACGAACCAAAAAATCTCCCGGGCGCGGCGGCGCGATCTGGTGGTGGCCGAAGCCGGCAACGGCAGGATTTTCTGGGTGGAAAATTTGCGAATCGCGGACCACTTCAAGCTGACGCCGGGGACGAAGCGCCGCCTGGTCTGGCGCTGGCGATGTGGCTCCGATTGAGGAAGTTGGCTGGCGGAAGCCGGATTTGACGGCGGTAAACAAGACTGTCTTTCAAAAAGCTCAAAATACCTCTTGCAACGACCATCGGGTTTGCTATATTCCGCGCTCCGTTTCTCCGGCATCGAAGGCCGGTGTGATTTACAGCCATTTTAAACGCAAAATGCCGACAATCAATCAGTTGGTCCGGAAGGGCCGCCGTAAGGTAAAGTATAAATCCAAGTCGCCAGCCTTGGATAATTCGCCGTTTCGTCGCGGCGTGTGCATTCAGGTCATGACGCGCACGCCCAAGAAGCCGAACTCGGCCATGCGCAAGGTGGCCAAGGTCCGTTTGACCAATGGCTACGAGATCATCGCCTACATCCCGGACGAAGGGCACAATTTACAGGAGCACTCGATTGTGCTCGTGCGCGGCGGGCGCGTGAAGGATCTGCCGGGTGTCCGTTATCACATTGTGCGCGGCACGCTCGACGCCGCCGGTGTGGAAAAACGCCGGGTCAGCCGTTCGAAGTATGGAGTGAAACGCCCGAAAGCCGGCGCCAAACCTGCTGCCGCGGCCGCTCCCGCGGCGCCCGCAGCGTAATCATGATTCAATCATTTAACGGTTAACGATTTTACAACCATTTATGTCCCGCAGACGACAAGCAAGCAGACGGACGGTGCCCAAAGATGGAAAATTCCAGAGCGCCCTGGTCTCACGACTGGTCAACACGGTGATGATCTGCGGCAAGAAGAGCACCGCGCAGCGGATCGTTTACAAGGCTTTCGAGAGCATCTCGGAAAAAAATCCGGCCAGCAATCCGGTGGAAATTTTACAGCGCGCGGTGGACAACGCCAAGCCGCGCATCGAGACCAAGGCCCGGCGCGTCGGCGGCGCCACGTATCAGGTGCCGCTGGAGGTGCCGTCCGACCGGCAGGCGGCGCTGGCCTTGCGCTGGATCGTCAATTTTGCGGACGCCCGCAAGGGCACGCCCATGCGCGAGGCGCTGGCGAACGAAATTCTGGAAGCCTATCAGGGGCAGGGGAACGCCATTCGCAAGCGCGATGAGGTGCACAAGATGGCGCAGGCCAACAAGGCGTTTGCACATTTCCGCTGGTAGGATATAGTTGAACAATGCCCCGAAGGCTGCAAGGCCCGGGGGCATTTTTATTACAGGATTCAAGATGGAAGCTGTTGCTGACAAAACGAAATCGGCCAATTCGCCCAACCGCGAATACACCTTGGAGCGCACGCGCAACATTGGCATTGCGGCGCACATTGACGCGGGCAAGACGACCACGACCGAGCGCATCCTGTTTTACACCGGACTCATCCACAAGATCGGCGACGTGGACGACGGCAACACGGTGACCGACTGGATGGAACAGGAACGCGAGCGCGGCATCACCATCACCTCCGCCGCCGTGACGTGTTACTGGACGCAGAAACAGACCAAGCCCGGCGAGGACGGGTTGTACAAGGCATTCAAGGACGTGCCGCAACGCATCAACATCATTGATACGCCGGGGCACGTGGATTTTACCGCCGAAGTCGAGCGTTCCATGCGCGTGCTCGACGGCGCGGTGGCGGTGTTCTGCGGGGTCGCGGGCGTGCAGCCACAATCCGAAACGGTCTGGCGGCAGGCGACCAAGTACAAGGTGCCGCGCATTGCCTTCGTCAATAAAATGGACCGCACGGGCGCAAATTTTGAGAATGCGCTCAACGACATGCGCACCAAGCTCAAGGCGTATGCGTATCCGGTTCTTCTGCCCATTGGCGCGGAGGATCACTTTGAAGGCGTCATCGATGTGGTGAACCAGAAGGCCATTGTCTGGGGGCCCGGTGATGTGGCCAATGAAGGACTAAATTACGAGGTAAAGGATGTTCCCGCCGAGCACAAGGCCCGCGCGGCGGCGGCCCTGGCGGAGTTGATTGATGCGGTTTCCAACAAGGACGATCACATTGCCGAACTGGTGTTGGAAGAGAAGCCGATCACGCCGCCGGAACTCAAGGCGGCCATCCGCCGCCTGACCTGCAAAATTGAATTGGTTCCCGTGTTGTGCGGTTCAGCCTTCAAAAAGAAGGGCGTGCAACCGCTGATTGACGCCGTGGTGGATTATCTACCCGGCCCGCTGGACGTTCCGGAAGCCGAGGGCATTGAACCGGGCACGGAAAACAAAGTCGTGGCGGAAACGAGCGACAACGCCAAGTTTTGCTCGCTGGCTTTCAAGTTGTGGACGGATCCCTACGCCGGCAAACTGGTGTTCTTCCGCGTTTATTCCGGCCAGCTCAAAAAGGGCGACATGATTTACAATCCGCGCACGCGCAAACGCGAGCGCGTCAGCCGCCTGATGATCATTCAAGGCAGCGAGCGCAAGGATATTTCCCAGGTCTTTGCCGGTGACATTGCCGCGCTCGTCGGCCTGCGAAACATCACCACCGGTGACACCTTGTGTGACGAGGATTTTGAAGTGACGTTGGAACCGCCGACGTTTCCCGAGCCGGTCATCAGCATGGCCGTCGAGCCGAAGACGAAACAGGACCGCGACAAGATGTCCGAAGGCCTGCAACGGCTGGCCGAGGAAGACCCGACGTTCCGCTGTTTTACGAACGAGGAAACAAGCCAGCTCATCATCGCGGGCATGGGCGAGCTGCACCTGGAAATCATCATCGACCGCCTGAAGCGCGAGTTCAAGGTGGACGCCAACACGGGCGCGCCGCAAATTGCCTATCGCGAAACCATCACCAAACCAGCCGACGGCGAAGGTAAATTCATCCGCCAGTCCGGCGGTCGTGGTCAATACGGCCACGCGTGTATCCAGATTCAGCCCAACGAAAAAGGCAAGGGCGTCGAGATTGAAAATAAAATCGTCGGCGGCGCGATTCCCAAGGAATACATCCCGGCGGTCATTGACGGCATCGAGGAAGCCATTAAGGGCGGCGTTTATGCGGGCTATCAGGTCATTGACATCAAGGCGCAGGTCACGGACGGCACGTTCCACGAAGTGGACTCGAACGAACTGGCGTTCAAGATGGCCGGCATTTTTGCCCTCAAGGACGCCTTCAAGAAGGCCGGGCCGATTTTGCTCGAGCCCATCATGAAGGTGGAATGCACCACGCCCGACGAATATCAGGGCGATCTCATCGGTGACATCACCCGGCGTCGCGGCCACATCATCAACATCGAAGCCAAGCAGGGGCAGACGGTGGTCAACGCCAATGTGCCGCTGGCCGAAATGTTCGGTTACGCCACGGCCATCCGCTCACTCTCGAAGGGCCGCGCCTCGTATTCGATGGAGCCATTGACGTTCGAGCAGGTTCCGAACAGCGTCTTGAACACGATTTTAGATCAGGCGGCGAAGAAACCGGCGGCGCGGACGTAGTGATGGGGATGCTGCCAAAAACTTGTTGCGCAGGGTAGTTTGATTGTTATACTGCGCGTCCGCTTTCAAAGATTGAAGCGGTAAATTAATTGAAACCATTAACAGACAATTGTTCTTTGTATGGCTGCCCAACGCATTCGAATTCGACTTAAGGCCTATGACCATCGCGTCATAGACCAGTCGGCGCGCGAAATTGCCGACACCGTCAAACGCACCGGCGCGCGCGTCGCCGGGCCCATCCCGCTGCCGACCCGTATCGAGCGTTTCACCGTCCAACGCTCGCCCCACGCGGACAAGAAGTCGCAGGAAACTTTCGAGCAACGCACGCACAAGCGGCTGATTGACATTCTCGACCCGACGGCCAAGACCGTAGACGAATTGAAGAAGCTCAATCTCCCGGCCGGCGTGGACATCACCATTAAAATTTGACAGGTAGGGACGCCGCGCCGCGGCGTCCGGTCGGCGCGGCGCGCCGACCCTACCAAAGAATAAAAATAAATCTTATGCCCCTCGGACTTTTAGGAAAGAAACTTGGCAGCACACGCGTCTATGATGCGCGCGGCATCATGACGCCGGTCACGGTGGTGCTCGCCGGCCCCAACCGCGTTTTGCAGGTCAAGACCCAGGCCGGCAAGGACGGTTACAACGCCGTGCAACTGGGCTTTGACGATCAGAAGGAGCAGCGGCTCACCAAGGCGCTGCTCGGCCACATCAAAAAGCAGAATGGCGCAGCGGTGAAACGCATTCGCGAGTTCCGCAATTTTTCCAAGGAAGTGAAGCCCGGCGACGTCGTCGGCCCGGCCTTGTTTGCGCCCGGCGATTTCGTGGACGCGATTGGCGTCACGAAGGGGCAGGGTTTTGAAGGCGTTGTCAAACGCCATCATTTTGCCGGCGGTGATTCAACGCACGGCGCGAAGGGCTGGCACCGCCGCAGCGGCGCCATCGGCCAGCGCCTGTTTCCTGGCACGGTCATGCGCGGCATGCGGATGCCCGGTCACATGGGGCAGGTGACGCGCACGACCCAAAACCTGGAGGTCATCCAGGTGCGCGAAGCGGAAAATCTGTTGCTCGTCAAAGGGGCCATCCCCGGCGCGGAAGGTGATTATGTGGTCATCCGCGAATCCAAGAAACGGCCCAAGGGTTGGAAGCCGCCGGTGAGCCTCGCGCCCATGAAACGGAAGAGTGGCGCCGATAAGAAGGCCGAAGCCAAGTCGGCGGAGGCTAAAAAATAGGTAGGGACGCGGCGCTGCGGCGTCCGGACAGCGCGGCGCGCTGTCCCTACCAGAGATTGCCATGAAAATTGCCATTAAAAATATCGCAGGAAAAAATCAGGGTGAACTGGAAGTAAAGTTCCCACTGGTGGAAAACGGAAAAGGCACGCAGGCCGTTCATGACGCGGTGGTTGCGTATCAGGCCGCGCAGCGCAGCGGCACGGCCAACACCAAAAACGTCGGCGAAGTTTCCGGCACGAACAAAAAGCCGTGGCGGCAGAAGGGCACCGGCCGCGCCCGCGCCGGTTCGTTTCAATCGCCGTTATGGGTTGGCGGTGGCGTGGTGTTCGGTCCCCGTCCCCGTGATTTCAGCAAGAAGATTTCCCGAAAAACCCGCGCGCTGGCGTTGCGCAAGGCGTTGACCGAACGGCTCAAGGCTGGTGACGTGGTGGTGGTGGACGATTTGAAGCTCGCTTCGCCGAAGACAAAGGATTTTGTCGGTTTGATGTCCACGCTGGAGTTGAAAGGCAAGACCCTGATTGTCTCGACGGAAACGGACAAAAACCTCACGCTGGCATCGCGCAACGTTCCCAGCGTTGCCCTGACGACGAGCGATTCGCTGAACACGTACGACATTTTACGGCCCGACAAACTGCTCTTCACCCGGAGCGCCTTTGAAAAGGTCGAAGCCCGTCTGACCAAGGAGTAACATGAACGCTTTTGAAGTCATCAAGACCGTCCGTCTGACGGAGAAGGGCACGCGCCAGGGCGAGAAGTACAACCAATACACCGTGGTGGCCGATCCCCGCGCGAACAAGACGGAAATCCGCCAGGCCGTGCAGGAATTGTTCAAGGTCAAGGTCACCAAGGTCAACACGCTCAACGTGCACGGCAAATTGCGCCGCCAGCGAACGACCCAGGCCGGCCGGGCACCCAATTGGAAGAAGGCCATCGTGACGCTCAAGGAAGGCGACAAGATTGTTTTGACCTAGATTGGATTTGTAATTACGCGCGGCGCGGGAATTGTCCCGCGCCGTTTTTATTTACAATATTGGTATCTGCCCGCCGCCCGTAAAGCCCGGAGGGCTTGGGGAAATTAGCCGGGGGCAGTGCCCCCGGAGAGTGGTAACCATAAAACATCCGCCCCGGCGGGGCGGGGGAATTCACCACAAATAACGCTCGTCAAACTCCACACCACTCAATTTCAAAAATTCCAGGTATTCCTCCTGAAAACTTTTCTTTATGTGATGTTCCTCCTGTCGCGCGATATAATTTTTCACCGTTTCTGTCAGGGACGCGCTGACCGTAAAATGCACCATAGCCGTCCTGCCATTCAAATTGCTTGTCACCGATGGTTTCGTGAACCCAAGACGAGGAAACCCGTTTCAAATCGCGTACCACATCGGCCAGACGGTGTGTCGCTCGAAGTCCAAGCAATAAGTGGACGTGATCGGCAACGCCACCCACTGCTTCGGGAACAACTTCCAACGTCTTTGCCGTGGCGCCGAGATAGGCATGAAGGCGTGAGCGCCATTCGGATGCAATAAGCGGGCGCTGATGTTTGGTGCCGAAAATGACATGGAAATGCAGGCTGAGATGGGTCGAGGACGTTTTGTTTATTTTCCCCCGCCCCTGCCGGGGCGCAATATCATTTTGGGCGGTTTACCGGGGATGTTATCCCCGGCTAATCTCCAACAGCCCTCTGGGCTGGATCACGAAGAGCAGTCTGAAAGACTGCTGGAAATTAGCCGGCGGGCAACGCCCCCCGGACGATGCCCAAAAAAAATCCGCCCCGGCAGGGGCGGAGGAGGATGGTTGGACAGTCTTTGTCCATGCCAACGTGCGAAGGTTCTGCAAAAACAGGGACGCGCGACCCGCGTGTCCGAGTTGTTTGCGAACGGCCCGGCGGACCGTCCCTGCCAACGGCTGGATTTGACACGGCCTTAATTTTGGTTCAATTAAGATTTGCCCGTGAATGCCAAAACACCCATTCGCATCCTGCACGTGGATGGCGACAGCTTCTTCGCCAGTTGCGAGATTGCCCTGAATCAGAAGTTGCAGGGCCGCCCGGTCTGGGTCGGCGGCGGCCGGCGCGGGGACGGCATCGTCATTGCCGCCAATCGCGCGGCGAAAAAGTTTGGCATCAAAACCGGCATGGCGTGCTTCGAAGCGAAGCGGCTTTGTCCCCAGGGGATTTTGTGCCGGCCGCACTATGACGAATACCGGCGGCTTTCGGCAGAGATGTTCCATATCCTCGAGGAGTATTCCCCGACGCTCGTGCCCATCTCGATTGACGAGGGTTTTCTCGATTTCACCACGATGGACCGGCACGTCTGGCGCCATACCACGCCGGAAAAATACGTGAAGGAAATCTGCCGGCGGATCTTGCAGGAGGTGAAATTGCCTGTGTCGGCCGGCCTGGCGAATTCCTCGCGGCTGGCCAAGCTCGCCACGGATGCCGCCAAGCCCGGTTTCATTGAAATTCCGTCCGGTTCGGAAAAGGAGTTTTTAAAGGACCGTTCCGTGCGCGAGCTTTCCGGCATCGGCAAGAACCGGCAACGCGCGCTGGCTGCGCTCGGGGCGGAAACCTTTGGCCACGTGGCGAAATTGCCGTCGCCCTTGCTCCGGCAAAAATTCGGGATTTGGGGCCAGCAACTCTGGCTGTTCGCCAACGGCCTGTGGAACGAGCCGCTGCTGCTCGAAGTGAAGGACCGCACGACGATTTCCAGCAACACCACGCTGCCTTACGACGAGCCGGATTACGAGGCGGCATTGACGTTTACGTTGAGCGAGGCAACGCGGCTGATCGGTCAGTTGCGCCGCGAACAATTGCAGGCGCGTGAACTGGGTCTGACCATCCGTTTCACCGATTTCAGCGAGGTCGGCGGCGGCCACCGCTTTCGCGAACCACAATTTCAAAATTCGGTCATCAACACGGTTCTGGAAGCTGTTTTTCGTGAATTGATGGGCAAACAATTCAAGCCTGTCCGGCAAATCCGCATTGCGTTCTGGAACCTGGCGCGGCTGGACACGCAGCCGACGTTGTGGGGTCGCACCCACGCGGAGCGCTGGGGCGCACTGGATGACGCGGCGCACACGCTCAACGGGCGGTTCGGTCCGACGGCCATCATGACCGGCGCCCAACTGGCCTTGCGCGAACTGGAGGACGCCTTCAAGAATCCGAAGGCGAAGTGCCCGTTCGTGCCGCAGCGGGAGATGGTGAAGAAGCTTTGGGGCACGGACGCCGACCCGCTGGCGCACAAGGGCGAATGGGAAAAACGCCTGGCCAAGGTCAGCAAACAAGCTCAGTTCCGGCATTGAATGAGCGGACTTACAAACACCAGCGCCGCCGCCTTCCACCGTAGCAGCCGACGTGAGTCGGCTCTAACTTCTCCCGCCGAAATAATGAGCGGACTCACGTCCGCTGCTACTTCAATAAACAAGAACAAAGACAGCGGCTTGCTGTGCCGACTTCACCATGTCATCAAACTTTTCGTCCTTCATGTTTGGCGCTTTGAGCTTGCTGCGTTCCAAAGCGCCAGGGGGCTGGCGCACTCCAAGACGCTTTGCACACGCTGTGCCGCTCCGAATTTCCGCCAGGTTTTGGACTGTGGCGGCCTTCCGCCGCTTTCTCTTCGCGTGGCAAAAATCTGTCCCGGTTAACGATCCCGCCAACCTTGAATCCATCCAGGGGATACGTTACGGTTGGCGTCGCATGAAAGAATGGTTTCAACTGGCGTTCCGCCCATCGGTGGTCAAACGCGCGCTGAAATACGCGCTGGTCGTGGGTTTTATCCTCATTGCCATCAACCACAGCGACGCGATCCTTTCGGGACAGATCACGCGGGGCCGTTTGCTTAAGATGCTGCTGACGGTGCTGGTGCCTTATGTGGTTTCCACCCTGTCGAGCGTCGGCGTTTTGCTGGAAATGCGCCGCAAATCGTGATGAAATCCGCCTGTCAGCACGATAATTAGGGATGGTTTAGACCTTCAAAATTCTTCAAAAAAGTTGTTGCATCAGGACGCGCAACTGATATTTTCTCCGCTCCGTTTCATTCGGAAGCCAAGATCTGGCTGTGCTTTGGCGTGGTAATGGTTTCCAAACGAACGGACAGCATGTTTGCCGACCGATAACTGATTCCCTGCCGGGACAGGAATGATGGCCTGCCAACTTCAAAGTTGCTGCTAAAACTTTTGTTTTTTTATGCCAGTCAAGACATTTAGACCGCTAACGCCGTCTCTGCGCTACATTACGTACGCGGATTACAGCGATATTACGAAGACGAAGCCCGAAAAGGGGCTCGTCGTCACGCGGAAGAAGACCGGTGGCCGCAACCACTACGGTCGCGTGACCGCGCGCGGTATTGGCGGCGGACACAAGCAGAAAATCCGGCTCGTGGATTTCAAACGCCAGAAACACGGCGTGGAAGCGACGGTCGCGGCGATTGAATACGATCCGATGCGTTCAGCGCGCCTGGCCTTGCTGCAATACAAGGACGGCGAAAAGAGTTACATCATCGCGCCGGCCGGCATCAAGGTTGGTGGCACCATTTCCAGCGGGCCGGCGGCGCCACCGGAAATCGGCAATGCGCTGCCGCTCAAGGTGATTCCGGTCGGTCTGGCAATTCACAACATCGAGCTGACGCCGGGTCATGGCGGGCAGGTGGTCCGTTCGGCGGGGGGCGCAGCGACGTTGATGTCGCGGGATGAGGGTTACGCGCAGATTCGTCTGCCCTCCGGCGAAATCCGCAAGGTGCATGAAGAGTGCTACGCGACGATTGGCCAGGTCGGCAATGCGGAACACGAAAACGTGATTTTGGGCAAGGCCGGCCGTTCACGGCATCGGGGCATCCGCGGCATCAACCGCGGTGTTTCGCGCAATCCGGTGGACCATCCGAACGGTGGCGGCGCCGGCAAATCAAAGTCTGGCGGCGGCTGGCAGCAGTTGACTTCGCCGTGGGGCAAGATTGCCAAGGGTGGCAAGACGCGCCTCAAATACAAATATTCAAACCGTTTCATTATTGTGCGCCGCAACGGTCGGCCGATGAAGATCAAGTAATTTTATGGGACGCTCGATTAAAAAAGGTCCGTTTGTCGATTTTCACCTGCAGGACAAGATCCAGAAGGCGAAGAGCACAAACCAAAAGACGCCGATCAAGACGTGGTCGCGGCGTTCGACCATCACGCCGGATTTTGTCGGGCTGACGTTCAGCGTCCACAACGGCAAGATTTTCAACCCGGTGTTTGTGACGGAAAACATGGTCGGCCACCGGCTCGGCGAATTTTCCCTGACGCGCGTGTTCAAGAAGCACGGCGCACACACGGCCAAGGCGGAGGCGAAATAGCATGGAAGTTCACGCAATCATGAAGAACGTGCCGATGTCCGCGCAGAAGATGCGCGAGGTCGTCCGGCAGATTCAGGGGCTGCCGGCCTTGCAGGCGCAGGCGGTGCTGCAAATCGTCCCGCGCAAGGGCGCGCGGCTGGTGGCCAAGACGCTCCGGTCGGCGATCGCCAACGCGGAGAACAACAACAAACTCAAGCCGGAAAGTCTGCGCATCAAGGAAGCCGTCGCCGGCACGGCCACGATGATCAAACGTTTCACCCCCAAGGCGCGCGGTTCCGCCGGGCCAATCCTCAAACGCCGTTGTCACATCAAAATCACCCTGTCCGACGAATAGTATGGGCCAGAAAACAAATCCAATCGGTCTGCGCGTCGCCGTTAATCGCGACTGGCGCTCGAAGTGGTTCGCCGGCAAGAAGGAATTCGGCCCGTTGCTCACCGAAGACCGGAAAATCCGCGAGTTGCTGAAAAAGAAGCTCGAAACGGCGTCGGTGCCGAGAATTCTGATCGAACGCGCGACCAACCGCTGTCGCGTGACGATTTTAACCGCCCGTCCGGGCGTGGTCATCGGACGCAAAGGCTCGGAAATCGACAAGCTCAAGGAGGAATTGAGCCGCATGACCGGCAAGGAAGTGTACGTGGACATCGTGGAGGTGAAGACCCCGGAACTCGATGCGCAACTCGTGGCGGAGAACGTCGCGTTGCAATTGGAGCGCCGCGTGTCATTCCGGCGGGCGATGAAAAAGGCATTGCAGACGGCGAAGGATTTCGGCGCGGAAGGCATCAAGATCCGCTGTGCGGGGCGGCTGGGCGGCGCGGAACTCGCGCGCGTCGAGCAGTATCATTGGGGCCGGGTGCCGTTGCACACGTTGCGGGCGAACATTGATTATGGATTTGCCGAGGCGCTCACCCTGTACGGCAAGCTCGGGGTCAAATGCTGGATTTGCAAAGGTGAAAACAAGCCGCAAAAGGCCGTGCCGCCGCAGCCCGCAGCGGCGATTGAAGCCACACCCAACTGATTTGAAACAGGATTTTTGATATGGCCTTACAGCCGGAAAGAGTAAAATTTCGCAAAATGCACCGTGGCAGCCGTGCGGGCATGGCGACCCGCGGCCATACGGTCGCGTTCGGCGAGTATGGATTGATGGCGCTCGAACGCTGCTGGATGGACTCCAAGCAACTGGAAGCGGCGCGCGTGGCGATTGCCCGTAACATGAAACGACGCGGCAAGATGTGGATTCGCGTCTTCCCGCAGAAGTCATTTACCAAGAAGCCGCTGGAAACCCGCATGGGCAAAGGCAAAGCACCTTTGGAAGGGTGGGTGGCGGTGATTCGTCCGGCCAACGTGTTGTTTGAGGTGGACGGAGTTACGGAAGTGGAGGCGCGCGAGGCGTTGCGGCTGGCGGCCACCAAACTGCCCATCAAGACCAAATTCATCGCGCGGCATCGTCGCGCCAGTTAATCGGTTATGAAATTTTCGGAAATCAAAGACATGACGCTGGTGGAATTGGCGGCCAAGAGCCGCGACCTGCGTCATGAAATGTTCAACCTGCGTTTGCAGCAGGCGAGCGCGCAACTGGAAAAACCGGCGCGTCTGCACGTTTTGCGCAAAGACATCGCGCGTCTGGAAACGCGCATCTCGCAACTGCGCAATAAAGCGGCTTAATTGTATGGCTGAGACAGCAAATCCAACGACAACGGCACGCGGACATCGCAAGCAGCGCGAAGGCGAAGTCATCTCCAACAAGATGGCCAAGACCATCGTGGTGCGCGTCGAACGCCGCTTCCCGCATCCGCGGTTCCGCAAGGTCGTGACCGCTTACAAGAAATTTTACGCCCATGACGAAAAGGGCGAGGCGAAGCCGGGCGACCGCGTGCGCATTGAGGAAACGCGGCCCCTGTCGAAAACTAAACGCTGGCGGCTGATTGAAGTCGTCGTGCGCAACGAGGCGGAGACCCCCGCGGCTGCCTGACCGGATTTATATGTTGCAAATTCGTTCCCATTTGGATGTGGCCGACAACACCGGCGCCAAGGTCGCCTGGGCCATCGGCGTCTTGGGCCGCAACCAGCGTTATGCCCACGTGGGCGACGTCATCAAGGTGCATATCAAGGTCGCCGCACCCGACGGGCAGGTGAAGAAGGGCGAGGTGCACGACGCGGTGATTGTCCGCACGCGCCAGCCGATTGTGCGCAACGACGGTTCGTATCTGCGCTTTGACAGCAATGCCGTGGTGATCATCGACAAGGAATTAAATCCGAAGGGCACGCGTATTTTCGGGCCGGTCGCGCGCGAATTGCGCGACAAGAAATTCATGAAAATCGTTTCGCTCGCGCCGGAGGTGATTTGAAGTTATGTCAAAATTTCATGTAAAAAAGGGCGATGAAGTGGTCGTGCTGGCCGGCGCCGAAAAGGGCAAGCGCGGCAAGGTGATTGCCGTCAGTCCGAAGAAGGGCCGGGCGATTGTCGAGGGCCTGAAAATGATCAAGCGGCACACCCGCAAGAGCCAGGACCATCCCCAGGGCGCCATTGTGGAGCGGGAAGGCACAATCCACCTTTCAAATTTGATGAAGGTTGACCGGTTCGACTCGCGGGCGGCCAAACTTGGAAAGGTGGAACCGGCCCCGGCCTGAGACGCGATGCGATGAAGAGATGGAGTCACGGCAAAATCTGTGACACAAAAAATGAAAGCCAGACTTTACAACAAATACGTGAGCGAAGTGGTGCCGGCGCTCAAGGAAAAGCACAAATTCGCCAATGTTCACCAGATTCCCCGGATGGTGAAAATTGTGGTGAACATGGGCGTGAGCGCGTCGCTGGAAAAGAACGCCATCGAAGACGCGGCCAAGGACCTGTCGATGATCACCGGCCGCAAGGCGGTGATCAGCAAATCGCGCCACAGCATTGCCAATTTCAAATTGCGCGAAGGACAGCCGATTGGGTGCCGGGTGACGTTGCGGCGGGATGCGATGTACGAATTTTTCGACCGGCTGGTGGCGACGGCATTGCCGCGCATTCGTGACTTTCGCGGGTTATCGCCACGCAAATTTGATGGCCGTGGCAATTACACGTTTGGCGTGTCCGACCAGACGATTTTCCCGGAGATTGAACTGGACAAGATCAAACGCCAGCAGGGCATGGACATCACGATTGTGACCAGCGCCAAAGACAACGGTGCGGCGCAGGATTTGTTGAAACTGATGGGTTTCCCCCTGGCAGAGAAATAACACGATTATGGCCAAGAAAGCATGGATGGAGCGCAATAAGCGCAAAGCAGAAACGGTGAAAAAATACGCCGCGATTCGCGCGGAATTGAAGGCCAAGCGGGATTACATCGGCCTGGCCAAATTGCCGCGCGATGCGAGTCCGACGCGGCTGGTGAACCGGTGCGCGAGCAGCGGACGACGCCACGGTTATTTGCGCAAATTTAACGTTTCACGCCTCACGTTTCGGGAAGCGGCGTTGAACGGTTTGATTCCAGGTGTGGTGAAAGCCAGCTGGTAGGCGGATTAAGATTAAGATTTTGATATGACCGACCCCATTTCTGACATGTTGACCCGCATTCGCAACGCCGGCCGCGCCTTGCGGCCGACCGTCGCGGTGCCGCATTCCCGCTTGAAGGAAAACATCGCCGCCATTTTGAAAAAGGAAGGCTATGTCGCCGATGTGGCCGTCGAGGGAAAGATACCCAAAACCATCAACATTAAGTTGAAGTATCAGGGCAAGAAGAACGTGATTGAAGGATTGCGCCGCATCAGCCGTCCGGGATTGCGTCATTACGTCGGGGCGACGAAAATTCCCCGCGTGCTGGGCGGCCTGGGAGTGGCGGTGGTTTCCACGCCGGAAGGTGTGATGACGGACGTGCAGGCCCGGAAGAAAAACCTGGGCGGCGAATTGCTTTGTTACATCTGGTAGGAATTTTATGTCGCGAATTGGAAAACAGCCGATTGTCATACCGCCCAAGGTCAAGGTGGAGGTCAAGGGACAGAAGGTCCTCGTTGAGGGTCCGAAGGGCAAACTCGACTGGGAATTGCCGCATCGCACGAGCCTGAAGGTCCAGGACGGCAAGATTGTCGTGAGCCGCGAAGGTGAAGACGCGCAGGCCAGGGCTTTGCACGGTCTGAGCCGGGCGCTGGTCAACAACATGGTCAAGGGCGTGGCCGAGGGCTTTGTCAAAAAACTCGAAATTCAGGGCGTTGGTTTCAAGGCCGCCGTTCAAGGCAAGGTGGTGAACCTGGCGCTCGGCTATTCACATCCGATCAATTACACCATACCCGACCAGATCAAGGTGACGGTTGAGGAAAACACAAAACTGACCATCGAAGGGCCGGACAAGCGGGTGGTGGGGCAGGTCGCCGCCGAGATTCGCGGCTTCTATCCGCCCGAACCGTACAAGGGCAAGGGCGTGCGTTATGTGGGCGAACACGTCCAGCGCAAGGAAGGCAAGACGGTCCAGTAAATATAATATCGGTTCATCCCGACATCGGATGTCGGGATGATGCATTGAAATGAGAACGGAAAAAAAACAAAAACTGGCGCAACTTCGCCGCTGGCGGGTGCGCCGAAAGGTTTGCGGCACCAAGGAACGTCCCCGCATGAGTGTTTGTTTCACCAACAAAAACATTCATGTGCAGTTTATCGATGACGCCACCGGGGTGACGCTGGCGGCAATTTCGACCACGAGCAAGGCCACCCCCGACCGCGACAAAGTGACGGCCAACGTGGCCGGCGCCAAACTCGTTGGCAAGCTGGCGGCGGAAACCGCCCTCGCGAAGGGAATCAAGGCGGTGGTTTTTGATCGCGGCGACGCGCGCTATCATCGCAGCGAGAACAAGGGCAAGGATGGCAAGCCGGTGTTGGTGTACGGCAAGCTGGCGTCGCTGGCCGAGGCGGCGCGCGCCGCCGGGCTGAAATTTTAAACTGCAACCGGAGAATTATCGTGGCTGAAATCAATAAAACTGAAACCGAAGAACAACGCGCTTCGCGCGGGCGTGGCCGCCGGGCCCGGCCGGCCGCCGACAGGTCCGAACAGACGCCCGAAGGCGGAGCCTCCGAGGAGTTGGTGGAAAAGGTGGTTTACATCAACCGCTCCGCGAAAGTGGTCAAGGGCGGACGCCGCTTCAACTTCAGCGCGCTGGTGGTCGTGGGTGACAAACACGGGCGCGTGGGCGTGGCCCTCGGCAAGGCGGGCGAAGTTGCCGATGCGATCCGGCGCGGCGGCGAACTGGCCCGCAACCGGATGGTTTCCGTTTCCCTCAAGGATGCAACCATTCCGCACGAGATTTTTTCCGAGTTTGATGGTGCGAGAATCCTGCTGCGCCCGGCCTCGCCCGGTACGGGCATCATTGCGGGCAAGACGGTGCGGGCGGTTTTGGAATCCGCCGGTGTGAAGGACATCTTGAGCAAATCGCTCGGTTCAAAAAACGCGGCCAATGTGGTGAAGGCGACGATGAAGGCCTTGTTGAGCCTGCGGCTGCGCGAGGACATTTACCGGGGCCGCGGTTTGGAAATTAGAAAAGTGCCAACGCCGCCAACGCCGGGAACCCTGCCGGCAACGGCCTGATTTTATGCGATTACACGATTTGAAACCTCGTCCCGGTGCGAAGCATCGGCGCAAACGACTTGGCCAGGGCGAATCCAGCGGCCACGGCAAGACCAGCGGGCGCGGTGGCAAGGGCCAGACGGCCCGTTCGGGCAGTTCCATCCGCATCGGTTTTGAGGGCGGTCAAATGCCGCTCATCCGGCGCATCCCCAAGCGCGGGTTCAATAACGCCCGGTTCACGAAGCAGTTCATCGCGGTGAACGTCGGCGAATTGAATCAATTTGACAATGGCGCGCGTGTGGATGAAGCCGCGTTGCGGGCCGCCGGTCTGGCCAATGGCCGCGCCGATGGCGTCAAAATTCTCGGTGAGGGTGAATTGTCCAGGAAGCTCACGGTGAGCGCGCACGCATTCAGTGCCTCGGCCAAGGCCAAGATCGAGGCCAAAGGCGGCGCGTGTGAAGTGGTCGTCCGCAAACCCGCCGAACCGGCGAAAGCGTAAGCGGGACCAACTCATGTTCCGCAGCATCTTCAACACGTTTGCCAACTGCTTCAAAATCCCGGAGCTGAAGTCGCGGATTTTGTTCACATTGATGTTGTTGGGGGTCTGCCGCTTGATGGCTTACATTGTCATTCCGGGTTTGGACGGGACGGCGCTGGCCAATTTTTTCAAGGAAAATGAACAGAGCAACGGCGGATTGCTTGGCATGTACAACATGTTTGCCGGCGGGGCCTATGGGAATTGTGCCATCGGAGCCCTGGGCATCATGCCCTATATCAGCGCCACCATCATTATCCAATTGCTCACGGCCGTCTGGCCAAAACTCAGCAAGCTGGCGCGCGAAGAGGGCGGCCGCGCACAAATCATCAAATACGGCCGCTATTTGACGGTGTTGATTTGCCTCGGACAAGGCGCCTATTTTGCAGCCGGTTGGGAACATCCCCAAACCATCTTCCACGGGTTTCAGGGTCAACTGGTGCTGATTAACAGCCCCATTTGGTATATGATTCAGACGGTGCTCATCATGACGACCGGCACGATGCTGCTCATGTGGCTGGGTGAACAAATCACGGATCGCGGCGTGGGCAACGGCGTGTCGCTGGTGATCACCATTGGCATTGTGGCGCGCCTGCCGCGGGCCGTTACGGCTCTGGGGGACATGTTTTTTCCAGCCGGTGGCGTTGAGACTGATTATCACATCATGGGCACGGGGGTGATGCTGGTTTTGTTGCTGGCCATGGTGATCGGCGGAGTCATTGCCATCACCCAGGCGCAACGGAAAATTCCTGTGCAATACGCGCAACGCGCCGTCGGGCGCAAACTCTACTCCGGCGGCACGTCCTTCATGCCGTTGCGCGTCAATTATTCCGGCGTCATGCCGATTATTTTTGCCCAGTCCATCCTCATGTTTCCCGGACCGTTGTGCCAGTGGCTGGCCGACGTGGCCTTTAAGAACGTTCCGTTTCTGCAGGATTTTTTCCGCGGCATCGCCATGCAACTGGGCTACGGAACGGTGGCGTACCTGTCGGTTTATGGACTGATGATTTTGTTCTTCTCCTATTTCTGGGTGGCCACGCAATTCAACGAATTGCAAATCGCCGACGACTTGAAGAAGAACGGCGGTTACATCCCCGGGGTGCGCCCGGGGCAGGGGACCAGCGACTATTTGCACAAGGCGATGAGCCGCATCACACTCGCGGGCGCGATTTTTCTGACGGTGATTGCGGTCATTCCCATCATCATGCGGAACGCCATGAACATTCCCTACGACGTATCACAGTTTTTCGGCGGCACGAGCATTTTGATCACCGTCGGCGTTTTGCTGGACACGATGCGACAGGTCGAATCGCATTTGATGATGCGTCATTATGACGGATTTTTGAAGAAAGGCCGCCTGCGCGGGCGGTTCTGACAATGATTATTTTGAAGAATGAGCGGGACCTGGATGCGATGCGTCCGGCCTGTGCGTTGGCGGGCACGGTATTGGAAGAAATTGCCGCGTTCATCAAACCCGGCCTGACGACACGGCAGGTGGATGAATTCGCCGCCAAGCGTATCAAGCAGCACGGCGCGAAAAGCGCGTTTTTGGGTTACCGCAATTATCCGTGTCACACGTGCCTTTCGGTGAACGAAGAAGTGGTGCACGGCCTGGCCAGCGACCGTGAATTGCATTTCAGCGACATCGTCAGCGTGGATGTGGGCGTCTTCTACAAAGGGTTTGTGGGCGACACGGCGCGCACGGTGGTGGTCGGCGGTTGCGGCGTGGCGGCACAGCGGCTCATGGACGTCACGGAACACTCTCTTTACGAAGGCATTGCCGCGGCGGTCCCGGGAAACCGCGTGACGGACATTTCACGCGCAATTCAAACCTATGTCGAAGCCAACGGTTTCAGTGTGGTGCGCGAATTTGTGGGGCACGGCGTCGGGCGCTCGATGCACGAGGAGCCGCAGGTGCCGAATTTTGTGGATCCGAAGAGCAATCAGAAGCTCCGGCCAGGCATGACCCTGGCCATCGAACCGATGGTCAACGCCGGTCGGCCCGGTGTAAAAATTTTGAAAGACGGCTGGACAGTGGTCACCCAGGATGGTTTACTGTCTGCTCATTTTGAGCATACGGTCCTGGTGACCGAGGGTGAACCGGAGATTTTGACATGCCCGGAGACGAAGCCTTCCAGGTTGAAGGTCGGGTGATGGCGGCTCAGGCGAACGGGACGTATCGCGTGGAGCTGGCCAATGGGCACCGGCTGACGGCGTTTGTGACGGTCCGGGCGAAACGGAATTTTACCGGGGTGAAGCCCGGTGACAAAGTAAAACTGCAATTAACACCCTACGATTTGTCGGTGGGGCGAATTTTGGTAGAAACGAAAACAATTGGAACATGAAAGTTCGAGCGTCAGTCAAGAAATTGTGCGAGCACTGCAAGATCGTGCGGCGCCGCGGGGTTATTCGGGTGATTTGCTCGAACAAACGGCACAAACAACGGCAAGGTTGATTTATGGCACGCATCATTGGAGTGGAAGTTCCGCCGAACAAGCGCATCGACATTGCGTTGCGCTACATCTATGGCATCGGCCCGTCCAACTCAAAAGAGATTCTGGAACATGCCAATATTGATCCCAGCATTCGGGCGAAGGATTTGACGGAGCAGCAACTTTCCCAGATTGTTCACGCCATCCAGGAGGGCAAATACGTCATCGAAGGCGATTTGCGCCGCGAGATTGGCATGAACCTCAAGCGGTTGCAGGGCATCAAATGCTATCGCGGTGTCCGGCACATGCGCGGGTTGCCGGTGCGCGGCCAGCGCACCCAGACCAATGCGCGCACGCGCAAAGGACCGCGCAAAACTGTCGGCGTGCAACGTAATCCGAACGCCAAGACCGGCATCCATTAATCCACGTTTGATTTGCGATTTGAGATCTAAGAACTGAAACCCCTTATGGCTGACGAAACCAAAAAGAAAGCGCCCGCAAAGAAAGAGGCAAAACCCGCTGCCGAAAAGGCCGCAGCGAAGGAAGCCGGCCCGGTGGAAAAGGCCGCGAAACCGGCGGAGGACAAGGCTTCCAAAAAAGGCGCGCCCGCGGCTGACGTTCCTGCGGCGGAAACCGCCAAGCCTGCGGACGCGCCGGTTGCCGGTACCGCCCCCAGTGCCGCCGAACTTTTGGGCGAGGACGCCGCCGCCAAGAAGATCATCAAGGCCAAGCACGCCAAAAACATCGTCACCGGCGTCGCCAATATTCTGGCCACGTTCAACAACACCCAGGTCACCATCACCGACCTGCATGGCAATCTCATCGGTTGGTCGAGCGCCGGCCGGGTTGGTTTCAAGGGTTCGCGGAAAAGCACGGCCTATGCCGCGCAGCAGGTCGCACAGGATGCCGCGCGCCAGGCGATGGCACACGGAATGAAGGAAATTGAAGTGCGCGTCAAGGGCCCGGGTTCCGGCCGCGAATCGGCGATTCGCGCGTTGCAAGCCATCGGCCTGGAGATCAGCGCCATCAAGGACGTGACGCCCATTCCCCACAACGGTTGCCGGCCGCGCAAAAAACGCCGCGTGTAACCTCAACGCTCAACCCTCCCCAAAACCATGGCTCGTTACACAGGTCCCCGCGTTCGCATCAGCCGCCGTTTCGGCGTGCCGATTTTTGGTCCATCGAAATATCTGGAACGCCGCAATTATGGTCCCGGCGTTCACGGTCCGAAATCCCGGCGCAAGCACACGGATTATGGCCTCGGCCTGATCGAGAAACAGAAATTGCGTTACTATTACGGCCTGCTCGAACGCCAGTTTCGCGGTGTTTATGAAAGGGCGTTGAAACGCCGCGGAGTCACCGGCGAGCAGATGTTGCAAATTCTGGAGACCCGTCTGGATAATGTTGTTTTCCATCTCGGTTTTGCAAATACCCGCGCCGCCGCGCGCCAGATGGTTTCGCACGGCCATGTTTTGGTGAACGGACGCAAGGTGAACGTGCCGTCCTGCGGGCTCAAGGTGAACGACGCGGTTGAGGTAAAGAATACAAGCGTGTCGCGCCAGTTGGCGACGAAGAACCTGGAAGTGGCCACGAGCCGCGCGGTGCCGGACTGGTTGTCGTTGAACCGGGAGGAGTTCAAGGGCACCGTCATGCGGATTCCGACCCGCGACGAGATTCAACCCATTGCCAATGAGCAGGCGGTTGTCGAATTTTATTCCCGCTAAACAGTAACCCAGTTGAACAATTATACGGGTTTGGCCGGCCGCGGGAATAAAAAGGCCGGCGAAACCAGTTTAAAATTGTTGAAAGGAAAATATGCCAGTACGTCTCGGACGTTTTGAAATGCCGAAACGGTTGCAAAAGGACGAAGCAACCGCCACGGAAACTTACGCCAAATTCGTCGCCGACCCCTTTGAAACCGGTTACGGTCACACCGTCGGCAATTCATTACGCCGCGTGTTGTTATCGTCGCTGGAAGGCGCGGCAATCACTTCCGTGAAGGTGGACGGGGCCATGCATGAATTCGCCACCATTGACGGGGTGGTTGAGGACGTGACGGACATCGTTCTGAATTTGAAACGGATCAAATTCAAGGCCCACACCCGGGATGCCCAAACCTTGCTGTTGTCTGCGAACAAGGAAGGCGCGGTGACTGCCGCCGACATTCAACTCAATCAAAACGTGGAATTGGTCAATCCGGACCAGCACATCTGCACGCTCGACAAGAAGAAAAAATTCGAGATGGAGTTGGAACTTAAAATTGGACGCGGTTTTTGTCCGAGCGACGAAAATAAAAAGCCCGGCCAGCCCATCGGCGTGATTGCAATTGATTCGTTGTTTTCGCCGGTGACGCGCGTGCGTTACGCGGTGGAAGCCGCCCGGGTGGGTAATCGCACGGATTACGACCGCCTGCTTTTGGAGATCTGGACGGACGGTCGCATTTCACCCGATGACGCCCTGACCCAGGCGTCGGCGATTCTGGCCCATCACCTCGACGTGTTTGTGGGTTACGACAAGAATGCCGTGGAATTTGAGGAGGCGGAGTCGAAGCAGGACGACGAGAAGGCCAAACTCAAAAAGCTGCTCAACATGAGCGTCAACGAAATTGAATTGAGTGTTCGCGCGGCGAATTGCCTGAACAACGCGAACATCACCACGGTCGGCCAGTTGGCGATGAAGACCGAGCAGGAGATGCTCAAGTACCGGAACTTTGGCAAGAAATCGCTGAACGAAATCAAAGACAAACTCCAGGCCCTGGGCCTGTCACTGGGCATGAACTTTGAAGCGGGCCTGCTCGATACCCCGCCGAAGGAAGTTCCAGAGAACAATTAGGCCACTCTATGCGACACTTAAAGCACACGGCCAAACTGGGTCGCACGTCCGAGCATCGCAACGCGATGCTGGCAAACCTCGTTTGCAGTCTGATCAAGCACAAGCGCGTGACGACAACCCTCGCGAAGGCCAAGGCCGCGCGTCCGGTTGCCGAAAAAATGGTCACGCTGGGCAAGCGCGGCACGGTTCAGGCGCGCCGTCTGGTTACGGCGCGATTGCACACGCATGGGCCGACGGTTCAAT
This sequence comes from Verrucomicrobiota bacterium, assembly GCA_049516255.1. GTDB lineage: Bacteria > Verrucomicrobiota > Verrucomicrobiia > Limisphaerales > UBA11358 > UBA11358. The sequence continues at coordinate 73,626 of JBEKTH010000001.1, forward strand.
TGACCAAGGATGAACGCCGCAAATGGCGCCAGAACGAGGACGTGTTGCGCATTCTATTTGACGACATTGCACCTGCCTTTAAGGAGCGAAACGGCGGTTATACGCGCATTGTGAAGATGAACCAACGCCAGGGGGATGCCGCCCAACGGGCCATTCTGGAATGGGTGGATTACGCATCGGCTGCTCCGGTGGCGGCGGAAGCCGCCCCGGGCGAGGAAGCCAAACCTGATGAAGTCAAGCCCGCCGAGGCCAAACCAGCCGAGACCGGGCCACCGAAAAAATAATTCCATTGAAAATATTCATCGCCCGCTCGCGAGAGCGGGCTTTTTTTTTGGCGGGAGCAATTAACGCAGCCACAAACAAATCAAGCCGGCCACGACCAGAATCGCCACCAGCCACCAAAACCAGTGAACGCCCCGGGGAATGGCCCGTTCCCCGACGATTTCACGTTTTACAAAGTCATCATAATCAAAATCTTCGCCGGGAAGGTTAAGATGGTCGCAACTCGCCTCTTCGGACCAACCGGTTTGCTCATCCGAGCCGCATTCCAGGCAGGCTTTGGCGCCGGACGGGACTTCCGCGCCGCAGTTGGGACAGATTTCAGGAGGCATTTCACGAAGGCAGAATTAGGAAGGGGGAATGCAGAAACAAAATTGAACGCGCCGGTCTGGTTTCTTCATCCTGCAGTCATCCTTCATCATTTATTTCACCCGCTGGCGCTGGCGTATTCCTCATCGGTTTTCAACTCAAGCCCCATCAAAATGTAGTCGTGGGTGATGGCCTGCATGTCTTTGACGTAATCTTCCAATCGCAAAAGCTGGCTGAAACCGAGCATGGCGAACATTTTAATGGCCGCTTCCTGTTCTCCAATGAATTCGGCCTCAACCTTTTCCAGGCTGGCACTCCGCGCAATGTCAATGATCTCGCCCACCAGCGCCCGAGCCAGGCCACGGCCGCGGAATTCCGGGTGCACGAGCACACTGACGCGTCCCACGTGCCTTTTCCAGCCTCCGAGTTGCTGGTGCAAGGTCGCATCGCCAATGATTTTACCGCCAATCAGGGCAACGAGCGGCAAATTCCGGCCGTAATCAATGTTCCGGCACCAGTCGCGAATCACCTCGAAATCGGTGACGCGGTGTTTGATAAACATGCGTTCCGGTTCGGGGATGCCGAGGAAGAGTTTGTGAAAATCCTTTTCGTCGTCGCGGCGCAGCGGGCGCAAGGTCACCTTCGTGCCGTCCTTGAGAGTGACGACCTTGGGAAACTTCTGGAGTTCCAGTTCAATGCTGAATGACATGAGTTTCCTTTCTATTTTGCCGCAATGTGCGGCTAATGCCGGACATCCGCAACCTAATCCCGGCAGAACCGTGATGATTTGCCAACGATGCCGGCCGCGGGCATCTGCCAGTCCCTGTCAATGGCAGCCGGATCAAAACTCCAGCGTGCTGCCAGGGCCGGAACCTTTTCAGCATTGGCGACCGCGCTTTTTTCCATCGCCTCGTCATCTGTTCCTGCATTTTCGCCGTAACTGAAAGATGTCACATTCAATTCGATTTCGGCCAGGGATTTGGATCCCTGATTCCACACCGTCTCATTCACCCACACGTAGGCGCGCCCCACCATGCCGTCTTCCATCCGTACCCACGCGTGATGGTGCAAAACAGGGTCCGCCATGAAGAATTGAAGGTGGCCAAACTCGCGGCTCAGGCGAACCAGAAAATAAAAACAATCATCCACGTCCTGACCGGGATGTGGAAGGCCGGAGCCGGTGACAATAATCCAGTCGTTCACCGGCGGGCTGATAAAAAAATCGTGTTTGCCGGTGATACCCTCTGTCCACGGGCAGGGCCTGGGATGATCCATGCCCAAGGCAGCCTGAACGGCTCGGGAATCGGACGAGCGGAGGGCCAGCCAGAGGACCGGGCGGCGCATTGATTCCGTGCCCGGCGAAGATGGTCTGCCACCCGCCTGTGTCATTTCCTGAATTGCCCGCGCGCGACGGTGCAGGGCAAACATTCCAACGAACATAATCATCCCTACGCCCAAGGCCAGCAGGTGCAGCGCAAGCAGCATCAACGGAACCGTGTCTACCGGGTTCACAAGGCGAATTTACGCCCGCGCGGCAAGTGTTCAACCAAATTTTGGCACGATTATCGCAAACAATGGTAGTGTGGACGGTCGTGCCCAAGATTGGGCTTTGCATTGTATTTCGTCACCGGCCAAAACCGTCGAGTGGAAAAATCACCGGATTGGCAGGCAACTCCGGTTCATCCAGTCGAGGTAACGCCGGCTTCCCGCATTCAACGGCAGAACGAGAAATTCCGGGGTGTCATAGGGATGTCGGGTAAGAACCAATTTTTCCAGCGCTGGCAGTCTCGATTTCCGGGTTTTCAAAACCAGCAAGACTTCCGTTCCCGATTCGATTTTTCCCTGCCACCGGTAATGCGATTCGATGCGGGGAATGAGGTTTGCGCAGGCAATCAGGCGTGCCTGCAATGCCGCCCTGGCCAGCGCCCGGGCGGTTTTCAGATCCGGTGCCGTGACCAGGACGATGGCGGATTTCGCGGCGGGATTCATTGTCAGATTGTATCACCCGGTGCCGGGCGGTCTTCCGCAGGGTCGGATTTGCGATGGGGAAAGCCGGATCGTTGGTTCACGGCGTCATGCCTCTGATGATCTTAAGCGTACGGATGACAATTTCCTGTCGTCGTGGATGGCGGCAATAGAAATGATTGCCATGACCGAGCACGTACTCACAATTTTGCGGCGGAGGCACAAGGCACACTGCGGATTCATTGATGCTCCACAGGGACCCGGCCCGGCATCTTTCGGCGAATGGCGGATGAGACTTCGGATCACACGAAGCAGCCGGGAATTTCGGTTTGTCGTTTGCTTCTGACATGCATTCGGCTGACAGGCTTAACCTGTACCATACCGGCGCCGGTGGCAAGAGCCAACCCGCATCAGGCAGGATGCCGCCACGATTTCAAAAATGGCCGGCGCCGAAGTTGATCAAATCAGTTTTATTTCGCCTCCATTTTCTGGTTAAGTCGGGGCATGGATGCTCAATTGCCGCCGCTGATGCCAGGCACGTTGTATCTGGTTGCCACGCCCATCGGCAACCTTGAGGACATCACGCTGCGCGCCCTGCGCGTGTTGCGCGAGTGTGACGTGGTTGCCGCCGAGGACACGCGCCGCACGGGTCAACTGCTCAAGCGCTTTGAAGTCAGCAAACCGCTCCTGAGCTATTTCCAGTTCAATGAAGCCCGGCGCAGTGAGGAAATCATCGAACGACTCGGACGCGGTGGGAAGGTCGCGCTGGTTACGGACGCGGGCAGTCCGGGCATCAGTGATCCCGGGGAGCGTGTTGTTCAAGCTGCCATCGCCGCCGGGTTTCGGGTGGAATCCGTGCCCGGGGCTTGCGCGCTGGTTGCCGCGCTCACGGCCAGCGGTTTGCCGACGGATGAATTCCATTTCATTGGTTTTCTGCCGCACAAGTCCGGCCAACGTCGAAACAAATTGGAATCGCTCACCATCATTTCCGGCACCCTGGTATTTTACGAATCGCCGTACCGGATTGGAAAACTGCTCGTCGAGCTGGTTGAAATCTTTCCTGAACGTGACGTCGTGCTGGCGCGCGAGTTGACGAAGAAATTTGAGGAATTTCTGCGCGGCAAACCGGTGGAATTGCTGGCGCTGTTCCAGCAACGTTCCTTGAAAGGCGAATTTGTGGTCCTAGTCGGCCCGGAGCAGTGAACAGGGACACGCCACGCCCGGGGGAGCACGCCAGAAAATGTTGCGGTGGGCTCAGTGGCCCCACCGCAGCCCTGGCGGAAACCTTACTTTGACTTGCCGGCCCTGACTTTCGCCCAGCGCGCCTTGGCAGCGAGGGAAATTTTTCGGCGGGCAGCCGCGCTCATCTTTCGCCGCCGCCGGCCGGCTTTTTTGGCCGGCGCCCTGGACCCATTTGTCACCACGGCTTCCAGCTGTGATTGAAGACGTTCAATTTTTGATTTCAAGGCTGCCAGACGTTTTAGCTTGGCAACCGAGAGGTTCAGAATTTCTTTCATGTGCTTTGAGGATAGACTTAAGGAAAGAGGAATAAAAGCAATAAATTTTGTCACCAACCGTAACCGGGGGTGGCAAAACAGCGGGCAGCCTGGGAGGCAGTCGGCCTGGACAAACGCCTAGACAAATTTTCCTGGATTCAAAATGCCCTTTGGGTCAAGCGCTCGTTTTATCTCTTGATGCAGTGCGCGGACTTCCTTTGAAACCGCCCGGGGCCACCAGCGTTTTTTAGCCAGGCCAATCCCGTGCTCGCCGCTGATGGCGCCGCCCCAGGCGATGATTTGCGCAAAGAGTTCGTCCAGCGCCGCCTCGGCCCGGCGGTCGGCGCCCGGCCGGCTGAAATCCACCATGATATTGGTGTGGATGTTACCGTCGCCAGCGTGGCCGAAGCAGGCGACGGGCAGGTCATGTTTCTTTTGCAGTCGGGCGGCAAATAGGAAAAAATCTTCCAGCCGGCTGCGGGGCACGACAATATCCTCGTTGAGCTTGGTCAGGCCGGTGTCGCGCAGGGCATAGGAAAATTCCCGGCGGATTTTCCAGGTTTTCTCGCATTGCGCGGCACCCAGGCCCCGCTCGACAAACAGCGGCTGGTGGCGGCGGACGATTTGTTCCAAATCCAGCAATTCAAGCCGGACGGACTTTTCCTGTCCATCCAGTTCAACAATCAGGTGGGCGCGGCAGCCGCGCAGCCGCCGGCTTCTGGTGCGCCGGTAAGCGGCGGCCAGCGTGAAGGCGTCCGCCAGTTCGAGGGCACAGGGTAAAAAACCGGCGGCCAAAATGGCTTGCAGCGTGCGGACGGCGTTCTTCATTGAATCAAAGCCAATCGCAAGGCACGCGCGGAACGGCGGCAGGGGAATCAATTTCAGGGTCGCCTCGGTGACCACCCCAAGCAAACCCTCGGAGCCGACAAACAGGCGCGTCAGATCAAAGCCGGTTTTGTTCTTGTGCGTGCGCCCGCCAACGCGGACCACGGTGCCATCGGCCAGCACGACCTCGAGACCGAGGACATAATCACGGGTGACACCATACTTCAGGCAGCGCGGGCCACCGGCGTTGGTGGCGATGTTGCCTCCGATGAAATTGTCCGCGCGGCTGGCGGGGTCTGGCGGGTAAAACAGGCCGCGCTTTTCAACCGCTTCCTGAAGGGTTTGGGTGACGACGCCCGGCTCCACCACGGCGACAAAATCGGCGGCATTGATTTCCTTGATGCGGTTCATGCGTTCGAGGGAAAGCACAATGCCGCCGTACACCGGCACGCAACCCCCGACATAGCCATGGCCTGCTCCACGGGCGGTGACGGGGATTTTGTGACGGTTCGCGAAACGCAGAATGGCGGAAACGGATTTGACGGAGCGGGGCCGGGCGACGGCATCGGGCTGCTGGGCAGCGAACCATTTGTCACCGGCATATTGGCTGAGCATTCGCGGCTCCAAAGCCATTTCACCGACCGGCAGAAGGTTGCTGAGCTGGCAAAGGAATTTTAATTTCGCAGCGGTCATTCAATGGGCGGGTTGAGAAATTCTCTGGCGTCGGCGGCTTCGGCTTCGGGCACTTGGACGAGTATGCCGCCGGTGGCGATGGCGGTACCCAACCAAAGTGCGGAGGCTTCATTCGCGATGAACGGATGAAATCCAGCGGCCTCAAGCCGGGCGCGTTTCATTTGCGCTTCCGTGTCATTCAACTCTTTGGAAATGGTGACCAGTTGCATGACTAATTCCTCCGGCCCTCGTAATTCAAGCGGCCAGCGATACTTTCATTTCGGCGAAGACAATGATGCCGGCGCCGGTTTGGAGCAGGCTTTGAACTTCCACCTCAACCAGCTGGCCGATGTGTGACAGGCCATTATTAACAACGACCATAGTGCCGTCGGGCATATAGCCGATGCCCTGGCCCTTGTCCTTGCCTTCGCGCACGATTTTCAGGCGTAAAACCTCGCCGGGCAGCAGGATCACCTTGAGGCACTTGGCCACTTCATGAAGGTTCACGTAACTGACCTTTTGCAATTCGGCAATCTTGGCGAGGTTGTAATCATTGGTAAAAAGACGGGCATTGAGATTGCGCGCCAGGCGGACCAGTTTGGAGTCCACTTCCTTTTCGTCGGGAAAATCACCGTCATGAATGCGGACTTCGATGCCGGTGTTGCGCTGGATGCGGTTGAGCATTTCCAGTCCGCGCCGGCCGCGGGCACGCTTGATGGGGTCGGTGGAATCGGCGATTTGCTGGATTTCCCTGAGCACAAACCGTGGTACGACAATCAGGCCCTCCAAAAAGTGGGCTTCAATCAAATCCGCGATCCGGCCGTCAATAATGACACTGGTGTCCAGCAGCAGCAGGTTGTCCGACTGGCCTTGCGGCCGGAAACGCACATAGGGAATGATGAGCGAGAAATCCTCCTTGTTGCTGCGCGTGGCCAGGATGATGCCAATGTAACTGAAGCTTAAGAACAGCCCGAGCCGGACGAACCATTGAACCCGGTCATCGGCATATTCCATCAGGGGGGAATGGCCGATCAGCAGCGCGACCAACATGCCCAGCAGCAGGCCGAAGGTCGTGGCTGAAAACGCGCGGAGTGAAAAGCCTTTGAGCATTTCGTCGAAGGCGATCATGAAACCGCCAAAGCCAAAGCCAATGAGCATGCCGAACACCTCGCTATATTGGGTCCCCAGAAACTCCGGCCGCACCTGGCTGATGGCGTAACCCGACGCCGTGCAAAGGCTGAGAAACAAAATACGGATGGCCCAGAGGGGAGTCATGGTTATTTGGTGGTTACGTGGGGCGGTGCGTTTGTGGGCGGCAATTCATGATGCCAGAGAAAATGCCACAAACCGAGCTGGTTCAAATTGCTCGTGGCGATGGCCAGATTGGCAGCGACCGCCTGCACGTTGGTTGACAGTTGTTCATTTTTCAGCAGGGTTCCTGCCAGACCCTGCCCGGATTGCAAATCATCCATCAACGATTTTAAGGTTTCGGTGGAGGCTTCAATGTTTTTCACGGCCGCCGAAATTTGCGCGCCATTGGTTGAGACCACTCCACGCGCGTCGTCGGAGAGGTGAATGAGGTCCTGCGAGAAGAAAACCACGTTGCTGACGGCCAGATCAACTTGTTCGCCATTGGTCGCGACCAGCAGGTTGATGTTGGCAACCATATTGGTCGCCTGTTCGGAAAAATCGCGCAGATTGCCAACTGCGGCAGAAAGATTGGTCAGCGTCTCATTATTCAACACCAGGCGACGTACATCGCTGACGGCGGCGTCGAGTTTTTGTGCGGTTTCATCGATGCGCTGGATAAAGCCGGCGGCGGCACGGGCGGTTTCCTGCAGGTTGAACGGCGCCTCGCAGTCGACGTCGGCGCCGTTGGTCCAAACCGGCAGCTGGTTGATTGTGGGGATGACGGCAACATACTGATCGCCCAGAAAGCCGGATTGTTGGATGACAAACCGTGCGTCGTGGTAGATTTTGTAATCTTTGTAAACCCGCAGCAAAATGGTCACACTTTTGCCATCCGGAGCCAGTTCGATGGCTGAGACGGTGCCCACCTGCACGCCGGCGAGCAACACCGAGGCACGTTCCTTGAGGCCGCCGACGTTGCTGGCGTGGAGGCGCAATTCGTAGGTGCCGCGAAAAATGCTTGTGCTTTTGCTGAATTGAAGCAACAGCACGGCCAGCAACACCAGCCCGACGAGGACGAACAGGCCGACTTTGATTTCCTGGTGTGATTTTTCCATGGTTTAATTCTTGGCGTCCGCCACGCCGTCAATAAATTGCCGCACCACCGGGTCCTGCGACGCAAAAAACTCATCCGGCGCGCCGCTGGCATAAATCATCCGGTCATGCATCATCAGCACGCGGTTGCCAACGCGACGGGCGGTGCGCATGTCATGGGTAACCACGACCGTCGTGACTTTCAAGTTGTCGCGCACGTGCATCATCAGTTTGTCAATACTGTCGGACACAATCGGATCCAGGCCGGTTGTGGGTTCGTCGTACAGCACGATTTGCGGCTCGTAAACAATCGCGCGCGCGAGGCCGACGCGTTTTCTCATGCCGCCGGACAGTTCGGCCGGGTTCTTGTTTTCCGTTCCCGGCAGATCCACCACGTCCAGGGCGCTGGCGACCCGCCAGGCGATTTCTGCTTCGGTCAAATGTTCATGCCGGCGCAACCCAAAGGCCACGTTTTCCGCGACCGTCATTGAATCGAACAGGGCGGAACTTTGAAACACCATGCCGAATTTCCGGCGCACGCGCAGCAACTGGCGTTCATTCATCGGCACGATATCTTCACCGTCAATCAGCACTTCGCCCCCATCCGGCTTCAACAGGCCGATCAGATGCTTGAGCAAAACGCTTTTGCCGCAGCCGCTGCGCCCAATAATGGCAACCGATTCGCTGTTTTCAATCCGAAAGCTTACGTCATTCAAAACCGGCTGCCCGCTAAAACCCTTTTGCAGATGACGTACTTCAATCATAACGAGTTAAACAGCCGTTCCAGCGACAGCGTCAAAAAGAAATTGGTGATCAATATGGCGATGGAGGCGGACACGACCGCCTCAGTGGTGGCCTTGCCCACCCCTTCGGCGCCCAGCCCGCAGGTCATGCCCTTGTAACAGCCGACCAGCGTCAGGATGCCGCCGTACGTGAAGGCCTTGATCAAACCAATGGCGACGTCCGTATCGCCCGTGTATTTAAGCATATGCAGCCAGGAATAGGCCGGGTCAATGCCCAATAAGACGACGCCGGCGAAATAGCCCGCCGCGATGCCTATGGAAATGGATTCCACCGTCAACAACGGCAGCGCAATCAACCCGGCCAGCACCCGGGGGACGACCAGATAATCCACCGGATGCGTAGCCAGCGTGCGCAGTGCGTCAATTTGTTCCGTGACCCGCATCGTGCCCAGTTCGGCGGCGATGGCCGCGCCCACCCGGCCCGCGACCATCAGCGCCGTCAGGACCGGGCCGAGCTCGCTGGACATGGAAACGCCGACGACTGCGAGCGTGGCCGTGTCCATTTTGACCTTGTGAAACTGGAAATAAGTCTGGGCGCCTAGCACCATCCCCGTGAACGCACCGGTGATGAGCACGACTGTCTGCGATTTGACGCCCACAAAAAAAAGCTGATAGAGCAGATCGCGCCAGGCAACCTTGAGGGTGAACAGCGAGACGGCGGCCTCCTTGGCCAGCAGGGTAAACCGCCCCAAACCGGCAAGGGATTCGACCACGCGTTTGTTGGCGGAGAAAATCATCGTCGGGCGCAAAATATCAAATCCCCAAGGGGTTTGACCAGCGCGGGATTATAGATGTTTTCGGAGGCATAAAAGCACATCACCGACTGGCAGCGCGTTGCTTCCGGGGTTGTGATTCAAGGGGCGTGGTGTTTTACCCCTACCGTCATTGCGATTCGGCCCCGAATTTGTAATGTTCGGTTTCGTGACTGGAAGGCAAAAATGGCTTTTGCGGGTGGTGCTGGTTCTTTTCACACTCCTCGTTCTACTGGCTGCCGCCGGCCTTCTTTACCCGCAGAAGTTTCTGTGTGTGGACAGTGGTCCGGTGAGGGCCGACGTGATGGTGGTTTTGGGAGGCGGTTCACATGACCGGCCTGAGCGGGCGGCCGAATTGTTCAAGGAACGCATTGCGCCGCGCATCCTGGTCAGCGGCCTGGGCGATTGCGCGATTTACCGGCAGTCTTTGATTCAGGCCGGCGTGCCTGCACAGGCAATCCAAATGGAGGACCGGTCCCGCACGACGAGGGAGAATGCCATTCTGGCCGTCAATCTGCTTCGCCACCAGGGCGCGCACCGCGTCATCATTGTCACTTCATGGTATCACTCACGCCGGGCGCTGGCCTGCTTCGAACACTATGGGCCGGAAATTCAGTTTTACTCATGCCCTTCCTATTTCGCCGATACCCGCCCCGACTGGGTGCGCCACGGTCTTTCACACCGCGTCTACCTGGAATATCCCAAATTGCTCGGTTATTGGATGTGCTACGGTATTTCGCCGTTCTAATTTGCGATAGTTCTTGCGCTTCATTTGCACCTCGGCGAAACTTAACGACTTGATCGCGGGGTGGAGCAGCCCGGTAGCTCGTCAGGCTCATAACCTGAAGGTCCCAGGTTCAAATCCTGGCCCCGCAACCAATTTCGCCCCGCAACCCTGTGGGGCGGTTTTATGTCCAAAACGATTCGCTATCAGGTTTACGTAATTGAAAATGCCGCCGGCAAATTCTACATCGGGTTAAGAGAAAATATTCAAATCCGGCTGCGGCAGCATAATCAGGGTGTCTCACAATGGACGCGAAATCGCGGCCCGTGGCAGATGGTCTGGACGAGTCAGCGACTATCGCTTGCGGAAGCCCGCAAATTGGAAAAGTGTCTGAAACGACAAAAAGGCGAAGTGGGTTTCAGGGTTTTAACAGGGCTTCAGTGATCGTCAGGCACATAATCCCGCACTGCGGGATCCCAGGTTCAAATCCTGGCCCCGCAACCAATTTCGCTCCGCAACCCTGTGGGGCGGTTTTTGTCCGGTATCGGCTCATCGAAAAGCCAGCAAAGTCGGGAAGCACCCGGGACAACAGAATTAATTCCGTAGAGAAATTCAGGGTTAAATCCGGGCCTTTGCTACCCGGCGAGTGGTTTTGCCCAGCTATTCCAAGCGCCCCAATCTTGTCTGGCTTGAAACCAGGGTAACCGGTCGAAATCGGGACTGACAGGGAGCCGTGATTTTTCTATGGGCAAATAAGCCACGTGTGCCTGTCTGCCCAAGGACAGCAGGACGGAGGTCGTCCTTTTTCGAGACGCGCTTGATGGGCTTGGGAACGGTCGCCAAAGGGTTCATTTTTGCCGGAACCTCCGTGGTCAAATATGTGATTTTCCGCTGATTTCGCATTCTTTTGGCCCATTCGCCGGAAAGATACCAGGATGACACCAACCAAAGTGTTGCCAGGCTGGACAGGCCCAAAAACCACCTGGCAGAAGCCAGTTTGGTCAACACGACACCAGCCTTGGCTTCCAGGTAGCCATGCGAGGAAGCGGTGGCGGTTACGTCGAATGGATTCTGGTAGGTATAAATCGGAACGTTTAGGGACCGCTGGGCCACGGCGTTATGCCGGGCCACGGTGGTACAGAGAATAATTGCGCAAAGCGAAGAGGTTGAAAAAAGTAACACGATTCGCGCAAGTTTCTTCGTCTGAGTTTCGACGTACATGCCTTGGCTAAAGCACACTGCGTACCATCATGCAGCCGATTACCGGGTCGAAACCGCATTTCCAAGGGGGCTTGTTTCAGTAAAATGCCTGCTAAATGCCAAAAAGATGCCGGCACCGGCAAAACTTTGACATGTTCCGGGCAGTCTTTATTCTAGGCGTGTGCGCACTGTCAACGTACCGCTCGGCAATCGGAGTTATGAGATCAGAATCGGTGGCGGTTTGCTCGCAACCTTGGGTGGCAGATGTGCGCGCCTGAAACTCGGCCCGCGTTGTGCCATCATAACCGACACCAACGTCGGCAAACGGTTCGCCAAGCCGGCCTTCAATTCCCTGGCCCGGGCGGGCTTTTCTCCTGCCTTGATTGTGGTTCCTCCCGGCGAAAGTGCCAAAAGCTTGAAATCAGTCCAAAGCTGTTATGACCAGCTGGCGGTGCACCGTCTCGAACGAAAGTCGTTCATTGTCACACTGGGTGGCGGCGTGGTAGGCGATTTGGCCGGATTTGTCGCGGCGACTTATTTGCGCGGCCTCGCGTTTGTGCAGGTGCCGACGACCTTGCTGGCCCAGGTGGACAGCTCCGTCGGCGGTAAGGTCGGCGTTAACCTGAAGGCGGGCAAAAATCTGGTGGGCGCTTTTTATCAGCCCCGGCTGGTGCTGTGCGATCTCGACACGCTTCAGACGCTGCCGGAACGCGAATATCGCGCCGGCCTGGCCGAAGTCATCAAATACGGCATCATCTATGACGCCGGGTTGTTCGCGCAACTGGAGCGCGACTTTCCGAAGTTGCTGCGCCGCGATCAACCAACACTCGCGGCCGTGGTGGCACGCTGTTGCGAAATCAAGGCGGAAGTCGTCGGCCAGGATGAAACCGAAGATGGGGTGCGCGCGATTCTGAATTTCGGCCACACCGTCGGCCACGCCATCGAGGCCATTTGCGGCTACGGCAAATTTTTGCACGGCGAGGCCATTTCCATCGGCCAGGTCACCGCGGTGAAGATCTCCCGCCGCGTCCCGGGTTTGTCCAAACGTGACGCCGACCGCATCATCAATTTGTTCAGGCGCGCCGGTTTGCCCACGCAAATCCGGCTCAATTCCGTGCAGCGGCGGAAGCTGTTCGCCGCCATGCGCCTCGACAAAAAGGTCCGCGCCGGCGAAACCCGGTTTGTGCTCGCCGAAAAGATCGGAAAGGTGGTATGGGGACGGCGGGTCCCCGAAGTCTACATCCGGGAAGCCCTGGATTCCTGATTTGCAAAGTCCGCACGGTAAGGTAGTTTTTCCGCTCATGGTCCTGGTCATCGACAATTACGATTCGTTCACCTACAACCTCGTGCAATATCTTGGCGAGTTGAACGTGGAAATGCAGGTGCGGCGGAACGACGAGATTACGCTGGAGGCCATCCGCGATTTGAAGCCGGAGCGAATCCTGGTGTCGCCCGGTCCTTGTTCACCGCGCGAATCCGGCCTGTCCAACGAGGTGATCCGTCAGTTTGGCAGCCAGCGGATTCCGGTCTTTGGTGTCTGCCTGGGCCACCAGTGCATCGGCCATACGTTCGGCGCGGAGGTGGTTGTGAATTACCGCATGATGCACGGCAAAACATCGCTGATTAAACACAATGGGAAGGATTTGTTCGAAGGCATGCCTAATCCCTTTTCGGCGACCAGATACCACTCGCTTGTCATCAAACGCGACACGATGCCGGACGTTCTGGAGATTACCGCCGAGACCGATGAAGGCGAAATCATGGGTGTGAGGCACAAGGAACTGCCGATTTGGGGCGTGCAATTCCATCCCGAAAGCATTCTCACGGAAAGTGGCCGGCAAATCATGAGGAATTTTCTCAAGTTGAAGTAGCCGCACGACACGCTATACTAGGTTCCTCATGCAAGTATTTTTGCTCAAATCAAAGATTCATCGCGCGACCGTCACCGACGGCAACGTGGATTACGAAGGCAGCCTCACCATTGCGGCCGATCTGATGAAAGCTGCCGGGCTGTATCCCTACGAGCGCATACTCTGCAGCAACCTGGCCAACGGCAACCGGTTTGAAACCTATGTCATCACCGGCAAACGCGGTTCCGGTGAAATCGTGTTGAACGGCGCCGCCGCCCATCTCGGTAAAAAGGGTGAACGGCTCACCATCATGAGCTTCGCCGCCATAAGCAGAAAGAAGGCGGAGAAGTGGAAACCGCAGGTTATCGTACTCGGACCGGGAAACCGGATCGTAACCAAGCGCGGGATTTAATCCACGTTGGAGTTCACGCTTCAGCGTGTTCCCGCACAGCCTAAAGGCTGAACTCCAACAAAAAACACACCGATCTTTCGACCGGCGCGCTCGCAAAGGGAATAAACTTCGCGGTTCAGAAGTGCTTCGCCACGGCGTTCCAATCAATGACATTCCAAACTGCCTTCAGATAATCCGCGCGTTTGTTCTGGTATTTCAGGTAATAGGCGTGCTCCCAGACATCCACGCCGAGCAATGGTTTGCCTTCCACGCCGGAGACGGCCTTGCCCATGAGCGGATTGTCCTGGTTGGCGGTGGAAACAATTTCCAGCTTGCCGCCGTTGGAGACCAGCCAAGCCCAGCCGCTGCCGAACCGGCCAATGCCCGCCGCCTCAAACTTGGCCTGAAAATCGGCAAAAGAGCCGAACGTGGCCTTGATGGCGTCGCCGAGTTTGCCGGAGGGCGCGCCGCCGGCCCTGGGCGCGAGGATTTTCCAGAAGAACGAGTGGTTCCAGTGACCGCCACCGTTGTTGCGAACCGGACCGCGGATGTTGTCCGGCACGGACGCGAGATCGCCGATCAGTGCTTCAAGCGATTTGCCTTCCAGCGCGGCGTTGCCGGCGATGGCCTTGTTAAGATTGTCCACGTAAGCCTTGTGATGGCGATCGTGATGGATCTCCATCGTCAGCGCGTCGATGTGCGGTTCCAAAGCTTCCTTGGGATAGGGCAGGGGCGGTAGTTCGTGTGCCATAATTTTTAATCCTTTCGTTTCAATTCGTTAATCTTGAAAGTTAAATTGCACCGCACCCGGTCTAAAAGCAAGCCCGCACCACGCCGCCGTCCACGCGCAGGGCGGCGCCGTTGGTGGCCGAGGAAAGCGGGCTGCAAACGTAAACCACTAGATTGGCGACTTCTTCGGTGGTGGCAAAACGTTTGATGAGCGAACTGGGCCGGATTTTTTCAAAAAATTCCTTCTCGAATTCGGCGAAGGGTTTGCCGCCGCTCAGTTGTTTGACGAATTCGTCCACGCCGTCGGAACGCGTCGGGCCGGGCAGGATGGCGTTGACCGTCACGCCCGTGCCGGCGCAGGTTTCGGCGAGGCCACGCGATACGGCCAGTTGCGCGGTCTTGGTCATGCCGTAATGGATCATTTCGGCGGGAATCTGGATGCCACTCTCGCTGCTGATAAACACAATACGGCCCCAGTTTTTTTGCTTCATCTTTGGCAAATACGCGCGGCTCAACCGGACGCCGCTCAACACGTTCACCTCAAAGAACCGCCGCCAATCGTCGTCGGGGATTTCTTCAAACGGTTTTGGCTCAAAGATGCCAAGATTGTTTACCAGAATGTCCACGGCCGGAAACCGTTTGACGAGCGCGTCGATGGTGGCGGCGTCGGACAAATCGCCGGCAAAGCCTTCCAGTTTCGCGTTCGGAGCAGCCTGGCGAATTTTGGCGAGCGCTTCACTCACCGATTTCTTGGAACGTCCGTTGACGATGACCTCCACGCCTTCGCGGGCCAGCCCGGTGGCGATGGCCAGCCCGATGCCTTTGGTTGAACCGGAAACGAGCGCCAGCTTGTCGGTCAATTTAAGATCCATAATGCCGTGACATTCGCATAGGCCTGTCCCGTGTCAACCGTTCTTGATTCAAATCATTCCATCATCGGGTCAGACATCCCATGCGTCTCAGCGGCTGAGGCAATCGGTTCCCTTGGCCAAAACTAATTCCCAATGTACGGCGTGCCCCATCGCAAATCCTTGCGCACCGTTCCTTTCTCCCTCACCGCGCGCATGATGTCCGACACCTGGTTCCAGTCCAGTTGCAGCGTGGCATTGTCCGGCCAGCCGTTTCCACCCATCCAAAACTCCAGTTGCAGTTCCAACTGGTTGTTAGTTTCGGTTGGGATCGCCTGGTTGAACTGTTGCACGGCTTTCGCAAAATCTTTACCGGATGTCTTCGACCAATACCACAATACTTCGTCGGTAATGTCCAGCGGCAGGCCGGGCGCCTGTACGGCAAACAGCCGCGGTCGCGTGCCCCGGGGATCGTCCGGATTTGATGATACATAGGCCTGGTCACCCACAAAGATCGCAACGTCGCCGTGGATGATTTCGCCGGCTCCGTACAAGGAAGGCCAGATCAGGACGGTTTTTCCATCCGGCTTCCGGAAATCGAACGAAACCCGCAGATCGTCGGAGGAGATCATGGATCGTTGCGGATGGGTGACCTCCACATAACCGTTGCTCAAGGGCTGAACGATGGGGGGAGTTGAACACCCGGCCAGACCGAAGCCGAGCAGGGGGAGTAAAAGGTCGAAAGCCGGTTTCTTAATCCGTTTCATGGGTCGGGGGCTCAACGTTTCGCCAGTTCCACAAAGTTTTTCAGCAGTTGCAGGCCGACCTTCTGGCTTTTTTCCGGGTGAAATTGCGTGGCGTACACATTGTCGCGCCAGACTGATGACGCGAATCGGTTGCCGTATTCCGTCCGCGTCGCGACAATGTTTGCATCCGCCGGCCGGGGATAAAAGCTGTGGACGAAATAAACGTAGCTGCCGTCCGCCACGCCGCGGAACAATGGACAGTCGGGCTTCATGATTTCAAGCCGATTCCAGCCGATCTGCGGAATTTTTAGTCCATTCTTTTCCGGGAAGCGGATGACGTTGCCCTTGAAAATTCCCAGGCCGGCGGCACAGCTGTTGAACTCCTCACTCTTTTCAAACAACGCCTGGTAACCGACGCAAATGCCGAGAAAAGGACGCCCGCCTTCGATGAATTTACGCGCGGCCTCGAGCAGTTTCTGTTTGCGCAGCGCGTTGATGCAATCATCAAACGCGCCGACGCCGGGCAGCACCATCGCCCGCGCATCGCCGATTTCGTCCGGCGTCTGCGCAATACGCACGGTCGCGCCAACCTTCAGCAGCGCCTTGTGGACACTGCGCAGGTTGCCGGAACCGTAATCAAGCAAAGCAATCACGGGCAAAGGTTAAGTCTTGTGGGGCCGGCTGGCAACCGGAGATGAGCCAGTACAATTTTGTTCACACAATTAGCATTAATTGGTTAGAAGTGTCGGCCTGGATTAAACAAGACTTCTTTTCGGAAAGCCGGATCGGCTCTAGTTGCCGGTGCCCGCGTTAGAAAATGTCGGTTGCGGGATGAGGCAAGGCAGCCGGCACATTGAAGAAAGGCATTTTATGGAAGCACTTGCCGAAACCAAATCGATCGCGTCCCTCCAAACCCTTCCCGGTGACGATATTCGGCAGCTCCTTTGGCGCTTTGCCGATCGTTACGAGTTGCAGATGCTGGTACAGGCTGCGCGGAACGTTGCGCGCGGGCCAGTCGCCCGGCTGGTCGCCAACGGCGGGCGCAATTCGCATGAGTGGACGCCGGAAAAGGCCGCCTTGCTCCCGCATTTTGATGAGAGCGGCATCACCGCCGCCTTTCTTGACCCGGAACAGGGCGGCTTCATTGCCGGCCCCAAAAACCTGGCCCTGGCGTTGATTGCGTTCGAACTGGCCTGGGTGGACGCCGGTGCCGCAACGTGCAGCCTCGCGGGCAATCTCGGCCTTGCACCCATTCATGAATGCGGAACCCCGGAGCAACGCGCAAAATACATCGACGCCGCCGCACCGGTGAAGCCGGGCGAAAAACGCCGACAGGTCCGCGCCGCATTCGCGCTCACCGAACCCATCCCCTTTGCCGGCGTTGAGACCGGCATGTTGGCCGGCAAGGTTCGGGTGGCTGAATGGAAGAAAGACTGCGAACCCATGTTGCAGGTGGACAAACGCGGCCGGTTCATCACCAACATGGGTTTTGCCAACGTCGTCACCGCCGCCGTGGGTTCCGACGACCCGCGCACCAAAGGCAGTTGCATGGTGATTTTGGAGGAAGGCGATCCGGGTGTCTGGGACTGGGGCACGCCAACCAAGAAGCTTGTTCACCAGCTTTCCTCGACCAACGATCCGATTTTCAACCTTCGCGTGCCCGCCAGCCGTATCGTCGGCGGCTACACCGTCAAGGACGGGGTCATCATTCCAAACTATTCGCATGGCGAGATCATCGAGGCGGTTTTCCGCCGGACGCGCGTAACGGTCGGGCTGATGACTTCGGCAAAACTGCTTTCGGCCATCGAGCCGGTGATTCTTTATCAACGGCGCCGGTTTCGTGGCGGCGAGGGTGCGCCGGGTACGCCACGGTTTGAACTGGGCATCCAGCAGAAGGAGGACGCATTGCACCGGTTGGTGGATGTCTGGGCGACGGGCGAGGCCAGTGCGTCACTGGGTTTTGCCGCCGCGCGTCTGTTCGATGAACTGGATCCGCTGGAAAAGCAGAAGAACCAATGGTTGGCGGACAGAAAATTGACCGGTCGCGCGGCGCTCAAGGAATTGGCGAAGAAACAGGCGGAGGCCTTGGAGCTCTTACAGATCAACTCCCGGCCGGCGGGTGGAAGTGAACATAAACGCGTGGAGGAATTACAGGCCGACCCGCTGGTGCGTTTCGCCACACTGGACTCGCTCGCAAACGTGCTTTGCCCGGCCTGCAAGCTCTGGAACACCGGCCACGGCGCTAACATGATGCGTGAAGCCGTCAGCCTGATGGGCGGTTATGGCATCACGGAGGAGTGTCCGGGCTTTCTCGGCCAAAAATGGATGGATGCACAACTGGAAGCCACCTACGAGGGCCCGGAAGCCGTCCAGCGCCTGCAACTTTCCATCACGATGACCAATGAGTTGTTCCTGGCGCAATTCCAACAGTGGATTACCGAAATGCGCCGCATCGCCTCCGGTTGGCCCGGTACCGGCGCCTGCACGCTGGCTACCGCGATGCAACTCTGGCTGTGGACCCTCCACCATGTTCAAACGGCCACTGATGCCGACGGCGCCAAGCTGTACCACAAATCGCGCCAGGGCGTGACGTTTCCGCTCGCCGACACCCTTTCCTGGTTGCTGGCCGCGCGACAGTTCATCCTGGACATCATCGAACTGGCCGCCAAAGGCGTGGAAAATCCAGCGCTTGCTGGAAGTCTGGCCGGAACCGTTTCATTCTTCACCGACCTTTGCCATGTGCAATCGGCGCGAGCCGCCGGTGAAGCTGGTCGGGTTTGCGCCGAACTTGTTCATGGTTACAACCGGCATCCGGCATGGGACGAAACCAGCTGCCACGCCTGCTATGCCGCCGAAGAATTACAGACCTTGGAAGGCATTATTCCCGGTATTGACGGTTCGGCCCGGGCTTATTCCGACGTTTCCGAAATCCTGGAATCGCATCCGATCAAAGCCGGTCCGTGTGTGAGAATGGACGGACTCGAAGCCTTTAACCGTTTGCGCACCAGATTGGACGGCTGTCTCACAGGTTTCCGGCTGGCCAAAGACCGTGCCGCCGAGGCGCTGATAAATGTGATGACGCGCGAGGCGTTGGATTATCCCGCTTGAGACGCGCTGGCCATGAGAAAGCGGAAGGCAATCAGCTCTGCAGAGCCGGTGGTAAGTCTGATCCGGTTCGTTCGCAGCCAGTGCGTCATCCTGGATGCCGATTTGGCAAAAGTTTATGGGGTGACCACCACCCGACTGAATCAGCAAGTGCAGCGTAATGCGGAACGGTTCCCCAACGACTTCGCTTTTCGGCTCACGGTGGGAGAATTCGCGGGTTTGATGTTGCAAATTGCAACATCAAAGAACGGAAAAGTTCGTAGCCGCCTAGATAGCGGGGCTCAAGCTCAAACTAATCCAGTCAAAGCCTGCTCACGACGGTTGCTGCAGGTATAAACGACCGCTCAGAACATGCCGGACCAGACACATATCAATCGCCAGCGCATGGACGCGGACATCGTCTGCGTCGGATTTGGCCCGGCAACGGCGGGATTTCTGACGACGCTGTCGAAACAGCTTGTCAATGCGGACGGCTCGCCCGTCGTTGAGAGCGGTGTCATGCCGGGGATGCCGCCACAGGTGCTCTGTTACGAACGCGCGGATGACATCGGCTTTGGTGTTTCCGGTGTGGTCACGAAAGCACGGGCGTTGCTCGCCACGTTTCCTGACCTGGACAAGGCACAGATTTCGATGGCGGCGATGGTGGGTGAGGAAAAGGTGCTTTACCTGCTTGATCCGCACAGCACGAGCCGGCGGTCAATAACGTTGCGGGCGGTGGATAAAATACTGCGCGCTTCCAAATGGATGCTACCCGTGGAACGCGACGCACTGTGTCTTCGCTGGACACCATCATTTCTGCATAAGCAGGGCGGAATGGTGCTTTCCATGGGCCAATTCATGCAGTGGGTCGGTGCGCAGGTGCAAAGCACCGGCGCGGTTCAAGTCTGGCCCGGCACGCCGGTATCCCAGGCGCTGATCGAAGACGACAAGGTCATTGGCGTTCGTTTGCTTGACCAGGGCGTGGATCGCAAGGGGCAGCCTGCCGCCGGCTTTACACCCGGCCTGGACGTTCATGCCGCGCTTACCGTCATCGGCGATGGACCGGTCGGCCCGGTCGGCCAGCAACTGGATGCGCATTTTGGCATGCCCGAAGGACATCACAAACCCGATTGGGCGGTCGGCATGAAATTCGTCGTGGATTTGCCAGCGGACACCTCGCTCAAACCCGGCACGGTGTTGCACACGTTCGGTTATCCCGAGCCGGAAATTTTCGGGTTCCTTTATGTCCATCCCGACCGGGTGGCGTCATTGGGCATTTTCGTGCCGTCGTGGTTCGACAGCCCGATACGCACGGCCTATCGTTATCTCCAGCATTGGATGCTGCATCCGTATCTCTGGCACCATCTCCGGGGCGGCCAACTCCGTTCCTGGGGCGCGAAAACGCTTGGTGAATCGGGAAAGCGAGGCGAGCCGCATCTGGTCGGTGACGGTTACGCCCGGATTGGTGAAGGAAGTGGCAGCACGAACGTTCTGACCGGCTCCGGCGTGGATGAGGCCTGGGGCACCGGCGCGCAACTTGCCGAAGCCGTGGTCGAATTGCTCAAGGCAAAAAACCCGTTCACGAAGCAGAACCTTGAGGAAACTTACGTGAAACGCCGGCGCGCCAGTTGGATGGAGCAGGAGGCGCGGGTGGCTGAAAAATCACGCGACGGCTTTCAGAAGGGAATCGTGCGCGGCATGATGGGGATGGCGCTGGCGGGTTTGACGAACGGAAAATTTACCCTGGGCAGCGAGCCGGTCCCGCCGAGGAAGCGGATTCCGCCGCTCGAGGCATACTACCACGGCCGCATGTCACGCGAGGATATCGCGAAGCTTCGTGACGAGTGCCGGGCAAAATCCGTTTCACTCCATGACGCGCTGATGGACAAGGTCGGCTGGCCGGCCATTCCGTTTGACGGCCGGCTGCTGGTCTCGCACCAGGACGCGCTGCTTCTGGGCGGCAAGGTGCAAGCCCCACCGGGGTACGCCGACCACGTCACCTTTCTTTTCCCGGAACTCTGCCAGAAATGTGGCACGCAAATCTGCATCGAGATGTGCAGCGGCCAGGCCATCACGGTGGGCGCGGACGGTGTGCCTAATTTCGACCGCGAAAAATGCATCCATTGCGGCGCCTGCCTGTGGAATTGCAGCCAGCCTTTGTCATACCACCCGGAACGTATGAACACCGCCTTCCGCGCCGGCGCCGGTGGCCTGCACTCGGCGGAGAATTGAATTCAACCACGGATGAACACGGATGAACACGGATTTGAAAAAGGAATTACATTTATGAAATTACATCGTCATTTCAGCGCGATGCGAATTTTAACGACGACAATTCTGTTTTCAATCGTCGCCAGTTGCTTTGGCTCAAATCTTCCTGAAGAACTTGCGCAATCAGATCGCTTTTTCGGAAGTAGTGGCACGAATGCGCCCTTGCTTGAACTGGATTGGTTTAGTGGTCCAAGCAGCATCGAATATTGCCGGGTCAGTCAATCTGGTAACGTTTCGAGCGCACGCAATGTAATCAACTGGGCGATTCAAGGCGGACATAGAGCGCAACTTGACCAAACAAATCTTGAATTATTGGCAGCGGCGATGAACTCGTTGCCGGCGCCGGCAAACCAGACTTTATCGAAGGAACGGCTCTTGGTGGTTCGAGGACTTCGTACCAATCAGTGGTTTGAATTCACATATGACCGCGCCAATGTTCCGAAAGAAGTCGAAAGGGTCTACGAAATTACCGGTTCATATTTGGAATGGTTCATTCCAAAGGTTGACGGACATCTAATTGCGCATACGTCCTATGGTGGATCATCTGGAAGCCAAGCTGGAATTGAATCGTTTCGCATCGCAAGCGCCGCTTCAATCGCGGTTTCATCTGGTGTGAATGGAATTCAAATCTGGGATTTGAAAAAGGGAACGGCAACACCGCTTTTATTTTTGACGAAAGCGCCAAATTTGAGCTTTCAATTTGGGCAGCCTTGGGATCCCGCCACCATTTCGCCCGATGGAAGTATAATTGTATGCGCTTCAGATTATGTGACCTTCGCTGCGGATTGGAAGGCCGAGAAAGTTTTGTGGGTGACCAATGCGTTGGTACAGGTTGACAGTGGTGGATGTCTGACGAAAAAAGTCGCGATTGGCGGAGATAAAGGACAGTTTCTGTTTGTAGCTGCGGCCCACAAGGTCGAAAGGTGGGATTTGGCAACGGGCAAGTATCTTGCAACGCTGGATACCAATCGTCCTACCATTCAGTTTTTAGAAACATCACGAGATGGCAATACTTTGGTGGCAGGTTTTAATGATTCCTTGATGGGTGGCTGTATCACAATGTCGACTTCCATTTCTGTATGGAAATCTGATGAAGATATGTCCTCCGCTCGTTTTGAAATGGGTAGTTATGCCGACATTGGAATTTCACCAGACGGACGAAAAATTGCTTTAAGTATTTTTGGACAAAACAAACTGTTGCTTTGGAGCTGGCAAAACGGAATTACAAATGAAATTACATTCCGAACGCCAGGTTCCTTGCCTCGCGCTTACGCGATGTTTTGGTCACCAGACAGGACACGGTTTGCGGCTTATGTGGATACCTATCCAGCGTCAATTGTTGTTTACGACGCGCTCAACTGGAAACCTCTGGCGCATTGGGAATGTGGACAAGTGATGAGCGATGCAAAATTTGATTTTGCCAGCGATGGAGAATTTGTCGAATTACGAGATCATGATTTAACCGGTTTGGACGTCAAATCATTGACCGAGTTGAAATAATCCGTGTTCATCCGTGTCCATCCGTGGTTAAAGATTTATGAGCAAAGCCTATCAAATCGTTGTTTGCGCCGGAATCGTCCCGGATCCGTTGCAAACGCTGGAACCCATCACGTCTGCGGCCGGCCCGGCGTTGAAAAATGAAATGATGTTGCCGGCCGTCCTCGACCCTTGGGCGAGCCACGCACTGTACGAAGCGGCGAATTTGGCCAAGAGCGCGCCCGGTTCCAAAGTCTGGCTCGTCAGCCTTGGGCCCAAGGCCAAACTGCAACAGGTGATGATGACGGTGGCGCAGAAAGTGCCCATTGAATTCGTGCCGCTCGATGGACCGGCCAGCGGATTTACTGACGCCGCTGACGTTGCCTCCGCTTTGGCGGAAACCATCCGGGCGATTCCCGGGCTTGATAAATCGAAGTTGCTCATTTTCGGAGGTTGGGAATCGGCATCACGGGGTGCGGGAGTGACGATGCAAATCGTTGGTGAACAACTGGGCATTGTGGACCAGTTTCAAGGCGTGGATGAGTTGAGGGTCAATGTTGACGGTTCGTTGGAAATTCTGGAACGCATCGAGGGTGGGAAACACCAGATTTCAAAATGCACCGGTTCGCCGGCGTTGCTCGGTTGGGCAACGGGCAACCTGGCGGAACCCAAAAATAATCCGCAGGTCGGCATGTTGAACATGCGGACGGTAATGCCGGCATTGCAAAAGGCGAAGCCGATTAAGCTCGCCGGGGAAGGCTTGGTATTTGCCAGTGTGACGCTGCCCAAACAACGGCGTGAAACCAAAATCGTGAAAGATAAATCGGTGGACGACATTGCGAGGGAAATCGTCGAATGGATTAAGAAGTGAGACATGGATTACACGAATTAACACGAATTTGCTGAAGCACATGGAAACAATTCTTCTTTTGGCGCACACGGAAGCTGATGGCTCGCTGGCACAATCGGCCCGCGAGTCATTGCACGTGGCGGTGGAGCTTCAAAAATCACTCACCGGCTCAAAACTCGTGTTGGGTTTAATCGGTGAAAATATCCAGATGGCGGCGGATTCCATCGCCACTTGTCCTGCCATAAAGTATTTTGGCGTGATCGGCAAGGACTTTGGCCATTCGCGTTATGCCACAGACGCGACGGCCGCAGAAGCGGTTTGTAAAGTGGCCAAGGCCACCCTCGTCGTTGCCCCGGCAACCTCCCGGTGGAATCGCACATTGCCCGGTGTCGCACAACGCCTCGGCGGGCGCGCTGACACGCACGTTTCCGGTGTGTTGGTCAACACTGGAAAAATAGCCGTAAACCGCTGGTATTACCGGCAACGCATGGAAGCTGTGCTGGCCCGCACCCAGCGCCCATGGTTCATGCTCATCGATCCGGGCAGCCAGCCCGCCCGCGAATGTGGCGCGGGCAGGGCGAATGTTGAAACGGTGGCGGTCAATGTGCCCGATGCCTGTAAACGCACGAGCGTCATTGGAATACGCGAACCCGCGGGCGATGCCCAGACCATCCGGCCCGATGCCGGAGTGCTTTTCGTTACGGGCGCCGGTTGGACCAAAAAACAGGCCGACGGCCAGACGCACGTGCCGGAGGCGGAGAAATTAATCCGCGATTTTCTCCAGCTTGGCCGCGCGTCCCTGGGCAGCAGCAAATCGCTGGTGGACCAGAGCGGGGAAGGGCAGGCGGTGTTGTCGTTCCTCTCCCATCTCAATCAGGTCGGCCAGACCGGCGCGACACCGCGGCATCCCAAGGTGCTTTCCACGTGTTGTCATGGCGAGGAGCCGCACACCGTCGGTTGGCGTTTCGTCGCCGAACGCCGCGCCGTCAACCTCGATCCCAACTGCGGCTGGGCGCGCGGCAAGGCCGACGTGCTTTACGTGGCTGATGCGTTCAAGGTGATGGCCAAGGTCAACGAGTTGCTCGCGATCAAATCGACTTAAGACCGTAGCAGCGCTTCGGGAGAGCGCCGCAAGTTTCAGGGAGCGGAAGAATCCGGCTTTCTCCTGAAATCGGCTACAACTGCTTTTCCAACTCACGCTCGGTCTTCAACCGCAATTGCCCGCACGCGGCGTCAATATCATGGCCTTTTTCGCGCCGGAGCGTGGCAGGGACCTTTTGCTTCTCCAAAACGGCCAGGAACGCTTCGCAAACCTTCTCCGCTGGACGTTCCCACGGCAGGCCTTCAACCTTGTTATAGGGAATCAGATTGACCTTCGCAAAGAGCCTTTTGGCGAGCGCAGCGAGCAATCTGGCCTGCTCCAGCGAATCATTGACACCCGCGATTAAAATGAATTCAAACGTGAGCATGCGGCCTTTTTGGCCCTGGTAATCCGCGCAGGCAGCGATCAGGTCCTTGAGTGGATATCTACGGTTCACCGGCATGATTTTGCCGCGCACTTCGTCGGTCGCGCCGTGCAATGAGATGGCGAGGCGAAATTGCTCCGGCTCGGCGCCCAGCCGGCGAATCTGCGGCGCCAGGCCGCTGGTGGAAATGGTAATTTTGCGCGCGCCGATACCGCCGCCCCACGGCGCGTTCAGGATTCTGAGCGCCTTGAGTAAATGATCGTAGTTTGCCAGCGGTTCACCCATGCCCATGACAACGACGTTGTCAATAAGTCGTTGGTCGAGGGTCGAGGGTCGAGAGCCAGCGCCGATTTCCTTCGACTCTCGACTCTCGACCTTCGACTGGCTTGCGTTCCAGCGTTCGACCGCCAGGACCTGTTCCACGATTTCGTCCGGTGTCAGATTCCGCTTCCAGCCGTCGAGGCCACTCGCGCAGAATTTACAGCCGTAGGCACAACCGACCTGGGTCGAAATGCAGAGGGTGTGGCGGTCGCTGATGTCGCCGTACAGCGCAGGATTGGCGGGGATCAAAACACTTTCGACCAGGGAATGGTCGCGCAACCGCCAAAGAAACTTTTGGGTGGTGTCCCGTCCACCCTCCGCCGTATGGCTACGGAGGACAGGTGCGCCCTGCTTGCGGATGAGTTCCAAGGTCTGAAGCGAAAAGGTCTGAGCCAGCCTTTCACGCAATGCCCGGGGCAGATTGGTCATGGCGTCCCAGCTCGTGACGCGGCGGGAATAAAGCCATTCCAGCAGTTGTGTGACGCGATAAATCGGCTCCCGCCAGGCGGCAAACCGGGCTTCCAGTTCGTCGTGCGAGAGGGATTTGATGTCGGTGGGCACGGCGGCTCAATACGTCAACAATTCCAGTTCGTGCAATCCTTTGTCCGTCAGTTCCCAACGGCTGCCGCGCTTCACCACCAGATGGTCGCAGGGATTGGCCCGCTCTTCGGCTTCATTAACGGAGAGTAGTTGAAATTTCCCGTTGCCCTTGATTTCCGAGGGGGCCAGCGGCATCAGTTCAAAAGGAACGGCGTTGAAATTCAAGGCGATTTCATAACCGGCCACGCCTTCCTGGCTGGTTTTTGGATTTGGCAGGACGAGCATGGGATAGCGTTTCAGGTAGGGAAAATTGGTCGCGCGCACCAGCACACGACACAACTCGGTTTGACTGCGAAGGTAATTGAGCAGGCTGAATTTGGCGCCTTCGGCGTGTTCGGCCAGCAAAATTTCCCGCGCGTCAAGACCATTGAGATTCTGGCCGTTCCATTCGCCGTGATCGTTGCGTTCCCGGGAATTTCTTTTGAACCAGGCCGCGAACGAGTCGTTGATCAAAACGTTCAATTCGAAATGGACATGGGCGCGTTCCTTTAAAATCGTTTCCGCGTTTGAGGTCCGCCCCATCGTGGCGATGACGTCCCCGGCCTTGACGGCATCGCCGATTTTCAGCCCCGGCCGGACCGCGCTCAAATGTGCGTAGAGTGAGTAAATTTCAATCCCCTCGACCACATGGCGGATGACGATGTAGTTCCCGTAATTCGACAGCGACGGCCGGGTGCTGAAGTAGACGACCGTGCCGCCGGCGGTGGCCATGACGGGGTCGGTCGGCTCGCCGCGCTGGTTGGTTTGCAGGTGACGAATATCCAGGCCTTCGTGCAGGCGCGTGCCGTTGTTGCGCACGCAGCCGAAACTGCCGCTGGTCCACGGTTTGTCGGGTGCCGTGGGCGCGAAAAATTCCAGCTCCTTGCCCGGCTCAAAAAGAAAGTGATTGGCCGTCGGAAACCGGAACGGTTCCTGGGCAAAAAGCAGGGCCGGGACAAAGGCACCGAACAGCCAGAGGGCACGGCAAACAAAGGGGAAATTCATTGGAGCTGTTTCAGGTGAAATTGGGCGACGTTGCTGAGCCCGATCACCAGTTGGTCGGCTTCGAGACGCGAGAGGTCCGGGGTAAAGGCGAGCACGCCGCCGGCAATGCGATGGCTGATGAGCGGCGCCGCCAGCCAGCGGCTATCGGCAGGTTTGTCGCTCCATTGACCGAAGATGGCGAAATGATGGCCGGTATTGGCGGCGGTATATTGTTCCAAAATCCAGCTGCCGGTTTCATCAAAATGAACTTCGATGGCGAACCCGCCCGGCGCGTCAATCACTTTCGCCGCAACAATGTTGGCCTCGGTCAGAACGGGTTCTTGGGCGATGGTGATGAGAACGGGCGTGGCGCGCAGCACGGAGATGGACTCGCTCGTACTCGAGGTATCGGAATTGGCCTCGATATGGACGCGCAAGGTGCTGACCGGCCCGCGGGGCCGGTCGGTTTCGCAACCGCAGACCAGTGCCAGGGTTGCCGCCAGCGTCAAATAGATGTTGAATTGCCGTGACCAAGCTTCCATAGTGCCAACACAAAATCGGAATACGTGGCCGATGTAAAGACACTTGTATGAGCAAACAATTCAACAAAGCTGAAAAACGAACGCGCCGGGCGCGCTATCTCAAGCGAAAGAAGCAGGCGGTCAAAGCCAAAAAAACCGCTCCGGCGAAAGCGGCGTCTTAAGATCTGAGGCGGACACACTCTCCGTCGTGCACAGCCGCCCTCCCGGGCGGCTTTCTTTTTTTGGGGGGACGAACAAGGCCATTTGTCCCGACGGAATTTCGACATTTCAGTAAAACAAACTTGTTCACCAGGCCCATTGGTTCTCGCAAATGTTGTGAATAATTGGCGGAGGCAAAATGGAAAAACCGTTGATCTGCCGGCATGTTTTGAATTGTTCAACTCCCGTTCACCGCCGCCTTCCGGTGAACAAGCTGTGCATATCAATTCATTGTCGGTTTTTCAAACTGCGATATGATTCTACCAGTTCATTGAAAGAACGAAGCAGGCAGTACGGTTTAAATATTGGGCTGTTTGTTTCCAGGATAATCCCAGGCGACTGGGGAAAAATCGGGCCAGGCTGGTTGGCCCGGTTCCTCGGAAACCGGATCGAAAGGTCCGGCGGAGAGGCAGCATTCACCAGTTCCTCTGGCATGTTCGCAAATGCCAAACGCGAATGAGGGGCTTGGCGGCCAGGAACGATTGAGAAACCGTTCCGAGCCGGGTCAAGTAGCTCAGGCCGGTTTCGAGCCTGAGTGAATCGCAGTTACCCAGAGGGTAAACGGTTGCTACTGTGCATCAGCACGGTGCGGGCGACTCTGGCGGATTCAACCCTGTTGAAACCGCCCAATGAAACCCGCCGAAAGGCGGACAAAGGGAGCGCTGGCGCCGGGAAGAACACGAAGACTGGGCAGGTCGCGTGAAAAACTTCCAAAAGCCGGCGATGCTAAAAACGGCGTCGCTGGACTGTGAGCAAAAGGCAACCTGAGAGTGAAGAGGCGAGACCCGTGGCACCGGGCGAACGCGCCGCCAAAAGCGGCGGCTGACCCGGCGCTAAACGGTCAAGACGCGAAGAGCCAATCACAGGCGTGTCTTGGCCTGGTTCGCAAGCCGATGGCGCAACCATCAGCTCAAGCGGGCTGAAAAGCCTCACTCGAAATTCAGCGACCGCAAGGCGCTGGACGGCCCTGCTACGAGGCCGAAAACTCCGCTTGCCGTGGAGAATGGCGTCGGGAAACCGGCAGCCCCCGCAAGGGTGCGCGCCTAATGCCGGTCCGGGAAAGAGAGCTTGGCGCACTCCCATCCCCCATTTGTCCCTGCCTGGCCGAAAGGCCAGGCGGGGACTTAATGTTTTTGGCCCCGGTCTTTCGATCTTGATCATTCTCTTAATCCTGAACGAATCCGGATTACGATGAGGAGGCGGATCAGGATTTTTAAAAAAGGGCTTGCTCGTTGACGCCGTCCGGCACAAATTGCCGTTAACTTAACTGTCAAAAAAATTATGGGACGAATCTACAACAATATCGTCGAAACCGTCGGGCACACGCCGCTCGTCAAACTGAACAAGGTCACCGCCGGCCTGTCCGCCACCGTTCTCCTCAAGTGCGAATACTTCAACCCGCTCAGCAGCGTCAAGGACCGCATTGGCATGGCCATGATTGAAGACGCGGAAAAGCGCGGCGTGCTCAAAAAGGACACCGTGGTCATCGAGCCCACCAGCGGCAACACCGGCATTGCGCTCGCCTTCGTGTGCGCGGCCAAAGGTTACAAGCTCGTCCTCACCATGCCCGAAACCATGTCGGTCGAACGCCGCACGTTGCTGGCCATGCTCGGCGCGAAGCTCGTTCTGACCCCGGGGGCGGAAGGCATGAAAGGGGCCATTGCCAAGGCCGAGCAACTGGCCAAGGAAACACCGAGCTCGTGGATTCCCCAGCAGTTCAACAATCCCTCAAATGTGGAAATCCATCGCAAGACCACGGCGGAGGAAATTTGGGCCGATACCGACGGCAAGGTGGACATCCTTGTGGCCGCGGTCGGCACCGGCGGCACGATCACCGGTTGTGCGGAGGTCATCAAACCGCGCAAGCCGTCATTTCAGGCCATCGCCGTCGAACCGAAGGATTCACCGGTCATTTCCCAGACGCTCGCCGGCCAACCGGTAAAACCCGGTCCGCACAAGATTCAAGGTACGGGTGCCGGTTTCGTTCCCAACAATCTTCATCTGAAGGATGCAAACGGCAGTCCCTTGATTTCCGACTGTGTCCAGGTTTCCAACGACGATTCCTTTGAAATGGCGCGCCGGCTGGCGAAGGAAGAGGGCATTTTATGCGGTATTTCATCCGGGGCGAACGTTTGGGCAGCCATTCAGGTGGCCAAACGCCCTGAAAACAGCGGGAAACTCATCGTTACCATTGCTCCCTCCACTGGCGAACGTTATTTGAGTACGCCCTTGGCGGCCGAGGCACGTGCGGCGGTGGGCGGCTGAGACTTTGAACATCGGACGCACGAATCCCATTTTGTCTAAAAAATATGTTGCGCGGGCCGGGTTTTGCCCGTAATTAGTAGTTGTCGAAGGTTTGATACCCGTCGTGGAGCAGTTTTTCCAATAAGAGAGCTCCTGCGGCAATTTCCAAATTCAAAATTCAGCGCCGACGTTTCACGGTAGTTTTGGCCTTCGACCACACAGACGCATTTATGAGTGACGCAAAGAACAATGGTGAAAAATCGCAGGATTTCGGGTCCGGCTTTCTGGAGATTTCCGAAAAGGGATTTGGTTTCCTGCGCACCGCGCAAAATCATTATCACCCGAAGCCGACCGATATCTTTGTCACACCCGACACCATCCGGCGCAGTTTTCTCCGCGAGGGCAGCCACATCGCTGGTCCGACCCAACCGCCGCATCGCGGCACCAGCCCCCAGCTCAAGGCCGTTGAAAAGGTCAACGACATGCTGTTCGAGGACTATGTCAAGGCGGTCCGCTTCGAAAATCTTACGAGCATCGACCCGATTGAGAAATTCAGGCTGGAAACCGACCCCGACCTGATCGAGACGCGCGTCATCGATCTCGTCACACCGGTCGGCAAGGGCACGCGCGGTTTGATCGTGGCGCCGCCGCGCACCGGCAAAACGACCATTCTCAAACAGATTTGCAACGCCATTACCACGAATCATCCCGAAGTTCATGCCCTGGTGCTGCTCATTGACGAGCGGCCCGAGGAGGTCACGGACTTTCAACGGTCGGTCAAGGCCGAGGTGGTTGCATCGTCGAATGACCAGGACCTGGAAACCCACGTCCGACTCTCCCGCTTCATGATCGAGCGCTGCCGGCGGATCGTGGAGTCGGGCAAGGACGTCTTTGTGTTGATGGACTCGCTCACGCGCATCGCCCGCGCCTACAACAGCGTTCACGGTGGCAGCGGTCGCACGATGACCGGCGGCGTGGATGCACGCGCGCTCGAAATTCCGCGCAAGATGTTTGCCTCGGCGCGCAAGATTGAGAACGGCGGTTCGCTGACCATTCTGGCCACGGCCCTCATCGAGACCGGTTCGCGCATGGATGAACTCATTTTTCAGGAATTCAAGGGCACGGGCAACATGGAGCTGGTGCTTGATCGCAAACTTTCCGACCGGCGCCTGTTCCCGGCCATCGACATTCCCAAGAGCGGCACCCGCAAGGAGGAAAAGTTGTTTCCGCCCAAGCAGATTGAGGCCGTGCGCAAACTGCGCCGCATGATGGTGGACTTGAATCCGGTGGAAGCCATGGAAACCCTGGTCGCCGCGCTCAAAAAGCACAAGACCAACGACGAGTTGCTCGCCAAGCTCGACAAGGGCTCATAGTTCTTGCGGTGAAGCCGTCGCTCCATTCGCGCCCCCCGCTGGAGCGGATGCTGCGCATCCATCAGACGCTTCAATCCAGCGCTTTTCCCAACGCCTCCACACTGGCACGTGAAATCGAGGTCGCCACAAAAACCATCCACCGCGACATCGAATTTATGCGGGACCGGCTGAATCTTCCGATTGAGTTTGAGCCAGCCAGGAATGGCTATCATTACACCGAGGAAGTCAGCGCCTTCCCCACGATGCAGATCACCGAGGGTGAACTGTTCGCGCTGGTTATTGCGGAGAAGGCCCTCCAGCAATATCGCGGCACGAGTTTCGAGAAACCGCTCCTGAGCGCCATCCGGAAAATGGAACAGGCTTTGCCCGACACGATTTCACTCAACCTTGCCGACGTCGGGCAGACGATTTCCTTCCGCACCCGTGCCGAGCTGGTTTTGAATCTTGAAATATTTGATGCCCTTGCCCGGGCCGTTGCCCAGCGCCAGCAACTCGAACTGGCCTATCGGAAACCCGGCCAGGGCCAACCGGAAAAGCGCCTCGTGGACCCGTACCATCTGGCGAACATCAACGGCGAGTGGTTTCTGTTCGCCCACGACCACGCCCGCAAAGACATCCGCACCTTTGTGCCCGCGCGCATCCAGTCCGTGAAGCCCACCGGGAAGGCGTTCGAGCGTTCGCCGAAATTCTCGCTGGAAAAACGCCTGCAGGACAGTTTTGGGGTCCATTCCGGTAAAGGCAATTACGAGGTCGTCATCCACTTTAACTCGCGCGTCGCCGATTACATCCGCGAAAAGAAATGGCATGAATCGCAGCAGTTGCGCGAGTTGAAGGGTGGGGGAGTGGAATTAAGGATGAGGCTGTCGAGCCTGGTGGAAGTTGAACGCTGGATTCTGGGTTGGGGCGGCGACGCCAAGGTGGTGAAACCGCGCGAGCTGACCGAAGCGATCAAACAAGCGGCCCGAATGATTCTGCGTCCGTCGTAACCAGA
Organism: Verrucomicrobiota bacterium; assembly: GCA_049516255.1. Taxonomy (GTDB): domain Bacteria; phylum Verrucomicrobiota; class Verrucomicrobiia; order Limisphaerales; family UBA11358; genus UBA11358. Next base: position 105,817 of record JBEKTH010000001.1, read on the forward strand.
GTGTTTTATTTATCAGATTAATAAAACTGTTGCAGCGGTGGGAAGGAGTTATTAAAAATGGCCCGGCGCG
>JBEKTH010000002.1:0-105549 GCA_049516255.1 Verrucomicrobiota bacterium
ATCAAACGGTTCGGCAGTCACAATCGCACGCTGGGCCGTCGTCTTTCACCCTTGCAGTTGGTCAGCGTTATTCGATGCCGCAAGATCAATAAGCCCGTTATGAGCCAAGCCACGACCAGCCATTGCGAGCGCACGAACCTTTCAGTCCGCATTTTTAACCGTCGTTTCACCCGTTCCACGCTTGGATTTTCAAAGACGCTGGACAATTTGAAGCACGCCGTTGCCCTGTTTGCGTGGCATTTCAACTTCGTGCGGATTCATTCGGCACACGGCAAAACCCCGGCGCAAATGGCAGGATTGATGGATAAGGCGATGACGATTGAAAACTTTCTCTCGTTGCAAATGCCTTAAAAGCACAATCTAACGGAACACGACCTAAATTTGGCACTGTCAGCGCAATTTCTTGTCTGCCAGTGAGTTTCGCGTGGAACTTGCAAATTCCCGCCACTTCGGTTCTCCTTAGACGAAATGTGGCGACGAAGTTGCCTGATTGTGACAGTGGTAATGGCCTTGACGAGCCGGATGACGGCCAGTCCGGAATCCGGCGACGTTAACCTGGATTATGTCATCAAGCGTGCCGAGGAGCGGGCGAGCAAGCCCTTTCACTCACCGCGCGCCGACCTGCCGAAGGTCCTGCGCCAGGACAACCTGGATTACGACAAATACCGGCAAATCCGGTTCCGCCGCAACCAGGCGTTGTGGCGGGTGGAGAATCTTCCCTTCCGCATCGAATTTTTCCATCCGGGCTATCTCTACCAGGAGCCGGTGCATGTGTATGAATTCACGGCGACCCATTTGCAGCCCATCCGGTTCGTGCAGGATTTTTTCGATTACGGCAGTCTGAATATCCAGGATGAAATTCCCGCCAACACCGGTTACGCCGGTTTTCGGGTCCTGTATCAGCTCAACGAGACCAACCAATGGGATGAGCTCGGCGCCTTCCTGGGCGCAAGTTATTTTCGATTGCTGGGCAAGGACCAGGATTACGGCCAGTCGGCGCGCGGACTGGCCGTGGATTGCGGGGAAATGGACCGGCCGGAGGAATTTCCCATCTTCACCGACTGGTGGCTCGGCAAACCGGAGGCCGACGACCAGGAGCTGACGTTGTTCGCCCTGCTCGACAGTGTCAGTTGCACCGGCGCCTATCAATTTGTCATTCATCCCGGCGAAACCACCACAGCCGACGTCGAGGCGGTCCTTTTCTTTCGTGAACCGAAGGAAATTCTGGAGGTGAACCCGCAACGGCGGCTGCCCGTCACGACCCTTGGACTGGCGCCGCTGACCAGCATGTTCTGGTATGGGAAAAATTCGGAGCGCAAATTTGATGACTATCGCCCGGAGGTGCATGATGCCGACGGCCTGCTGGTGCACATGGGCAACGGTGAGATGCTGTGGCGTCCGCTGGATAATCCGTCCGTCCTGCGCCACCAGGTTTTTCACGCGCCGGACATCCGCGGCTTCGGCCTCTTGCAGCGCGAACGTTCCTTTGCCGCCTATCAGGACATGTTCAACCTGTTTCAACTGGAACCCAGCGTCTGGGTGGAACCACACGGTGATTGGGGTGACGGCGATTTGCACCTGGTCGAATTGAGCGCGAACTACGAAGGCCTGGACAACATTGTCGCGTTCTGGGATCCCAAGGACAAACCCGCGCCGATGGAGCCGTACCGCTTTGGTTACACGCTCCACTGGGAAATGGGCGGCGCGGACGTAAAACTGTCCGAAAACCGGGTCGTGGCCACGCACCTCGGTCTGGTTCCCGGGGATACGAACACCCGGCTGATCGCGATTGATTTTGCAGGGCCGAAACTGGATGCCATTCCCCAGGACAATCCGCCGGTGGCCATCGCCAATTGCAGCACGAACGCGGCGATTGTGGAAAACCAGGTGTTGCGCAATACTTTCCTGAACACGTGGCGTGTCATTTTGAAAATGCAGCCCAAACCGGGCAATACCAATCCCGTGGACATCCGGTGCACGTTGCAAACGGGAACCAACATTTTGAGCGAAACATGGACCTACCAGTGGAGTCCGCCATAACCGGCCCGGGCGCACTAACGGGTGTGGCCGGCCAGCTGGCCGGCCGCCCGTTGGAAGAATGGAATGCCGCCTATGCCAAGGTGGAAAACTATTTCCACGCCCTGCGCATTCGCAACAAGGCGTTGCTGGGCCAGTTGGTGCTCCGCGTGCTGGAACGCGCCATGAAACGCGCACCCGCCGAGCCGGACCATTCCGCCACCTACATCGCCGCCGAGGAAATGGATCGCACCGTGACGGAATGGTTTGCCGCAGTATTGCAGGCACCTCCCACCAACGCCGACCAGATGCTTTCCACGCGCGGACGGCTGGCCCTGTTGCTCGCGGACATGCCCGGTAAATGGCAGGACCAATTCCTGCGCCCGCCACCCTGGCCGGAGGAATTCGTCAGCGCCATGCGCGAAACCTACTTGCGCGCCGGTCCGGATTTTCAACTTTCCAAAATGTCGGCGCGTCCGTTTGACCTCGGCCCCATCACGACCCTCACGAACCTGGGCCGCGTTCCCTATTTGAAAATGTCGCTGGCGTGGACCTTGTTTGTGCTGTTCCTGGTCGCGGTTTTCTATTTCACCCACTGAACCATGCCGGGCGCCGCCCCCCAGTCCGTTCCCGCATCGGACCAGTCGCCGCCGCTGGTGGTGAGTCCCCTGCCCCGGGTTTACCGCGGCTGGCGCGTGTTCATCTTTTATTCTTCCGCGCTGCTGTTGACGGGATTGGTTTCCATGCTGTTCGCCGACTTGCTCTGGCGCACCGGCTGGTCCGCCTCGCGCACCGTCCTGCTCGTCGTATTTGTCATTTTGTTTCTGCTGATTGCCATCGGCTGCATGCATGGTGTTTTTGGCTTTTTCTTGCGCGCCTTCGGCGACCCCCGCCGCATCACGCAGACGGATTACCGCAACCAAAGCATGGCCGGCACCAGCACGGCCATCGTTTTTCCCATTTATAATGAGAATATCGTCCGGGTTTATGAAGGGTTGCGCGCCACCTTCGAGTCGCTCGAAAAAACCGGCCAGCTCGAGCACTTTGACTTTTTCATCCTCAGCGATTCCACCGATCCGGACAAGTGGGTGGAGGAGGAGCGGTGCTGGTATGAGTTGATCCGCGAGCTCGACGCGCTGGGGCGGATTTATTATCGCCGGCGGACGGACAATGAAGGCCGCAAGAGCGGCAATGTGCGCGACTTCCTCAATGCCTGGGGCCGCCGCTACCGTTATTTTCTGGTGTGTGACGCCGACAGCGTCATGCGCGGCGGCACGCTGGTGGATCTGGTCAAATTGATGGAAGCGCACCCGACCGTCGGCCTGATTCAAACCGTGCCGGCGCTCGTGAACGCGGAATCGCTGTTTGGCCGCATCCAGCAATTTTCCAACCGGCTTTACGCGCCGCTGTTCATCGCCGGCCTGAATTACTGGGCGTTGAATCTGGGCAATTACTGGGGGCACAACGCCATCATCCGCACCGAACCGTTCATGCAATTCTGCGACCTGCCGCAATTACCGGGTCACAAGCCGTTTGGCGGCCAGATCTTGAGCCACGATTTTGTCGAAGCCGCGCTGTTATCACGGGCCAACTGGGAGGTGTGGCTCGCCTATGATCTGGAAGGCAGCTATGAGGAAGTCCCGCAGGGAATGATTGAGAATGCGCAACGCGAACGCCGCTGGTGCCAGGGCAACCTGCAACACGGCCTGGTGTTGTTCGCCAAGGGTCTGCGCGGCGTGAACCGGTTGCATCTGCTGCTGGGCATTTGCGGTTACCTCGCGGGGCCGCTGTGGCTGGTGTTTTTGCTGACGTTCAACTGGATCCACTGGTACCAAAAATACACCGGCCTGTCGAACATCACGGTCCATGCCTTCACGCCGTATCTGAACCTGAGCGGCATCGCGCATGCCTTTCTGGTCTTCGTTATTTGCATGGCCGTCCTGTTTTTGCCCAAGGTGCTGGCCTTGATTGACCTGGCGTTTGACTGGGAACGCCGCCGCGCCTTCGGCGGCCTGACGCGCACCACGGTCGGCGTCGTGGGCGAAACCGTTTTCTCCACGCTCCATGCGCCGTTGCTGATGCTCTGGCACACGCGTTTCGTGGTCACGAACCTGTTCGGCGTCAGCGTCGGCTGGAGCCAGCAAAAACGCGGGTCGGACGGCACGACCTGGCTGTTTGCCATCCGGCGACATTGGGGCCACACCCTCATTGGCCTGGTCTGGGGCGCGTTCATGTGGCAGTTGAACCGATACCTGTTCTGGTGGTTCACCCCCGTGTTCACCGGCATGGTCCTTTCCATTCCCCTCAGCGTATGGACCAGCCGGCGCAGTCTGGGCGCACGCGCGCGAAAGCTCGGGCTGTTTCTGACGCCGGAGGAAACCCTACCGCCGGTCGAACTCGTCTCCCTGCGCTCACAGATGAAAATCCACGAAATCACCGACGACACCACCCCGCGCCGCCCCCATGCCGGTCTGGCGGAAGCCGTGCTGGATCCTTACGTTAATGCGATTCACGTTTCGTTGTTGCGCGAAAAGCGGCTTAATCCCGTTTACGCCGAACAGCTCGACAAACTTGGGGTCGGACGTGAAACCGTCCGGGTTCTCGGGGAAAGACTGCTGGCCGAAGGGCCCGCCGAACTGGCGCCGGCGGACCGGATCCTGATCATGACCGACGCCCACGCCATGGTCTGGCTGCACCAACAAACGTGGCTGCGTCCGGGCGAATCCCTCGCCCCATGGTGGCGGACCGCCATTCAGGAATACAGCCACCGCGATTGACCACGCCGGCCGTCATCGCTTCGATAGCGGGTGGATATTTGACGCCCGCCGCCGGAGATTACGGAGTCGGAATGATTTCAATCCCGTTGATTTCCGGGCTTTGGATGTTGGGCGTGAAAGTAACGTTGAGCACCCCATTGGTGACGTCCACGGCAACCGTCTCAATATCCGCACGCTCCGCCCCGCCCGCCTTGACATACACGTCGAAATCCTTGAATTCCTGTCCACCCACGTTGAAGGAAAAAACGCGCTGGCCCGCCCCGGTAATCTCTTCATACGTCTCGGCAAAATGCAGCTTCACCGTGTATTTGCCGTTGGGAACATTTTGGGAGAACGAAGTCATGTCGTAATGCTCGGTGCGGTAAATTGCCGGGTCTTTCGTGTTGGCAATGGGCAGGTCCCCGTCCCGGGCCGTCACTTCTCCATCCGCAAAACCCTGGTCCGCCAGCCACACGTTGCCTTCGGAATCCACGTAGTTCGTGTCCGAGCCGGCGTCAATGCGAATGGCCTTCGGCGCCGATTCGGGCGTCGCGGCGGCTGCCGCCGGCGCGACCGCCGCCGTGGTTCCACTGCCGGATGGTTCCTTGCCGGACTGGCAACCGGCCAATAAAATCACCGCGAGTGCTGAAATCAGCGACCCGCACGTCCACAGAGTCAAAGGTTTTGCATGGTTCATCGTGTTCCTGGTTTAGATTTTGGGTTGCGAATGGTTCCGCGAATGCTGCAACGCCGACAGTGCAACAACAAGTGCAAAAACATTTTCCGGGTAAATTTTAGATTCCCCGCCGGTTTCGATTATTGTTTCTCGAGCCGCAGCATCAGAACGTCATGTCCCGGCAACTCGGCGTTCAAAGGTTGTCCCGTGGTCCCCAAATCCTGCTTCGTCCAGAGGTCGCGGATCCGATACCCGGTCGTGTCAAACGCGGTTTCCCGCCGGGAAAGCTCGTCGCTGACCTTTTCCGTTTTCCAATCGAAAAAGACCTTCTGGGGCCGGGTGCTGCGATTTAACACGCACATGGCCCAGTCGCCGTCCGCAAGCGGTTTGAACCAGACCTCCCGGGTGCCATCCGTGGAATACCGGAACGCTTCAATGCCCAGTTTGTCCTGATCCACTGCGATCGCGTCCTTGTTCAACAGGATTTCCGACGTTTCCCGGGACATGTTCCCCAAATCGTTTCCGGCAATGAGCGGCGCCGCGAGCATGCACCACATCGAAAAATGCGCCCGGTCTTCATTGACCGCCATGCCATTGCCGACTTCCAGCATGTCCGGATCGTTCCAGTGGCCGGGGCCGGCATACTTTCGCAGCCCTTCCTGCTGGTCCAGAATTTGCAGAACGCCCCACTGATACCACGTCCCGTGATCCTCCTTGCAATCGAAGCAGGCATAAATGTCACCGGTCGTGCGCCACAGGTTGCCGACTTCGCCGCCCCATTCCCACGGCTTGCTGTTGCCCCATTCGCAGATGCTGAAAACCATCGGCCGGCCGGCGGCATATAACGCGTCCCGCATGGTGGTGTACGCGCCTTTGGCATTCAAATCTTCGCAGCCACACCAGTCGTATTTCACATAATCGATGCCCCATTGGGCGTACCTCTGGGCGTCCTGATATTCGTGTCCCCGGCTGCCGGCCCTCCCGGCGCACGTCCGGGCGCCGGCATCCGAATAAATCCCGAGCTTTAGTCCCTTGGAATGGACATAATCGGCCAGCGCCTTCATTCCCGAAGGAAACCGCTTGGGATCGGGCTGGATAAAACCCTGACGGTCGCGTTCACCCTGCCAGGTATCATCAATGTTGATGTACTCGTATCCCGCGTCCTTCATGCCCGAGGACACCATGGCGTCGGCGGTTTGCCGGATCAGTTCCTCACGGACGTTGCTCCCGAATTTGTTCCAGGTGTTCCAGCCCATGGGCGGGGTCAGGGCCAGATCAGGAAATTTCTGGCCGTAGGCGCTGGCACAAACCAGACAGAGGAATAGAAGGACTTTTTTCATGGTGTAGAAAGGTTCGCGTTCAGGATACAGGATCAGCGGGCGGCGTAAAGCAGGACCATCGCGCGGAAAGCGCCCGGGAACCCTTCCGGGCTTCCGTCAAGGCGCCAGCAGCAATATCACTCGATAAAACTGTTGCCGGGCCGAACCAACCGGTTGCAATGTGCCCGTCGGATTTCCAGCGGCGGTTACCTTGACGACATTCGTCCAGGTGGGATTGCTCAAACCACCGGCCGACTGAACCTGATAAGTAACATTGGAAACACTGCTCCACGTGAGGTGGATCGTGCCGCCCGTTAGCGTGACAGACTGAAAAACCGGCGCGGGAACGGGTTCCACGGTGACGTCGTCCAACCCAAATGCCCCCGGATCGTTGTTGAAATCAAATTCGATCGTTGTGCTCGTGCTTGTGGCCGGAACAACGAACTGTAGGTTGGCCCAACCGAAAGCACCCAGGTTGGTTTGAGCGTAGAGCACCGAGTTGTTCCATTTCACGATAAACTCGTTGTTCGTCGTCACGCCCTGACTATCGGGAACACAAGTCAACCAAAAGGAAACCAAGTATGGTTGATTCGCCGTGGTGGCCATGGTCTGCGAGAGAGAACCCACCGCCGGAGGAACCGGCGTCAAATACGGACTGGCCCACTCCCCCAGGTACGCGCCATAAAGCCCCGAATGCACAAACAGCTCGTCGGGCTGGCCGGGCAAGGCGGCCATTCCAGCCACATCCATGTCATCGGCGGCCAAAGCAAAAACCAGGTCGGTGCTGCCGACCAGGGTCCAGTCGGTGAGGTCACCGGTCTCAAATCCGCCGTTTCCGACGTAGAGATCAAATTGTCGGTTCTGGACCGTGCCGTCCGTCGTGTCGGCAATGGGAATATTGCCGCTGAAGTTGCCGATCAAGAAATTGTTTGCGGCCGGGTTGAGGCTGATGGTAACCGTGGTGCTGGCGCCAGCACTCAAATTGCCGGAGATGGAAGAAACCGTGAGCCAACTGGAGGTGTTGACGAGGCTCCAGTTCAAGGGCGTCGAACCGATATTTTTCAACGTATAAGTTTGGGAAGCCACCGAGAACGGCCCGCCACCGGGTCCTAAAGAAGTGAAGCCCAGCGGCGGCGTGACGACCAGGTGATCCGACGGTGGGGCCAGCAGCGCCTGCATAAGATTGCTGCCGATCATCGTGCCCCAGCCCGTGCAGAGGTCATAACCGGCCGTCGCGTAGTATTTGGTTGGACTGGAGCTGTTTGTGTTGTTACCGGTGGTGATGTCGTGAAAGCAGGACAGGTAGTTGGTGCTTTTTCCAATGGCGTAAAGAGCCGGATTGGCAAAGCCGATTGGGGGCTGGCTATTGGCGGCGGCCTGCTGATTCACCAGCGCCATGAAACCGGCCCAGAGCGGGGTGGCCAGGCTGGTGCCGGTCACCGTCCAGTCAGTCGAGGCTCCAAGAAGAGTGTTGCCCCAGACGACGTTTATGTTATTTGCCACGAGGGAGACGTCCGGCGAGTTGCGCATGGTGGTGGAGCCCTGGTTGGCCGTCATGCTGATGCCCTGTTGCCAGGATGGAATCGAGTAAACGGTGCTGATCCCGCCAGCGGAGGCTTGCGGAGGAACAGGATTACCACATTCATCAGTCCCGGCCGGCCCGAGCCAGGTGGTTTCCGACTGCCATTCTGCAGCCGAGTTTGTCGTTAACGTTGTTCCGCCCACTATCGTGGCATAGGGATCGTCTGCCGGTTCGTCAATGGCCGACGAAAACGCTCCAAAATCGCCACTGGCTATAAAAAGGCTCTGACCTTGGGCGGCGAATTGTTGGAATATTTGCACCGTCGAAAGGTTAATATCCATCCCGTAGGAGCAACTCAGTTGCTTGGCCAGATTATCCGTGGCCATGCGATTGAACACATCGTTGATTTGGGCGGTTGTCGATGCGTCCTGGATATAGTTCGTGCCCAGGGGCGGCGCATCCAGCGGCGTCGGACCTTCATAGACCAGCACGCTACTCAAGCCCGGCGCCATGGAAATCGCCATTTCAATGTCCCCCATCACCTCGAAGGCATATGCAAGGTATCCACAATCATCAAGGTAATCAACGTTATCACTGCCGCTGGCGCCGTCGATCAAAACAGGTGTCACGGTGACATAGGGAGAGATGCCGACCTCGTCTTCATAATCCGTGATGTCCTGGCCATTGAAACCGAAAAGTTCAAAAAGCCCGAGCGACTGTCCGGTGCCATCCTGCGAAACGCCGGTGGCGTAAGCGTTGAGGAAATCATAACCCTCGAAAGGGCCGCCACCGCCGCCACCACCACCCCCGCCGCCACCCCCGCCACCCCCCAATAGCCGGACTCTCGGAGACACGCTCGGCGGGTGTATGAGCGGACGCGGTTTCACATAATTATCCAGACCGCTGATCACCAGCACGGGCGTATCAAGGTCCAGGGACGGTTCAACATCAGGAGCGAAAAAAGTGCGTGCTTCAACCGGGTGTTGATAGACAAGCATGTGGACGTGAAAAGCCTTCTCAATATCGGCCACCGATCCGGCGACATCCAGCAAAGTGCGGTTAGGGTGGGTTCGTCTGACCGTCAGCCCGTGGGATTTCGCGAAATCAATCACCTTTTGGTAGTCTTCAGGGGCGGGGCCAAACGAGGAAGCGAACTGATCGGGCGTCAAATAGTGGCGAAAGTTGGGATTACCCGGTTGATAAAGCCCTTGAAGCAGGTTCGTGAGCACTTCACGATTGCGCAACGGCAAACCGATGGCCAAGTCCAGACGCGCGCCACCATCAAGCCGATGGATGGAGGTGAGCCGTTTGGTTATCGGGGGGACATGACCTTTGAGAACCTGTTGCGCCGCCGGAGTTGGCAAAGAGGACACCATCCAGCACGCCGCTATCAACACCAATCGCCGAAAATGGCAACCTGTAAGTCCGCCTGACCCCCCGTTTCTGGCAGCACCCGGCGGAAAGGCCCCCAACAACAAACGAAGCCTGCGTAGCCGCAAAAAAAGACTTCGGTGCATTCTCGTAAGCTAACAGACACTCGAGAGACGTTCAACCCCCAAATTCAAAGTAGCCCACCACCGGATGGGTCGAACCGCCCGTTTGGTCAAATTTTGTGCACTTCCACTTTCCGGACCAGCCGCTTGACATCTTCCTCATCCACCTCGCCGGGCATCAGCGTGAGCGCATTGGCTGCACCGGCGGCGGCACCCCAGCGGCATGCCTCACCCAAATCGTCGCCGCGCGCCAGACGCAACACCAGCCCGGCGGTACAGGCATCGCCCGAGCCGATCGGGTTCATCACCTCGATTTGCGGCAGGACGATTCGCCAGAAACCCTTTCCGTCAAATGCCAGCGCCGGTTCCTTTCCCGCCGTTACCACCACCCGTTGCGCGCCGCGTTCACCCAATTCGCGCATGGCGCGCATCACCCCGGCGTCGTCCTTGAGTTCGCACCCCACGGTCGCCGCCAGTTCCGAACGGTTCGGCTTGACCAGTCCCGGCCGCGCTTTCAGCGCCTCGATCAAGGCGGCCCCCTGTGCATCCACCACGGACAGGGCTCCGGTCTTGGCCGCCAGTTGCGTGCAATCGAAATACAAGCCCGCCGGACCTCCCGTGACAATGGTTCCCGACATCACCACCGCCCGGCATTCCGACACCCGACGACGGACCACCGCCAGCAGTTTGTCAAAGTCCGCCGGCTGGACCGGGTGGCTCTCCTCCACCAGTTCCGTGTGGGTGCCGGCCGATTCGTCAATCATCGTGAGGCATTGTCGGGTCCGGGTTGAGACCGCCACGAAATCGGACTCAATGCCTTTCTCCATCAGCGCCACCCGCAGGAATTCCCCACGGTCGCCGCCGAGAAAGCCGGTCGCCACCGGTTCGCCGCCGAGGGTTTTCAACACCTTGGCCACGTTGATGGATTTGCCCGCTGCGCCGTCGAGGGCGGTCGCCGCCCGGTTGACGGCGTCCAGCGTCAGGTTGCGGAAAACCATCACCCGTTGCACCGCGGGCGTGGTGCCAATGCACAGAATCTTCATCGAATCCATCTTGAACCAACGGGCGCCGGGAGGAAATCAAATTGCCGCCGCGGGAGACGGCGTGAAAACCGGCCGGTCACGCCGTGAGCCGGGAGACGACCTTGCCGGTCCAGAGCGAGGCGAACTGGGTGAGCATGACGGAAACAAAAAACAGGAAAAAGCCGTCGCCCACCCTGATGTTGGCAATGCCGCTGGATTTGATCGTCAGCACCAGGATGGCCACCACAAAGACATCGAGCATGGACCATTTGCCGAGGTTCGACACAAAGTGGAACAGCGTTCGGGCGCGGTCGGTGCCCACCCGCGGATAAAGCCACAATGTGAGCATGGCCGAGAGTTTCACGAGTGGGAAACAAACGGTGAACACAAACAGGATGAGGAACAGGAACAGCTCGCCCGCCTGCCACAAAATGATCAAACCGTGATAGACCGAGATTTGATTCTGAAACAGCCAGAGCTTTGTCACCGAGGTAAACGGGAGAAAAATCCCGGCAACGAAAAAGGCCACGGCCGACACCAGCATCAACACAATCACAATGCCGGACCGGAAGTAGGTTCTGACCAATGCCTGTTTTCCAATGTCGTCACCCATATTTTTAACCGCCGGCTGGAGCCGGTCCAGCAACCGTCAGCCCCGTAACGCCAGCCCAACCTCCAAAAGTTTGTGTTTACCCCTCCAGCCGGGCGTCCATCGTCACGTTCGCCTTGAGCAGACGCGAAATGGGGCAACCCAGCTTGGCCACGTTCGCAATGCCGAGGACCTGAATCCGGTCCGCGCCGGGAACTCTCGCGACCACATCCAGATGCGATGCCGTGACCGTCCAGCCCGCGTCGGTTTTGTCCAGCGTGACCGTGGCCGTGGCGGAGACGGCTTCCGGGGTGATGCCGGCCTTGCCGAGTTCGGCCGAAAATGCCATCGCGAAGCAACCCGCGTGCGCCGCGGCGATGAGTTCCTCGGGATTCGTACCGATGCCGTTTTCGAAGCGGGTACTGAACGAGTATTGCGCCTCCCGGAGCACACCGCTCTCGGTGGAGAGGCTGCCCTTGCCATCTTTCAAACCACCCCGCCAGACCGCCGATGCTTTGCGTTTCATAAATTCCTTTCTTTCACCTTCAGTACCCGAACTCACTCCAATGTCATAGAGACTAACGGAGATTCAATACAATCTCAAGCCAAGCAACCGGATTCTTTAACCCCCTGATCCCCGGGCCAGACATCACGGTATCATCATCAAAAGAAGATTAAAGGCCGAAACGGCCAGGGGGTGGTTGGACTGCGAGCGGGACACCTCGCACGCCGGCCATCAGTTTGAATTTCGAATCGGAACGCGGCCGACTCGTTCCGGGAATGGCACATTTCCCTGCCGTACAATAATTGTTCCGGTCGTTTACGGATGGACCGAACAATAGTAATTGTTCGTGCCGGGCGCGGTGGTGCGAAACGAAGCCCGCTTCAGGAGCATGCGGGTTGCGGGCCAATAGGTCATTTCAAAGACTGGACGTAGGCAACCAGGGCATCAATCTCCGCCGGCTGAAGTTTGCCGGCAAAAGCCGTCATCTGGCCTGCTTTACCCTTGCGGATCCGTGTTGCGATTTGTTGAGCGGTCCAATCCAGATCATGCAGGTCCGGTCCTTCATCGCCGTGCGCATCGGCACCATGACAATGCGCGCAGTTTCTTAGAAAAAGAACGCGGCCATGGATGGCACCGGTTGCCGGTTGGGATAAGACGGCGGCATGGACATCCGTGTTGTTGGTTGGTTGAGCCCGGGAAGTCAACCCAAACGCCGCAAGCGCGGTGATTGCTAAAAACCTGGCAGTCACAGTGGTCGATCAGGCCAGAGTCGTGTCCACCACGGCCAGCGAACTCGTGCCCTCGACGTAATTCACATCCGTTATCCCGAGGTAGTCATTGAGTTTCCCGGCTTCCACTTTCATCGGGCCGGGCTTCGGCGCCTTGCCGGGTTCGGGTTGCGGAAACGCCGTGGACATCGCCGTGTGGAATGTCATGCAACCCTCCACCTTTTTCATCGTCTGATGGATATGACCATTGAGAACAGTGACTGAGCCAAAGCGTTTCAGATAGGTCAGCGCCTGCGCGCCATCATCGGTGCCCCAACCCCATTGCGGATAAACCATCCAGAGCGGAATGTGTGCGAAGACAACGATGGGCGTCTCATTGGAACGGTCTTTCAAATCAGCTTGCAGCCAGGCCAACTGGTCCTGACCGAGCGCGCCCAGGCCATTTTGCTGGATGTCCACCACGTTCACGAGACCGATAAAGTGAACACCGTTGTGATTAAAGCTGTACCAGCCCTGGCCCTTGGTGTTTTTTCCGAACCGGTCGAGATAGGATTTACCATTGTCGCCGGTGACATCATGTTCGCCGGGCACGTAAAAAATTTGCTGGGTTTTTATGGTCTTCATCAATTGGTCAACAGTGTCGAATTCCTCCGGATCGGAAAGGTGGGTGAGATCGCCAGTATGCAGGACAAAATCCGGCGCCACCGGCAGCGCGTTGATGCGCGCAATCGCCTGTTTGAGTGTGCCGACCACGTCCTTGTTGATCACTTCCTTGTTGAAGCCGATGTGCGAGTCGCTGATCTGGACAAAGCTAAAGCTCGTCCTTTGGATCAGGCTGTCGGTTTCCGCCGCGCCGGCGCGCCGGGGCAAAAGCGTCGAGCCAAGCACTCCGCCGGCGACGGTCCACAGCATTCCCGTGCCGGCCCAGGCCATGCATTTCAAAAAACCGCGGCGGTCAACGCCGTCGTTTTCAGTTTTCTGGTTGAGGTCGATGGCATCCACCGGCAGCCGGCGGAACTCGTTAAACTGGTTGTTTTTCATAAAATCGGATTGGTTCGACATTCCAGACTGCCGGCTGACGATGATTATTCCCGCGAACAAAAAAATAATTCCGGGAATAAATCTTCTCAAAAAATGGTCTTGCCAATTGATGTCCTGGCGAACAAACAGGACGGGTGGACGAGCGCGAACGATTGAAATCCTTTGAGCACACTGTGTTGCCGCATCTGGACGCCGCCTACAACCTCGCCCGCTGGCTCGCCGGCAACGACCACGACGCGCAGGACGTGACGCAGGAAGCGTGTCTGCGGGCGGTCAGGTTCTTTGGCAGTTTCCGCGGTGACAACGCCCGCGCGTGGCTGCTCGCCATCGTCCGAAACACGTTTTACACGTGGCTGCGAAAGAACCGGTCACCCGGAACCATCGTGGAAATCGATGACGAAGCCCTGGCCATCGAGGATGTTTCCATGAATGCCAGGACGCTGAATTCCGGTCTGGCCGACACGGAAACGGTCCGGCACGCCATCGAGGCCTTACCGGTCGAATTCCGGGAAATCGTCATTTTGCGCGAGATGGAAGGACTCAGTTACAAGGAAATTGCCGACCTGGCCGGGGTGCCCATCGGCACGGTCATGTCACGCCTGGCGCGCGCGCGCAAGCAACTTCAGCAGCGTCTCGCCGGCGAAATCAAATCCGGAGGCCAACCATGAATTGCCAGCAGATCCAACCGCTCATCCAGCCCTACGCCGACGGCGAACTGGACGCCGTGCGGGTATTGGAAGTGGAACAGCACATCCATGATTGTCCCGCCTGCGCCCAGGAGTGGCGCAACCTGCAAAGCCTGAAAAAAGCGATGCAGCATGACTCGCTCTTCTTTTCTGCGCCCGAGGGATTGCGGCGGGCGTTGAAGGTGGAATTGCATTCGGGCGTCGAAGCACAACCCTCCCGGACTTTTTGGACCTGGAACTGGCTGACGGCGGCAACGACGGGTGCTGCCGCGATGTGCCTCGCGCTCTTGTTGACCATCACGCTGACCCGGCCCACGGCCCGGCAACAGCTCACACAGGAAATTGTGTCGAGCCACATTCGCTCGTTGATGGCAAACCACGAATTGGATGTCGTGTCAACCGACCAGCACACCGTCAAACCGTGGTTTGACGGCAAACTCGATTTTTCGCCGCCCGTCGCGGACCTCGTCGCGCAGGGATTTCCGCTCACCGGTGGCCGGCTCGATTACGTCGGCAATCGCGCGGTCGCCGCGTTGCTTTTTCAACGCCACAAACACGTCATCAACCTGTTCATCTGGCCGGCACAGGCATCGGACTCAAAACCCGCCGTGTTCGGCTCCCGTCAGGGTTACCATTTGATTCATTGGTCGAATGCCGGAATGACGTTCTGGGCTGTCTCCGATGTAAACGAAAAGGAACTGATGGAATTTTCTCAGGATTTCGTGGCCGCCACCACGGACACTCCGGCCAGCCGGTGATGTCACTTCGTATTCTCGCAATCATTTTATCTTCGCGAGATGCTCCAGGATTCGCCAGCAGCCGGTATTTTAGGGTCGGGCCGCTCTTTCCTCGCAAGTCTGGAGCCGTTTCGCCAGAAACGCCTGTTCGGATTTGATTTCCGCCAGTTGCAGCGACTTGCGGAAGTGGCCGGCGCCGGCCCGCGCGTGGTTCAGCCGCGATTCGAATTCGCCGAGCACGGCATGGAGCAAATAATAGGATTCCAGGGATTGCAGGTTCTGAATCACGTTGACGGCTTCAATTCCCGCCTGCGGCCCGCGGACCTCGGCCAGCGCCACGGCGCGGTTCAACGCCACAACGGGCGAATCATCAAATTCAACCAGATGATCATAGAGCGACAGAATCTGGGGCCAGTCCGTGGACGCGTAGTCCTTCGCCGCGCAATGGCAGGCGGCAATACCCGCCTGCAGGTGATATGGGGTAAGCTCGTTGCCCGCCGCCGACTGTGTCAGGTGAAACAGGCCCCGCGCAATCATCGGCTGGTTCCAATTCGAACGGTCCTGCTCCTGGAGAAGCAGCAGATTGCCCTCTCCATCCATGCGCGCCGGAATGCGGGCGCAGTTCAACAGCATCAGCGCGAGCAAGGCATGGGTCCGGGGCTGATTGCCGGCCGGATGCTCCGCCAGCAGGCCCGTCAGGCGGATCGCCT
Source organism: Verrucomicrobiota bacterium (assembly GCA_049516255.1). Classification (GTDB taxonomy): domain Bacteria; phylum Verrucomicrobiota; class Verrucomicrobiia; order Limisphaerales; family UBA11358; genus UBA11358. The sequence goes on from JBEKTH010000002.1 coordinate 15,801, forward strand.
CATGACAGAGTTCCTCGCGGACCAGCTTTTCACCAATCGACGCCTTGTAGCCTTCGTTGAACAGCAGGTAAAGCGATGGCAAAACGCCGTCCAGCCGTTGTCCCAGTTCCCCGCCGGCGGGAATCTCGAAAGGAATCCGCGCCTCCCGGATTTTCTGTTTCGCCCGGGTCAACCGCTTGGCAATGGCTGCGTCGGTGGTCAGGAAGGCCCGGGCAATTTCCGCCACGCTGAAACCGCAAAGCGCCTTCAACGCGAGTGCGACCTGCGCCTCCCCCGGAATGCTCGGATGGCAGCAGACGAACATCATCCGCAGTGTGTCGTCGGTGATTTCCTGTTCGGGAAAAATCGCCGCGTCCGGCGTGGCCCCTTCCCGGTCCATCAGGTGGATGAGGTCCGCCTCCTTGTCGCGAAAAACCTTCTGGCGACGAACGGCATCGACCGCGAGATTCCGGGACGCCCGCATGATCCAGGCGGCAGGATTTTTCGGCACTCCGTAAAACGGCCACGTCTGCAACGCGCGGGCCAGCGCTTCCTGGACCACGTCCTCGGCCAGCGTGAGATGTTCAATGCCGAAAATTCCCGTCAGCGTGGCGACCATTTTTCCCGCTTCGTGCCGGAAAAGATGTTCCACCACCCGGGAGACTTCCGGGGGATTTTCGGTGGCCGCCGGGCGTTCGGGTTCCATTCAACCTCCCGCCATGGCACCGACAACCAGAAACGGTTCCTCACCATTGACAATGGCATCAGGTAAACCAGTCTCCGGTGGTTCCAGCGACAAATCCTCTTTGCAGGCAAAAAACCTCACGAATGGCCGCCGCTTCAGCGTGTCGTGGTCACGGATCGTGCCCCGCAACGCGGGATAACGCGCTTCGAGTGCGTCAAGCACGGCCCGCACGGTCACCGGACCTTCCACTTCCAGCTGCACCTCGCCGTTCACGCGCGCCAGGTTGCGCAGGTGATAGGGCAACACCACCCGGATCATGGCAGCACCTGAACTTCAACCGACAGCACCGCCGGCAGGTCGCGCACGATGGGATTCCACGAATTGCCGCCATTGGCCGAACCGTAAACCTGTCCGCCGGTCGTGCCGAAATACACGCCGCACGGTTCCAGCGAATCCACAGCCATCGCGTCGCGCAGCACGTTGACGTAACAGTCCTTTTGCGGCAGGCCTTTCGTGAGCGGTTCCCATTCGTTGCCGCCCGTCCGGCTGCGATACACGCGCAGCTTCCCGTCCGGCGGATAGTGTTCGGAATCGCTTTTGATGGGGACGACGAAAATAGTTTCCGGTTCATGGGCATGAACATCAATCGGGAAACCAAAATCGGACGGCAGGTTGCCGCTGACCTCCTGCCATTGTTCACCGGCGTTGTCGGTCCGCAGCACGTCCCAGTGCTTCTGCATAAACAACACATCCGGGCGCGACGGGTGCAGGGCAATGCGATGAACGCAGTGTCCGACTTCCACATCCGGGTCGGGCAATTCATAGGGGGATTTCAGGCCGCGCGTGATCGGTTTCCAAGTCTTGCCACCGTCATCGGTGCGAAAGCAACCTCCCGCCGAAATGGCGATGTAAATCCGCTTCGGGTTCTTCGGGTCGAGCAGGATGGTATGCACGGCCATGCCACCCGCGCCCGGTTGCCAGAGATGGCCCTTGGCCTGGCGCAATCCGGCCAGTTCCTTCCACGTTTTGCCACCGTCCGTCGTTTTGAAGATGGCCGCGTCTTCCACACCGGCATAAGCCGTGTCCGGGTCGGTCAGTGACGGTTCAATATGCCAGACACGCTTGAATTCCCACGGATGCTGCGTGCCGTCATACCATTTGTGTGTGCCGACCTTGCCAGCATAGGCGAATTTGTTGCTTTCGCCTTTGGGCATGCCTTCCGGGCTTTTCAATTCCTCCGGACCGCTGCCGGGCGTGTTCCAGGTCTTGCCGCCGTCATCGGAACGCTGGATGATCTGGCCGAACCAACCGCTCGTTTGCGACGCGTAGATGCGGTCCGGCCCGGCCACCGAGCCTTTCATGTGATAAATTTCCCAGCCCGCAAAATGCGGGCCGCTGACCTTCCAATTCCTGCGTTTGCCATCGGCAGTCAGGATGAACGCGCCCTTCTTGGTGCCGACCAGGACTCGTATTTTGCTCATAAGTCTTTTCCCTTCGGTTTATGCGTGAACTGCGGTTTTTCCTGCCCCTGCCTCCGCCATTGATTTCATATCTGCCAGCCCTTTTTCCGGTTCAGTTGATTAATTGTTCCAGTTTTTTGGCAACCGGGTCAAGCGATTGTGCCCGACACGGTTCAGCCGGCTCCCGGCTTTGCCCGCATGACGAGCATGGGCAGATATACCTTCCGATACGACCAGACGAGATAAACTTCCAGGACCAGAACCACGATGCCCGGGGCAATGGTGGAAGGCATCAGGAAAACATGGAAGGCGATGATGTTGACGATGACCGGCGTAATCATCGCCAGCGCGAGCGGCACAAAACGGTTCAGCAGAAGCAGGGCGCCGACGAGCGTCTGGGTCCCAAAAATCAGCGGCATCATGTAGCCGCTCTTCACGAATCCGCCCATGAGCGCCATGACGCCATCCGGCATGGGGGTCTTGGGCTGCGGGATAAAATGGAGAAATCCATTGAGGCCGAACACAAAAAACATCAGGCCCATGAGAATGCGGGCGATGGCCGGTAAAAACCGGCCCGGGGATTTCGATTGAGATTCATTCATGGTTTTGAGGTGTCATCGGATGGTTCCATTTCATGTTTCGGACCGGGAAGCCTGTTTCAGCTTCTTAATGTCGAGTTTCACCATTTTGAGCAGCGCCTGCATGACGCGTTCGTTTTTCGCGGTTTCCTGGTCGCTCAACAACTCGCCCAGAACCGTGGGCACGATCTGCCAGGAGACTCCGTACTTGTCCTTGAGCCAGCCGCACTGCACCGCTTTGCCGCCGGTGGAAAGTTTTTTCCAAAAGTAATCCACCTCCGGCTGCGTCTTGCAATTCACCACAAATGACACGGCCTCGGTTAACTTGAAATGCGGACCACCGTTCAGCGCGATGAATTTTTGCCCCGCCAGTTCAAACACCACGGTCATGACCGAACCTTTGGGTTTGCCGGAGGGTTTTTCCGACGCCTTGCCGTAGCGCGCAATGTTCAGGATTCTGGATTTCTTGAAGATGGAGGTGTAAAACTTCGCCGCCGCCTCGGCCTGGCTATCGAACCACAGGAATGGGGTGATTTTTTGCATGGCATCAGCGAACCGGATTATTTCATCGGCGCTCCGGACGATTGAACGATGATCATCCACAGTACGCCAAAGCGGTCGGTGACCATGCCGAAGCGTGGTGAAAAGAACGTCCTGGTCAGCGGCATCTGCGCCTTGCCGCCATCGGCCAGGGCGGTAAACAACCGGTCTGCTTCCGCGTCCGTCTTCACCCTAAGCGACAGGGCAAAGCCGTCGAAATTCAGCTTGCCCGTGCACCGTCCATCGGACGCCATCACCATGTTTTCGCCGATGCGCAAGCTGGCATGCATCACCTTGTTCTCGACACCGGGCGGGGCGGTGCCGGGCTGGGGCGGTTCGGGATTGTCCTTGAAACGCATTAAAAAGTCCACTTCCGCGCCAAGTGCCTGGCGGTAAAATTCGATGGCCTCTTCGCAACGCCCGTTGAAGAACAAATACGGCTCCGTCACGGGATTGGTTTTTGTCGTGCTCATAATTTTAGTTCTGATTGGTTGATTCTGGAGGTGGGCGACGCCGCAGCGTCGCCCTACCGACTGCTTTTACGCGATAACCCCGCGGCGGTTACGCCGTCGCCTCCGCGAGTTGCGCTTCGGGCACGGCTTCGCCCGAGAGCGGGCATCGCGCCATGACGGGCCGGACTTCGACCTTGGCGCCGTAAGGCAGGCCCGGACATTCCTGGGCGATGGCCACGGCTTCGTCGAGGCTGTCCACCTTCAGCAGGAAATAACCGCCGATGGCTTCCTTGGATTCGGCAAACGGTCCGTCGGCCACCACGCGCCCGTTTTTGCCGGAAACGATTTTGCCTTCGCGTTCCAGCGGGTTTCCGGCCACCGCCTTGCCCTGCTCGGTCAGCCGTTTGAACCAGGCCATCCAGCGGTCTGAAACCTGTTGCATTTCCTCCGGCGAAAGCCCTTTGTGCCAGTTGGTGCCGCGGAAGATCAACATGTATCCATTCCTTGTTTCTGTGCTCATAACTATCTTTTGGTTGTAGGTTGATGATTTTCGGCCATTCCATAATACGACGAATGGGAAATTGCAATCAGGACAGTTATTTCGCCTTTTGATTCATTTCCCACAGGGCGAAGGTGTTGCCTTCCGTGTCCTGGCAGACGGCAAAGTAGCCCATCTGCGGCACTGCCGATTTGGGCACGTAGACCTTGCCGCCCAGCTTTTCCACCGTCACCGCGGATTTGGCCACCGACGCCACACTGACATAGTTGGTGATGGATTGCCCCGGATGCCGGCGCTTCATCAAGCCGCCGTCCGGGGAGGCATCCGGGCCGCCGGTGTCAATGTGCTGGTAATCCGGCATGGTGGGAAGCGGATTGATCTTCCAGCCGAACAATTTGCTGTAAAACGCCTTGGCGCGGTCGGGATTGTCCGCCGGGATTTCGAACCAGACGATGCCGGCCGCCGGCTTTTTGGGGGATGTGCTCATATTTTGCCTTTCTTGTTGGATTGTTTTTAACCTTTCCATAAGACGACGAACGGGCGGCGGCGTTCAGGACAATTGCGTAAAAATTCTTCGGCTCCACCAAAACGGCCTGCGCCAACATGGCTTGGGACCGGGCTTTTGCGCATTGGCATCAAACAAGCTATATTGGCTGCGGCGTGAGGCGTTGAACCTCCACGCCTTTTGCATAATAAATATGCGCCTGACCGAACCAGACCTGAAATTCGTCGTGGAAACCGTGGCCACCCGGCGGCGGGACCACGACCACATCATGGACCTGGTCCGGGACAAGGACGACCTGCTGGAACCGATGTTGGAGGACCCGAAACTCGCGGAACGGCTCATCAACGAGCTGGAAGTGCTCGTCCGCGTTTCGCCCTACCTGATGTTCAGCGTGTTGTTGCGCCGCGTCCGGCGCGACCTCGCAGGCCAGTCTTACGTGCTCGAACGGGACGCGCACGGCAAACGCATCCCGGTTTTCGAGGCGGCCCAGGCCGGGCAATTGCTCGACGACCCGCCCCTGCGCGAATATCTCACCGAGATGCTCTGCTCGTTTGTCCGCACAAATGTCGCCGTGCTGTACAAGCAGGAAGGCCGCGGCTGGCAGAAACGCAAATTCAGCGACATGGACATGGACGACATGATGGCGCTGTGCCAGTTGGTGGAGTCACAACTCAAACCGCGCCTGTATAAACGCATCGCCGACATCGCGCTGTTTCTCACGGGCATCTATCCCGACCACGCCTCGTCCGTTGTCCGGCGGCCCCGGAGCCAGGACTGGCGCGTGGTGCCCGAGTACGAGCGTGAAGGCCGGCGCTTTTACGCGCTGGCGGCGCGGGAGATCGAGCCGCCCGGACCGGCGTCCGTTTTCGAGCAATTGGCGGAAAAGTTCACCCTGGCGCGCGAGGCCCTGAACACCTTGAGCGACCACTACCTCAAACCGCTTCGGGCACGCTATTTCGACCAGCCCGATGAGTAAAGCAAGCCCGCAGCCACCGCAGGACATCCCGCGCGTGATGGAGATTGCGAAAAAAATCGGGCTGGAAATCCTGCCGCCGCCCGGCGCGTGAATACAAATCTAGTTGGAATCAGGCCAAAGCTGGAGCACGCGAAGGTATCCTTCGTTAAGCACCAAAGGCGATGGCACGAAAACCACCAGCCAGACAAACATCACCATCAAGCGCGGATGGTCATTCAGGAAATGGCGTTCCACCAGGATGCCGACCGCTTGAAGGAGGAAGTAAACCATCATCGTGCCGAAGAGAATTCTGCCCGTGACACAGTAAAGCGGGACGTTAATCACGCATTCGTGCATGATGCCGGAAGCCGCAAAGACCAGGAACAGCGCGAACATGGGGCGACGGCGTAATCGGCCGAAGATGACGTAGCGAGACCAGTCGCTGAACCAAAGATTCCATCGGTTGCCCCAAAAGTCCGCAATGCTCCGCGCAGCCCATGGATGGCAATGCAGCGCGGGAAGCAGGTAGCCACAGGGCAGCAGGAACAGATTCACAATGGCAACGAGCGATTCTCCAATCAGAAGCAGAAATGGCACGGCAAGATAGCTCAGGAGAATTCCGTGAATTTGAAAACCACGGACCAGTTGCCAATAGACCCAGTAACTCAACAACACCGCGCCGGACAGCAGCACGGCTCGAAGCATCACCGGCCCAGCACCGGTTGCCCGTTGCGCACGCAAAACCGAGTCGGGTGAAAACAGCACCCACGACATGGCTCTTCGCTCTATTTCACGTTTGTCCGGCAACAGCAACGCCACCAGCTTCATCACGAATCCCATCACCGCCAGCGCCAGCAGGACAAACACGGTCATCTGCGAGTTGGGGTTGCCGGGCAACATCATCGGTTGGGGAACTTACTTGAGCGGCGCGATTACTTCCAGCCCAAGGTGGCGCGTTGTGGCCGTCTGCAAAGACCCGCAGCAACCGCAGCACATCCCGCGCGTGATGGCGATTGCGAAAAAATTCGGGCTGGAATTCCTGCCGTCAGGTGTGTGAATGGCATGTCAATTTTTCACGCTGAAATCTGAAGGCGATTTTGATAGCCTTCAAACGATGTCTCCCGACTTAGAGAAGAAAGTGATCGCGGACTTAGAGAAAACTGGGTTTCCCTCAGAATTCGAAGCTCGTCGCATTATCTATTCATTTTCAGGCGGGTGGGACTGCACTGGGACGATGGGATATTTCGATCTCGACGAACAGAAGCTCCGTCAAGTTGACATCTACGCGTTCATGCCTTGCGGTGATCGCGTTTCAAAGACAAAGCACACGCACACGGTTTGGCATTTGATAATCGAAGTGAAGAAGTCGGAAGGCGGAAAACCGTGGGTCGTCTTCACGGAACGTCGCGATGTCATTCGGGACGTTTTGCGCTGGCGCAAAGATTTGGTCGCCTATTGCAATCTGCCTGCGGAATGGGACAAGAATTTCAGTTGGCGAATTTACGAAAATTCCTTTTGCAGGGGCCAGCATTGGATTGGATATGGCGTTCATGAAAGCTTCAAGCAGCCTACCGAAATTTCTCGTCCATACGCCGTGATGCTTTCCGTCGTCAAGGCAGCCGAACATTTTCACCAAGAAACAATCTCTTGGATGAAGAAACGGCCGCCGGTCACAAATGATATCTCCAAGAATCCAACGCAACTTAATTTTATTCGGCCTGTTGTAGTTCTGGATGGCGAACTCCTGACTGCGGAGTTAAATAAGGATGGAAAGCTTGTGGTAAGCGAGGTCGAGATGTCTCCAATGTATGTCGGCTACAAGAGTTCGCATTACGATCGCGAGTGGTATCGGGTTGATTTGGTGCGGTTGAGTGCTCTTAACAAGTATATGGGCTTCGCCGAAAAACAGCACAATGCGATTCGGAAGGCCATACTCGAATTGGGCGGACTGGGCACATTTACAGAAGAGGAAATCTATAATGGCGCAAAGCCAAAGAAATTATCGAAAGATTCAAACAAGAGGAAGTAGCGCGTCAGTTTGCCAAGGCATCCATCTTCCGCCTTCGCGTTTGCTTCCGTCTTTGCAGGGCTACGACGAGACGAGTCGGCGCGACAAGTGATTTCATAATTGTCCTCCGAGCAGCGCGTCAATTTTCTTCTGTGTGGCCTCATCCATTTTAATCAAAGGTGGCCAGCCACGCTTGTGGCCTTCGCCGGGAATTTTCTTGGTGGCGTCGAAACCCATTTTGCTGCCGATGGCCATTTCGCTGGTGGCGTGGTCGAGCACGTCGGCCGGACCCTTGGTGAAGATGCTGTCGCGCTGCGGGTCGGTGTTGGCCGTGAGATGGAACAGGACGTCGCTGGTGTTGTGCACGTCCACGTCGGCATCCACCACCACGATGTATTTGGTGAACATCATCTGGCCCATGCCCCAGAGGCCGTGCATGATTTTGTAGGCCTGCATCGGGTACGTTTTCTTGATGCTCACGAAAACGAGGTTGTGAAATACACCTTCCGCCGGCAGCGCGATGTCCACGATTTCCGGGAAATTCATCTTGAAGATGGGCAGGAACAATTTCACGCTCGCGCCGCCGATGTAAAAATCCTCCATCGGCGGTTTGCCGACTATCGTCGCTGGATATACCGCATCCTTGCGATGGGTGATGGCGGTGACGTGAAAGACCGGATACGGCTCCGGCAGCGTGTAATAGCCGGTGTGATCGCCAAACGGCCCTTCCTCGCGCAATGGTTCCTTCGGGTCCACGTAACCTTCGATGACAAAGTCGGCATTGGCGGGCACTTCGAGGTCGTTGGTCTCGCATTTGACGAGTTCGACGGATTTTTTGCGGAGATAACCGGCCAATAAAAATTCGTCGAGGCCATCCGGCAGCGGCGCGGTGGCGGCGAAAGGAAACATCGGGTCGCCACCAATGAAAATGCTCACCGGCATGCGCGTGCCGGTTTCGTAGTAACGCCGCCCATGCCGTGCGCCGACCTTCTGGAGCTGCCAGTGCATGCCGGTGGTACGCTCGTCGTAAATCTGGATGCGATACATGCCCACGTTGCGTTCGCCCGTGTCCGGGTCCTTGGTTACGACACACGGCAGCGTGATGAAGCGGCCGCCGTCCAATGGCCAGCATTTCTGGATTGGAAGATTTAAAAGAGTCGAAGGTCGAGGGTCGAGGGTCGAGGGATTGCGCCAGTCGGGAGCTTTGGGCCAGCTCTCGACTCTCGACTCTCGACTCTCGACCAAGTGAACGACTTCCTTGCACGGACCATCCTTCACCAACTTCGGTCTGGCGTGGCGCAAATCGAGGGCCTGGCCGAGCAGTTTGATGGCTTCGCGAAAGCTGGTCGGCGGCTTGGCTTTCATGAGCGAACCGAGTTCGGCGGCGACCTGGTCCACGGAACTCGCCCCCATGCTCATGGCCATGCGCTTCCAGGAACCCATCGTGTTGATGGCGAGCGGAAACGGAGAGACTTCGCCGTTGACGGTGGGTTTTTCGAACAGCAGCGCCTTGCCGCCGCCGGGCAACTTCATTTCGCGGTCGGCGAGTTCGGTGATTTCGAGTTCGGTGGCGACGGGCTGGGCGATGCGTTTGAGTTCGCCGGCGCGGTCGAGCTGCCCGACAAATTCGCGGAAGGATTCAAAAGCCATACGCGCGCGAGGTTAATAGAAAAGGCAGAAAAAAGCCACAGATGAACATAGATGGACACCGATAAAAACTACCGGTTAAAAATCTGCGTTTAATCTGTGATTATCTGTGGCCAAAACTACTTTGGCAGCAATTCGGCCACCAGTGCGCGTTCTTCCTTCAATTCGTTCATGGTCGCGTCAATTTTCGCGCGGCTGAAGTCATTGACCGGCACGCCCTGGACGATTTCCAGTTTCTGGCCGTGACTGCGGACCGGGAAGGAGCAGATCAGATTTTTCTCAATGCCATAACTGCCGTCGGAGCAGACACACAGGCTGTGCCAGTCACCGGCGGGCGTCGGAGTGACAATGGAACGGACGCTGTCCACGACGGCATTCGCGGCGCTGGCGGCGCTGGACAAACCACGCGCCTTGATGATGGCCGCGCCGCGCTGTTGCACGGTCGTAATGAATTCACCCTTGAGCCAGGCTTCGTCGGTGATGGCCCCGGTGGCGGGTTTCCCATTGATTTTGGCGTTGTAGAAATCGGGATATTGCGTGGCGGAATGGTTGCCCCAGATGGCGACGTTGCTGACGGCGGTGATGTCCACGCCGGCCTTTTTCGCGAGCTGGGCCCGGGCGCGATTCTCGTCGAGGCGCGTCATGGCAAAGAACCGGTCGCGCGAAATATCCGGCGCATTGTGCATGGCGATGAGGCAATTGGTATTGCAGGGATTGCCGACGACGTGGATGCGCACGTCCGCCGCGGCGTTTTTTTGAATAGCCTTCCCCTGCCCGATGAAGATTTTGCCATTGATGCCGAGCAAATCCTTGCGTTCCATGCCGGCCTTGCGCGGCACGCTGCCGACGAGCAACGCCCAGTTTACATCGCGAAAGCCCTCGTCCAGGTTCGCCGTCGGCACAATGCCCTTGAGCAGCGGAAAGGCGCAGTCGTCGAGCTCCATCACCACGCCGCCGAGCGCGGGCAACGCGGGTTCGATTTCAATCAGATGGAGAATGACGGGCTGGTCCGGACCGAACATCGCGCCGGAGGCGATGCGGAACAGGAGGGAATAACCGATTTGGCCGGCGGCGCCGGTGACTGCGACTCGAATGGGTGTCTGGCTCATAACAAAACGGGGCGCGATTATAGTTATCGCAGGCAGCGGTGCGCAAGCATGGAGCAGCGGCGGCGCTTCAGCTGGTTTGTTCCTCCGTCACATCAAACCGCTCGAAAAGTTTGCCGAGCAACATCACGCCCAAGCCGGCTTCCGCGGCCAGAACCATGGTCGCCGCGAGCGCAGCGGCCGGCACGGCCAGAGCCGGGCCGGCCGCGAAATTCAGCAGAAAAAACACGCCGACGAACGCGGCCGCCGCCGGCAGTAGCGCCAGCAGGAGGACGAGCATTTGTCCCAGGGCAAAAATCAGCCGCTGGCCGGTGGTTTCAATTCCGCGGGGGCTGTCCCGGCCCGTTTGAATCCACGACGGGAAAAGCAGCACCGCGGCATTGGGAATCAGCATCAGGAGCAAATCCAGCACCGGCAGCAGGAACGCGGCGCCCAAGGCGATGGCCAGGAACAGGGCCTCCTGTTTGACGGGCAGCCAAAACAGGAGCCCGGCGCCAACCATCAACAACAGCCATTGGAACACCGCCAGCACAGCCACCGGGGCGAGGATTTCGCCCAGGGCAATCTGCCAGCCGCGCAGCGGGAAGGTCTTCAGGATGTCCGCCAACGGCAGGTCGTTCCGGAAATCCAGGCGCAGCACTTGCGGCCCCAGCAACAGCGAATAGACCAGGGCAATGGCGACAAAGAAGGCCACGACCAAGGAGATTCCCTGCCTATGGACCTGGCCGTTAAGCGCGAAGCCGAAAATGACCAGGACGATGACAATGGTAATCCCGAGGCGAACTGAAAAGACCTGGCCGACGCCGATGAGATTTTTCCAGAACAACGCCGCGGCGGCGGGCCCGGTCGCGGTCAGTTTGAACCATGGGCGCCGGGCTTTTTGATTTTTCTTCACGCCCCGCCAGTTGCCGGCGCGCACGGCGGCCAGCCGGGCGGCCAGCTTTTGCGAAGCTTCCACCGAGGCCTCCTCGAAGGCCACGTCGGAATAAATGACCCACAGGTAGTGGAGCAAAAAGAGCAGCAACACCGGGGGGAGCGCGTCGAAAAACGCCGGGGCATCGGGCGCAAAAAATGGCCGCACCATCAGCCGGAAGGGAAACAGCAGATACAAGGCCGGGCCGGTGGTCAAGACCCGCTGGGCGTAATCCAGCATCGCACCGGGATTGGCGGTGTCGGCCGGACGCAGGGCCGGCAGGGTTTGCTTCGCCCACACCCAGACACCACCGGCCAGGGCCAGGGCCAGCCCGAAAACCAGCAGCCGCCGGAGCCGGTTGGAAACCCCATGATCCAGCAACATCGTCCGCGCAAACGAGGAGCCCAGAAAGTGGAGGTTCAGGGTCGAAAGTACCAGCCACCAGCCGAAGGCGTGAATCCAGGCATTACCGCCGAATTGCCGGGAAAAAAAGGTCAGGAGGAGGACGCTGAAGAATATTCGCAGCTGTGACCGGAGGAGTTTGAAGTGAATCAGCGTACGCCGGGTGACCGGCGCCGGAAACAGAAATGCCACCTCGGCCTCGGTGAACGTCAGCGCCGCCCGGTCATGCGGAATGATCCACGCCAGCAACACGATGACGAACAGAATGAGCGCGCCGCCCGATTCAAAAAGCTGCAGGTGTTCCGGTGAAACGGCCAGATTGGCCATCGGCCGCCCACCGAACCCGCGAAACAGGTAACGGAAGAAATAAAAGTAGAAATAGAGTCCGCCCACGACGGCGCCGATGAGGTATTTCGGCTGCTGGAGCCGCTTGAACCGGCTGATCAGCCGGTTGCGGAGTGAGTGATATTGCAGGTAGAGCAGCGCGGCGATCATGGTTCGTATCAATGCGGCAGCTGCGGTGGCACGGCCGGTGCGCCCGGGCCGGGTTCACTCGTGGCGCGGAAGAAAATTTCCTCCAGGTTGGCGTCGCCGGGCTGTTCGGAAAATTTCCGGGTCACTTCGTCGAGCGTGCCGTCAATGATCTTCCGGCCGTTCTTGAGAATCAGCAGGCGCGAGCAGATTTCCTGGACCAGGTGCAACAGGTGCGAGCTGATGATGATGGCGGCGCCGTCGCGCGCCCGTTTCAGGATGGAATCCTTCATCCGGCGGATGCCGAGCGGGTCCAGCCCGGTCAACGGTTCATCGAAATAAATGACCTTCGGCGAGTGCAGCAGGCCGCAGGCGATGGCGAGCTTTTGTTTCATGCCGCGGGACAGTTCGCCGGGCAGCGCATCCCGCTTGTTCGCGATTTCGAGTTCCTCCAGCAGTTCCCGCCCGGTGCGCTCGTAATCGGGCACCTGGTAGATCCGGGCCACGAAATTCAAATGCTGCCAGACCGTGAGATAATCGAACAGGCGCGGTTCGTCGGTGAAAAAAGCGAGTTGTTGCTTGGCGGCAATCGCGTCCCGGGCGATATCGTGGCCGCCGACGCGCACGGTGCCGCGCGTGGGCGGGATGATGCCGGACAAACAACGCAACGTGGTGGTCTTGCCCGCGCCGTTCGGGCCGACCAGGCCCATGACTTCGCCGGGCTGGACCGCAAACGAAAGCTCGTTCACGGCGACAAACTCGCCGTAAAGTTTGGTGAGACCTTCGACCTGGACCATACGTTGCCGTTGGGGTGCGATGATTGCTTCCGGATGTCCCAACCTACCAGTCCATTGGCCGGGGCGTAAAGCGCGCAGATTTGCCGGCGCGGCGCAAAATATTTACGAATAATTCTCTTGGCAGAATTTTGTTTTGGGCGTAGAAACGAATTGTTCTTTGAAATGGATGAACCCAGTTCATCCGAAATCGCAGTCAAATGTCAGGGAATCCGGTGAAAATCCGGAACGGTTGCGCCACTGTAACGGCTACAAATTCCAATGCCACCGGGAACGGGAAGGCGGAATGAGGTTGGAGGCCGAAGTCAGGATACCGGTCTGGCTGTGCTCGTCGCGGTCGCTCGTGTGAGCGGCCGGCTTCTCCGTCCAAGAGAAGGATGAGGCCAGCCTGTCGAACGGTTTTCGACAGGATTCGTTGGATGCCTTCATTCTCCGTTTTGCCGGGGTCTGGAGGCGTTTTTGTTTTTCGTCCTCGTCCTCGTTCTCGTTCTCGCTCCACCAAGCGATTTTCGAGGACGAGAACGAGGACGAGAACAAGGACGAATGATTTCCCCGCGCTGGTCTCTCAATCGCAATCCGTTCTCCAAAAGTTTTGGGGAACCAAACTGAAAGATCAGCACATGAAAAAGAAGTTGTTCGTTTCGCTGGCGCTGGCCGGCTTGTTTGTCATTCCCACCCTCACGCACGCGCAATTTGCCAGCAGCGTGTATGACTACACCGAAGGCAGCGGCGTCGAATCCGGCTATAATGATCCAACGGTTGCCCTGGGCGCCCCGTCGCAAGTGACTCCCGGCATCTATGGCGGACCGGTGGATCCATTTGATGCACCGTATCTTCCCAGCCAGATCGTCGGGATTGGCACCGGCGGTTCCCTGACGTTGCAGTTTAATACGCCGATTCAAAACAACCCGGCCAATCCGTTCGGCCTGGATTTCATCATCTTCGGCCACGCCGGTTTCAACATCACCAACGGCGACTACAACGGCGGCGGCATCACCGACGGTTCACTGTACACCGGCGGCACCAGCGACGTGCAAGTATCGGTGAGCGCGGACGGCACGATGTTTTACACGTTGAATCCAGCGCTGACTCCCCAGGTTGACGAATTGTTCCCGACGGACGGCAGTGGCAATCCGTTTCTGCCGGTGAATCCCGCCCTGACGGCGGCGGATTTCGCCGGCCAGGATCTGGCCGGAATCCGTGCGCTTTACAACGACTCGGCCGGCGGAGCGGGTTTCAGCCTGGCCTGGGCGATCGATTCGAATGGCCAGAGTGTTTATTTGTCATCCGTTGACTATGTCCGGCTGGACGTGCTGGACGACGGAACGCCGGCTTACATTGACGCGATTTCCGTGGTACCCGAGCCAGCGACGTGGACCCTGGCCATTACCGGTGCGGGCTTGTTTTTACTGCGAAGGCGCGCCTGACGGCCATGCGCGTTTGTCTGTTTATTATGTGGGGCCTGGTGGCCGCCTCGATCAGCGAGGCGGCCACCATTGATGAGGGTTTTTCCAATGATCCACAGACGGACGGCTGGATAATCTTTGGCGACACCAACCTGTTCCAGTGGGACTCCACCAATCAGGACCTCGATGTCACCTGGGATTCATCGCAATCCAACAGTTATTTTTATCATTCGCTCGGAACCATCGTGGCAAAATCGGATGACTTCAGCCTCGCCTTCGACCTTCAGCTCAGCGACATCGCGATTGGTGTCAATCCGGCCAAGCCCGACACCTTTGAACTGGTCGTGGGTTTCATCAACCTCGTCAGCGCCACCAACACCAATCTCGAACGCGGCATCGGCATCAACCCCACGTATGGCGCCCGCAACGTTGGCGAATTCGATTATTTCCCTGATTCCGGATATGGGGCCACGATTTCTCCGACGCTGATTTCCAGCAACAACCAGTTTGCCACCACGTTTGCCCATCCCTTCACCCTGGATCCGGGCGCGTTGTTTCACGTGGTGATGATTTACACCGCAAGCAACCAGACCTTGCAAACGATGGTGACCCGCAATGGCAGCCCGTTTGTTTCGACCAATGTGGTATTGGGCGTGAGCTTCAGTGATTTTCGTTTCGACCAGGTGGCCGTTTGCAGTTACAGCGACGCGGGCGCGGATGGTTCGCTGCTCGCCCACGGCACCGTGGACAATTTGGCGGTCACCGTTCCGCCGCCGCCGGTGCAAAATCTGACCGGCAGCTTCACCAATGGCATCTGGCAGGTCCAATTCCTCTGCCAAAGCAACTGGCTTTACACGCTGCAACGAACGACCGATTTCCAATCCTGGACGAACATTTCGTCAACGACGCCGGGCAACGCGAACAACCTGCTTCTGCAAGACGCCAGTCCGCCGGACAACGAAGCGTTTTATCGGATCAGTGCGCAAAGACCGTGAAAACACGTGACAAGTGGCGGGTGACAAGTGACGCGACACCACGCGCGCCGCATGCGCGGCTGGCGTTTCCGCTTCACGTGTCACGCGTCACGCGTCACGCCTTTACACTGATTGAATTGCTCGTCAGCATTGCGGTGATGGCGATTTTGGCGGCGCTGTTGCTGCCGGTGTTGAATCACAGCCGGCAGTCCGCCTGGCGCGCCCAATGCACGAGCAACCTGCGCCAGCTGGGAATGGGCACGGAAATGTACTGGGACGACAACAAGGGAAATTGTTTCCGATATATTTTCGGCACGACGAACTACGGACAAATTTACTGGTTCGGCTGGATCGGGCCGGGCCCGGAAGGCCAGCGGTCATTCGACCTGTCCGACGGCGCGCTATATCCCTACGTCAGCGACAGCCGCGTGAGAATTTGTCCCTCGTTGGACTACGCGCTGGCGCAGTTTAAACTGAAGGCCGATGGCGTCGTGTACAGCTACGGTTATAATCTTTCCCTCTCCACGGCATCAACCAAACCTCCCGTCAGCGCCGGAAAAATTTCGCATCCGACGGACACCGCGCTTTTCGCCGACGCCGCCCAGGTCAACGACTTTCAAGCGCCCGCCTCGCCCGACAATCCGATGCTGGAGGAATGGTATTATGTGGACACGAACACGAGTTATCCAAACGGCCATTTCCGTCACAGCCAAAAGGCCAACGTGGTATTCTGCGACGGCCACGTGGGAGTGGAAAAACCGGTGCCGGGCTCAATGGACCAAAGATTGCCGAACAAATATGTCGGGCAATTGCGTCCGGCGATATTAGTAATCCCGTAGTCCAACGAAACAAATTCAATTGGGCGGTCAGGCCGGAAATGGTAGCCTCCGGCTGATGATGCGTTCGCGCCTGCTTTTCCTGGGTTTAGCCGGCCTGAGCTGGTTAATTTTCCGCCCGGTTGCGCGAGCGCAAAACGACATGATACCAGGCCACTTCAACGCACCCTATGTTTATACCAACGACGACCTGGGGGCGGTTTATCATCCGGAAGCGACTTCGGTCAAGTTGTGGGCACCGACCGCCAGACAGGTCCGTTTGCTGCTGTTCAATGATGCAACCAATGAATCTCTTCAAGCCATTCCCATGTCGCGCGATTCCAATGGCATTTGGTCCACCAATTTAATGGGCGACATGGATGGCCGGTATTATTTGTATGAGGTGACGCTCTTGCGGGCGGGATCGGCTAAACCAGTGGTTTATCGCGTCAAAGATCCTTATGCCCGCGGCTGTTCCGCCAACTCCGGTCGGACTTTGATTTATGACCCGCAGAAGACCAATCCCGAAGGTTGGGACCGGGATTGTTTTGTCACTTTAAAAAACAATACGGATGCCGTGCTGTACGAAGTGCATATTCGCGACTTTTCCATCAGTAAAAATTCCGGCGTCGCTGATGGCGTCCGCGGAAAATACCTCGGCATGGTGCAGCCGGGCACGAAGACGACGGGTGGTGAAGCGAGCGGCCTCGACCATTTGAAGGAGCTGGGCGTGACCCATGTTCATCTGCTGCCCTGTTTCGATTACGCGGGCGGAGACGAGCGGCAGAAAGCGGATGAATACACCTGGTATAACTGGGGCTACGACCCCGTTCTCTACAACACACCGGAAGGTTCCTACGCCACGAATCCCGACGGAACCACCCGGCAGAAGGAATTCAAGGAAATGGTTCAGGCCTTTCACCGGAACCACATTGGCGTGGTCCTGGACGTGGTCTTCAATCACACCGCCGCCACCGGCTCGCGTCCGGCGTCCATGTTCGACAAGGTATTTCCGGGTTATTATTATCGGATGGACCAGTCCGGGCGTTACGCGAATGAGACCGGTTGCGGGAACGAATTAGCCTCGGAAAAACCAATGGCGAGAGAATTCATCGTGGATTCCATCAAATACTGGATGACGGAATATCATATGGACGGCTTCCGGTTTGACCTGATGGGAATTTTGGACCGTGAAACCATGTTGGAAGTGTATCGTGAAGCAAAAAAAATCAATTCCAGCGCTATCATATACGGTGAAGGCTGGCAGATGGAACGCGTACTCCCGGCAGATAAAATGATGACGCAGGCCAACGTTCCGGGTACGGGCATCGCCGCTTTCAACGACGGCATCCGCGACAATATCAAGGGAGACAATGCAAAATCCCGCGCGTCCGGATTCGTTCAGGGAGCCGAACCACCATTCGGCGGCATGACAAGATTTCACCTGGAAATCAAAGCCCAGAGCACCGGCAAGGGTGAACCGGATATCGAAGTCTTTTCTCCGAACGAAACCATCAATTATGAGTCCGTTCATGATGACCTTTGTCTCTGGGACAAGCTGCGATTGTCCACGACCGACGCGCCGGAAGCCCTGCGTATCAACATGGACAAGCTGGCCGCCGGTATTGTGTTGACCGCCCAGGGAGTTCCTTTCATCCACGCCGGCGACGAATTTCTGCGCTCCAAGAACCTCAACCCCAACAGCTACAACGACAACAACCCGCTTGTGAATCCGATAGACTGGTCGTTCAAGGACCGGCACAAGGATGTTTTTAATTTCTACCGGGGCCTGATCGCCTTGCGACGCGCGCATCCCGCCTTCCGCATGACGGACCGGGCGCGCGTGGATGAGGCTTTGGAGTTCGCGCCCGCCGTGCCGGAGAACCTCGTCGAATATGTGCTTAAGAACTATGCGAACGGAGACGACTGGAAAACCATCCTGGTGATTTACAACGGCAACCCGGAGCCAAGAGATTTAACCGTGACGGGCGATTGGATCATCGTGGCCAACGACCAGGCAGCGGGTACGGAGACATTGGCAACGGCCGGAAATAAAATCCATGTCGCGCCGTTCTCACTCGTGGTGGCCCACACCGACGGCGCGTATCGGCTTGACGCAAATCATTAATCGTCCGCCGCTGCTTTCACACGCCGATCTGTTTCTGAATCACGCCACAAATCTTCTGCGACCATTGCTCCAAAACCCGGGCGTCGCGGCCTTCCAGCAGCAGCCGGGCCTTCGGTTCCGTGCCGGAGTAACGCAGGAAAACCCGCCCGCCCTGCCCTTTCAATTCCGCCTCGGCCTCGGTCACCAGTTTTTCCAGGCCGTCCAACTGCTCGAACGGCTTCTTTTCGCGCACGCGGACGTTGGTGACCAGTTGCGGGAAACGCGCCCAGCATTTCGCCAGCCGGGAAAGCGGCGTTCCCTTTGCGCGCATGATCCGCAAAACCTGCAACGCGGCCACCAGACCATCACCCGTGGTGCCGAAGTCGCGGAAAATCAAATGTCCGCTCTGTTCGCCGCCAAAGTTGAAACCCTGGTGCAACATTTCATCAATCACGTTTCTATCGCCGACCGCCGTACGCACCACCTTCCCGCCCGCGGATTTGACCGCCACTTCCAGACCGGCGTTGCTCATCACCGTGGTCACCAGCGTTTGTTCCGCGAGCGTCTTCTGCGCCAGCATGTCCAGCGCCGCAATGGCCATGATGTCGTCGCCATCAATCAACACGCCGGATTCGTCGCAGAGCAGGACGCGGTCGGCGTCGCCATCGTGCGCGATGCCCAGTTGCGCCCGGTGCTCGACCACCTGGCGGCAGAGATTCTCCGGGTGCATCGAGCCGCAATCCTGATTGATGTTCATGCCATCGGGCGCGTTGCCATAAACGATGACTTCCGCGCCCAGTTCCCGCAGGACACAGGGCGTGGATTTGTAGGCCGCGCCATGCGCGCAATCCACGACGATGCGCACCCCTTCGAGGGTCATGCCCCGCGGGAAGGAGGCCTTGGCAAACTCGATGTAACGTCCCAGCGCGTCGTCGATGCGCACCGCCTTGCCGATTTCATCGGCCGTGGGGCGGAGGTTTTCAATTTCGCCGCTGAACACCAGGTGTTCGATTTCGTCCTCGATCTTGTCGTCGAGCTTGTAACCGTCGGCGCGGAAGAATTTGATGCCATTGTCGGCATAGAGATTGTGCGAAGCGGTAATGACCAGGCCGGCATCGGCGCGGAGGCTGCGGGTGACATAGGCGACGCCCGGCGTCGGCAACGGGCCGATGAACAGCACGTCCACGCCCATGGACAGGATGCCGGAGGAAATCGCGTTTTCGAGCAGGTAACCGGAAAGCCGCGTGTCCTTGCCGATGACGATTTTGTGCCGCCCGCGGCCCCGGGACTGTGATTCGAGATTTTTAAAAACATGCGCGGCGGCGCGACCGAGTTTAAGCGCGGTCTCGGCCGTGACCGGCTCCACGTTGGCGGTGCCGCGAACCCCGTCGGTCCCGAAAATTTTCTGTGGCAGGTTCATGATGCTTATTCCGTGGCCGGCAAAATTGTCACACTGACTTCCGTGGGATTGACCCGGTCGAGCGTCACCCCGGGCGGCACCGAAACGTCCACGTTCCGGCGCAGCAGGCGCGCGGAATCCAGGCCCGTAAGATTCATCAACACGCGAACGTCACCTTTCTGCAAACCCGCCATGATGTCGGACGGTCCGCTGATTTCAACGGCGACGATGTTGGGAACGATCTGGGCATTGTGCACGTCCGCGCCGGCCGAAACCGCGAGCACCGGCAGATTTGTGTACGTCACCGTGGTGACCGTGGCAAACGGAACGACCGCTTCCGGCGTTTCACGGACATTATGGATGGTAATCCACAGGCCCACCGCCAGAATCAACGAGAACAATTTCCAGGTCAAATCCCTCGTCATCCATTCGCGGTTCGGCATAAATTCAATTGCCCGCCTGTTTGAATTCCGGGCGGGACTCGTTTTTGGTGATGACGGCGGGGCCGGGTTTGACCCGCTCGCCGAGATGAGAACGGAGCCATTCGACGACGCTCCGGGACTTGGCCGGTTGGACCAGCAGGGAGGTCAGAAAGGCGCGCAACTCCTCCAGGGAAACACCCCGCACGAGCTGGCCTTTGTAGGCATGCGAAATTTTGCCATTTTCCTCGGAGACGACGACCACCACCGCGTCGGTTTCCTCGCTCAACCCGATGGCCGCGCGGTGACGCGTGCCGAGCGATTTGTTCAAATCCTGCCGTTGCGTCAGCGGGAAAATGCACGCGGCGTAGGCAATGCGGTCGCCCTTGATGATGACACCGCCGTCGTGAATGGCGTTGTTCGGGAAGAAAATGGTTTCGAGCATTTCGGGCGTGGCTTCGCAATCCACGGGCACGCCGGATTCCACCGCCTCGAACAGTTGGATGGATTGTTCGATGGCGATGAGCGCGCCGATGCGGACCTCCGAGAGGCGTTCGACGGTTTGGATGATGACCTCGATATTCTCGCGCTGTTCCCGGGCGGTGGTGAACAGCGGCAGGTTGCCCAGTTCAGCCAGCATGCGGCGCAACTCCGGCTGAAAAATGACCAGCACGGCGATGGCAAAAAACGCCGAAAAAGTGCCCAGCAGCCAGCTAAGCACCTTCAATTTAAGCAGGGTCGTAACGAAGGCCAGCACCAGCAACAGGACCACAAAACCCACCACCACGGGCCAGCCGCGCGTGCCGCGCAAGAAGCGGGAGATGTAATAGATCATCACCGCGAGGATTAAAATTTCCAACGCGGGCCGCCAGCCTTCCTGAAGGTAGATCCACATTATCTTTTTTTCCGGGCCAACAGGGCCTCCGCCATCCGCACCGCCTGGACGGTTTCCGCCACGTCATGCGCCCGGATGATTTGGGCGCCGGATTCAACCGCCAGACACGCGCAGGCCAGCGAGGCGGACAGCCGTTCGCTCAAACCCGCGCCCAGCAATTTTCCGATAAACGACTTGCGCGAAACCCCAATCAGCAGCGGTCGTGCCATCGTTGTAAAACTCCGCAGGTTTGCGAGCAACTGTAAATTATGCTCCATCGTCTTGCCAAAACCGATGCCGACGTCCAACACCACTTGGTCAGCGACCACACCCGCGGCGTTCAATCGCCCCAACCGTTCCTGGAAAAATGCGCCAACTTCGCGAACCACGTCGTCATAAACCGGATGTTCCGGCCTGGCGGAAGGCATGCTCCGGGCGTGCATGCAGACATACCCGGCCTGAAATTCCGCCACTTCACGCCACATGGCGCCGTCTTCGCGATGGGCGGCCACATCATTGACGATACTCGCGCCCGCCGCAAGCGCGGCGCGGGCCACGGCCGGTTTCAGGGTATCAATGGAAATGGGGATGTTCACGCGCCCGGCCAGTTGTTCGATAACGGGCAAAACCCGGCGCAACTCCTCGGCCTGGGCCACCGGTTCGGCGCCCGGACGGGTCGATTCACCACCCAGGTCGAGAATCTCCGCGCCTTCGGCAACGAGTTTCAACGCGTGGTCCACGGCGGCCCGGGCATCCAAAAATTTTCCACCATCGGAAAACGAGTCAGGCGTGACATTGACCACGCCCATGACCAGCGCCGGGCGCGGAAACACAAATTCGAACTGGCGCGCGCGAAAGATGATTTTATGGGCGGCGGACACGAACCCATTGTTAACGGATTTCCGGCAAATCCGCAAAGTCCAACAATGCACCGGCAAGCGCCAAGGACGAGACGTCAGTGGGCGCAGTTGCCCAATTTCTTAGGCCACCCGTCGGATGGCAATGTAAGATTTGGGAATCAACCAACAAATGCGTTCGGTGATAAGTTCACAGTCAGGAAATAATTGACGCATTTCTGATTTCCGCAACAGTCGGGTGGTTTCGACCATCGAATTTATTTGGTCGCGGTTTGGTCGTTCAAGCCAACCCCACAAGGAGCACCACCGCAAAAACCTTTTTTGGAAAGAACGCGGGAAATAGTGAACAAAAGGGGTCAAATAATGCGGTTCGATGGGACACTCGTATGCCGGAGTCTGCACCCATAAGTGTTTCGCCACGCGACGAATCTCTCCGGCAAACTGCTGTTGCCGCTCCCACGAGCCTACATGCTCGATGACGCTGTTGCTAAAGGCGATGTCGTAGCTCTTGTCAGACATGGTGAGGCAACAACCGTCACCAACAAGTGTTCTAATATTATAATTCGGAGCTTGCTCTCCGTTCCAATGCACCTCATGCACATTGAGCGTATCAATTCGTTTCACGGCTTGTGGGTGCGATGTCCAAAACCCAGGATACCCACCGATGTCGAGCAGGATATCTGAAGAATTGGGCCTCATCAGAAACAGGAATAAGGCGAATCGCCGCCTGCGCCAAACCTTGAAGATATGGCGGTAAATAGTATGGATGCTGATTGACATTGTATTTCAACAGCCTAGAGCCTTCTCTGGAAATATCCAATCGTTCTTGCCAAGCCGTCAGAAAGTTGAACCTTCGGCTCCCAACGGAGAATCTTCCGCGCCCGCGCAATGTCGGGCCGGCGCTGCCGGGGATCATCCTGCGGCAACGGTTTGAAAATGATCCGGCTGCGCGAGCCGATGGCGCGGATGATTTCCCGGGCGAATTCGAGGACGGTCATTTCGCTGGGATTGCCGATGTTCATCGGCCAGTCGTAACGGCTCATCATCAACCGATAAATGCCCTCGATCAAATCCGACACGTAACAAAAGCTGCGCGTCTGCCGGCCCTTGCCAAAAACGGTGACGGGTTTGTGTTTGAGCGCCTGGCTGATAAAGGACGGAACCACCCGGCCGTCATGCAGCCGCATGCGCGGGCCGTAGGTGTTGAAGATGCGGACGATGCGGGTTTCGACCTGGTGTTCACGATGGTAGGCCATCGTCATGGCCTCGGCAAACCGTTTGGCTTCATCGTAACAACCGCGGGGACCAATGGGGTTGACGTTGCCCCAATAATCCTCCGTTTGCGGGTGCACGAGCGGATCGCCGTAAATTTCCGACGTGGAGGCGAGCAGAAAGCGCGCTTGCTTGTGCTTGGCCAGGCCCAGCGCCTTATGCGTGCCGAGCGAGCCGACCTTGAGCGTCTGGATCGGCAGCTCCAGATAATCCACCGGACTGGCGGGCGACGCAAAGTGCCACACGTAATCCACCGGTTCGTTCAGAAAAATGAATTCGGAAACGTCCTGCTGGATGAACTTGAAGTGGGGATTGCCGCCGAGGTGCGAAATGTTGTCCACCGTGCCGGTGACAAAGTTATCAATGCCGATGACCTTATGGCCGCGCGACACCAGCAGATCGGTCAAATGCGATCCCAGGAATCCGGCGGCGCCGGTGACGACGGACGTGGGCTGGTTCGGTTGAACGTTTTTTCTTTTGCTCATGCGCTTCTTCAATTCAAAGTGATTGGTGAATGGTAGATGGTGAATGGATCATCCGCGCACGCCGCGATGGTCGGCGTTTGGAGCAAATTTGCAGAAATCATCCGCCTTGTTCATCATGGAATTGAGCATTGCGCCGATGGACTGCCAATTTGCATCCAACGCGGCAAATTGTGTTGTCGAAATATATTTACAATTTAGCGCGTGATCGAGCCAGCTTTGCGTTTCCATCGCCTCCTCAAGCGCCTCGTCCAACTTGCTGACGAACGCAGCGCGATATCTTCGCCTCGCCCACGCCGCTGCAAGCATCGCATTGACCGCCCGCGAAGAGCGGCGAATCTGATCGGTCAGCGAGTAGCGTTCTTCGGCCGGAAATGATTTGGTCATTTCAAAAATTTTCAGAGCGGACTCTCTTCCCATTTTACCACTCACATTCACTTCGCTCCGGTGGCCGCGAACACCGCGGGAATGGTGCGGAGCAGGATTTTCAAATCGAGCCAGAGTGACCAGTTGTCAATGTATTCGAGGTCGAGTCGCACCCAATCCTTGAAATCCTTGATTTGATTGCGTCCGCTGATCTGCCAGAGGCAGGTGAGGCCGGGCTTCACGCTGAGGCGGCGGCGATGGGCCAGATCGCTGAAGCGTTTGACCTCATCCACGGGCAACGGTCGCGGGCCGACCAGACTCATCTCGCCTCGCACGACATTGAAGAGCTGCGGCAACTCGTCGAGGCTGTAACGGCGGAGCCACTTGCCCACGCGGGTGATGCGAGGATCGTTGGTCACCTTGAAGACCGGGCCGCTCATTTCGTTCATGGCCTCCAACTCGTGTTTGAATTGTTCGGCGTTGGTGATCATCGTGCGGAATTTGTAGAGGGTGAACGGCGCGCCGTTCCGGCCGGAACGCTGCTGTTTGAAGAAAACCGGGCCGGGCGAAGTCAATTTGATCAGCAGCGCAATGGCGGGAATCACCGGAATCACGATCAGCAACACCAGCAGCAAAAACGCGCCCACGACGTCCATGACGTGTTTGACGACGCTTTGCCAGGAGGCTTCCGGCGTGGTGCGGAAAACGAGCAACGGACGGTCGAGCAGTTCGTCGAAGCTTGTGCGGGAGATTTGCGTCGCAAAAAAGTCGGCCACCAGCCACACTTCCACGCCTTCCAGTTCACACGCCCGGATGACATATTCAACCTGTTCGAAATAAGTGTGCTTGGCGCTGAAAATCACGCCGTATACCGAATAATGATGGAGCATGGGCACCAGCTGTTGCACGGGCGTTTCCAGGAGGTTGAGGTCCGCCACGATTTCGACGCTTTCGTCCGTGTGTTCCTTCAACTCCTCGCGCATTCTGGCGATTTCCCGTTCGGTGCCGACGAGGATGAAGCGGCGCTTGTACTGCGACTGGGCCATTTTGCTTTTGAGCACCAGGCGAATCCCTTCCTCCTTCAAATACACCAGGCAAAAGCCGATGCACCCGAAAGAAACAAAAATGGCGCGCGCCACGATCAGGTGAAAAACATAGACCGTCAACATCAGTCCCACCGAAACCACCAAACACCCCTTGAACAGCGGCCACAAAATGGCGCTGCGGGGGCACAACGGGGAATGATCATAAAATCCCTGCGATTCGAGCACGAGGGGAGTGGCGGGGATTAACACAAGATAGAGCCACGCGAAATTTGCGAAAGGACTGGGAGGCTCCAGTTTCAGCCAGGTAATGATTTCCGGATTGGCACGCAACGCGTACGCCACCCAAAAGGCAACCGCAAACAAACTGGCGTCCGCCAGTTGTTGAATCACCGTTCGAATCTGACGATCACGTCTCAGCATGGCTTTTGAAGGTTGAAGCGCCTTTCAGGATAGTCAAATCACAAAGGAATTCAATGCTCCGGAGTTTCATCATCGGGCGGCGCACAACTTTACTCGGCCTTCGGTGGCAGTTGAAATTCCGGCACCGAAGCCACAATGAGCTTTTTAATCCGACCAAAGGCGGCATCCTCCTGATCGGACCCAAAACCGGCGGAAAAATAAGAAACATACGCCCAACGTTGTAAAGCACCGGTCGTCAGCAAATCCCGCGTCAGCCACCAGATGCGCTGCCAATGGCTGGTGGTCTGTTCATTCCTGGCCACGAACCAGAATACGTACAGTCCGTGCACTTCCTGCTCCTGCCCATCGGCGTTTTTAAGGGTATTCGTGATCGTCCATTTCGCGACTTGTAAATGATAGGGATGCGGACCTTGGATCGGAATGCTGACAGTCTCTCTTTTGTCGATGTTCCAACCCTGGCCTGGGAGGCAAAAATCCGGTTTGTGGATGCTGGTCCGGTCCATGCCCATTAAAATAATGTTCGCATTCACCCAAAAACCATTCGTCGTCTTGTAAAGGCGCTGGGCGTAGCTGGTGTCTTTGGGAAGCAGGTCCAAAACCGTCTGATCCTCGGCTTCTTTTGTTGAAGTAAAATCAAGCACGCGCTCCGGCAAATCAAAACTCATTCGGATGCTTCCGGGAATGGGGGTCGCCCGGATGCCGGGGCGGCCGAGCTTTTGATTGGCCTTGAGCCAGGTCAAAGCCCCGGCTCCGCTGCCAATCAGCGCGAGCACGATGGCAAAGAGGAGGATTTTCGGGCTTTTCATGGCTGTGGGCCTCCGGCTGAATCAGGTTTTTCCTCCAGCCACCGCGCCACGAACAACAATCCCACGAAGGCCGGAAGGTAAGGAATCAAGCTGATAATGGTGCTCTCGTGAACATAGTTGCCCCATTCCTGGCCGCCCATCACCGCGGCGATGATGATCAGGAGCATCCGGAGAAGGTTGCCCAAAACGGCAAAAGGAATCGCCAGCGCGATGAGCAGGAGCCGTTTCCGCGGCGAGCGAAACATCACAAATCCGCAGACCGTAGCGAATAAAAAAATTGCCATAAGACTGCGGATGCCGCTGCACGCCGCCGCGACGTCGTATTGATAGGTGCCGAGCGGATCGAACAGTTGCGTGCCCATGCGCACCACCCCGATCCCGAGAACCCCGTGCGCGATCCATTCCACCAGTGCGGAAACGAAGAGGCGCAGCGGAAAAGTGATCGGTTCCAGCACCGCGCTCAGCGGCACGGAAAAAATGAAAAGACAAAACGGGAAGAAACTGTGGCGCAACCAGCCGGGTCCCCAGGCCAATCCCATCAGCCCGTAGATGCCCGTGAACAACGCCACGATGGAAAGGCGCGGTTCTTGAATCACGTAACCCATGACATGCAACACCAGCCCCAAACCAACCAGCAACAGAGCGGGTGGCCAGATTTTCAACGACAGCGCCAGCAGTTCCCTGCGTTTCCACCAAAACAGACCAATCACCAGGAAAGGGATCAGATTTCCATCGGCATCGTCGCCGGAAACACCCTGGCTGTTGTAGGCGTTGTACATCCACTGCAACAACGACGGGCTATGAATGTAGCCAAAGACCGAATTCCCCAGGAAATGAAACAACGTCAACCAGGCGGCGAGCAAAAGAAAAAAGAACCCTTTATTGGGCAGGCGCTGCCAGCAATCCAGCGTATCCGTCCACCAGTCGCGTGGAGTTTCACTGATGGAAGAGTCGTTCATTTGCACTTATTTTCAATATTGAGATAACAAAAGTCCCGTCCGGACTCAATCAAATTTTCGGGGGCGGCGGTTTTCCGTTACCCGTGGTAAAATGGTGGCAAGTTTTGTACAAACAACGTTTGGAAAAATAGCATGAAAACCTCTTTATTCCAACGGATATCTTTTCAAACCCAGGAATTGGCCGGCGATTTTCATGAGAAAAAGCGGGTTGTTCCGCAAATAGCGCATGGCCAGGCGCCGTGGCTCCCGGCACAACCGATAAAACCACTCCAGACCGCTTCGTTGCATCCAGCGCGGGGCTTGTTTCACCCGTCCGGCGTGAAAATCAAAGGCGGCACCCACCCCGATCATCAAGGTCACTTCCAATTGCGGCAAAAATTCCGCCATGAACCGTTCCTGCTTCGGCGTGCTCAACCCCACCCACAGGATGTCCGGTCGGGCGGCCCGGATCACTTCCTGCAACTGCATTTTTTCCGCGGCCTCCAGCGGACGGAAAGGCGGCGCGTGACAGCCCACCACCTGCAAATCGGGAAACCGAACGATGAGCCGGTCGCGCAATTGCTCCGCCGCCCTGGGAGCCCCGCCGAAAAAAAAGTGACGGCAGGACTTTTTTTCGCTCCACGCGCACACGTCCAGCATCAAGTCCGGACCATAAACCCGGCGCATGGCCCGGTGACCGTGCAGTCTTCCCGCCCAGACCATGGGCATTCCATCCGGAGTGCAAAGAAACGCCTGATTCAAAATTTTGCGGAATTTTTCGTCCTTTTGCGCCTCCATCACCCCGTGCACGCCGGTCACGCAAATGTAGCCCTTACGCCGCTGGCCGACGGCATCCGCAATGGCCGCCAGCGCCGTTTGCAAATTGATAACGCTGATGCCGACACCCAGGACATTGACACGCTCAATCGCCATTAAAATCAAAAGTCTGCGCGCAGGATACGGGATGAAAGCCGAAACGCCAGCAAACTCCTCTCCGGTGAAATCAAGCCGCCTTGGAAAAATTGCTTTTGGGCCCGGCTTTTGATACAAGTCCAAACGCAGTCCATGGACCACAGAATACTTGAAATCACCAATTATCCCGGCTGAAGCATTCTCATTGCTGATGAAAATCGCCCTTACCATTCTCGGCGAAAATCCGCGGCACAAAACCGGGCTGACGTCCCTCTACCATGAACTTGTTTTACGCGGGCTAAAACTCTTTCCCGACGTATCCTGGCTGATTTTTGCCGGCCCCAACCAGGAATGGAACATCGTGGATTCGCGCGTTGAACTGGTGCGCGACTTCCCCGCCAACGATCAGCTTTACCGCCGCCTCCTCGCCGACCATTTTCAGGTGCCGGCCTCCGCCCGCGCGCGCGGCGCCGACGTGCTGGTTACCGTGGGTTTTGTGCCCCTCCGCAAGTGCCTGCCCACGGCCATGCACGCGTTGTCGCTGCACGCGTTGAACCGGCAGAATCAGTTGGGCTGGTTGCGCGGACTCTACCGGCGGGGGATGATGAAATTCAGCTGGCCGAAGGCCGATCTGATCTTCGTAAATTCACGTTGCACTGCCGACCAGGTATTGTCGCTTTACCCGGCCTTTCGGGATCGTCTGGTCATCAGCCATGAAGGTTTGCAGCATGAAATTTTCAACCCCCTGGCCGCGCCGGATGAACTGCGGCAGCTCAGGGAAAAGTTCGGGATTACGCCGGGGTATTTTCTCTGGCTCTCAAATTTCTATCCGTACAAACAGGCCGAACGGCTCATCGCCGGCTACGCCCGGCTCGACCCGGAACTGCGCCGACGGCATCCACTCGTCATGGCGGGTGGCGACTGGTTCAACGGACTGGGCGCAGCGCAGGCGCAGGCAAAATCGCTCGGCGTCGAACCGGACGTCAAATTCCTGGGTTGGATTGACGACCGTTGGGTCGCCCCGCTGTACCGGCACGCCACCGGCTTCTGCCTCGCCAGCCGGGAGGAGACCTTTGGGCGTTGCGTGATCGAGGCCATGGCCTGCGGAACGCCCTGTGTCATCAATGATATCCCCATCATGCATGAGGTCGCCGAAGACCATGCATTGTTACTGGATTTTCAGGATGTCGAAGCCGTGGCGGATGCGTTGCGAAGGCTTTCCACCGATGCCACCCTGGCAAGGCGACTCCGCGAGGAGGGGCTGGTCCGCGCCAGCCAGTTTACCTTTGAAAAACTGGCAACGGAACGCATCACCGCCATTCAGCGCCTCCTTTCGAGCCGGCGTCAACCGCGCCCGTAAGAACCGCCGTTCGCCCAAACTCATTGCGAAATCGCCGGCAATCCCTATCCTCAGCATATTGAAAATCGGCCTGCTTCAACTCAACTCGACCATTGGTGATTTTGCCGCAAATCGCCGGAAAGTCCTCGCGGGTTACGAACAGGCCTGCGCCCGCGGTGCGGAATTGGTTCTCGCCCCGGAATTGTTTTTGTGCGGCTACCCGCCACGCGATTTGTTGCTGCGCGCGGATTTTGTGGACGCCAGCCTCGCCATCCTGGCTGAAACCGCCGGGGACATCGGCCGCGTCCCTCTTTGTGTCGGTTACGTGGACCAAAATCCCGAGCGTCCGGGGCGCGCTCTCCGGAATTCCGCGGCGGTCCTGCAAAATGGAAAGGTCCTCTGGCGCAGCCACAAATGTCTGTTGCCGACCTACGACGTTTTTGACGAAGACCGCTATTTTGAACCTGCAAAAAACGTCACCCCGTTCGAATGGAACGGACGCAAGCTAGGCATCACCATCTGCGAGGACATTTGGAACGACCAGGATTTCTGGCCGGAGCGGCTGTACCGCCGCGATCCCGTCAAGGAACTCATCGCCCAGGGAGCCGGGGCCATCATCAATATTTCCGCGTCGCCGTGGCATGACGGCAAGGAACGCGTGCGACTGGAAATGCTCCAGCGCGTGGCGCGGGACGAAGGCGTGCCGCTGGCCTACGTAAACCTCGTCGGCGCCAATGACGAATTAATCTTCGATGGCCATAGTGTGATACTGAACAAACACGGCGAGCCGCTAGCCCTGGGCAAGGGATTTGCCGAAGACCTTGTGGTCGCAGACTGGGACACCGGTTCGCCAACACCAAAAGCCGACTGGCCGGTACGGGAAGAGCAGTTGTTCGCCGCGCTTTCCCTGGGGATCCGGGATTATGTCGGCAAATGCGGTTTCAAATCGGCCATAATCGGACTTTCCGGTGGGATTGACTCCGCGCTCGTCGCCGCCCTGGCGGCGGACGCTCTGGGCCCGGACAGGGTCATGGGCGTCTCCCTGCCGGCGCGCTATTCGAGCGAGGGCAGCCTGAGCGACGCGGAGGCGCTCGCGAGAAACCTGGGTATTCGCTACGAGGTTTTACCAATTGAGACGGTCTTCCAGTCGGTCGAAAAACAGTTATCAAAAGTTTTTGCCGGGACCCAGCCCAACGAGGCCGAGGAAAATATCCAGTCGCGGCTGCGGGGTGTGACCTTGATGGCGTTGTCCAACAAGTTCGGTGCGCTGGTCCTGACCACCGGCAACAAATCCGAGATGGCGGTCGGCTATTGCACGCTGTATGGCGACATGTGCGGCGCCCTGGCCCCGCTCGCGGACGTTTTCAAGATGGATGTTTACAGAATCTCACGCTGGGTGAATCGTGAGCGCGAAATTATTCCCGCAGCTTCCCTCACCAAACCGCCCAGCGCCGAGTTGCGTCCGGACCAAAAAGACCAGGACTCGTTGCCGCCCTACGAAGTCCTGGACCGGATCCTGGACGCGTATGTCGTGCAAAATTTAAGCAAGCCGGAAATCATCGCCCGCGGGTTTGACGCCGCAATCGTCAACGACGTCATCAACAAAATCACCTTCAGCGAGTACAAACGCCGCCAGGCGGCGCCGGGTTTGAAGGTATCGCCGCGCGCCTTTGGCATCGGGCGGCGCATTCCCATTGCACAAAAATTCCGGGCGACTGTCTAAATCCCAAATGTCAAAATGTTCCAACCTGCCAATCCATCCGTCTGATGAAATTCTCCATCGTCACACCCAGTTTCCGCAGTTCCAAATGGCTCAAGCTTTGCATTGCCTCCGTGGCTGACCAGGAAGGCGTTGAGCTGGAACATATTGTTCAGGATTCCTGTTCGGACGACGGAACGCAGGATTGGCTCCCCCGCGACCCGCGCGTGCGGGCTTTTATCGAGAAGGACGCCGGGATGTACGATGCCGTCAACCGGGGTTTCCGGCGCGCCCAGGGCGATATTCTGGCGTACCTGAACTGCGATGAACAATATCTGCCCGGCGCGCTTAAAAGTGTGGAAGGCTTTTTTGAAGCGAATCCCCAGGTCGAAGTGGCCCTGGCCGGCACCATTGTTGTGGATGGGAACGGTCGTTACATTTGTCACCGGCACTCCCTGGCGCCACATCCCCGGCATATCTGGTTTCGATTTCCGGTGCTGACCAGTTCGTTGTTCATTCGCCGACAGGTTTTTGAGAAGCGCGGTATCTGCTTCAATGCCCGCTGGCGTGATTTGGGTGATTTTCACTGGGTTTCAGCCCTGCTCAAAAACAATGTCCCCATGGCGGTTTGCGACCGTTTCACCTCGGTCTTTGTGGACAACGGAGAAAATATGAATCTCAAGCCAAACGCCGTTCGGGAAAGACAGGAGACCCTGGCCATGATGCCGCCATGGATTCGATGGCTCAAACCCGTTTGGATTGCGCATCACCGTTTGCGCCGGCTCAAGGCCGGCCACTTTTCACTGGAACCCACCAGCTATTCCATTTATACGCTGCAAAGCCCGGAACGACGCGTTCCATTTGACGTTTCCCAGCCAACCGCGGTGTGGTGGCATCGCCTTTAAAAAGGCCTTCGAAACCGCTGGAATTTCCATTACGCCCGCCAACCAATCGAAAATTGGATTGTCACCGCATCGTTTATCGAGCAGACTCCCCGCCCACATGCACAACCAGTTTTCAGTCGCAACCGGTCATTTCATTGATCATCAACCGATCAGGTATCTGGCATAACCCTCAGCGTTCACCTTCTAACGTAACAAAGTTGATATGGAATCAAAACGATTTGTCGAAAAGGATCCGACACTAAAAAAAGACGATCTGATCGTCATCACCGGCGCGGGTGGATTCATTGCGGGCAACCTGGCCCTGTATTTCAAAAAGAAGGGCTTCAACAACATCCGTGCCGTGGACAAAAAACCGCTTTACGAATGGTATCTGCACGTGCCCGGTGTCGAGAACCTCTGCCTGGACGTCAGCCATGAGGACAACTGCCGGCGCGTCTGCGAAGGTGCGGTGGAAGTCTACAATCTCGCTGCCGACATGGGCGGCATGGGGTTCATCGAGCGCTTCCGCGTCGAATGCCTCCGCTCCATCCTTATTAATACGCATATGGTCGAGGCCGCCTACCGCGCCGGGGCGCGCCGCTACTTTTATTCCAGCTCGGCCTGCGCCTACAACACGCTGCTGCAGCAGGACCCCAACGTCCGCGCGCTCAAGGAATCCGACGCTTACCCGGCGATGGCTGAACGCGGTTACGGCTGGGAGAAACTGGTTTCCGAGATGTTTTGCCAGGAATACTGGGCTGAACGCGGCATGAAGACCGCCATTGCCCGTTTCCATAACGTCTATGGCCCGCACGGAACCTGGGACGGAGGACGGGAAAAGGCCCCCGCCGCCCTGTCCCGCAAGGTCATCGAGGCGATCGACACCGGCAAGAAGGACATCATGATTTGGGGCGACGGCCACCAGACGCGCAGTTTCATGTACATTGACGATTGCGTGAAGGGCATTGACCGGATCATGCATTGCGACGAACTGATCGCGACGCCGATTAATCTGGGTTCCAGCGAGCTGGTTTCCATCAACGAACTGCTTTCCAAAATCGAAAAGATTGCCGGTGTGAAACTCAGACGCCATTACGATTTGACCGCACCGCGCGGTGTGGCCGGCCGCAACAGTGACAACACATTTATCAAGCAGGTTCTGAACTGGGAACCGGACACAACCTTGAACAAGGGACTGGCCGCCACCTACAAGTGGATCAACGAGCAATACCAGAAGCGCAAGGCCGGCAAACGCGTCGGCATCGGCTGATAAAAAGGCGCCTTGCCGGCGGCCAGACTGCCCGCGGTAGCTCCTAATCACCTGGTTGTTTCAACGCGTCGCGCTCGCACGCGGCGTATTTTTCAACGAGCCGGTCATAAACGCGCACCGCGTCCGGATCCGGACGGACTTCGCTGCCGGGAACCGGGTCGGTGAACCCGGCGACCACGTCCTCCCATTGCGGCCTTTCTCCCGCCTGAACCAGCCAGCCGTGCACGGCCAGCAAGGCGGCGCCGAGCGCGGCACTCTTGGAAATTTCAATGCGCACCACGCGGCAGTTCATGACATCGGCCATCACCCGCAAAAGCGCCGGATCGTTGGACGCGCCGCCGGTGGCGTAAATGCAGTCGGGCGTGACCTGCATCCACCGCGCATGCAGCCGTTTGGAAAGCATCTGCGCCTCCACGATGGCGCGACAATTGGCGGCGGCGTCTTTTTCATCCAGATCGAAACGATGAATGCCGGGCCGGTTGACGCGCGGCACGATTTCCGCCTCGAACCACGGCAACAAAATCCCGCCGTGGTTGCCGGGCGGTTTGGCCGCCATCAAGTCGCCGAATTTATTCCAATCTTTGATGCCATAAGCGTCCCGGATTTTTTCGCGGGCCAGCGAACCGTTCTTGAAACAAATCAACGACATGTAACCGCCCGCCGGCGAACCGAACACGTGCCCTTCGCCGTGTTCGTCCGTGCAACAATTCTTCATGGGGCCGAAATAGGTGTCGCTGGTACCCAGGCTGATGGCCACCCGGCCTTCCCTGATAAGACCCAGCCCGACGAGGCTGCACGGGTTGTCCCCCGACCAGACCAGCGCCCGCGCGGCCGGATTCAGGCCGTATTTTTTTACAAAATAGGAACTGACCGGGCCGACGATTTTTGAGGAATCCGCCAGCGGCGGCAGTTTCTTTTCCAAATCCGGCGCCGTGGCCCCCAGCGCGCCGCCGTGCCAGACCTTCTTCCGAATATCCATCAGGTTCATCCCCGCGCCGTCGCCGTAATCAATCGGCGCAATTTTTCCGGCGACCAGTGACGCCAGGTACGAGCTGACCAGCGCGATGCCCGCGGTCCGGGCATAAGCCTCCGGCTCGGTCTTGTAAAACTTGCGGATTTGCGGTCCGGTGAATCGCTCAAACG
The DNA here is from genome assembly GCA_049516255.1 of Verrucomicrobiota bacterium. Lineage (GTDB taxonomy): Bacteria > Verrucomicrobiota > Verrucomicrobiia > Limisphaerales > UBA11358 > UBA11358. Next base: position 50,223 of record JBEKTH010000002.1, read on the forward strand.
CATCCGAGCCGGTTTGTTGGGCCGTCGCCTTGAGGCCGCCCAGTTCCCGGCGGATTTCGGCACATTCCCGGGCGGTGGAGGAATCCATCCAAATGGGCGAAGTCGAACGGGAAAAAATTCCCTTCAAATTTTCCACCAGACTTTTTCCGGAATCCAGATTCGCCAGCGCCGCGGCCGCACGGTCATTGAAATAAACCGAGCCATGTTGCTGGCCGCTGCCGCTGATGGCCAGAATATCACCCAGCGCCACGCCCTCCGCTTTCATGGTGGCAAAGAGCAAATCCAGCGCCCCGGCCCACATCAGCGGCGGGCTGTGTTTGACCAACGGATCGGGATGGGGCAACACGCCGTTTTGGGTTCCGTAGGACGGCAGCGCGTGATCGAAGTTCAACGATTTATCGTACACCACCTTGCGGCGGTCGTAGTCAATGACCACGGCGCTCAGGCTTTGCGTGCTGGAATCGAGTCCGAGAAAAAGTTTTGCCATTTGATTTTGGAGTTTATGGTGAAACAATAAAAACACCGGGACGGCAACCGTCAAGCCGAAGGCCCCGGCGACTGCGCAATGGCTTTTATCGCCTCGGCAGTCAGGGCGGTGATTTTGGCCCAGCTCTTTTCGGAGACGAGTTTGCGTTCGGCCATCCACGAACCGCCGGCGGCGGCCACTTGCGGCAGCGCCAGATAATCCGGCAAGGTCACGGCGTTGATGCCCCCGGTGGGGATGAATTTCACGCCGGTGTGAGCGAATGGCGCGGCCAGCGCCTTGAGCATGGCCACCCCACCGGCGGGTTCCGCCGGGAAAAATTTCAAATGTTTCCAGCCCAGACTCAACGCCCGGTCCACTTCGGTCGGCGTCATGACCCCCGGGAAAAACGGCATCTGATTTTTGTTCGCCGCCGCCAAAACGGTTTCGTTCAAGCCCGGAGAGACGCCGAATTGGGCGCCGACATCGATCGCACGCTGCACCTGTTCCGGCGACAGCAGGGTGCCGGCGCCGATGCTCATCCGCGGCACGTGCTGGCGGATGCGTTGGATGGATTCGGCGGCCGCGGCGGTGCGAAAGGTGATTTCCATCACTGTCAATCCACCGGTGAGCAGCGCCTCGGCGAGCGGTACGGCATCCTCCACCCGATCAACCGACGTAATGCAAAGCAACCGTTGTTGGAGAAAAGATTCAGTGTTCATAGAACGGATGCCCGGATGATACACGATGGCCGGCGCCATTGAACTGGAAAACTTCGAATCGTATTGTCCATGCCAGCTTGACCTCAACCATCGATGGCTGGCGAATGGTGAATAAGAAATCTCTGCAAAACCGGGGCGCCGCGCACCGTCTCGGCACAAAGCAAGGGACTTTCCACGCAGCCGAGGCGGTGCCCGGCGCTCCGAAGGCCGGTGGATGACTTTTGCAGGGATTTCTGAATAAGGATTGCCTGTCCGTGACGCGTGGCTTAATTGGAGGCCGTGAATATCTCCATCGAACACGTCGCCATTCCGGCGGACAACCCGCTGGCGTTGAGAGACTGGTATTTGCGCGTTTTGGACGCGCGTGAGGTCTGGAACAACGGCCAGAACCCGCCGGCGTGTCTGATTACCCTGCCTGACGGAGGGTGGTTTGAGATTTATGCGGCTGAATCCACCCTGGCTGAACGCGGCAATAACGAACTGGCCGGTTTTCGTCACGTCGCATTGCGGGTGGACTCGATTGACACGGCCCGGGCCGAACTGGAAAGACGCGGCGTTACCTTTACGAAGGAAATCCGGCCGGCGGCGGGTGGCGGGCGGGTATTGTTCTTTGAAGACCTCGAGGGCAATCTGCTGCACCTAGTCGAGCGACCGGCGGATTCGCCACTGGGGAAAGTCTGAGCGGTTATTTTTCCTGCGCGCCCGAAACCCAAGCCGAGAAATTCGTGCGATGGCGCGAATGATTCACTTTGCCCGAAGCAGGAGCACAGGCACTTTAATGCTGTGGCGGACATGCCTGGACGTAGAACCAAGAAAGACGTCGGCCAGGAAACGGTGTCCGTGAGTGCTCATCGCCACCAGGTCGCATCCCTTTTGACCGACCCACTTGACGATTTCCTTCGGTGGATCACCGTAAGCCAGTTCCACCTCAGCGGGAATACCGGCGGATTGAAATTCCGACCGAACCTTGTTCAAATATGCGGTATCTTCGGTGACCTCGGGGCTGACCGCGTCCGGTCCAAAAATTCTTGCCGCCCAACCGTCGGCTACGTGAAGCAGCACAACGCGGCTCTGCGCGAGCTTCGCGAGCAGCTTGATGTGCTCGATAATGGCGCGGTCGGTCGGTGTGCCGTCCAACGTTACGAGAATGGTTTTATACATGGGTTAGCTTCTTTAGTTTATCCACCGGTGATAACCTGCCAAGCCTGTTTCACGGCATCCGGCAGACCGTAAAAGTCGAAGGCCGTAATCAGCAACGCCGAACCCCACCCGGCTATGAGTAGAAACCAGCCGAGCTGCCATTGTCCCATCCGCCTGCGGGAACTGGCGAGGTGCAACAGGGGGAACATCGCAAACGGAAGCTGCAGCGCCAGCACCACCTGGCTCAGGACGATCAGATCGTTGATGTTATTGGCCCCGCGGATGCCGATATAGATAGCCGTGGGGATGATGGCCAACGAACGGGTAATCAGCCGCCGCACCCACGGCTTGATTCTCCAGTGCATAAAGCCTTCCATGACCACCTGGCCGGCCAACGTGCCGACGATGGTGGCGCTTTGTCCGCTGGCCAGCAGGGCGACGGCGAAAAGGACGCTCGCAGCAGCCGTGCCCATCAACGGCGCCAAGGTCAGATTGGCCGCCTGGATCCAATCCGTTGAATCGTTGAACTGGACCACCTGTCCACCGGCGGCGGTGACACTGGTCTTGCCGTAAAAGACAATCGCAGCCAGCACCAGGATGGCGGCGTTGATCAGGAAAGCAACCGACAGATTGGCGGTGACATCAATGGTGTTGAAGCGGATCGCCTTTCGGATGGATTCATCGTCCTTCTGAAATTTGCGGCTCTGCACCAGGGCGGGGTGCAGATACAACACGTGCGGCATGACCGTTGCACCGATGATTCCGATGGCCACATAGACCATGCTAGCCGAACTCAAAGTGGGCGTAATCATCGCCCGGCCCATTTCCAGAAAGCTGGGCTGCGTCTGCGGCAGAATAAAAATCTCAATGAAGTAGCAAACCCCGATGGTCGCCACCAGCAGCAGCACTATGGCTTCGATGGTCCGCATCCCGAACCGCTGCATCGACAGCAGCAACAGCACGTCGACGCCGGTGATAATGACTCCCCAAAAAATGGGGATGTGGAACAACATGTTCAGCGCCACCGCGCCGCCCAAGACTTCGGCCAAATCGCACGCAATGATCGCAAGTTCCGCCATGAGCCAGTTCGGCACGCGCGTCCACTTGGGATACCAATCATAGCAGCATTGGGCCAGGTCGCGCCCGGTCGCGATGCCGAGCCGAGCGGCGATAATCTGCAAAAAGATCGCCATCAGGCTGGCCAGGCCGACCACCCACAGCAATCCGTATTTGAACTGGGCGCCGCCCTGGAGATCGGTTCCCCAGTTGCCCGGATCCATGTAAGCTACGCTGACCAAAACCGCCGGGCCGAAGTAGGCGCCAATTTGCCGCCAGAAGCCGGCTTTATGGTCAGGCACTGTCACGCTGCTGTGCATTCCTTCCAGCGACATGGCACCGGGGCGCGGAACCGGGGCGACTTTGGCCACCGCGGGTTCATGGAAGTCCGTGGGTGTGTTGTTGTCTTTGCTCATAAAACCCTATTCCTTTGTTAAAACCTCACGGTGATTCCACAAAATGGGTTGTAATCGGCCGCCGCCGGCGTCACACCAAAGTAGCAGTCGCAATCCAACTGGATGTTTTTAGTCACCAGATATTCCAGACCGGTATCCACCGTTCCCACCCAACCGGCGTGACTCTCCGTGGTAAAGTCGCTGAAAAATTCCGCAAAACCGCTTAACTTTCCAACGATCTGATGATCAACGCTGGCCGAAGCGATGAATTCTTCATGGTAGCCGCCGTTGTCATCGTTTTTCATCAAACCAGCCGCCGTTTCCAAACTCAAGTCGAAGTCATAGGGCAAACTCACCGCCAATGGTAAAATCACGCCGCCCTCGACCGCGTTGTTGCCCAAATTATCCGTGCTGGTCGGAAACTTGACGTAAGGCAGAAGTGCAAAGGCCGTCTTTCCGCCGTCATCACCCCACAAATTGACCTTTAGCCGCGTGGTGAAATCGCCGAAGCCGGACTGCGTGGTTGATTTGCCCGAGCTGTCTTCCGTATGAACATTCAGGTAATTGTCATAGACGAGCTGGACGTCTACATTATTGAGCAATCCGGCTTTGAAGTTGAAATCGCCCACGTCCCACGCCTTCGCGGTTGTACCATCCGTTTGGTCGTAAGTGAAATTGACAAAATCCATTTCCAACTGGTAGTGGCCGGCGTCCACCGTAAAAGCCGATTCGGTTTCGTCCGGGCGGTCGGGACTCAATTCGCGCATTAAAGCTTCCGGCACGGGGTTGAAAAGATTGTAACCGCTTTTATCCGGCAGGGGCATCTCCTGCGCCAGCGCGCGGGACACCGGCGCGACCCCCAGAACTGCCGCCAGAACAAGACGGGTCTTTTTTAGCTTAAACAAAAACATGTAGCTTTGGTTACATTTTAAAAGCCCCATTGTCAACCCCGATGTAGCTTTGGTTACAAATTAAAACCTCGACTAATGGAGCGGTCGGGGTTTTACTTCCCCGGTTATGTCGCGTTCCGTCCGCAAATCGTCCCGCGCGACCCGTGCCGGACAACCGTACTCACCGGCACCACAGGCCGAGAACTTCCGCCGGTCGCGCCGCGATCGCGCCACGGAGGTCGCGCAGGATTACGTCGAGGCCATCGCCGATTTGTCGGATTCGCTCGGCGAGGCGCGTGTGGTGGACCTGGCGCGCCGATTGGGCGTGACGCATGTGACCGTCAACCGAACCCTGTCCCGGCTGCAACAGGCCGGCTACGTGAACACCCGGCCATATCGGTCGATTTTTCTGACCGACGCCGGGCGACGGCTGGCGGCGGAGTGCAAACGACGGCATGAGACCGTCGTGGCTTTTTTGCGGTCGCTGGGCATTCCGGAGAAAGTTTCCGAGCTGGACGCCGAGGGGATCGAACATCACGTCAGTCCCGAAACGCTTGCCGCGTTTGAGCGCCGTTTGACGAGGCGCTGATGCGACCACGGGACATTCAAGTCATCGGCGCCGAGCTGGCCATCAAATGGGACGACGACAGCGAAAGTTTCATCCCGCTGGAGGTGTTGCGGCGAAGCTGTCCCTGCGCCGAATGCCGGGGCGAGGCGGATATATTGGGGAACGTCTACAAGAATCCCGGCCGGCCATTGACCCCATCGGCCTTTCAGTTGGTTCGGTTTGTCGTTGTAGGCGGCTATGCCATTCAGCCGGCTTGGGGGGATGGACACACCACGGGGATATTTTCCTTCGATTATTTGAAACGGGTGGCTGCCGAAAACTTGCCGGGTTGAAAATGAAAAAGGCGCGCCCAAGCGGGCGCGCCCTTGAAAAGACCAATAACCATTACGGATTTATATTAACCGTGCTTGTCGTCGTTGACGACCCGGCCGCGCTGTTGGTCGTCGTTGACCAATCAGTCGCCGGCTGGTTGGCGATGTTATAATAAGGATCTGTGTCCTTCGGATGGGTCCAGTTGCGGGGTTTGGCACTGTTCCACATCGTGGTAGGATTCATGGGCGGTTTGGGCCCCAACGGGCTGGATTGCAGGAATTCCGTTGACGTCGGTTGGAAGTCTCCGTCTTTGACAATGGTTGGGGTGATGAAAATCAACAGATTGTCTTTGACGATCCCCTTGCTTTCAGATCGGAAAGCATATCCAAGCACGGGAATATCACCTAACACAGGGACCTTGGTATATTGGTTTTGCGTGTTGTCCTTGATAAAGCCGCCCATGACGAGCGTGTTGGCATTGGGGATTAGGACCTGGGTGACCACCTTGCGTACGTCATATTCATCCGCCTGATTTTCCACGCCCGCCACAATTTTTGTGACGGTATCAGCCACGCTGGAAACTTCCGGTTGCACAGTCAGCCAGATGTAGTCATTGGCGGAAATACGCGGGGTGACATCCAGGATGGTTCCCAAATTGGTATAAGTCACTTGCGAGCCACCGGGTGAGCCCTGCGTGCCAGCAGTCGTGGCGAAGATAGGTGAGGCCCGGGTGACTTCAATATGAGCAGGCTCATTATCCAACGTCACGACGCGGGGAGTAGCGATGGTTTGCGCGTCGGCGTCTGAGTTCAAGAAGGAAAGGACAGCGCTCACGCCGTCTGCATTGAGAAAGGCTGTTGCTCCAAAACCTTCGGCCGTATTGGCAGCAAGGCTCGGTTTACTAACCAAATTGGCCAATTCCTGGTCGATACCTTCAACCATCGGTGATCCATTCGTTACCGCTTGCCCTGCCGGGAAACCCAAATAGCCGGGGGAAATGGTCGTTGGATTCGCATTCAAATTATTTCCGAACGAAACATGTTGTGCGCTCAGAGTGCCTGACCAATCGATGCCTTTGGTAGTACTGGGCGAGCTGGAAACCTCCATCAGGCGGGTTTCAATCAAGACCTGGCGGGTGGGTTTGTCGAGCTGCTCCACCAGCGTGTCGACCGCGTCCTGTTCGCTCTCGGTGGCAACCACCACCAGCTGGCTGGTGCGCGAATCCGGCACCACCCGGCTCCGTTTGTCGGTCAGCGCGCTTTCCACTGCGTTCTCCATATTGGAGACGCTGGAGTATTTGAGTTGAATGACCCGGGTGAGGAGCGGCGGCGGCGCATTCGGGTTTTTGATGCCGATGCGCGCAATTTTGGTCTTCGAGTCCTCAACGAGTTCGAGATTATAATTATCCAGCACGGCCAACAACGCCTGGCGGGCGGAGACATTCTCCCAGCGGACGGAAATGGTCGGTTCCGGTTTGATCTGCCCGTTTTGGTCGGGCTGGCCATAGCCGATTTTCGGGTCGAGCAAATAATTGATGTCGGCCAGACGGGCCAGATTTTCGATGGCGGTGGTGATCGGAACGTCCTGGAATTGAATGGGCAACACGGCTGGCGCTGCGGCCGAGGCATTGGCGTCGGCACTGGCAGTTTCATTGGTGCTCTCCACGCTTGAAGATTCCGTATTCGTCGTCACCATGGCCGGTGCGTTGGTGTCCGTCACACTGGTGGTTTCGTTGCTGCTAGTCGTGGTTGTTGTAGTGACACTGGTTGTACTGGCAGATTGATCGGTGCCGGCGGCCGGCGTCGTGGCCGCGTTGGTGGCAGCGTCGGCGGGCTGAGCCGCGGGAGCGGACTCGCTCGTTGCCGGTTGGTTGGTCGCGACACTGTTAGTATCAGTTTGAGACATGGCCCACCGTTGCGAGACAAGTCCCACAAGCAGCGTGGCAATTAGCAGTTTCGATTTCATAATTTTTGTTCTTATTGGATGTTAGTCCAATGGGGCAACTACCTAGCAGGTACCGAGCCAACCCCACCAGAGCTCCAAATTTTTGTTTTCGCGGAATGGTCCGGCCGCCCATTGTTCCCATCGGACAATGGTGTTTTGCGCCGGACACTTCCCGGTGAAAACCATCGCCCGAACCGTGAGACTGGGAATGAACAGTTGACCATGATTTTAAAAATGACGCGTCGTCCCGGGTTCAAGGCTGGTTTGAATAAAAGAGTTCATGACGTTGGCCCCCAACCTCAATCACCACCGAATTGGTTTTGATTTCAATACAGGTCAGATGAATGCGGCCGACGGGTGTGGTGACATCGCCTTCATCGCCGGCGGCAAAGGTATGATTGTTGATAATCACCAGCCGTTGATCCAGCGACCCGGAAAAACCTTTCAAAACGAGCGAGCTGACGTCCGCCACCCGGGGATTGGCAGCTGCGACCGCTTCATAGGGCCGGGTTGAGTCCGGGAAAAATGGATCGCGCCCATCCTTGGAATCGGCAGGAATGGTGAATACGGAACGCGGGGGTGCTGGTTTGTCGGGCTGGGTTGCTGGCTCGGCACCGGCCGCCAGCACCGTTGCGCAGCCAATGGAGAATGAAGCCGCCAGCGCATTCACGCGGAAATTTTTGAGGCGGCACTTGGTTCGATTTCTGTTCATGAAGAGGTGGGTTGTACCAGGGCAACGACGTCCATTTTAAATGAAAGCTTTTCGCTGCTGCCGGTGACGTCGGCTGGCTGGAGTTGCAAATTGACGACCCGGATGTGTGGAAACGCATTCTCAAAGTCGGCGATGAATTTGCCCAGGTCATGGTAATAAGCCGTGCCGGTGACGGTAAACCTGACCTGTTTGAACGGAAAAGACGGCAACAAATCCATCGGTTCAACATCCGGGTGGCCAATGTCCGGAATGTCCACCTGATACGCCGACTTGAAAAGCCGGATGGTATTATAGGTCCAGGAGTAAAGGTCACCGGTGGCAATGTCGCTTTCGGCATTTGAAAGTGTTTGGGTTACATTGGTCAGGTCAATGGTTACGGCGTTGGCAAGTTTGATGGCATTTTGAATGCCCTCGAGTTTGCCTTCAGCGGCGGCCTGGCTCTCCGCCACCTGTTTGAGTGCCGCATATCGCGGCTGAATCAACTCAAGCCACATCACGCCCAGCGCGGCCAGAATAAAGAAGATTACAAGCACCAGCTGGTTGCGTTTTTCCTTGGACAGTCTCATCGTATTATATCGGGGTATTTGCACTGCAGGGTAAACAGCACAGAGGGTTTGCCATCCTGGCCAACCTGGGGCGGGGACAGGTTCGTCAGGCGAACTCCGTTCGTCTTATCCAGTTCAGCCTGGAAGTATGGCTCTTGACTGATGATATCTTTGAATTTGTTAACCTGATCACCCAGGCTGCCGCTGAAATCCCGCGCATCGAGTGACACCACAATACTTTCGGCAACGGTGCCCGTGCGACCCGGCTTGATAACGGTGTCGCCGGCATCAGAAGCGCCGGCCTCCGTGGCAACATACGTTTGGTCCACTCGCAGCCGCATCAATTGCACCCCGGGCACGGTCGCACGTTGCAGGGCTTCCAGCAGATCGCCCTGCAGAAAACGACTGCTGGTCAATTTTTGCAACGCCGCCAGGCTTTGCTTGGCTTCAGTAATTTTTCTCTGGCCAACCACCACCACCTGATACGCATTGGTATGCGATTGGATTTGCGCCTGCACCTCGGACAGGTGCTGACTGGCCACCATGACTCTCAGTTGGAGCCAGCTCCACCACGCGAGCATCAGGGCCACCACCAGCACTCCCCAGAAGATCACGCGTTTGATGGGATCACGTCGCCGTAAATCCTCGGCAGCCTGGGCTTCAGCCAGCAGATTGATGCGTATCGGCATAATCAAAAGGCGGCCATCGCGGCACCGATGGCCACAGTTAATTGCGGCGCGACGTGTTCAATTTCAACAGCCTGCTGCCCCGGCAACGCCAGTTGCAGGGAAGCTGTCGGGTTCCAGGATTTGCATTCGGCGACCAGTTCGCTGTGCAGCATTTGTACAATGAGTTCCGAACGGGCGGTACCGCCACTGACATAAACGTGCGACACCGGCCGGTCTTGTTGATGTTCAAAGAAATCGAGCGACGCCCGCAATTCGCGACCCAGCGGCAGCACCTGCGTTTCCAGCGTGGATTGAATTTCCGGGGCCATGCCTATTTTAATACCTTCGGCTTCGGCGTAACTGATGTTCATCATCTCCGCCAGGCCGGCCGTCAACTTATCGCCGCCAATACCCACCACCCGGCTCAAAACCAGTTCCCCCTGCTGGAGGATGCAAATCGAAGAATTTTTAAATCCGATGTCCACCAGGGCGACCGAGTCATTCACAAACGCTTCCGGCATTGCCAGTTCAAAGGCATTCACCGGGCCAATCAGACCGGGTACGATGTGGTCGGCCACAAGGCCTGCGTCCTGGATCGCCGTTTGAAAATCGCTCACCAACTCCTTCTTGGCGCCGGCCACCAATACCTTCAATTTGGGAATGGCGACGGACTTGCCGGCCTCGGCGGGTTTGGACGGCGCTTTGGGCGGAATGATATGACAATCGAAAACCCGATTGGGCAGATCCTGTTGCAAATAACCGCGCGTGTTATTTTTGAGCACCAACCGCATCTCGTCCACCGGTATTTGCGGCAGTTCCACCGGCCGCACGATGGCGTCATTTACCCCGATGGACAACGTGACAAATCTGGTCTTGGCCCCCAAAGCTTCGTGGACGGCCTTGAGATGTTCCGCCAGCAATTCCGGGGAAAGTGTTTTTTCGAAAATGGGCGCATCCAGCAACACATAACGGAGCAAGGCGAAAATCTCGCCGCGCCGCTCCAGTAGAACAGCCTTGGTCGTGCGGCTCCCCAAATCAACACAGATCATCTGGTTCCGCTTTTTCCCCGCAACCCCGTTCAGAAATGGCAAGCCTATTTGCATTTTTTAGTCGTCTAGTTTAAATTACGTGCAGCCTTCAAACAGATGCTTCGCTGGTTCAGCAATCGCCGCGCCAGATTCGGTTGCGCGGAAAAATTACGCCAAACTAATGCCGGTTTGTCCTGACCCAAGGCGCGCTGTCTTGGAAATGGCCGTAAATCGCCCGGACTCAGCTGCTTTGTGCAACAATCCCCGACTGAAAATGTTCACACGCTTCACGGTCTTTTACAGTCTTGAGGCCCGTCAAACGGAGCTGCGATTGGATTGACCTGCTTTTGGCGGAACTGGCGTTCCCGAGCACCCGCCCGGGCGGAAAATTGTTTAAATGGGCGACGGCGGGAAAGGATTTCTGCGCGCTTAAAACGGCGCCGGTTTGAACCGGCTTGAACCCGTTCACGCAACCTTTTTTCGTGCCGATTTTAACTTGAAAAGAAACACCGCCGGCCGCACATCGTCCTGCCACGTCGCCACGCCGACCGCCGGGGCACCGTTGGCAGCCGGGAAGTGCCCCGCGTTTGAGAAATCACAAGTTCAGATTTTTCCCTTCCATCAAGCGTCCCGCCGTGGCCCGGACAATCATGAGGAAGGTATCGAGCAGGGGATTTTTTCCACCCAGCCAGAGCGCGCCAAACTTGACCGGCTCGAATCCGTCGAGGGGCAACACGCGCACCTGCGGATGGAGTTTCATTTTGGGCACGCCCACGGTCACACCGATGCCGTAGCCGTTCGCAACGTACGTCTGCACCAGCTCAACGGAGCTGACTTCAATCCGGCTGAACCAATCCACCTCAAGTTTCGCCAGCCCCGCCTGAAACGCGCGACTGATGAATTCGTTGCTCGGCACCGTGATGAGCGATTCCTCGATGGGATCGCACTCCCAGAGTTCCTGCACGGATTTTAGTCTGCTCGTTTTGGGAACGAGCAACACCAGCGGCAGTCTAAACAAGAGCAACGCATTCACGCCGACGGGCGGCTTGCTGCCGATCAGTCCCAGGGACACGTCAATTTCCCGTCGTTGCAGCCAGGTGACAACCTCCGGCTGATAACCCTCGCGCAACGTCACCTTCAATTTCGGGAACGGCTGCCGCAATTCCTGCAGCATGGCCGGCAGATGTTCGCGCAGCACCGTTTCGGACGCGGCAATGTGCAGGTGCTGGGAAACACCGCCGCGGATTTTTTCGGCCACCGCTTCCAGGTTGTCAAAGAACGGCTTGATGTAATCGTAGAGCTCCTGGCCCGCCGGCGTCAGCGCAAACGGCCGGCGGTGAAACAGCGTCGCCCCGAGAAATTCCTCGAGTTGGGCGATCTGGGAACTGACCGCCGGCTGTTGGATGCCATAGGGGATGTTGTGCACCGCCGGCATGATGCCGCCGTGCCGGGCGACGTAGTAGAACAACTCCAGGTGATGGATGTTCATTGTTTTAAGCGATGCTGCCGCCAGTTTTATCAATTAACACTGCCATGGCAAGGGTGGATAGAGTGTCACGCGATGAAAGCATTGAAATTGTCAGCGACAACAACCCAACGGAAAAACATGAAAACCATGATCCCATTCACATTCGCGCTGGCCGCAGTCTGTCTGGTGACGGCTTGTGAAGCGACCGGCCTGTCATCCGATGAACATGCCGGCGCGGACTATTCCAATTACATCCTGAGTTTGCAACCAGGACCGGCATGCCGTTCCACCCAAACGCTGGCCACACCCATTCGTCTGGCCGTTGGTCAAGTCGGGGAAACCGCTCCACCCCAAAATATGCTGGATAAATTGGACAGCCAGGGTGGCTTTATTACCCCGGTTGTCGGCTTGCCCCTGCCGGATGGACCGGAATCACGATATGCGTATGACAACCAGGCCAAAACCTCCCTGGCAGACTATTCGGCCCGCGTGAAGTCTGTTTGCAGTCTGGCACAGTCCGCCGGGGCGAATTACGTGTTTCTGTTTGGCGGCAATATTGATTCCTGGCGGAAGAACAATTTTTTAACCGTTCTCGACATCACCATTGTGGGTGCCTTCATCGTGCCAAGTTCCAAAATTGAAATGGAAGGGAAAGCCTCCGGGACCTTGATTGATGCCGCTACCATCGAGCCCGTGTTCTTCGTGAGTGTCGATTCGAAAACTTCAGCCACGACCCCTGATTACCTGGCGGCCGGCAAGACCGGGGACATGCGCGCCCGGCTTCGTGATGAATTGATTGACAAATTAACGGGCGAACTCATTGGGAAAATCGCAAACTCCGACCCATCTGCCACCCCACGGAGCAACAAGGAGCCGGACCGCGCAATAAAATGATTGGTAATGCCGGGTTAGAGGCCGGAACAAAACCTGCCCTAATTCATCAGGCTGGTAGAATCAGTATACAAAACCACGCACGCCGCGCCCGCTTCACCCGTGGCATTTCCAGAGAACAGTTATGAAATACGGCGACATTCAGAAACTCCACGATGCCGGTCTCATCAGCGACGACCAACGTCAGAAAATCGTCAGTCACTTCGAACTCAAGGAAGATGGCGGCGGCAAATTTCTTGCCATCATCTCCATGATTGGCGCGGTGCTGATCACAGCGGGAGTCATTCTGCTGATTTCCGCCCACTGGAATGAAATCCCGCGCGGCGTGAAAATCGCCGGTGGCCTCGCGCTCATGCTCGGCTTCCACGCGGGTGGCTGGTGGCTGTCCACCCTCCGCAGTAGCCCTGCTACGGAGGACGGGCGTAAAGTCCACGGCCAATACCGCAAGACCAGCGAGGCGCTGCACCTCATCGGTTCGTGCCTGTTCCTGGCGAACATTGCGTTGCTGGGCCAGATTTACAACATCGTCTCCCGCCCGCCGAACGCGTTTCTACTCTGGTGGGTTGGCCTCGCCGCGCTGCCGTGGCTGCTGCGCTCCAAGGCCCAACACATCCTGCTGTTGCTGGCGTTCGGCATCTGGTTCGGCCTCGAAGTCAACGAGCGGGGCAGTTGGATTTATTGCGGTGACGATGGGCGGCAGCTTCTGCTCTACGCGTTGCTCGGCTTGATTTATCTCGGCGCCGGCGGATGGCTGCGACCCGGCGCGTTTGCCGGATTCGCCGGGATGACGGAAAAACTCGGCCTGCTCGCCTTCCTCCTCTTCGTCTATCCGCTGACGTGGAAAGGGGTCTTCGGTAACTGGGAAAATTCCGAAGTTCATCAATGGATATTCCCGGCTTTGGCGGTACTCGCGCTGTTGCTGCTCGCCGGCAGCATTAAAAATCCGGCCGCGCTCAGCCGTCAGTGGCGCTGGACCCGGTTTGCCGCGGTGTCCGGCATGATGGTTTTCATGGGCACGGTCTGGTTCGGTTTATGGCAGCTCGATTGTTCCCCCGGTCCGCGTTTCTTTTATGGGGGCGAATCCTGGAGCTACTTGGCCGGCACGCTGGCGCTGTTTGTCTTTTGCCTGTTGCAAATCCAGGTCGGCCTCCAGGAACGCTCACCGTTTCTGGTAAATCTCGGCGTCGTCTTCATTGCGCTCGACATCATCGCGGCCTATTGCGACTTGCTCGGCTCGATGGCGCGCACCGGCCTGATGTTTGTCGTGTCCGGCGTCTTCCTGATTTTGTTCGGCGTTTACCTCGAAAAGAAACGCCGCAAGCTGATGAAACAAATCACATCACCAACCACAGGAGCAAAACCATGAAAAAACCCATCACCGCAACGAGTCCGGCCCGCGCGGTGGCCATCCTCCTGGCCGCAATATGCATCGGTCGTTTCACGGTTGGCGCCGAATCCCAGGCCGGCCTTGCGCCGGAGCAGCAGCAACGGCTGGCATCGTTGACCGCAAGGGCGAGTGGGTGATTGTGGACCTGCAGAATTCGCATCAGCCCGATTACCAGAGCATCGGCATCACCTCCCACGCCCGTTGCGACCAACTGCTCGTCAAGCGTCTGGCGGAATACCAGAAATGAATCCTCCGGCAAAGAAAACGGATCGCACCATGAAACTCAAACTTCTCATCCCCGTCCTCGCCCTGCAAACCGCCTGGCTGCTCGGTACCGTTATCGCCCAAGAATACGCCCTGGCCCACGGCAAAATCATCCTGCTGGAAGCCCGCCGCGTGGACCCGCGCGACGTGTTGCGCGGCGATTATCTGATCCTGAATTACACCATCAGCGACGTGCCGACGAATCGGTTCTCCCCGCCGGTGGCAAAGGATTTGCCTTACGGAACGAAGATATTCGTCGCGCTCACCGCGGAAACGAACCGGTTCTATGAGGTCGCGCGTGCCAGCACCAACGAGTTCACACCATCGGTGAACGAAATTCTGCTTTGCGGCAGGAGCGAGGAACGCTGGTGGAGCACCAATTCGATTCATGTCACCTACGGCATCGAAAATTATTACGTTGCCGAAGACACGGACAATCCCATCGGCAAGCTCACGGTGCAGGCCGTCGTGCCCGCTTCCGGCCACCCGAAAATCAAGGAAGTCTTCGTGGATGGCAAACCCTATGCCGAGGCGATGAAAAACGAAACACCATGAACCTGTTGACCTTGACTGCCGGCCATGCGATCCCGCCGATGCACGTCCTCAAACCATGATGTGGCGGCCAGGCGCAACCGTTCCCGTCTTCGGTTCGGTGGATGGGGAACCGTCGGCGAACAATTCCTGGACGGCCTGCAGCATGATGGCGGGGGTGCAGGAACTTTTGAGCAGGCGTTTGCTCGCGCGTTCCAATACATGATCATCCGACGTATCCATGATGGAATTGGTGGAGAGAACGATGACCGGGACCGTTTGGTAGCGGGGATCCGCCGAAATGAATTTAAGCAACTCCACGCCGTTCAATCTGGGCAACATCAAATCGAGCACCACCAAATCGGGCACAAACTGGGTAAGGATCTTCATCGCCTCCACCCCATCCAGGGCCGGCTCGACGTGAAATCCCTCCCGCTGCAGGCGATTTTTATACGCCATCAGCACAACGGGATTGTCTTCGACAAAAACGATGCTTTTGGTCTTCGCAGTTTCGGCGTTCATTTTTCCCAGTATTATTTTCGGCAATTAACCTTTTTTGCGGCTCTTGCCGGCTTTAAAAAACAGCAGCGCGTATGCCAATATAAAGAAACCGTTAACATCGTTAAGCTTTTCTGTTACTAGCCTAACTAATTCAGGCAACAATAGTTATGCGAAACGACCATTTGACGGCTTTAACGCTGAAATGGTGTCCAAGCGGTTAACTTAACGAATGACACTTTGCCAAACGATACGGAGGCTCCCACCGCCAGTCCCCTGGTGAAGTTGAGGATCATTTCCGGAATCGGGATTCTTTCCCGGCGCGCCAGGCACGCCAGTAATTTTCGAGCCGTTCACAAAATCGGGACGGTTTCTCCGCATAAAAGCGCGCGCCGAGGGCCAGCGCGGCGGAGCGCAATTCTTTTTGACGTAATTCAATCAGTTGATTCAGCAACTTCACCTCTCCGGCACATTTGCGGGCGCAGCGCCGGGTGATGAATCGCTGCAACATGACCAGATCGTGGTCGTCACCAAGACATTGGCTCAGTGTTTTTATTTCATCGGCGGACACACGGAGGTTTTGGGGCTGGATGGGATACAGCAAACGGAGTTGATGCCAGAGGTCCTGCACGTGCTTCCGCCAGTCATGGAAATTTTCCGACGAGGGTGCCTTAAGCGCCGTCGCCAATGACTCTTGGCCGCGGCGATAACTTTCCAACAATCCCGGTTGCGTCGCCGTCCAACCTTCCGCCCTGACCTTCAAATCTCCGGCCCGCCGATTCATCTTCCGCAACAGGCGGTCCACCACCGCCGCAGATTTGCCCTTCCGGAATTCGCGCATTTCCTCACGACAGTCCTGGCGCAAAACCTTTTTAACTCCGGAAAACGGATGTGCCGGCAGCCGCACGTGAAAGTGCGCCACCAGTCGCTCGAGTGTCCGGGGCCGGACGTGCGCGTCGCGCGGGTCCCGGAGACGCTTTGCCGCCGTGCGCAACATTTTTATGTATCTGTTATATACGTTTCCCTCCATCCCTTTGTGGACCAGTTCGAGGGTTGCGCGGATTTTTTTGATCTCCTTGCGCACACTGTGAACAGCCTCCAGCCGGTCACGTCCTTGCAGGTAATCCAGTGCCTTGCCGATCCGCTCGCGGCTCAAACGCCGCGTCGCTCGGGTCGGTGATTCCTTTTTTTTGAAACGAAACGCCATAAACGGCCGGGTTCGCTAGCGGTGGATTCGCATTCGACAGGATCCTGCCCGCCCCCGGAAATCGGTTCAAGGAATTTCGGATTGTATCCTGATTCCGAACGGCGGAACGCGCCATTGTTTGAAACGATGTACGGCAAAAGTTTTTCAATTCACAGTCTGACACACAAAGGGATAGTCTGACCGCGTGACCGAAAGCCAGACCCCAGACCCCGGACGCCAGATGCCAGACTCCACCTCCGGCTTCTGGGCGCTTATCGTCACGCAATTCCAAGGCGCGTTCAGCGACAGTGTTTTGAAAAATCTGGTCGTGTTCGTGGCCCTGTTCGCCACCGGCCGGGCCGCCATGTCGCTTTCCGAAAAACATGCCTACGGTGAACTTATCGGTGTTTTGTTTTCGTTGCCGTTTATTTTATTTTCAATGGCGGGTGGTTTTCTGGCTGACCGTTTCAGCAAACGCTCAGTGATGCTCGGCGTAAAAATCTTCGAATTGGCCGTCATGGCGCTCGTACTGGCGGGACTGTGGCGGACGGACAAACACTTTTTGCTGGCGGGTGTTTTTCTCATGGGCACGCACAGTGCGTTCTTTGGCCCGTCGAAATACGGCTCCCTGCCGGAACTGTTGCCTGAGCGGAATCTTTCATGGGGTAACGGAATACTCGAACTCGGAACGTTCATGGCCATCATCCTTGGCACGGTCACGGCGGCACTGATGGCGGAAAAGTTTCATGGCCGGCAATGGATCTCCGGCATCCTCCTCATCGCTCTGGCATTCGTTGGACTGACGACGTGTCTCGGTATCACGCGCATACCCGCCGCGGATCCGGCGAAGAAATTTCACCCAAACTTTCTGAGGCAAATCCTCAGCCAGCTTCGTGCGATACGCGGCGACCGCCCGCTGGTGCTCGCGCTGCTGGGCAACACCTATTTCAATTTCCTCGGCGCTTTGCTGCTGCTGAATTTGTTCTTTTACGGGGCGAACGTGCTGGGCGTCAACGAGACAAAAATCGGTTTGCTTAATGTGGCCCTGGCGCTTGGCATCGGCCTTGGCAGCGTTGCGGCCGGCTATCTGTCCGGCGGCAAGATTGAATATGGCCTGGTACCCATTGGCGCATTCGGTTTGTCCGTCATCTCGGCACTGCTCGCGTTGCCGTCCGTGACGTTCAACGGCGCATTTGCGTTGCTGGCGCTGCTGGGTTTTGCGGGCGGCTTCTTCATCGTGCCGGTTTCGGCATTGCTGCAACACCGACCCGACGCCCGGAAAAAGGGCGAGGTGCTGGCCGTGGCAAACTGGCTGTCGTTCGTGGGCGTGTTCCTGGCGTCGGGTGCCCACTGGTTACTGGTTCAGAAACTGCAACTGTCGCCCCGCCAGGTTTTCCTCATCGGGGGCATTTTGACATTGGTGGGCGCAATTTATGTTTTGATTTTACTGCCGGACGCCTTGCTCCGGTTTCTGCTCTGGTGCGCCACCCATTCGCTGTACCGCATCCGCGTTTTGGGGCGTGACCACATTCCTGAAAAAGGCGGCGCGCTCTTTGTCTGCAACCACGTCTCGTTCGTGGACGCCCTGTTGCTGCTGGCCTCCACCGACCGGCAGGTGCGGATCATGATGTTCCGGGGACAGTACGAACTGCCGCACCTCAAGCCATTCGCCAAAATCCTGGGTGTCATTCCGATTTCCTCCGATCAACGCCCGCGCGAAATGATCAAATCGCTGCAAACCGCCAGCGAGGCAATTCGGAACGGCGAGGTTGTCTGCATCTTTGCCGAGGGGCAAATCACCCGCATCGGCCAGCTGCTGCCGTTCCGGCGAGGCTTCGAGCGCATCATGAAGGACGTGGACGCGCCGATTATTCCGGTGGCCATCGACGGCGTGTGGGGCAGCATCTTCAGTTTTGAAAAAGGCCGTTTCCTTTGGAAACTGCCACGGCGCTTTCCTTATCCCGTCACCATCAACTACGGCAAACCGCTGCCACCCACGGCGACCCCCTTCCAGGTGCGCTCCACGGTGCAGGAACTTCTCGTCGAAGCCTGGCAGGCCCGCAAGGCCCGCCTGCGCCCCCTGCCCATCAGCTTCGTCAAAACGGCACGCAATCATCCATTCCGGTTTGCCATGGCGGACGCCCAAAATCCCCGGGTCAACTTCGGCGCGGCGCTGGTGCGGTCCATCTTTCTCGCGCGGCGTCTGCGGAAAATCTGGTCAGGCCAAAACATGGTCGGTCTGTTGCTGCCACCGTCGGTGCCCGGCGCCCTGGTCAACCACGCCGCCATGCTGCTCGGCAAGGTCCCGGTGAATTCGAACTATACCGTGTCGGAGGAAACCCTGGCCTCGTGCCTCCGGCAATGTGACATCAAAACCGTTGTCACTTCGAAGGTATTGCTCGACAAGCTCAAGCTGAAGGTGCCCGGCGAAATTGTTTTGCTGGAGGAAGCGGTGGCCAAACCCGGCTTCGGCGAGAAGCTCGCCGCTGCGTTGATCGCGTGGCTGGTGCCCAATCGCTGGATGCAACGGTTGCTGGGTGCGCAACAAAAAACCCGTTTGGACGATCTGGCCACTGTGATTTTCTCCAGCGGCAGCACGGGCGATCCGAAAGGCGTCAGGCTGAGCCACTACAACCTCGGTTCGAACGTCGAGCAACTCGAACAGATATTCGGTTTGAATCACCGGGATGGCCTCCTGGGTATCCTGCCGTTTTTCCATTCTTTCGGATTCACCGGAACACTCTGCCTGCCGGTGGTGTTGGGCGTGGGTGTCGTATATCATCCGAATCCGCTCGAGGCCAGGGCGATTGGCCCGCTGGTCCGCGAACACAAGCTCACCTTCCTGCTGGCCACGCCGACCTTCCTGCAACTTTACCTGCGCGGCTGTTCGGCGGAGGATTTTGGCAGTCTGCGCGTGGTGATGACCGGCGCGGAGAAGCTGCCCGACCGGCTGGCGGCGGCGTTCGAGGAACATTTCGGCATCCGCCCGCTTGAAGGTTATGGTTGCACCGAATGTGCGCCGGCGGTGGCGGTAAACACGCACGATTTCCGCTCGGCGGGTTTCCGGCAGATTGGAGCCAAGCGCGGCAAAATCGGACATCCCCTGCCCGGCGTGAGCGTGCGCATCGTCGACCCGGAAAATCCATGGCAGGGGGAAAACCTGCCGGTCGGCCAGCCGGGTCTGATGCTGGTGCGCGGGCCGAACGTGATGCAAGGTTACCTCGGCCGGCCGGAGAAAACCGCCGAGGTGTTGCGCGACAGGTGGTATTGCACCGGCGACATCGCGGCGATTGACGAGGATGGTTTCCTGAAAATCACCGACCGGCTGAGCCGTTTCAGCAAGATCGGCGGTGAAATGGTGCCGCACATCAAGGTTGAGGAAAAATTGCACGAACTGGCCGGCGTGACCGAGCAAACCTTCGTTGTGGCCGGTGTGCCGGACGACAAGAAGGGCGAGCGATTGGTGGTGCTGCACAGGCTGACCGATGAACAACTGGCGCCCTGCATGGAAAAACTGGCGCAGTGTGATCTGCCGAACTTGTGGAAACCGCGCGCCGATCAATTTTCCCGGGTCGGGAGTTTTCCCCTCCTCGGCACCGGCAAGCTGGATTTGCGGAAGGTGAAGGAATTGGTGGAAAAATTTGCCGCGCCGTCAAGCGGCTGAGTGGATTAACGCTCGAATTTTCAACCCGCCCGGCCCAGTCCGGCGACCAAGTCTTCCATCACCCAGTTTGTTCGCGCGGCTTGCAGTGCATCCGCCGTCGCGCCGTGCAACCAGACGGCGAACCGGAGGGTTTTGCCGACATCGGCCTGCAACGCCGGTTGCGCGAGCAGCCCCGCAATGAAACCCGCCAGCACGTCGCCGCTGCCACCCTGGGCCAGATGCGGATTGCCGGACGAATTCACGAACATTTCACCGGTGCTCCGGCCCACGAGGGTCTGGTGGCCTTTCAGGACGACCCAGCAATCGCCAAAGCGCTGTGAAATCTCGCGCACGGCCTGCGGACGGTTGGCCTGAATTTGTTCCGTGGGCTTGCCCAGCATCCGTGCCGCTTCGCCGGGGTGCGGCGTCACCACCCGAATCTCGTTCTTCGCCAGCGCGTGAGGCACGAGCCAGTCGAGTGCGCTCGCGTCCACCACCATCGGCAAAAATGAATCGCGCGCCAGCCGCCGCCACATTCGTCGGGTCATCGTCTTCAGTTCTTCAACAAACTCCGGAGCCGCCAGCCCCGGCCCAATCAATACGGCGTTGACCGATTCGGGCAATTTGATTTCCGGTTTCCAGACATTCACCATCGCCGCCTGCAATTGCGACGCGACCACGTGATAAATGGATTCCTGCGGATACACCGTGACGAGTCCGGGTTGCGCCCGTTGTGCGCCGCGGGCGGCCAGCACCGCCGCCCCGTGAAAACCGAAGCTGCCCGCAACGATCGCCAGGTGTCCGAACGAACCTTTGTGGCCGGCAACGGCGCGCCGCGGCGGAAAACCGGCAAAGTCATCCGGCAGCGTCCAATTCAATTCACCCCGGTGCGGACAGTCAATCAAGCCGACGTCGGGAGCGACTTCCAGCCGGCCGACCAACGGCCAGGCACCAGGCGCGAGCAATCCGATTTTGGGCGCACCCACCGTCAGCGTAACCGCCGCCTCGATCGCCGCCCCCTGCGGCTGGCCGGTGTCCGCGTTCAAGCCGGACGGCACGTCCACGGCCAGGACCGGAATTTTCGATTCATTGACCTTCGTGATGAACTTTTGCCAGCCGTCGTCGAGCACCCGGTTCAAGCCGATGCCAAACAGGCCGTCAATGATCAACGCAGGACAGGCGTCCCGCCTGTCTCCATCTGAAACGAAAGGGTCAGAAACAGGCGGGACGCCCGTCCGACGTTGGAATTCGGCGAGCGCCGCGACCGGATCGGTCGAGTTCAGTAAAAAAATTCTGCGGTCACTTAAAAATTCTTTGGCCGCCCGGGCGTCGTCGCCGTTATGGCCCTTGCCGGCGAGAATCAAAATGGCGTTGCCCGGCCGGGTCATTCCCAGGGTGGTCCGGGCGATTTTCTCACCGACCTGGCGGATGACTTCAGCCTCGGTCTGGCCGGAAGCCCAGGTGGCGTTTTCCCATTCGCGCATCTGGGCAATGGTGACGACGGGAACTGGCATGATAATTTACCGTTTACGATTGATGATTGATGATTGACGATTGTTTCAAAATACCGGCACGCTGGACAAATCGTAAATCGAAAACCAGGCATCGTAAATCGAATTGTCACCCAACCGTAACACGGTTGTCACAGATTTTGGAATTGTATGACGGCCGCCATTCAAGGCATGATGCCTGACCAAAGGTGAAGCCTAAGATATTAGTGGTGGATGACGAGCCGGAAGCCGTCGAGCTTGTGGAATTCAACCTCAAGCAGGCCGGTTATACCGTGAGCACGGCGGTGGACGGCGCGGAGGCGTTGAAAAAGGCCCGCGCGCAGCCGCCGGACCTGATCGTGCTCGACGTGATGCTCCCGGAAATGGACGGTTTTGAAATTTGCAAAACCTTGCGGCTCGAACCCGTCACCTCGCGCGTCCCCGTCATCATGCTCACCGCGAAGGCAGCGGAGATTGATCGCGTGCTGGGCCTCGAGCTCGGCGCCGACGATTACCTGACCAAGCCGTTCAGCCCGCGTGAACTGTTGCTGCGCATCAAAAAAATCCTGACGCGCGGCCAAAACGGGGAAAAGCCCCAAGACCAGATGCGCTTCGGTGATCTGTTGATTGACCTGCCGCGGCACGTGGCCAGTTGGAAGGGTAAACCGATCGAGCTGACCGCCACCGAATTCAAACTGCTCGTCGTGCTCGCGCAACGCGCCGGGCGCGTCCAGTCGCGCGACCATCTGCTGCGTGACGTGTGGGAATATGACAGCCTTATTGACACGCGCACCGTGGACACCCATATGCGCCGGCTCCGCGAGAAGCTTGGCCCGGCCTCAAAGCATCTGGACACCGTTCGCGGCGTCGGTTATCGGTTTGTGGAGTGAAGTCAGAATGCAGAATGAAGAATGAGGAAACCGGCTTTACGCCTCGCTTCCGCTCAACACCGGTTTCCGCCTTCAGCCTTCAGCCTTCAGCCTTTCGATTATGTGGCTGCTCCTGACCATTCTGACGGTGGCCGTCGCGTTCGGGATTCATTTCTGGTGGCGGCAAAAATTCCGGCACCAGCAGCGGCAATTGCAGGCCGACATGGAGGATTTCCAGCGCCGGGAACAGCAGACGGCGGTGGACGCCAAGGCGCAGCAACAGGTCCTGTTCAACAGCATGCTGGAAGGGTTGTTGTTGCTCGACCGCAACCGCCGGATTTATCTCGCCAACCGCTCCTTTAAAAACCTGTTCGGCCTGAAAACCGAGTTGCGCGGCAAAACCGTCGTCGAAGCGTTGCGTGTCCCGGAACTCGCCGCCCTCGTCGAACGCGTCGAGCGCGACGGACAGGTTTTCGATTACGAACTGAAGCTGCCGGAACTGAGCGAACGCTGGTTGCAGGTCAACGCTGCCGCAATTTTCAACTCCGCCGGCGAACGCGAGGGCACGATCCTCGTTTTTCACGACCTGACCCGGCTCAAACAACTCGAACGCACCCGCGAGGAATTTGTCGCCAACGTCAGCCATGAGTTGCGCACGCCGCTCTCGCTCATCAAGGGTTACGTCGAAACGCTGCTGGAGGGCGCCCGCAACAATCCCGAGGTCGCGGAGCGGTTTCTCCGGATCATCGAGCGCAACGCGCAACGGCTGGATTTGCTGATCCAGGACCTGCTCACCATTTCGGCGCTGGAATCCGGCCGGGTCAAACTGAATGTGCAGCCGGTGGAATTGCGGCCGCTGGCGGACAAGGTCTTCACCGATTTAAAAGCCCGCGCCGAGGAAAAGGACGTGAAACTGGTCAACCAATTGAACGATCTGGTCGCCGCGGCGGATGCGCACCGTCTGGAACAGGTGTTTGCCAACCTCGTGGACAACGCCATCAAATACGGCCGCACCCAGGGCAGCGTCACCGTGGGCGGGCAAAAAACCGACGCCGGCAAAATCGAGGTGTTCGTGCAGGACGACGGCCCGGGCATCCCGCCCGAGGCGCTCGATCGCGTGTTCGAACGGTTTTATCGCGTGGACAAGGCGCGGTCGCGCGAACAAGGCGGCACCGGCCTGGGACTTTCGATTGTGAAACATATCGTTCAAAACCACGGCGGCGAAGTCTGGGCCAATAGCGAGCCGGGCAAGGGCGCCACGTTCTTCTTCACGCTGCCGCAAGGCCAGAAATAATCTTGGTTGGCCGGAGCGCGGGTTCTACAATTCCGCCATGGTTCACATTGGCATCGGTTATGATGTTCACGCGCTGATCGCGGGACGCAAACTCATTCTCGGCGGGGTCGAAATTCCGCACGCCAAAGGCCTCGACGGCCATTCGGACGCCGACGTCCTCATGCACGCCATCTGTGACGCGCTGCTCGGTGCGCTCGGCGAACCGGACATCGGCCATTTTTTCCCGAATACCGACCCGCGCTGGAAAAACGTCCCCAGCCGGATTTTTCTGGAGGAGGCTGCACGCCTCATCTCACTTCGACCGGGGAAAATCGTGAATGTGGACGCAACCATTATTGCCCAGCAACCAAAAGTTTATCCCCACATTGCGGAAATGAAACGGCGTATTGCCATCGCGCTCAACGTCCCGGAAAAGCACATAGGGATCAAGGCCACGACCAACGAAAAAATGGGGTTTATTGGCCGTGAAGAAGGCATCGCCGCCATGGCCGTGGCCGGCGTGGACTTATAATCCGTTCAATGTTCCAGATTCCAAGTTCAAGGTTTGGGGCCGGGAAGCCAAAGATTGAAACTGGAACTTTGAACCTCGAACCAAATACAGATGCCCAAGGCTGAAATCAGTTGGAAGCGGGTCACCGACGACGGCGTCAAGCTGCAGATTTATGCGCAACGCGTCGGCCGGGAATGGATTTTCTTTCAGCGTGAAAAACGTTATGACCAGTGGGCGCTGGTGGCGGAACCGCCGTTGGAGGATTGGCTGGAATTGTTGGATGCCCTGAGGCGCTTTATTCCACGGCGCCGTTACCACCCGGCGGATGAGGCACATCTTTGCCGCCGCATTCGGGAACGGTTTCCTGAGGCGGGAATTTGATGGTGTCCACTTTTCAGTGGGTACAGTCCAAAACCAGGCGAACCAGGGACACCCCCCCCACGATCAGACCCAGGATGATCACAATGCCACAAGCGTCGGATTCGGCTTTCTGTTTGTGGTTGCAAGGAATGATGGTGTTCAACAAGTGGTAGATGTTGCTCCGATGAATCTTTCGTACGTCAAACTTCACAGCGCTTTTTCAGCACAAATCGGGCCAAGCCGGAAGGCGTAAACCATGGCTTTTTGAAGGAGTTGTCGTCAGGGCGAGCCGGGAAACCGATTTTGCCACTGACAAGCCACCGGGGCGTCTTTACATTGCGACCAATGGCCGGAACGCCCCTGATTCTCGTCTCGCCGAGCATTGAAAAATGCGGGGTCGAGTTCCATGACCTGTCCATCAGCCTCTCGTTCAAATATGAAAATGCCGTGCTCCAGGCCGGAGGCATCCCCGTCGCCGTGCCGACCACGACCGACTGCCGGGTCCTGGCGGAGATGGTGCGGCGCGTGGATGGCGTGTTATTGACCGGCGGCGACGACATCAATCCCCGCCTGTACGCCCGGAAACTGCCGCGCGCGGTCCGCCAAACCGTGGACACCACCCCGGACGGCGGCGGGCGCGACCTGCGCGAGTTGATGCTGATCGAGGAAACCTTCCGCCAGCGCAAACCCCTGCTGGCCATCTGCCGCGGGCATCAGTTGTTGAATATTGCACTGGGCGGCGGGTTGGTGGCCGATATTCGTCGTCAAGTGCCCGGCGCACTCGATCACCAGCGCCTGGACAAGGCCAACGAATTGGTGCACGAAGTGGCGTTGACAAGCGGTTCATTGCTTGCCAGTATCGTCCGCAAGCGGATTTGGGGCGTCAATAGCTCGCATCATCAGGCTGTCCTGCAACCGGCGGAACCGCTGACCGCCGTGGCGCGAGCACGTGATGGAATTGTGGAAGCGATGGAATTAAAATCAGATGCGTCGCAGCGAATGCCGTTCCTGTTGAGTGTGCAATTCCACCCTGAACGGTTGACCGAACGGCATGCCGGACACCGGGCGATTTTTTCGAGGTTTGTCCGGGTCTGCGCGCAAAAAGTCAAATCATGAAATCAAAAGTTCTCATTGTGGATGACCAGGCCGACGTGCGGGACCTGCTCCGCTCGGTGCTGGAGGAAAACTACGACGTGGCCCAGGCCGGCAGCGGGGCCGCCCTGCAAAAATGTTTCCCGCAGGATCCCCCGGATGTGGTGCTGCTCGATGTGAAACTGCCGGACGCCGACGGTCTGGACCTTTTGCCACAGGTCAAAAAACGCTGGCCGGAGACGGAGGTCATCGTGCTCACCGGTCACGGGACCATTACCATGGCCGTCGAGGCCGGGCGCCGTGGCGCATATAACTTTTTGTCGAAGCCGTTTGAAAACGAAAAACTGCTGGCCGACGTGAAATGCGCCATCGAGCGCAAGGAACAAAACCTGGAAAACAGCACGCTGCGCCGCGCCCTGGAAACCATGAGCGGGGTGGCCTCGCCCATTTACCGCAGCTCGCTCATGCGCGAAGTCGTGCGCACCGCCGAACGCATCGCCCCCAGCGACGTGACCGTGCTCATCACTGGCGAAAGCGGCTCGGGCAAGGAAGTCATCGCCGACCTCATCCACGCGCGCAGCACCCGCAACAAAAACCGGATCATCAAAATCAACTGCGCCGCCCTTCCGCGCGAGTTGATTGAGAGCGAACTGTTCGGCTCGGTCAAGGGCGCCTTCACCGGCGCGCATTCCGACCGCGAAGGCCTTTTCCGCCAGGCTGAGGGCGGCACGCTGTTCCTCGACGAAATTTCCGAGATGCCGATTGATACGCAGAGCAAATTGTTGCGGGTGTTGCAGGACCAGGAAGTCCGGCCGGTCGGTGGCAAGACGAGTTACAAGACCAATTGCCGGATCGTCGCCGCCACCAACCGCGTGCCCGAGGACGCCATCCGGGACGGCAAACTGCGCGAAGACCTTTATTACCGCATCAGCGCCATTTCCATTCATTTGCCGCCGCTGCGCGAACGGCGCGAGGACATCATGCCGCTGGCCAGTGCCTTCTTGAAACGGTTCGCCGCGCAGGCCAACCGGGATATTAGCGGCTTCGGCCTGGAAGCCACAGAACGGCTGACCGCCTTCGACTGGCCGGGCAACGTCCGCCAGTTGCAGAACGAGGTTCAACGCACCGTCCTGTTAAGCGAAGGCAACGAAGTGGATGCCACCGACCTTTCCATCACCAATGTCAAGACGGGCCCGACCGACGGAACGGACACCAATTTCACCCTGCTGGAAGGCGTCGAGCGCAATGCCATCATCCAGATGCTCAAGGAAACCGAAGGCAACAAACTCGAGGCCGCCAAACGCCTCGGCATCGGCCGCCAGACCCTCTACAACAAAATCAAGGCCTACGGTATCGAGACGTAGCGTAATTTGTGCAGGTAGGGCGCGTCACTCCGTGCGCGCCGTCGTTCGCTGACATGGACTTGCCCGTCCGCAGAAAATTGCCGCACGCAATTCCGCAGTGGGTGGCCGAGGGCAGTTGGTTCTTCATCACCATCAAATGCATGCCGCCGGGCAGAAATCACTTATGCCAGGCCGAAACCGGCGATGCTGTGTTGGCGGCGATGAAATACAACCGTGAGAAACTCATCTGGCATTGTCGGTTATGCCTGCTCATGCCGGATCATTTGCATGCCATCCTCGCGTTCCCCCGTGAATCGGGAATGAAAATGGCAATTAAAAATTGGAAGAAATATGTGGCTGGAAAACATGATGTGGATTGGCAACGCGATTTCTTCGATCACCGTCTGCGCGACCATCATAAATTGGAGGAGAAGACCCGCTACATTTTGATGAATCCAGTTCGTAAAGGCTTGTGCGAACGCGCGGAAGATTGGGTATGGGTCTATCGCCCGAACGACCGGTCGTCACCCACGTTCGGGTAGGGCGGGCAGTCCTCTGCCCGCCGCACGAACACTCGACGGCGCGCACGGAGTGACGCGCCCTACCATCCGCGCGGTCATAGAAGCGCCCACCCTATCAAAGCGCCTGCTAAAATGCTGGACAGAAAGTTACGCCGGAAATATTACTGCAACTTAAAATAGGACAGACTGAATACCCAGCCGGCGGGCAATTTGTTTAAGGCTCACGCGGGAAGGATGCAAGTCCCAGGAAAAAATTCAAGCTCCTCACCCCACCCCTCTCCTCGTTTGGCGAGGAGAGGGTGACGAGCCCGGTTGGTAAGTTGTCTGTCTAAAGTTTTCCCAATTCCTCCCGCAATAGTTTCGTCAGCGGCTCAATCGTCCGGGAACTGAATTCGAACCGGCAGCCGGCGGCGGAAAACAGTTCCGGCAATGGCCGTGAACCGCCCAGCGCGAGCGATTTTTTGTAATCGCCCAATGCCTTCGTCTTGTCGCGCTTCGAATTGGCCCAGACCTGCAGCGCGCCGAGCTGCGCGATGCCGTATTCAATGTAGTAAAACGGGTGAAGGAAAATATGGAGCTGCCGGTGCCAGAGATTGGCCCGCGCGGCCTCGTATCCGGTCCAATCCACGTCCCCGCCGAACCGGTCCATCAGTTCCAACCACGCCGCCGCGCGTTCGGCGCGCGTGTGGTCCGGATGCGTATAAATCCAGTGCTGGAACGCGTCCACCGTCGCAATCCACGGAAAAACGCCGACCACGCCTTCCAGGTGAACGCGCCGGGCGCGCTTCGCGTCGGGGGCGGAATAAAATTCCTCGATGAACTCGTTGCCGAGCAATTCCATGCTCATCGAGGCGACTTCGCAAAATTCAATCGGCGCGTGGCGATAGGCGCGCAAATCCTCGTCGCGGGCCGCCAGCGCATGAAAGGCGTGGCCGGCCTCGTGCAAAATCGTCTCCACGTCGCGCTGCACGCCGACGGCATTCATGAAAATGAACGGCAGTCGCGCCTCGTTGAGCGTATCCTGATAACCGCCCGGCGCCTTGCCCTTGCGATTGTCGAGGTCAAGCAGGTGCAACTCCTGCATTTGCCGGAAACCGCCGGCCAGTCCGCCATCCAGCCGGTCAAAAATCTTCTGCGTACGTGAAACCATTTCGTCCACCCGGACGAACGGCTTGAGCGGCGGCCGATTCAACGGGTCCACGGCCAGGTCCCACGGACGCAGTTGGTCCAATTTCAAATCGCTGCGCCGTTGCGACTGCAGTTCGCGCACCACCGGCATGATGTGTTGTTCCACCGCATCGTGGAATTTTTCACAATCCTCCGGCGTGTAATCAAAACGGCCGTTCCGGGGGAACGCATAATCACGGTAATTTTTAAATCCGGCGTTCTTCGCGATTTGTGTGCGGAGCTTTAGCATCTGGTCGAAAATGCCATCGAACTTTTCCGCTTCCTGCAAACGGCGTTTGGCGACCGACTCCCACGCCTCCTGCCGCAGGGCGCGGTCCGGCTCCTCGAGGTAACGGCCCATCTGGACCAGGGTCTTCTCCTCGCCGCGAAAATTTACCGTGAGCGCGCCGCTCAATTTCTGGTATTGCTGGGACAGTTTGGCGTCCCCGGTTTCCAACGGAACATTTTCGGGCCGGAACAATTCGACATGATTTTTTACATCGCGGTCAAAAACTTTAAAGCGTTCCGGCGGCAATTTTTCGCGCAATGGATGGGCAACGTAAATCTTTTCGAGCGCGAACTGGCGCGGCTTGAGTTGCGGTTCGACGTGTTCGACGAAATGCAGATACGCCTTCTCCGCATCCGGACTGTCCGTATGGCAGGTCATGGCGATGTACCTGCGGGAGGATTCCTCGTCGAGCGCGGCGTTAAGTTCGCTCCAGTCGAACAGCCAGCGTTCGAGGTCGGCGGCGGTTTTACAGTGCGCGGCGCGATTTTCCAACTGGTCAAACAGCGGCGCGATTTGCGGCCAGTCGCCGAGGTCAACGGTTTGCGGAACAAACGTTCGCGGCCGGTACGCGGGCAGTTTTCCAAAGGGCAACAAGTTCATGCCGACAGGATAGGGGAAACTGCCGCAGGGAAAACGAATTTTACGTTCCTAGAATTTGGTCTTGATGCCACAAGCGCGCAGGAGGCACCAGCCGCGAATGGATTCAAAAATGGCGAACAAGCCCGCCACCACCAAAATCAGCCCCCACAAGGTATAATCGCCCGCCACAATGATGCCCGCGATGAGGCACAACGCGCCAATCACCCCGCGCGCCATGCGCCCGTGATGGCCGAGGTTGGGATGAAAAAAGCGATTCACGCAAAAAATCTAGCACAACATGTGCCTAAAAAACAAGTATTGCAAGAGACACTGGCCAGCCGCGGAAAGTTACGTCATAATACAATGATGGCAAACTGGTTTAGCGAAAGTTTTCTGTGGGCCTCATTGATTTGGAGCTCAGTCGCCAGCGGCTATTTGATTTATGGTTGGAAGCAAAAGGCCGCCTTGCCCCTTGCCGGTGGCGCCGCGATGATGGCGGCTTCCTGGCTCCTTCCCGCCCTGCCGATGTCGCTTGTCTGCATTGTCATAATGGTGGCTATTTACTGGCTGGCGAAACAGGGTTATTGATTCGTCGTTGCCAATGAAAACTGCAAAAGTCCTCTCCGTTTATCTTGCCCTCGCGCTGCTGGCGCTCGACTCCTGCACAACGGGGCCGGGACCGGTCACAGCCCGGGCAGTCTCCCAACCATCAACCTCGCCGGGGGCGCAAACCAGCCGTCCGATGCTGCAGATTCCGGCATCGGACGCGCGCTTCCGTTATGACGGCCGGATCGACTTCTCCGACACAAACGCACCGGTCATCATCTGGCAGGCGAGTCGCATCGGCATCGATTTTGAAGGCAACGGCATCCGTCTGCTGTTTGACAACGCGAAAGGCCAGAACTATTTCAATGCGCTGGTGGACGGCTCGAACACCATCGTTGCCGCCAACGAGGGGATGCCGGCCAACCCCGACACACTCTTCAGTCCGGGTCCGGGAAGACATCACTTGATGCTGTTCAAACGCAGCGAGGCCGCCGCCGGCACCGTGCGTTTTCGGGGAGTTGAACTCGCGCCCCCGACGACAGTCTGGGCGCCCCTGCCATCCCACTACGAGCTCGCCATGGAATTTATCGGCGATTCCATCACCGTCGGCGCGTGCAATGAGGACGGCACCGCCGATCAGTGGGACGATCGCCGTACTCATAACTGCGCCCTGAGTTATGCGACCTTGATCGCCGATGCGTTTAATGCCGATTATTGCAACATTGCCGTCAGCGGCATGGGCATCGCCACCGGCTGGGTGCCGATGAAGGCCGGTGAAATTTGGGACCGGCTCTATCCGGACACAAACTCACCGCCCGCCGATCTGCACGCCTGGGTCCCAAACGTCGTTTTTGTGAACTTCGGTGAAAATGACGGTTCCTATCCGACCGCTCACGGACAGCCGTTCCCCACCAATTTCACCGACGGCTACATCGCGCTGATCCACGCCATCCGCGCCGCCTATCCGGACGCCCATATCGTGCTGCTGCGCGGCGGCATGTTCAACGGCGCGCAGAGCGAACCGTTGCGCGGGGCCTGGGAATCCGCCGTCACGCAACTGGAAGCCAACGACAAAGCCATCAGTCATTTTGCCTTCAAACACTGGACGTCAACGCACCCGCGGGTGGCCGATGACCGTGCGATGGCCGATGAATTGATTGCGTGGCTGAAACCGCAGGATTTCATGCAGGCGTACCATTAGCGATTTGGCTGAAGGCGGGCTCCATCGGCATGGAAAAACCCGAAAACCAGTCGCCTGGCTTTCGGGTTGATTTGTAACCGCCGATGTAAATCGGCGGAAATGTCTGCGCTTTAACCAGCGCAGCTACAAACCGCTTATTTATCGTCCCTTCGGCAACGCACTCGTTCCGGCATAAACGGCGTTTTTGCCCAGCAATTGTTCGATGCGCAAGAGTTGATTGTATTTCGCCAGACGATCCGAACGGCTGAGCGAACCGGTCTTGATCTGGCCGCAGTTCGTTGCCACGGCAATGTCGGCGATGGTCGCGTCCTCGGTCTCGCCGGAACGATGCGAGAGCACGGCGGTATAGGCATTCGTTTTGGCCAGTTCGACACAATCCAAAGTCTCGGTAAGCGAACCAATCTGGTTCACCTTCACGAGAATGGAATTGGCCGTGCCGGTATCAATGCCTTTTTGCAGGAACTTTGGATTGGTCACAAAAATATCGTCTCCGACGAGTTGAATCTTGTCGCCGATCTTGTCGGTTAGCTTCTTCCAGGTTGTCCAATCGCTCTCGCCGCAGCCGTCTTCAATCGAAACAATCGGGTATTTGGCCACCAGTTTGGCGTAAAAACTCACGAGGTCGTCGCCGGTCACGGTTTCGCCGGTGCTCTTCTTGAAGGTATATTTTGCGTTGCCGCTGTAAAACTCGGAGGCGGCCGGGTCGAGCGTGAGATAAATGTCCTTGCCGGGCTTGTAACCGGCGTCCTTGATGGCCTGGAGGATGGTCTCCAGGGCGTCCTCCACGCTCTTCAGTTTGGGGGCAAAGCCGCCTTCGTCACCCACGGCGGTGCTGCAACCCTTCTTTTTCAGAACGGATTTCAAGGCGTGAAAGGTCTCGGTGATGGCGCGCAGTCCTTCGCTGAACGTCGGCAAGCCCAGTGGCATGATCATAAACTCCTGAAAATCAATCGGCGCGTCCGAATGCGCGCCGCCATTGATGACATTGGCCATCGGCACGGGCAGGACCTTCGCGTTCGGCCCGCCCAGATATTTGAACAAAGGCAGATTCAAGGAAGCGGCGGCGGCCTTGGCATTTGCCAGTGAAACAGCCAGAATGGCGTTCGCGCCGAGTTTGGATTTCGTTTCCGTGCCATCCAGTTTGAGCATGGCGCCGTCCACGGTCAGTTGGTCACAAGCGTCGAGGCCAATAAGCTTGGGCGCAATAACTTCGGTGACATTGCTGACGGCCTTTTGCACGCCTTTACCGAGAAAACGTTTCTTGTCGCCGTCGCGGAGTTCAATCGCCTCATTTTCGCCGGTACTGGCACCACTGGGAACCGCGGCGCGACCAAACGCACCGCAACATAGCGTTACGTCCGCTTCCACCGTTGGGTTACCACGCGAATCGAGGATTTCACGCGCCTGAATATCATGAATTTTGCTCATTTTTCCTTCATTTCCTGTATATTTTTCGTTTATTACAACAACCAAACTTGGGAGGAATAATAGAACCGGGAAACACTGAGTCAAGGAATGCATTTTGACACATTTTTATCACATACTCATGGCAAGAAATGCCCGGCAGCTGCCATGGTCCAGCTCGCTATCCCCTTCAGTTCCAAACTGGAACGCCAGCGATAATGGGATGGCACTCGCTTGGGAAGGAAGTAACGCTCGGACAAAAAAGGAGGTCCAGGCCAGCTGAAAAAAACGAGAAATTTTGGAACAAAGTTGCCGGTGGTTCATCTCACGTCTGTAACGGTTGTAAACCCTTGATTTGCGGAGTGCGAGCGTGAATATGAAAACTTTCCTTCTGGTGGTTTCGGCAGGTTTCCTGGGTTGGTCCGTCAGCCATGCGAATGTCACCAGCATCCCGACTTGGAACAGTAGCGGTGGGATTTATTGCACGGCAAACCTGAACGAAGCCGATCAAACGGCGACGGTTACCGGAAATCAATGGAGCCGTTCCGGGGCAATGGGTTTGACGCTTATCACGGATACCACGACCGATCCCATTCTCACGGTAAACGATTCCATCAATAACACGTCCTCGTTTGCTTGGACGGAATATATTGTCAGTGTCGCCATGAACGAGAGCTTTTCCATCAACTCAGCGGGTGTCATTGCGCCCTCGGGTTGGACAGCTAACATAACCGCGCCGAGCGGACCTGACATTAACGGGAACTACACCGGGACCATAGATTACATCGGCGGGGCGCCCGTTGCCGTTAATGGTTTGTTTGATTTTGGTTATGTCATTCAATTCTCCGGCTTGACGCAGTACAGCCTGACCGAAAGTGTTACCGCTGTTCCCGAGCCCGGCGCTTTGACCTGGGTGACGGCGGGAGGGTTGTTGGTCGGCGGATGGACCGTTGCCAGTCGCCGGCAGGCAAAGCTGTCTGCCATGAGAACATAAAAGCTTGTTGGCTTCCCGTAACCCGACTTTTGGAATTCAGGGCCGTTCATTCCCGAGCGGCCCTGAATTGTTTAGCGGGCCGGCATCCTGACAACAGTTTTTAACATTGCGATTTCTGGTTGCGGCCGGGAATCCGATTTCATAAGAATCGGATATTCAGCTTATGCCCATCGGACCCATTTCCACTCCCCCACGGGAAATCAGTGTGGCCGAACCGGTCAGCCCGGCCTTGGAACGGGTCAAACGCGTCCTGTTTCGACCTTTCGATCTGGGCAAGTGGTTTGTTATTGGCTTTTGCGCCTGGCTGGCCGGGTTGGGCGAAGGCGGAGGAACCAGCGGTAACTTTAATTTCAATTCCGGCTCGCATCAAATCAACGGAGACAATCTCCGAAACGATTTTATGCGGGCAAAGGACTACGTATTGGACAATCTCAACTGGATGGTGCCGCTGGCGGCGTTGCTGTTGGTGGTGGGCCTGGCGCTCTGGCTCCTTTTCCTATGGCTGAACAGCCGCGGGAAATTCATGTTCCTGCACTGTGTGGTGCTGGACAAAGCCGAGGTGGCGGAACCCTGGCATCGATTTGCCCACGAAGCCAACAGCCTCTTTTTGTTCCGACTCGGGTTGGGGCTGGTCTCAATGTTATTTACATTGCCGTTGCTCATTGTCGTCGTGGTGATTGCCGGCAGGATGTTTCTCACCGGCCAATTTGTCCCGAATGCCATCATCAGCGCGATCGGTTTCGGGCTTTTATTTTTTTGCGTGGCCATCGTGTTTGCCATCATCCGAAAGCTCACCCTGGATTTCGTGGTGCCCATCATGTTTCTGCGCCGCAACCGCTGCCTGTCGGCATGGAAGGAACTGGGAGGGTTGATTTCGAGCCACACCGGGGCCTTCATTTTGTATTTCCTCTTCCAGATCGTGCTGACCATGGCCATCGGAACCATCATCGTCGGCGCCATCCTGATCACGTGCTGCATCGCCGGCTGCCTGATGGTACTTCCCTATCTGGGCACCGTCCTGCTCCTGCCGGTCTCCATGTTTAAACGCTGCTACTCGCTCTATTTCCTGGCCCAGTTTGGCCGGGATTACGATGCGTTCCCGCCAGAACCCCCGCCACAACCGGGCACCCCGCCGGTAATGTGATTGGCGTTCCCGACGTAATCCCGCAATTCTGCCATTGAACGCCACTGCCGATTCGAATACACATCCGCCCTGATTCGCAGGTGATGGTGTGAACGAACTGAACGAACAAATTGCCCGGCTCCTGAAGAGCGGCGGCCCCGGCGAGGCGGTTTTGGAGGAAACCCTGCGCGAAGTCCTCAAACACTTCCGGTCCGAAACCGGCACGCTTCACCGGCTTGATGCCAAAACACAATTGCTTCATCTCGTCGCGCACTCCGGTTTGCCGCCAGCCGTGCTGGAAGTGGTGAAGACCATCCCCGTCGGCAAGGGCATCGCCGGACAGGTTGTCGCGCGCGGCGGGCCGGTAACCCTTTGTAACTTGCAAACCGATACCGGCGGCGTGGCCCGGCCCGGCGCGCGTTCGACCGGCGTCGGCGGTGCGCTCTGCGTGCCGTTGCGTGACCGTGACAAAATCGTCGGCACCCTTGGTGTCGGCACGATGCGTCCGTACGAATACACTCCGGAACAAACGCGCGAGCTGGAAGAAATCGGTCGCGCGATTGGTGAATTTTTGAAATTCTAAAGGCATGGACATTCCCTCTCCGCCAATCGAAAAAAAGCCGAAGGTGACCTTGCTGCCGATCGAGGCGGCCAAGAAGCTGGCCCCGGCGGAGGTTTCACCCATCGCGCAGCAGCTCGTGGCCAACGTGGAAAAGGTCATCGTCGGCAAGCACGAACAGGTGGTGCTGGCGGCAGCGGTCTGGCTGGCGGAAGGACATTTGTTGATCGAAGATGTTCCCGGCGTCGCCAAGACGATGCTCGCGCGTGCGCTGGCGCAAAGTGCCGGCTGCACTTTCAAACGGATCCAATGCACGCCGGACCTGCAGCCGGCGGACGTTCTCGGCGAACCGCATCTGGAACCGCAGACCGGGCGCACGGAATTTCGTTTCGGCCCGCTGTTTTCGCAGTTCGTCCTCGTGGACGAAATCAACCGCGCCAGCCCGCGCACGCAGTCGGCGTTGCTCGAAGCCATGGGCGAAGCGATGGTCACCGAAGGGAATGTCTCCTACCGTTTGCAAAAGCCATTCATGGTTGTCGCGACACAAAATCCGATCGAGCAGGAAGGCACGTTTTTGCTGCCGGAGGCGCAAAAGGACCGTTTCCTGATGCGAATGAATCTCGGCTACCCGTCGCTCGCCGACGAAAAGCAAATGATGGAGCGCTTCCAGTTGCGCCATCCGATGGACACGCTCCAGCCGGTAACGACGCCCGACCGCATCTTGAAATGCCAGGAGGCGGTGCGCGATGTAAAGGTGGCTTCGGCCGTAAACGATTATATTTTAAATATCGTCCGGCAAACACGCACGCATCCCGCTTTGTTGCTCGGCGCCAGCCCGCGGGGGTCGCTCGGATTGTTCCGCGCCGCCCAGGCCATGGCGGCAATTGAAGGAAAAGATTCTGTTTCCGCTGAATTGGTGAAATCGCTCGCGCCCAAGGTCCTGGCCCACCGCCTCATCGTCCGGCGGGAGGAAGAATTCCATGACACCCGGGTGGAAACGATCGTCGCGGAAATCCTCGAGCAAACTCCGCTGCCGGCGTGACGGACGGCCGGTCAAAAATGGACTCCGGGGATTCAACCGCAAAAAAGTTCGCGCTCCGCTTCGTGCTCATCATCGGCGTCGTCCAGTTGTTTGCGGACATGACCTACGAAGGCGCGCGCGGCATCATCGGGCCGTTTCTGGGTTCGCTCGGCGCCAGCGCGACAGTCGTCGGTTTCACCGCTGGCTTCGGTGAATTGATGGGTTACGCTTTCCGGTCGGTCACCGGCTATTTCGCAGACAAAACGCACAAATACTGGGTGTTCATTTTCGCCGGTTACTTTGTCAACATGCTCGCCGTTCCGGCGCTGGGGCTGGCGGGCCACTGGCCGCTGGCGGCGGTGCTGGTCGTGGCCGAGCGGACCGGACGCGCCATCCGGAAGCCGTCCACGGACGCGCTGTTGTCGCATGCGGGCAGCCGGATCGGCCACGGCTGGGCGTTCGGGCTGAATGAATTTCTGGACCAGACCGGCGCGACCATCGGCCCCCTCCTCATGGCCTTGATCCTGTATCGGCATGGCGGTTATCCCGGAGCGTTCGCCCTGCTGCTGGTCCCGGCGTTGCTGTGCCTCGGCACGGTGGCCGTCGCAAGAACGTTTTACCCGCGCCCGCATGAGCTGGAAACGCGCGAACCGGTGAAACTGCAAACGAAAGAATTTTCAAAGGCGTATTGGCTTTACGTTGTGGCCGGGGCCTTGATTGCGGCGGGCTACGCGGATTTTTCGCTGATTGCGTTTCATTTCCAAAAGGCCGCCGTCGTGCTGCCAGGCACCGTTCCGGTTTTCTATGCCGTCGCCATGGTCACGTCCGCGTTTGCTGCGCTGGTTTTTGGGCGTTTGCTGGACAGAATCGGCATCCCCGTTGTGGTGTTCGCCTTTTTTCTCGGCGCCTTTTTCGCGCCGTGTGTTTTTCTGGGCGGATTCGCGCTGGCCCTGGTCGGAATGATCCTGTGGGGCATCGGGATGGGGGCGCAGGACTCCCTGCTCAAGGCGATGCTCGCCGGAGTGGTTCCGGCGAACAAACGCAGCACGGCCTTTGGTGTGTTTGACACCGTATTCGGCGTCGCGTGGTTCGCCGGCAGCGCCGGGATGGGATGGTTGTACGACCAGTCCATCGCCAGCCTGATCATTTTTTCAGTCCTGCTCCAACTGGCGGCATTGCCGTTTTTCGTTTTCGCCAAACGGCGTCAAAGCGAATAGTGGAAAAACGACCTGGCGGCGCTCTGCGGGCGTCGCACTATTTTTTTCCGATTGTTCGGGAAATCTGCAACGGTCACAAACCGGCACAGCAATGGTAATTCAGCCCAGCACTGCTTCGCGCCGTTTCATCCATTCGTCCCCCAGACCGGACAAGGTTTTGGCCTTCAACACCCGTTCCGCGAGCGGAAAGACAATGCGTTCCTCCTTGTCGAAATGCTCGCGCGAACGCACGACAGCCCGCAACAACAGCTCGCACGCCGATTTCGCACCGCGCGCCTTTTGCACCTCCGCCAGCCGGGCGTCGATTTCGTCGTGTTCCTCGTGAAAGGTCTCGCTCTGCCCGATCTGCGCCAGACAATGCTCCAGCGGTTCCACCAGCAAATCATCCTCGGTCCGGGCATGCGCGCGCATGAGCACCTCCAGTGTGGCCGACAACGATTTGACCTCCGCCGGCGATTTAAGATGTGGCGCGGTCTGTTCGATGTAATCGAACAAATTGTGGAACACCACATGTTCCGCCATCAGGATTTGCGTGATTTTCATGGTTGTAACCGGGTCATTTTTGTCCGCCTCCCAAAATCACACCGGCGCCGCTGGCGCACAACCCCTTTCTTGGCTTTCTTTTTACCACAAGCTCGGCGAAGGGAACAATTTCCTTGTCCTTTTGTCATAGGTGCCAAGCGAGCGCTTGAATTGTAGTTGCCCACCCCCTATGCTCGTCTGCTGCCAATCATGAAGAAAACATCACCTGCCCCATCGGGCGTCCGGCCGTGAAAATTCGCAAAGCTGTCATTACCGCCGCGGGCCGCAACCAGCGGAATCTGCCGTTGCAAACGTTGGTGGACCGAGACGGTCAGTCCAAATCCGCGCTTACCATCCTGCTGGAGGAGGTGTTGCAGGCCGGCATTGAGGAAATCGGCGTGGTGATTTGCCCGGGCGACCAGGGCGCCTTTGCCGCCGGCGCCGGCCCGCATGCCAATCGCGTCCAATTCATCGAGCAACCCGCGCCGCTGGGCTATGGCCATGCCGTGGCGTGTGCCCGGAAATTTACCGGCGACGAGTCGTTCATGCTTTTGGTGGGTGACCACCTTTACGTCAGCAAAAACAAGGATTCCTGCGCCCGGCAATTGCTGGAGATTGCGTCCGCCGAAGCCTGCGCGGTCTCGGCGGTGCAGGCCACGCACGAAAGCAAGCTGCCCTACTACGGCGCGGTGGGCGCGCGGCGACTGCCGGGCCGCGCCGGTCTGTATCAGGTGGATCGCGTGCTGGAAAAACCCACGCCCACGGTGGCCGAACAAAAACTCATCGTGCCCGGTTTGCGGGCCGGCCATTACCTCTGCTTTTTCGGCATGCACGTGTTGACGTCCGGCGTCATGGATATCCTGCAACAACTCTTGGCAACAGCGGGCGAGGCCGGCGCGGTGCATCTCGCCGATGCCCTGGCCAGGGTGGCTGAAAGTGAGCGCTATCTCGCGTGCGAATTGCAGGGCCGCCGCTATGACATCGGCGTTCAATACGGCCTGCTCACGGCTCAACTGGCACTGGCGTTGCACGGAAAAGATCGGGACGAGGTCCTCACGCTGCTCCTCGAACTGCTGGCGCAAACCTGACCGCGTTCGCGGCAAAAATGATGGCTCAACTTCGCAACGTTTAAGCATGCCCGGCAAACTCGTTCAAATCATCACCTCGCCCGACCCGGCGGTGCGCAATCAATCGCTGGATGCGTTCTGTCACGCCGCCGCGTTGACGGACCTGCTCGCGGAATGCGCCGAACTCGAAGCGTTCCGCCGTCGCCGCGAAAACCTTTACGAGCGTGTCCGGGCGCTGCTTTTCCTGCACGCCATTCACCGGTTTCACTTGCCGCTTAAACCCGGCATCGGTACGCGAAATCTGATTCCATTCAACGGTTACATGCATCTGCTGGAACGCCGCTTTGAGGAAGCCATTGCCGCCTTTCTCAAGGTGCAAAACCATGACGGCCCGTCCGATCCCGTTTCCAGCGCCCTGGCGGTGACGTATTACCGGCTGGCGATTCAAACGCTCGCCAATCAGGTCCGCGGCAGCGTGCGGTCGGTGCGCGGCAACCAATGGATGTTCCGCATGGGGCATCCCGCCGACCATCCGCTGCGCCTGCGCTGGGAAATGCTGCGGGCGGGCGAAGATGGCTCCTACCCCATTCTCCGGGAACGCACGCCGGTGCGCATGGACCTCACGCACTGCGGCTGGAGCGATATTTTCTTCCTCGGCATGGATTATCCCGAAGGGGCCAAGGTCCTGAACGTCTCGATTGACCTCGGCGTGCACGGACGCGACACCGGCGCGCGGCCGCCGGTGGAAACTTATTTGCGCGTGATTGACGAGCCGTTGCTGCGCCTGACCAGTGTTGACCTCGGTGCCACCGCGGACATCACCAGCCTCGCGGACGTGTTTGATTTCGCGAAGGATTATCTCGGCCTGCTCAAATCCGCCATCATCGCCAGCGGCATTGTGCCGCCGGGCGTCGAAGGTTCCGGTCAGAGCCTGGCGGATTTGCTCGCCTGCGTGGTCGGCGCCGGGCGCGGGCTGGAACTGGTCAGTTGCGTGAACGGAATCCCGAAAGGGTCGCGCCTCGCCGTGTCCACCAATTTGCTCGCCTCAATGATTTCGCTCTGCATGAGGGCGACCGGCCAGGCGGCCTCATTGCAGGGTGCGTTGCAGGAGGACGAACGCCGGTTGGTGCTCGCGCGCGCGATTCTCGGCGAATGGCTGGGCGGCTCAGGCGGCGGCTGGCAGGATTCCGGCGGCGTCTGGCCGGGCATCAAACTGATTGAAGGTGTGCTCGCTGCCGAAGGTGATCCTGAATTTGGCATCAGCCGCGGACGGTTGATGCCGCAACATCGTATTTTGGATTCCACGGAAGCTTCGCCCGCCGCGCGCCGGAAATTGCAGGACAGCCTCGTACTCGTTCACGGCGGCATGGCGCAGAACGTCGGCCCCATCCTTGAAATGGTGACGGAAAAATATCTGCTGCGCTCCGGCGCCGAGTGGCAGGCGCGGGCAAGCATGTTGGCCATTCTGGATGAGGTTCTTTCCGCATTGCGCCGCGAAGACGTGGCGGCATTGGGCGGTGCCACCTCCCGGAATTTCTCCGGCCCGATTCAAACCATCATCCCCTGGGCCACCAACCTTTTCACCGAAACCCTCATCCAGCGCGTGCAGGGCGAGTTTGGCAAAAATTTCCTCGGCTTCTGGATGCTCGGCGGCATGTCCGGCGGCGGTATGGGTTTTATTTTCGACGCCGCGCACAAGGTAAAAGGGCAGACGCGCCTGCAGGAATTGATGTCGCAAAACAAGCGCGAACTTGAACACGCCCTGCCCTTCGCCATGGAACCGGTCGTGTACGACTTCGCCATCAACGAGAAAGGCACCTGGGCGGACATGCTGCACGGTCCATCGGCGTTGCTGCCGCTGGGTTACTATGCGCTCATCATGCCGCAATTGCTCCGGCAGGAAGCTTTCAAACTGCCGCCGTTGCGCCGCACGGAACTGGACAAATTCGGCGCCGCCTGCCGTGCCAAACCCGAACTGCGCGGCATGGTGCAAACGTTGTTCGACCGGCTGCTGCCGCGCCTGAAAACTGACGATGCGGGCGAGGCTTCGCTGCCCGCGTTGCTCGAACGTTACGGTTTCGATCGAACCCAACACGAACAAATCCGCGCCGACCTCAAAGGCGGCCGCATCGGCCTGGCGCAAAATCGTCTGCCCATCAGCACGCAAATCCAGGACGTGACCGACGGGGACGTGTTCGATGCCACGCGCGGTTTGCCCAAGGAATATCACGACGCCGGGCTCGCCGCGCTGAAGGCGGGTGAAGTCGCGGTGGTCACGCTCGCCGCCGGCGCAGGCAGCCGCTGGACACAGGGCGCCGGCACGGTCAAGGCGCTGCATCCGTTCTGCAAACTCGGCGGACGGCATCGCACGTTTCTGGAAGTGCACCTGGCCAAATGCCGCCGCATCGGAAAACTGGCCGGCCATCCGTTGGCCCACATCATCACCACCAGTTACGTTTCGCACCGGCCGACCGAAGAATTTCTCGGGCGCGAAAAATTTTACGGCTATGACGGCCCGCTGTTTCTGTCCGAAGGCCGCTCGGTCGGCCTGCGCCTGATTCCGATGGAACGTGATTTGCGGTTCATGTGGGAGGAATTGCCGCAACAAATCCTCGACGAACAGGCGCAAAAGGTGCGCGACAGCCTGCGTCATGCGCTTATTGCGTGGGCCAAACAGGCCGGTGAAGGCAGTGATTACACCGACAACGTGCCATTGCAATGCCTGCACCCGGTCGGCCACTGGTTTGAAATCCCGAACCTGCTCCGCAACGGCACCCTGGCCCGGTTGCTGAAAGAGCGCCCGCAACTGAAACACCTGATGCTGCACAATATTGACACCGTGGGCGCGGATGTGGACCCAGCCACGCTCGGCCTGCACCTGAAACTCGGCGGGTGTCTCTCATTTGAAGTCATCACGCGACGGATTGAAGATCGCGGCGGCGGGCTCGCGCGCGTGAACGGCAAGACACGCCTCGTCGAGGGCCTGGCCATGCCGCGCGAGGAAGACGAATTTGCCTTGTCCTACTACAATTCCAACACGTGCTGGATTGACGTGGAGAAAATGCTTGCGGCGTTTCAACTCGCCCGCGCCGATCTGGCCGACGCGAACAAGGTGACCGATGCCGTCCGCATGCTGGCGCTGAAATTGCCAACTTACGTCACACTCAAGGACGTGAAAAAGCGCTGGGGCCACGGCCAGGAGGACATTTTCCCGGTGGCACAATTTGAAAAGTTATGGACCGACATGACGGCGCTGCCGGGAATCAACTGCCAGTACATCGCCGTGCCGCGTCTGCGCGGACAGCAACTCAAGGATCAATCGCACCTCGACGGCTGGCTCCGCGATGGCTCAGCGGCGTACGTCGAGAGCCTCTGCGAGTGGAAGTAGTCAGACCGGGTTTAGCCACAGATTCACACAGATTCACACAGATGTGGTAGGGCGAGCGTCCCCGCGAGCCGAAAAGCCTGACGCGAAGGCGCAAACCAAAGCCCTGTAGGAGCGAAAGATATTTAGCCCAGGGTTGAAGCGTATCGACTACCCTGGGTGAACGTCCCCAAAAATAATTTCCTTCTCCCATCTGATGGGAGAAGGTGGCCGGAGGCCGGATGAGGGCCAGGATAGGGAAACGAATACCGATTTGAACTCAGCAATCGTTTGCCGTTGCGCCGGTTCGGCTGTAAAACAACCGCCATGAGCACGATGAACGATGATCTGCTCCAAGCAGTTGAACTGGCTCTGGCCGGCGACTGGGACGCAGCGCATGAACTGGTCCAGCAATACGAAAACGACGGCATAGCAGCATGGATTCACGCGGTGCTGCACAAAATCGAGGGCGACGAGGCCAACAGCCGCTATTGGTATCGGCGCGCCGACCGTATGGACCACGTCGTCGAGGAACCGCGCGCTGAATTGGCCGCCATTCAAGCCGAACTTCGCTCACGCCGTGGCGCGTGAAATCATCAACCACGGGTGAACACCGATGAACACCGATTCAACTTAATGCGAAGAATTTTGAGACGCAAAGATGCAGGTGCGATCGTTATGTCAGTGTCGAAGCAATAATGTGCATTTCGCTTCAAGCATTTTGTCCAAATCAATTCCCGATGTAGTCAAAGGATAATGGCCAAACAACTGTGTCATCACTTGATGCGTTCGGTGTGCAAATAGGTCGGCAGCTTGGAGCGGGATATGAACTTTCTTGTCAGCAAACTCAATTGCCTTAATCCGTGAGTCGTGGGGCTTAAAATATTCGTGCGCTTTTATCAGCGCACCCGACCATCCGACGTCGTCTGTTTGATCAAAGTAAATCGTTACGGACGATTCTAGACCTGAGTGATCTCTTAATTTTGTGATGAGGCTGGAGTAAAACCGCAGCGCCCAGTATTGACGCAGGTTATCACCACCGTATTTGTGTGTGTTATGGAAATAGCCAAGACCGACTATTGGGCTTTCCTTGATTATGGCTGCGAGGCATTTCAAAAAGTCGTCGATGCGATTTGAGTTCCAACCGACGAATGGATTCTTTTTGTCGTCATTGTTTGCCTTACGTTTGCCGCGCACTATAGCCGATGCACCTGCAATTTCCGAAAAGTGAAAGTATGGCAGTGAAAAAGTGCGGAGAATATTTTCCCACTTTTCTGCAAACATGTCCCAGTCGGTTTTCCATGCCATGAAGCCGCAAACAACGGCTATTTGTGAACCTGCCTTTTGGCCGCTTAGATCGTGAATCCCGGATTCATCAGCATAGACAATAATTTCCACAAAAGCTTCTCAGGCTGAACTCTGCGTCTCTGCGGTTCAGCTTGAATAATTCTCCATACCCACGCAGGTGCAAACCGGATTGCGGTCGCCATACACGTTGTCAATGCGGCCGACCGCCGGCCAGAACTTGTAGTCGCGCAGTCCGGGCACCGGAAACGCCGCCTGCTCGCGGGAATAAGGGTGACTCCAGGCATCCGCCGCGATCATGTCCGCCGTGTGCGGCGCATTTTTGAGCAGATTGTTCTTTGCATCGGTCGCGCCGGATTCCACGGCGGTCATTTCGGCGTGAATGGCAATCATCGCGTCGCAGAAACGGTCCAGCTCGTATTTCGATTCGCTCTCGGTCGGCTCGACCATCATGGTGCCGGGCACGGGCCACGAAATCGTCGGTGCGTGAAAACCGTAATCCATCAACCGCTTGGCCACGTCCTCGGCGGTGACGTTTTTGAACCGGCGCAAATCGAGGATGCATTCATGCGCCACAAGGCCGTTGCGGCGGTAAAGGGTCGGGAAATAATTTTCCAGCCGCTTGGCGATGTAATTCGCATTCAGGATGGCGAACCGGGTCGCCTCGGTAAGGCCGTCCGGACCCATCATGGCGATGTACAT
This sequence comes from Verrucomicrobiota bacterium, assembly GCA_049516255.1. Taxonomy (GTDB): domain Bacteria; phylum Verrucomicrobiota; class Verrucomicrobiia; order Limisphaerales; family UBA11358; genus UBA11358. Next base: position 95,053 of record JBEKTH010000002.1, read on the forward strand.
CCAGGAAATCGGCAGGATGCCCGCGCTGCCCCATGGCGCGGCGGCCACGGGACCAATCGGATTCTCACCGCCCAGATTCACCACGGGATGACCGGGCAAAAATTCAACGAGATGTTCCGCCACGCCAATCGGTCCGACGCCCGGCCCGCCGCCGCCGTGCGGAATGCAGAACGTTTTGTGCAGATTCAAATGGCAGACGTCCGCGCCGATGTCCGCCGGCCGGCAGAGACCGACCTGGGCGTTCAGGTTCGCGCCGTCCATATAAACCTGTCCGCCATTGGCGTGAACGATTTCGCAAATTTCCTTGATGGTTGATTCAAAAACACCATGCGTGGACGGGTACGTAACCATCAGGCAGGCAAGGTTTTGCTTGTTCGCCTCGGCCTTGGCACGGAGGTCGGCCACGTCAATATTGCCTTCCGGGTCGCACGCCACGGCAACCACTATCAATCCGGCCATGACGGCGCTGGCGGGATTCGTGCCGTGCGCGGAAGTGGGGATCAAGCAGACGTTGCGGTGCGCCTCGCCGCGCGATTCGTGATACGCGCGGATGACGAGCAGGCCGGTATATTCGCCCTGGGCGCCGGCGTTCGGCTGCAACGAAATTCCTGCGAAGCCGGTGATCTCCGCGAGCCAGTCTTCGAGCTGTTGAAAGAGCGTCTGGTAACCGCGCGTCTGTTTCAACGGAGCAAACGGGTGAATCTTTGCAAACTCCGGCCACGAAATCGGAAACATTTCCGCCGCGGCATTCAGTTTCATCGTGCAGGACCCGAGCGGAATCATCGAAGCCGTCAGCGACAGGTCGCGCGATTCGAGCCGCTTGATGTAGCGCAGCATTTCGGTTTCGCTGTGGTAAGAGTTGAAAACCTTGTGAGTCAGGAAGTTCGAAGTTCGAAGTTCGAAGTTCGAAGATTTCGGCATGAGTTCGCTAATAGAAAAATTGAGCGGCTTGTCGCCGTTGAAAATCTGGAGGATTTCAGCGACATCGGATTCGGTCGTGGTTTCGTCGAGTGAGATGCCAAGCGTGTGGTCGTCAATCAGCCGGAAATTCATCCGATGGGCTTCAGCGGTCTTCAGAATGCCGGCGGCGAGCGTGTCACCGAGTGAAATGGTGAGCGTGTCAAAGTTGGGCAGGCGTGACGCCTGCCCTGCGTTAAAACCGAGCTTTGCCAGTCCCTCTGCCAAAATTTCCGTCAGTGCATGAATTCGTTCCGCGATTTTCTTCAAACCTTCCGGCCCGTGATAGACCGCGTACATGGAAGCCAGGTTTGCCAGCAACGCCTGCGCGGTGCAGATGTTGCTCGTCGCCTTTTCCCGGCGGATATGCTGCTCACGGGTCTGGAGCGCCAGGCGCAACGCCGGCTTGCCGCGTGAATCCCTGGAGACGCCGACGATGCGCCCGGGCATGTGGCGCTTGAATTCGTTGCGCGTGGCAAAAAACGCCGCGTGCGGGCCGCCGTAACCCAGCGGCACACCGAACCGTTGCGCGCTGCCCACGGCAACGTCGGCGCCAAATTCACCGGGCGGTTTGATGAGCGTCAGCGCCAGCAAATCGGTGGCGACAGTCACCAGCGCGCCCGCCGCGTGCGCCTGTTCAGCAAACCCGGCGTAATCGTGAATCGCGCCAAACGTGTCGGGATACTGCACCAGCGCGCCGAAAACCTTCTCTGTGAACTGGAAATTCTCGTGAACGCCAACCACGACTTCGATGCCAAGCGCCTTGGCGCGCGTCCGGACAACTTCGATCGTCTGCGGATGGCAATTCTGCGAAACCAGGAAAACGTTCCGCCCGTCCTTGAGCAAGTGGCACATGGTCATGGCTTCGGCGGCCGCGGTCGCCTCGTCCAGCAGCGAGGCATTGGCGATATCGAGACCGGTGAGGTCGGCGACCATCGTCTGAAAATTCAGCAGCGCTTCGAGCCGGCCCTGGGAAATCTCGGCCTGATACGGCGTGTACTGCGTGTACCAGCCGGGATTTTCGAGAACGTTGCGTTGGATGACAGCGGGCGTAATGCAATCATAATAGCCCATGCCGATTTGGGAACGGAACACCTGGTTCTGCGACGCGAGGGCCTTCAAGCTGGCGAGGGCTTCCGATTCGGTTTTGGCGGCAGGCAGTTGGAGTGGCCGGCCCAAACGGATGTTCTCCGGCACGGCGGCGGCGATCAGTTCATCCAGATTTTTAAAACCGGTGGACGCGAGCATTTCGCCCGCTTCAGCGGCATTGGGCCCGATGTGACGATGGACGAATTGATCGGGATGCGCGGGTATGCCGGTCGCGTCAGGCGATTGATTTTGTTTCAAAGGTTCACTCACGGATTCAGTCAAAACCATCCGGGGAAAATAAGGTTCACGGCTGGAAAAAGCGAGTTGGATTTGGATTCGTTCACGGTAGGGATGGCGCGCTGCGCCGTCCTGTGCCGCGCAGCAGCGGCGCATTAATTCGGGTACGACACGCGATCCGCCCGCTATTTCACGGGCGGTGACGCCGCAACGCGGCGTCCCTACCTTTGCATCGCTGCCCGGACAATCCGGCATTCGCCATAGCCATATTTCCCGCCAAGTGATTCCACGGCACCGACAAGATTTCCAAAACCGTATTTCTGGAGGGCAGCCGCGATTTCCTGCTGCGCGCCGGTGGAAACCAGGGCGTTCACGTCAACGGCCTCGCCCGCAAGCATCGCTGCTTCGAGATGGCTGTAAACGGTGCTGTCCTTGAAACCGCGCATTTTAGCAATTTCAGAAACCGCCCGGCCTTGCCGGAAAAAATGCAGCGTCTCGCGCACGGTGTCCGTCAACCGCGAACCGCGCGCCACCGGAGCGGATGGCATCCCGCTTTGCGGAAAATCATCCGCGAAAACCTGGCGCGGATTCATCTGCACGTGCACCGCGATCTCGCGTAGGAAAATGTCGCCGAATTCGCGCAATTTCCGGTCGCCCACGCCGCTGATGCGCGAAAAATCCTTTTCGTTCGCGGGATAAAACCGCGCCATCTGCCGCAGCGACACATCGGAGAAAATGATGTAAGGCGGCACGGCCCGTTCGTCGGCAAGCTGTTTCCGCAACCCGCGCAATTTTTCAAACAACACCTCGTCGCAGGCAATGTCGCCGGCGCGATGTTTGGCCACTTCGGTCGGTGCCACGGATTTGGTCAACGTGATCTTTTGCCGCGCTTTCAGTGCCGCCCGACCAGCGTCGGTCAGCTCGACGATGTTGAACTTCTCCGCGTTTTGAAACAACAAACCGAGCCGCACGAGTTCGCGGCCAATGGCGCCCCACTCGGTGCGCGAGTGTTCACCGCCGATGCGGTAGGTTGAAAGATGTTGATGGCCGAACTTGCGGATTTTTCCCGTTTCCGCGCCGCAGAGTACCTCGACGACGTGCTGGATGCCGACGCCAAAACCGCTTTGCTCGCGGATGCGATAGACGCACGACAGAAATTTTTGCGCGGCCAGCGTGCCGTCCCAGGTCGCGCGCGGCGCGAGGCAGTTGTCGCAACCGCCGCAGTTCACGGGTTCGGTAGGGCGCGTCACTCCGTGCGCGCTATTGTCCAATGTTGCAAAGTCGGCGCGCACGGAGTGACGCGCCCCACCTTGTCCGACACCATCATTCGGATTAAATTTCTCCCCGAAATACCCCAACAGAAATTCCCGACGGCAGGTCGCAATCTCGGCATAGTGAATCATTTGTTCCAGCTGGGCGCGGGCGATTTCGCGTTCCTGCCGGTTCGGCTTTTCGTCAATGAACCGCATGTACTTGACGCGGTCGCCGGGGCTGAACAACAGCAGACATTCACCGGGCAGACCGTCGCGGCCGGCGCGGCCGGTCTCCTGGTAATAGCCTTCGATGTTCTTCGGCAGGTCATGGTGAATCACAAAGCGGACGTTCGGCTTGTTGATGCCCATGCCGAACGCGATGGTGGCGCAAATGACGCGCGCCTCATCGCGGAGAAACGCCTCCTGATTTTTCGACCGGTCGCCGGCAGTCAGGCCCGCATGATACGGCAGCGCCTTCACGCCGTCGGCGGACAGCCTGGCCGCCAGGCTGTCCGCCGTTTTGCGCGCTTGAACATAAATGATTCCACTTTCATTCGGCCTCGCCTGCACGAATGAAAGAATTTGTTCGTAAGCCCCCGACTTCGCCGCGACGCGGTACGTCAGGTTCGGGCGGTTAAAACTGGCGACGTAGCACGCGGGGTCCTTCAGATGCAACTGCCGGACAATGTCGCCGCGCACGCGTTCGGTGGCCGTGGCCGTGAGCGCCATCATCGGCACGCCGGGGAAAATTCCGCGCAGCGTTTGCAACTGGCGGTATTCCGGGCGGAAGTCGTGTCCCCATTCGCTGATGCAATGGGCTTCGTCAATCGCAAACAGGTTCACGTTCCACTTTTTCAAATCTTCGAGAAAGCCGGACAACATCAACCGCTCCGGCGCGACGTAGAGCAGCCGGAATTCGCCTTGGTGCAAGCCGCGCAGGCGCGGGCGCGATTCGCCGGCGGCGAGGGATGAATTCAAGAATGTTGCCGCCACGCCCGCGGCCTGCAACGCGTCCACCTGGTCCTTCATCAGCGCGATGAGGGGCGAGACGACCACTGTGAGACCGGGTTGCACGAGCGCGGGGAGCTGGAAGCAGAGCGATTTGCCGCCGCCGGTCGGCAGCACGGCGAAAACGTCCCGGCCCGCAAGCGCGTCGCGGATAATTTCCTCCTGCAACGGGCGAAAAGAACTGAAGCCGAAGAATTGTTTCAGTGGCGCGGAGAGTGGATCACGGTGAAGAGTCACAAGTGCAGAATAAAACGCCGTCTCGCGACTGAAAAGTGCAAGTTTTGACACTCAAACACGAGAGCGCCACATAACGGTTCCAAGCTTTTCACAGTCTGAAAATCGAGGTTTTAATGGGTTTTCGGGAGTATGTACTTTACGCAAACAGCCATATAAAGCCTATCAATACATCATGATTTGATGATGTAAAGCAGTTAAAAGATTTTTGAAGATTTTGGTTGCAACCAATACACCACGGGTTTATTGCTTTGTTGCAATGATTAAGACAAAGGCAATTTTGGCGTTGGAGAAAGCTGTGGATGTAAAATACGAAGCGGATAAGGCCGCTATTCGCCACGTCTTGAAATTGTGCCGTCAACATGGGATTTCACCAACAGGCGGCCAATCTCGTCGTTCTGAAACGGACACCCATCCAGTCGCCCAAGGCGCATCTAATGGTGATGGTGTAGAAACCCAAATCCGCGCTGCCATTCTAAAGCAGACCGGCCAATTCGGGTTACAAGACCTGACAAAGATACTGCCCGATGTAAAGCGGAGCACCATTTCTGGGGTTCTTTATCGGGAATCGGGTAAAACAGTGAAGGTCATTATTAAGGGGCAAGGACGGCGGCTTGGGGTATATGAGAAAATGTGAAGATTTTAGCAGGGGCGGCGAGGAAAACGGGATGCCCATTAGCACCCTGCGTGTCAGGCACTCACTCGCCGTTCCCTGCGACCAACTTGGTTGCTCCTAGCTTGGGGCTAGGGTGGCAATCGTAGATGGGTGGCGGGTGGTCAACCGCCCTTCACCCTGCACCCAAATGATACCACCACCACCAGTAAGGTCAACCAATTAAATTTGCGTAAAAGTGAAAGTTTTTGTTGACAGGTTGCATTGCGTAAAGTATAATGTTTATATGAATAAGAAATTGACCAAGCTGAATGAGCGGCCCGAACTGGAAAACTCGGAAATCATCAAGGGAATGCCTGAAGTGTGCGGGAACGAATTGCTGGCGGTCGAATTTTTTGAGGCGCAACGCTGGGGCGATTCTCCGACTTGCCCTCACTGCCAGAGTAAGGACGTTTATAAGATGCTCGACCGCGACGGCACGCGCAATAAGCGTTATCTGTGGCGTTGCCGTAAATGTTCACAGCAATACACAGTTCGTTTTGGAACCATCTATGAGGAAACTCGACTGCCATTGCGCCACTGGGCATTCGCCTTTTGGCGTGCCTGTTCATCTAAAAAAGGTGTGAGCGCGCTGGAGATTAAGCGTATATGTCAAATCTCCTACAAGTCAGCCCTGTTCCTGATGCACCGCATCCGTTTTGCGATGGCTGATGATGGCTCCAAAGGGCCAAAACTATTTGGAACCTTGGAAGTTGATGAAACATACGTTGGCGGATACCGCCCCGGCAAGAGCGGCTGCAGCCCGAAGGACAAGACACCTGTCGTCGCTATGGTAAGGCGCGGAGGCGAAGTCCGCACAGAGGTTGTTCCAAATGTGACCCATAAAAACGTTGCCAAGTTTGTTCGTCAGAACATCGCTAAGGGTTCAGTGGTCAACACCGACCAAGCCCGGATGTACAAATCAGTCCTGTATCCGATTGTAAAATTCAGTGATGGAAAACATCACGCGGTTAATCATAGCCGCAAGGAATATGCCCGCCTCAATCTCGACGGCTCGGTTGCTCACGTGAATCATTGCGAAAGTTTCTTTTCACTTTTGAAGCGCGGTTTGATGGGGACATTCCATTGCGTCAGCAAGGAGCATCTGCACCGTTACTGCGATGAGTTTGCCTTCCGTTGGAATACACGCCAGCTAAACGATGGCGACCGCCTTGTTGCCGCGATTAAAAATGGCGAAGGCAAAAGGCTTGTTTACGCCGAAGCCAAAGCAGCGTAAAATCTAGGCGGAAATGAAATCCTCACAAAAGAAGCCTATGCGTGCCAAGGATGAACCTTCACGCGGCCCAATGCCGGAGAGGCTTAAAATAAATGGGAACTGGAAGGCTGCGATCAAAACATCTTTCCAAAAGAAACAGCCAAAGGATGGCTGGCCAAAACCATAGAACTTCATTGTTCTAGTTCTGGCAATATGTCGCGCAACTTCAAAATTCGATATGCTCTTGGCGCACCAGCTACTGTTTGGACATTAACATCAACTACGTAATTTAATTTGAATGGACTTTCGGTTTGCCCTTTAACTCTTTGGGCGTCCATATCTGACAACCAAAAAACGGGGAGCTCTTTAGGGAAAATGCTTTCAATAATTCCCAAGTCGGGTGAGGTCTTGCCATCCTTTTTAGTTTTTCTTTGGTGCATTTGAGGCATGTGCATCAACACCATTTTATAATCCGCCATTTCTTTAAATTGGCCTTCCTCAATTTGCTTAATGGCTCCCTGTTGGGCGGCAACTAGCTCAGGCGTGTCAAAGGAGAGGTCAACAATCCGTTTTGTGCTATCTTTCCCAACATGTTCCACTACAGAGAGGTTCAACCTTCCTCTTTTACGCTTTGTAACGGGAGCCAAAACTTGTGTCCAGTCAATGCAGTCCCTTTTTTGAAATTTCCACCATTCCCATTTTTGCGGCGTTAATTCTCCCGTGAAATAGTTGATCGCGGATCTGAAATACGTGGAAAATTCCTTGTAAATTTTGCCATATTCTATGGCGTGGTGTAAAACCGGAAGCGTGGTTTGGGCATAGGCGGCAAGCTCCGTGATGATGCAATTCGACTCAATCTTGGTGACGTAAAGCTTAATTTTGTCATTCAGGTCGTCATCTGTGTTTTTACCGTTCCTAGTTTTCCATTCAACAAATCGTTGATATTGATTTCCGAAGGAACCAAGGGACAGGGTTAAGTCAACAAGCTCGATTGGCTCCTCAACGTCAAATTGAAGACTCATTCTGGCATCACTTATCATGCCGGCAGTATAATCAGAATTTGTGGGGATTAAAATAGGAATCATAACAACCTTTAACTAATCCTTTGGCTCGTGGAATTTGCGTAAAGTACATACTCCCGTGGGTTTTCCACCACCACAACATATCCGGTTGACAGGCAATCGCCTGCCCAACTAATGGTGTTTTTTGCCAAAAAATTCCGGAATTTGTCATTGTGCAAAACCGGTGGTTTTCTTATAATTTTTGCACTGAATTTTGGTGCTCAAAAACGAGCTTTCTGAATTTATTTATGTCCAAAAAAGCTGAAGTGGCCGAGCTGGAAAACAAGCCGACAACCGGTGCGGTGGAGAAATATGACGCATCCAAAATTGACAAACTGGAAGGACTGGAGGCGGTACGCAAGCGGCCCGGCATGTATATCGGCGACCCCGATGAACGCGGCCTGCACCACAGTGTGTTTGAGGTGCTCGACAACTCGATTGACGAACACCTGGCCGGTTATTGCAACAAAATCGAGGTAACCATCCACGTGGATGGCTCGGTGTCGATCCGGGATGACGGCCGTGGTATTCCCGTGGACATGCACCCGAAGTGGAAGATGCCCGCCGTCGAACTGGTGCTGACCAATCTGCACGCCGGCGGCAAATTCGGCCAGGGCGCCTATAAATACTCCGGCGGCTTGCACGGTGTCGGCGCGAAATGCGTCAACGCGCTTTCCGACTGGTTCCGGGTCGAGGTCTCGCGCGATGAAAAAGTTTATTCGATGGAATTCGAGCGCGGCAAAACGACCCAGAAACTCGAAGTCATCGGCAAATCGAAAAAAACCGGGACCCTGATCACGTTCAAACCCGACCCGACGATTTTCACCATCACCGTCGAGTTCAAGTTCGACATTCTGGCCAACCGCCTCCGCGAGCTGGCGTTTTTGAATCCGGGCATCGAGATCGTGCTCAAGGACGAGCGGGACGAAAAAACTGAAACGTTTTTCTATCGCGACGGCATTGAACAATTCGTCCGCCAACTGGGCCGCAGCAAGCAGCCGTTGCATCCCAAACCCATCGCGATCTCCGGCAAACGGCAAAGCAAAATTGAAGGCAAGGACGAGGACGTTTTTGTGGATTGCGTGTTGCAATACACGGACAGTTACAGCGACCAGATCCTCTGCTTTGCCAACTCCATTTCCAACACGGATGGCGGCACCCATTTGACCGGCTTTCGCTCGGCGCTGACCCGCGCCATCAATCAATACGCAAAGCAAAACAACCTGCTGAAGGAAAAGGACCCGACGATTTCCGGCGATGACGTGCGGGAAGGATTGGTCTGCGTGTTGAGCGTGAAACTGCCGAACCCACGCTTCGAGTCACAGACCAAGGTGAAGCTGGTGAACACGGAAATTGACGGCATCGTTTCGTCCGTCGTTTACGACGGGCTGATGACGCATTTCGACGCCAACCCCGGCGTCGCCAAGAAAATCATCGAGAAAGGTTTGTTGGCCGCCCGGGCGCGCGAGGCCGCCCGCAAGGCGCGCGAGACCGTGCGCAAAGGGGCGCTGACCGGCGGCGGCCTGCCGGGCAAGCTGGCCGACTGTTCCGACCGCGACCCGGCGAACACCGAGTTGTTCATCGTCGAGGGTGACTCCGCCGGCGGCTCGGCCAAACAGGGCCGCGACCGGAAATTTCAGGCCATCCTGCCAATTCGCGGCAAACTCATCAACGTCGAGAAGGCGCGGCTGGACAAGGTGCTTCAGAACAACGAAATCCGCACCATGATCACCGCCGTCGGCACGGGCATCGGCGATGGTGAAGGGGAAGGCGCGTTCAATCTCGAAAAACTCCGTTACCACAAGGTCATCATCATGACCGATGCCGACGTGGACGGCTCGCATATCCGCACCCTGCTGCTGACGTTTTTCTACCGGCAGATGCCGGCGCTGGTCAAACAGGGTTTCGTTTACATTGCGCAGCCGCCGCTTTACCAGATCGCGCGCAAGAAACGCGTGGAATACGTGGATGACGACGCGCGGCTCAACAAAATCCTGATCGAACTGGGCACGGAAGAAGTGCGGCTCAAGAACCTTTCTGACAAGAAGGAATTGTCGCAAAAGCAACTGGCGGAAATCCTGGAACTGCTCGAGTCGCTGGACAAATACGCCAACGTCCTGAAACGCCATGGCGGCGACTTTGCGGAATACGTCGAGCACCGCCAGAAAAAGACCGGCGACCTGCCGCGGCATCTCGTCAAGGTGCGCGAAGGCAACGACGAAACGGTCCATTACTTCCACACCGAGGAGGAATTGGCCCAGTTTGGCGCGAAGAACGCCGACCTGAAACTGTTTGGCGGCGAAGAGGAAGGCGACACCACCGCGTTTATCGAAAAATCGAAGAATGGTTCGACGCGGCGGGCGCGGCACGTGGAATTGCATGAGAGCAAGGCCATTGTGGAACTGTTGTCCAAGCTCGACAAGAAGGGCTTCAGCGTTGAACACTACGCCGGCCAGGACCAGCCGCTGTTTGAGATCCGCGAAGGTGAAGGCGACCGGGAAACCGTCAAACCGCTGTTCTCCATCCCGGAAATTCTGGCGGCCGTCAAGGAAATCGGCCGGCGCGGCCTTTCCATCAAGCGGTTCAAAGGTCTTGGTGAAATGAATGCGCGGGAATTGTTCGACACGACCATGGACCCGGCCAAACGCAAGCTGCTGCGCGTGGATCTCACCGACGCCGTCGAGGCCGAGGAAATGTTCACGAAGCTGATGGGCGAGGAAGTGGAACCGCGCCGCCAGTTCATCGAGGACAACGCGCTCAACGTGCGGAACCTGGACATCTGATTTCGTT
>JBEKTH010000003.1:0-101280 GCA_049516255.1 Verrucomicrobiota bacterium
CGTGACGAGGCGGCGCGGCATGGCAGCGATGGCGTCCATTTGGTGGAAGCCGACAAAATCCTGGCGCAAAACTCGCCGGACGGAATTCCGGGATTGAACTTTTTTTACGAGCATGTGCACTTAAATTTCGCCGGCAATTATCTGTTGGCGCTTAACTTTGCCGGACAAATCAGGGGATTACTTCCAAACCCTCTCAGCGCTCGCGACAAAGGAAGCTGGGCGTCGGAGGAGCTTTGTGAGCGCCGCCTGGCAGTCACTGTTTGGGATCGCCAACGGGTTTGGCAACCCATTCTGAGCCGTATTACGTCGCCGCCATTCACCGGGCAGTTCGACCACGCCGCCAATCTCAAAAATTGCGAGGCGAAAGTGGATGAAGTGAAGTCCGCGATGAACACCCAAACGGACGAGCGGGCCCGGCAGATGTATGAACAGGCGCTGGCATGGGCTCCCACGGATGGCTCCTTGTATTTCAATTTTGCCCAATATTTGGGGGCGAAGGGGGCCATTGCCCAGGCCGCGGAAGAAGCCAAACACGTCTGTGAATTACTGCCACAGGCGCCCGGCGAGTTTTCCGATGTCGGTGACTTGTTGATTCTTCAGGCGAAAATTGACGAAGCCGCGGAATATTATGCCCGCGCGCTGGCCCTCCGGAACAATTTTGTGCCTGCGCTGAACGGACTTGGGCAGATCCTGGAAAACCAGCAGAAAGCCAGTGAGGCACTTGCCTGTTACCGGCGGGCGCTCCGGGCGAATCCAGATGACGTGGCAACGCACATCAACATCGGATTTCTCGAGCAGGACCGGGGAAATTTGAGGCAAGGCGCGGTCTATTATCAGCGTGCTGCCGATCTTCAGCCGCAAGGCCCGGCAGATTATTTCAATCAGGGGGTTGCGGCTGCCGCGCTGGGCCAGATGGCTGGTGCGATTGAATCTTTTGGCAGGGCCGTTGAGTCCAAACCGGAATTTTGGCAGGCCCATTATCTGCTGGGCATTGAACTGGCGGGCGATGGGAAAATTGGCGATGCCGAGAAGGAGTTTTGGAACGCAATCATTTACCGCCCGGATTTTGCCAAGTCACATTTGAATCTTGGAATCATGCTGATGAAGCAGCAAAGGCTGGACCCGGCGCTCACCCAGTTTCAAATAACCTTGCAGCTTGATCCGGCAAACCAACCGGCCGGGCAACTTCTGGGAGAAATCCAGGCGTCAAAAAATCACGGTCTGCCAGTTGTACAATAGAGTTATGAGTCCTCTGCTCTACCCCTGAGCTACTCTGGCAATCGACGGCAGGGTTCCATTTTGCGGACAATTCCCGCGCTGTCAAACGGAGGATCAAATTCCCGCGCGGCAATGACCTGACCACTCAAAATGGCACAGAGATAGCTGTCTTGGCGCGCATGGTCGAAATGAGGCAGGCTAATCGCGTTTTAACCCAGGCGGCGGCACTATGCTTATTGTTCGCCGGCCCGAAGCTGCTGGCCAATGGCATTTACGGCAATGGGACCGGCGCCCGTTCCATGTCCATGGGCGGTACAGACGTGGCCTGGGCGGAAAGTCCGCTGGAGGCCATGGGTGACAATCCCGCCGGACTGGGATTTTTAACCACCCGCGAGTTTGACCTCGGTGGGGTTGTGATTGTCCCCGAAGGACATTTCAGCAAGCCTTCGAGTTCTTCCAGCAGCGACCTGAATGATTCACCCGGAGGCCTTCCGGAGGCCGCGCTGGGGGTTCCGTTGGAGCAAAGCCCGATAGCGTTCGGCCTTTCATTCATTCCCGATTCGATGCTGCTGGCCGATTGGAACTACCTTGATCCGCCGGGTGGCTTGGGCGGCATTTCTTACGGCCAACAGACCGACAAATCGGAAATCATCGCACTGCGTTCCGCCCTCGGCATGGGAATCAGGGTGACCGACAAACTTTCGCTCGGCCTCAACCTCGGGTTGATTTACAACCAGAACGAATTGGTGACGCCCTATGTTTTTCAGAATCTTCAGCCGCCGGCCGACGCGCCTTACAATGGCGCGAAGACCCTGTTGAATTTGAACACGTCGGGTTTTGGCTGGAACGCCCAGATCGGCCTGCTCTATCGCCCGCTGACCAATTTGCAATTCGGCCTTTCCTACAAAAGCCAATACACGGTGCACTCGACCGGTGACGCTTCCGGCGATCCTTACGCACAATTCCCGCCGACGCCCCCGGGGCCGTTGGCTTTTCACTACGACGCCGAAGTGGACAACACCTTTCCCCAACAGGTCAGCGTGGGCGCGTCCTGGAAATTTCATCCACAATGGCGTTTGGCGGCGCAGGTGGACTGGATCGATTGGGCGGGCGCGTTCGACACCCTGCCCGTGATTTTAAAAAACGGCAACAACCCCACGGTGAACAGTGTGCTGGGTTCGAGTTTTCAAGATAACATTCCGTTGAATTGGAAGAGCGAATTTGTTTATCGCGTGGGCCTGGAATACGCCATGACCCAAAACCTCTATTTGCGCGCCGGTTATTCATACGGCCACAGTCCGGTGCCGGATTCCACCTTGACGCCCATGACCGCGGCCATCATGGAGCACACCGTGACGGCGGGCATGGGAGACCATTGGCGGAACTGGCAATTTGACCTGGCCTATCAATACGACCTGCCGGCCGAACAAAACGTGGGCACCAGCGGTCTGCGCTCGGGCGAATATTCGAACAGCTCCACCGAGGTCAGCGTCCACTGGATCGCGCTGACCACCAGCATCCGTTTCTGACCGGCGGAAGGCCGCAGTTTGGCACAAATCGAGCTTCTTTTCCGGCATGAGCGGCAGTTCAATGAACAGTGGCCGACCCCCTCAGATGGCCAAGGTTTCCGCCAGCGAACATCCTCCGGCGGCAGGATCGTTGGTTGACCGTTGCAGCCAAAAGTTCGGGGCCTTTTTGGACCGCCAGATTCCGGTGGAGTTTTTTGCCGACCCCGAATACACCCGCCGTGCCCGGCTCATCATGGGTTTTGGGGTGTTGGGTTCCATTTTTGGTCTGGTTTATGCGCTGTTTTACATTCTGATCGGCCATAAATGGGGCGCGTTGATCATCATTTTCTGCAGCACGGGCGTGGCTCTGTCACCGTTGCTGATGCGCTGGAAGAAGTCCGTGGAGGTGGCGGGCAATTTTTTCATGCTCATCCTGACCCTGGGATTCATCGGCTTGTGTTTTGTCGAAGGCGGCCTGCATGGACACGCCATCGCCTGGCTGGTCTGCGTGCCGCTGTGTGCCTTGTTGTTGGTGGGCCGAAAATCTGCCGGACGCTGGGCGGTCATCGATTTTTTCGCCGCCAGCGTGGTCGCCGGCCTCGCCCTGGGCGGGGTCAGGTTGACGCCCGCCTATGACCCGAAATGGAGCGTGGTGATTTCCACAGCGGGCTATTTGGGACTGATCCTGTTCATGTTCATTCTCGGGTTGATTTTTGAAGGTGGCCGCGCCCGGGCGTTTTCCAAAATGCAGGCCGCTCTGGGTGAACTCGCGGCCTCCAATGAGCGGCTGTTGAATTTGAACAACGAAAAGAACGAGTTCATGGGCATCGCCGCGCATGACTTGAAAAATCCGCTGACGGTCATCGTGGGCAATGCGGAATTGACCGCCATGGTCAAGGACCCGGAACAAATCCGGAAACTATCGAACAACATCGTTTCGGCGGCGACACGGATGCGCGATTTGATCGCGAATCTGCTCGATGTCAACGCCATCGAACAGGGCAAATACACCTCGGCGGTGGAACGTTGTGATGTCCGCACGCTCATCGAACAATGCGTCGAAAACAACCAACCCGTTGCCGCCAAAAAACAAATTGCCTTCCGGGTGGGAATTTCCGACGGGTTGTGGGCGCAAGCCGACCGGGCGGCCACCCTGCAGATTCTGGACAACCTCGTCTCCAATGCCATCAAATATTCCCCGCCCAACACGACGGTTCATGTTCACGCGCTGCCGGAAAGGAGTTTCATTCTCGTAAACGTTCGGGATGAGGGTCCCGGCATCAGCGAGGCCGATCAGAAAAAAATGTTCCGGAAGTTCACCCGGCTGAGCGCCCGGCCGACGGGCGGCGAATCCTCGACCGGTCTGGGCCTGGCCATTGTCAAAAAACTCGCCGAAGCCATGTCAGGTTCCATTCAGTGCCACAGCTCGCTTGGGTCCGGATCAACCTTTGCCTTGCGTTTGCCGGTCTGGCCGGAGGCCAGCCCGGGACCGGAAACGGCCGCGGCCGAATCCCGTCCCATCAACAACATCGTGGAATTACGGGATTCCCTGCCGCGTTACAAATCACAGAATTGAACGGTCGCCCGCTTTTGCAAGCGCATTCCTCCACATTCTACTCTCAAAAATAATGACCGGCCGGAAGGGCTCCGCGCCGGCGCAGGGAAATTATTCCCTTGTTCTATTTACCTTTCTGCAGATCCTGCGTTTGACGGTGCCGATTTCTCAAAGAGCGGACAAAGCAAAAAATGTTTCACCAATGCCAAAAAATGGAGAGCCATTGTCCGGCCATCAGAATAAAAATGTATACCATTGATAAGATTGAGATGTGTCACCCTGAAACCGAACTGGAATTGAACACGGCACCGTAACCTGGAAGCAATATGAACGAGTCCAAACCGTTGAAAGCACTGGTTCAAACAACCTTCGCCGCCGTCGCCGCCATCGCGATGATCGGCGGGCTGGCGTCAACCCTTTGTTCTGCCGAACCGACCGCCGGGGCGCCGCCACCCAAAACGGATTCCGCGCCGGCATCCACCAATTCCGTGGCCGTGAAAGCCCCGGCGCTGGAGGCCGCGCCGCCCGTGTTCAAACCGCAGCTCACCGGGGCGGAACTTTACTCAATGCATTGCAACCGTTGCCACCCGGAGCGTTACCCCACCGAGCGCACGGCGGCGCAATGGAAAACCATCATGCTCCACATGCAGGTGCGCGCCAACATCCCCGGGGACCAGGCCAGACTGATCCTGCAATATCTCCAGGACAACAGCGGTCGTTGAGCGGCCCCTCAAACCCTTGAATCTCGAATGAAAACGAAAATGAAAACGAGCCGCGGGATATTGGGACTGGTGATGGCCGGCTGCGTCATCGGGCTGGCGCTGCCACCCTGGGTGACAGCTGAAGTGAGCGACGCCGACTTTAATGCTTTGAAGGACACGGTGCAGAAATTGGGCGAGCAGGTCCAAGCTCTGCAACAGTCGAACATCGTTCAGCAACAAACCCATGAGCAGGACACGCAGCAGATTCAGCAACTCAAACAGAAGCTGGCCGAGACCCAGCAAATCGCCACCAACGCCGAACAGAAAAGCATCGAGGCGTCGATGACGCAACCGATGCCGAGGCAGCCCATTGACGAGGCCACCGTCAATCACAACTTCATGATGCTGGGCGACGCCGAATTTCAGTACGCCAAGCTGGCGGGGCAGCACGGGGCCTTTTTGCAGGCTGATTTTGCGCCCATTTTTCTGTATCGCGGCGGGGACAACATTCTGTTTGAGGCCGGCTTCGACACCACCCTCCAGAACAACGCGCCCAACAGCAGCGGTTACACCACAACCTTCAATTTAAGTTTCGCGCAGTTGGATTATGTGATCAACGATTACATGACCTTTGCGGGTGGCGAACTGCTGCTGCCGCTCGGTACCTATAGCGAGCGGGGCGCGGGATGGTTGAACAAGATCCCGGATGATCCGTTGGCGGTGGATGCGCTGTTGCCAGGCAGCGGCTTGGGCGCGGAGTTGCGCGGGGGGATTCCCGTGGGTAACGCTGGCAAGTCGCTCAATTACGAAGTGTATGTGGTGAACGGGCCCGGTTCGGCAGACGGTACCGGCAATGCTGAAGCGCTGGATTTGGGTGGAAACGTAGGCGTCCGGTCCGACGGCGTGACGGCGAATCTGCATGGCCATCCTTCCGGCGGTGCGCGCCTGGGTGTCTTTTTGCCCTTCAAACCCCATTACGATCTGGAATTGGGCATCTCCGGCCAGTCGGGTGAATGGGACGACGCGGGGAACCACCTTTACACGGCAGGTGTGTTCGATGCGGCCCTGCACCTGGGGCCTTCGTTTGAGGCAAAAGGTGAGTATATCCTGACCCGCTACGGCAGCGATGACCTGGGGACTCACAGCCAGCAAGGCTGGTGGGTGCAGGCCGGTTACAAGCTGGCGGGGTTGGACCTGGAGCTGCCGGTCATCAACAATCTGGAGATTATGGGTCGCTACGATTCTTTGCACGATCTCTACGACCCGAACAATAATGCGTTTGACTTCAAAACCCAGCGATACACGGTGGGTTATGTGTATTATTTCACGAACACCTTGTTGTTTGAAGGCGACTATGAATTTGTCAGCAGCAACGACCCGTCCCAGGCTGACCAGCTCATTTTTCAACTTTCCCTGGGGTTTTAGAACCGGCGATGACCATTGCAACTGAGCATACCAACCAACAACAGCCATGCATATATTCCAATTCCTGAACCAGCGGCAGGTGCGAGTGATCTGGCCGTGCGTAGCGGTAATGACCGGATGTCTGGTCTGCGCCGAAGTTCCGGGGCAGAGTGTGGCCGCCACACCCGATGGCGGAGCCACGGCTTCCGCCTCCACCAACCAGGCCCCGACCTATCTCCGTGATGTACAACCGATCTTCATGGGCAATTGTTCCCGCTGTCACAACCAGCAGTCCCGGTTTATTTACGACTGGTTGGACTATAAGACCGCCTACGCCGATCGTTGGGAGATCCGGAGGCGGATCTGGGACAGTTGGAAAGGCGCTTATTACAAGGAAGCCATGCCGGTGGCCAATAGCCCGGAATCCTTGGCACTCACCGACGAGGAACGGATGACCATTCTGAAGTGGGTGGACAATGGAGGCCTGCGGGGTGTGCCGCCGCCGCCCGGTGCCGCCAAATCGAAAGCCGAGCGGATCGCACAGGGCCGGCGATTGTTTACGTCCATTTGCGCGGCCTGTCACCAGCCCACGGGCCGGGGACTGCCCAATGTGTTTCCGCCCCTGGCGGGATCCGATTTTTTGAATGCCGACAAGAACCGGGCCATTCAAACGGTGATCTTTGGCCGGCAGGGAGAAGTGGTGGTGAACGGGTTGAAATTCAACAACAGCATGCCTTCATTTCCGCTCAACGACCAGGACATCGCGAATGTGCTGACGTTCGTTTATAATTCATTCGGGAATTCCGGGCTGGAGGTGACTCCGGACGAAGTCAAGGCCCTCCGCTCACAACCACCGGCCCCTGTCGCATCACCGGCCCCGTCCGCACCGCCCGCGGCAAAAAGCGACTTTGAGTAAATTTCAACTTTTCAGCAGGCCGTCCAAATCCAACGGATGAGTAAACATGGCCACGCCACCATCGGATGAACGCGGCCATTGTTCCTTGGGACGGTCCCAATACAGCTCCACACCGTTGTTGTCCGGATCGCGCAGATAAATCGCCTCGCTCACGCCGTGGTCGGACGCGCCTTCCAGTTCGATCCCCGCCGCGAGCACGCGCCGCACGGCGTCCGCCAGCAAGGCGCGTGTCGGGTATAAAATCGCCAGATGATACAGGCCCGTCGTGCCGGGCGGCGGCGGCGGGCCGTCCGCGCTTTCCCACGTGTTCAGGCCGATGTGATGGTGATAACCGCCCGCCGAAATGAAAGCCGCCTGCGTGCCGAAGCGTTGCGTCAATTCAAAGCCCAGCACGCCGCAGTAGAATTTCAGCGCGCGGTCGAGATCGGCCACTTTCAGGTGCACGTGGCCAAGCCTGACCCGGGCATCGATCGGAACAGTTTTCTGTGCCATTTTTAGGTACCATCCCGTCACGTTCCGGGAAGCGGGCCTTAGTTTGATTTCAAGCCCGATTCTTCCGGAACGACTTCCAGCCGCAGTTTCTCCGTGCCCCGCAGCACCTCGATGGATGATTGCACGCCCACCTGTTCGCCCGTCAGCAATTTGTGCAGGTCGTCAACCCCGGCCACCGGCTGGCCGCCATAGGCGACAATCAGATCGCCCTCGCGCAAACCGGCCCGGCCCGCCGGGCTGCCCGGTTCGACGTGGATCACCTGCAGGCCGGTTTCCACCGGCAGATTGTGATACCGGACCAGGCGCCGATGTATCTTTGTCGTCTGCCCACCCAGGCCCAGGTAACTGCGCCGGATGACGCCGTCCTTGATGAGCCAGCCGGCGATGTATTTGGCCGTGTTGATGGCAATGGCAAAGCACAATCCCTGCGCCGGCAGAATCACTGCCGTGTTCACCCCGATGACTTCGCCACGGGAATTGACCAGCGGCCCGCCGGAATTACCCGGGTTCAATGCCGCGTCGGTCTGGATGATGTTGTCCATGAGCCGGCCCGAACTGGACCGGAACGACCGGCCCAACGCGCTGACCACGCCCGCTGTCACCGTGTATTGAAACCCGTACGGATTGCCGATGGCAATGGCCAACTGGCCCACGCGTAACTGGTTCGAATCACCCAGCTGCACCGGCTTGAGATTCGGCGCATAAATGCGGATGACCGCCAGGTCCGTGTCCGGGTCCGAGCCGATGACCTGGGCATCCGGCCGCCGGCCATCGGCCAGCGTCACTTCAATCCGGTCCGCGCCGTGGACGACGTGGCTGTTGGTCAGGGCAAACCCGTCCGGCGTGATGATGAATCCCGACCCGCTGCCGCCGGATTCCCGGCCATTCCGGCGCCCGCCGGTTTTATGCACGTCAATCTTCACGACCGACGGGCTGACCGCGTCGGCGGCGTTGACCACGGCGTTCGAATACGCGTCCAGCAATACCCCGTCCGACACAGGCGCCGAAGGCGCGGAGGTTTGGCTGTTCAATACTCCGGGTTCATCCGACACCGGCCGCACTTCAAATTTTTTGTCCGCAATTCTCATGTTGTCTCACCGCCGCTTCAGGCGGCTTTTAACATGTAAACCCGTTTCCGATTCTGTCAAACGTACGGCTCATCAATGGTCAAACATACAGTCCAGTGCGAACATGAAGCGGATTGTCAGCCGGCCGGTTTGGCGGTAAATTCAACGCATTACAACGCGCGTTTATGCCATTCCGACGACTTGATCTTGATGGGGTTGCCAGTTATTTGCACCTCACGCCCGCGGACATTGAGCAGCGGGTGAAGAACCGCGAAATTCCCTTTGAAAAGCGCGGCGACCGGGTGGTTTTCCGCAAAAGCGAAATTGATGCCTGGGCTTCGCAACGCATCCTCGGTCTGCCCGGCCAACGCCTGGCTGATTATCACCAGAAATCCACGCGTCACGCGCGGAAAATCCTGGCACCGGAAACCATCCTGCCGGAAATGCTCCAGTCCGGGGCCGTCGCCTCGGCCATGGCGTCCAAGACCCGGGCGTCCGTTCTGCGCGACCTGGTGGCACTCGCGGAAAAAACCGGAAACCTCACCGATTCCAAGACCCTGCTGGCCAGCCTGGAGGCGCGCGAAGAATTATGTTCCACGGCGGTGCCGGGCGGATTTGCGCTGCCGCATCCGCGGTCCCATGAACCGTATTTGTTTGAGACGTCGTTCATCGTCGTGGGCCGTCCGGTCCAGGAAATCCATTTCGGCGCACCCGATGGCCAGCCGACCCATCTGTTTTTCCTGCTGTGCTGCCAGGACGACCGGCTACATCTGCACACGCTGGCCCGCCTGTGCCTCATCGCGCTGAAAACCAAAGTGCTGGATCAACTCCGTGATGCGCCCGACGCCGGGACCATGCGCAATGCCATCATTGCGGCCGAGCAGGAAATCCTGGCCGACCGGAAAACAGTCTCATAGAACCGTCCGCGGTCACGGCGCGCCAATGTCCTGCTGGCATCCAAATTTTAAAAATTAATTTCTTAAAACAGTGCTTCCTATCCACCGGGAAGCCGTTTACAATTCGACCGCGTCGGTTTCCGACGGATTCTCGCCGGGTGCTTCAAGGAGCACCTATTCGTGATTCTGATTTTCTGTTGTGAGTTTCGGTCAATTGTGGAGCGGAACTTGCTGGAAGTGCGGTTCAGCTATTATGTCGCAGCCAAAGATTATTCAGGGCGGAATGGGCGTGGCCGTTTCCGGCTGGAAACTGGCGCGCACCGTTTCGCGGTTGGGCCAGCTGGGCGTTGTGTCCGGAACGGGACTCGCCATCATTCTGGCCCGCAACCTGCAACTGGGTGATTTGGACGGCCGCCTGCGTCATGCGCTGAATCATTTTCCCATCCCGGCCGTTGCCGCGCGCGTACTGGCGCAATATTTCATTCCCGGCGGAAAATCCCCCACCGCACCGTTCAAAGCCGCCCCCATGCCGACGCTCCGTCCCGGTCCGCCCCTGGTGGAATTGACAGTGGCCGCCAATTTTGTGGAAGTATTCCTGGCCAAGGAAGGCCATGACGGATTGGTCGGCATCAATTTTCTCGAAAAAATCCAACTGCCAACCCTGCCTTCGCTTTACGGCGCGATGCTGGCCAACGTGGATTATGTGCTCATGGGCGCGGGCATACCGCGCGCCATTCCCGGCGCGCTGGACCGGCTGGCGGAAGGCGAACCGGCCCAACTGAAGATTGATGTCATCGGTGCCCTGCCCGGCGAGGAATTCCTTTCCATATTCGACCCCCGTGCTTTTTGCGGCGGCCAACTTCCGGTTGCCAAGCGTCCGCAGTTCCTGGGGATTGTAGCCTCAGCCACGCTCGCCATGACACTGGCCAAAAAGGCCAACGGACGCGTGGATGGCTTCGTGGTGGAGGGCGACACCGCTGGTGGCCACAACGCCCCGCCGCGCGGCCCGTTGCAGCTTAGCGCCACCGGCGAGCCGATTTACGGCGAGCGCGATGTGGTTGACCTGGAAAAAATCCGCGCGCTCGGTCTGCCGTTCTGGCTGGCCGGTTCGTATGGCCGGCCGGGCCGGTTGGCCGATGCCCTGCGCTTGGGCGCCGCCGGTGTCCAGGTGGGAACGGCGTTCGCGTTTTGCAACGAATCCGGTCTGCGCCCCGAACTCAAACTGCAGGCCCTGCAAATGAGCCGCGCCGGCAGCGCGCGCGTCTTTACCGACCCGATCGCCTCGCCCACCGGCTTTCCGTTCAAGGTGGTCCAGATGGAAGGGACGCTGTCCCATGCGGAACCCTATGCGGCCCGTCCGCGCATCTGCGACTTGGGTTATCTCCGGCATCTCTATCGCAAACCGGACGGCACACCGGGCTACCGATGCCCGGCCGAACCCGTCGATGATTTTGTCAAAAAAGGTGGCACGGTCGCCGACGCCCAGGGCCGTAAATGTCTGTGCAATGGGCTGGTCGCCAACGTGGGCCTCAGCCAGGTGCGTTCCGAACAGGAACAGGAACTGGCCTTGATGACCGCTGGTGACGATGTTGCGAACGTCGCGCAGTTTCTCAAACCCGGTTGTGATTCCTATACCGCGGCGGACGTCATGGAACGTTTGCTGGCCCCTGCGATTCCGGTCAACGGAGCAAAGGTGCTGGCAGCGCAGCCAATCCCGGTGCCGGCGTGAACCTGGCCCGATCATGGTTTAAACCAAACTGAAAATCCGTTCTTCGATTAGCTGGCGCTGGTAATCGGAAAACTCATCCGCCACTCCGCACAAACCGTCCCGCCGGCGGGCGCCGTTTCAAGACCTCGCAGTTTTGCCGCGCCAGATCGTGCATTTGCAGAATCAATCCGCGCAGCCTTTCGCCGAAGGGGGTCAGCGAATACTCGACGTGCGGGCGTTTCGCAGCCAGGACTTTGCGCTGCACCGCGCCATCCAGTTCCAGTTCGCGAAGCTGGGCGGTGAGCACCTTTTGACGGATGCCCGGCAGCGCCCGGCACAGTTGGGCGTGGCGGCGCGCGCCTTGAAATAGTTCCCGCAAAATCAACAGCTTCCACTTGCCGCCAATCACGGCCAGCAGGCGTTCAACTTCGCATTCCACGGTCTTTACTTTCATGCGTCGTGGGCACTCAAAGGTGCCTGATTGCAGAGCTTACAAACACGGGCATCTTAGGGCAATATGATGACGATTAGAAAAGCCAACGAACGGGGCCACGCCGACCACGGCTGGCTGAACAGTTACCACACGTTTTCATTCGCCGGTTACCATAATCCCCAATGGATGGGGTTCCGGGATCTGCGCGTAATCAACGATGACACGGTCGCCGCCGGCGCGGGCTTCGGTCAACACCCGCATCACGACATGGAGATCATCAGCTACGTTCTCGCCGGCGAACTCGAGCATCGCGACTCGATGGGCAACGGGCGCATTATCCGGCCGGGCGAATTCCAATACCTGTCGGCCGGCACGGGGGTGGTGCATAGCGAATACAATCCGTCGAAACAAAACCCGGTTCATTTCCTGCAAATCTGGATCCAGCCGGACAAATCCGGGGCCAGACCGGCCTACGGCGAGAAGGCGTATCCGCAGGCGACGCCGGGGCGCTTGAACCTGGTTGCCAGCAAGTCGGGACGCAAGGGCAGCCTCCGCATCAACCAGGACGCCGACCTGTGGCTCGCGAAGTTCAGCAACGGCGAGACCGTGACGCACGAACTCAAGCCGAAGCGTCATGCCTGGGTGCATGTGGCCGAAGGCAACGTGATAGTGAACGGCCGGCCGCTCAACGGCGGCGACGCCGCGGCCCTGAGCGGCGAATCAAAGCTGGAACTGACCGGCAAAAGCAAGGCGCAGGTTCTGGTGTTTGATTTAAACTAAGCTCCATCAACCCTTCCCCCGGGATGGCCGGTCGTCTTCCCGGGGGAAACCGGCAGTTCGCGCAGAAAATCCGCCCGTAGCATTTGCGCTGACGCCGGTTTCCCCGCTAACCTTGCCGCATGGAAAAGAACCGGTTGGAAGCCTTCAGCGACGGCGTGCTGGCAATTATCATCACCATCATGGTGCTGGGATTGCAGGTGCCGATCGGTTCGGACATCACCGTGTTAAAACCGCTGCTGCCGGTGTTCCTGACCTATGCGTTGAGTTTCATCTACCTCGGCATTTACTGGAACAACCATCATCACCTGATCAAGGCGGCGCACAAGGTGACCGCAGCGATGATGTGGGCGAATCTCCATCTTCTATTCTGGCTGTCGCTCTTTCCGTTCGTCACGGGTTGGATGGGCGAAAACCACTTCACGACGGTGCCGACGGCGCTCTATGGCACGGTGTTGCTGCTGGCGGCCATTGCCTATTTCATTTTACAGAATATCATCATCGCCCAACAAGGCCGTGACTCCAAATTGGCGAAGTCCATTGGCCGGGATTTCAAGGGCAAGCTGTCTCCGGTCCTTTATGCTGTCGGCATCGCGGTAGCGTTCCTGGAGCCATGGATCTCCTGCTGCCTCTACGTGCTCGTCGCCCTGATGTGGCTCATCCCGGACCGGCGCCTTGAACGGGTCGTGGAAGAACCCGGGTCGTCACCGCATTGATGGCTCCGCGAAATGTGTTTGAGAATGGATACCGGTTTGAAACCTGCGTTTTACCGCAGCCGCCAGGTGATGCGCGCCTTGTTCAAATCGTAGGGCGACATCTCCATCTTCACGCGGTCGCCGACCGTCAGGCGCACCCAGCGTTTGCGCATCTTGCCGCAGATGGTCGCCAGCACCAGATGTTTGTTGTCGAGTTCCACCCGGAACATCGTGCCGGGCAGCACCAGGGTGACGCGGCCTTCCACTTCAATATGTTCTTCTTTCATGGGCTGATTAACCAAAGCCGGTCTGTGATTAAGCATGACATCCTGTCGTCGGCAAACCGGATGTCGTCAAACGAAAAGGCGGAGTCCGGTTCACCCGAACCCCGCCATGAAATCCTGCTGGTGCCGGATTAGTAGCGATTGCGACTGCCACCGCCGCTGCCGCTCACGCGGAACTCCCGACGACCGCCGCCGCCGCCGGCGCGTTCTTCGCGCGGTTTGGCGACATTGACCGTGAGGGCGCGACCGCCCAATTGCGCGCCATTCAGCGCGGCAATGGCCTTCTGCGCCTCTTCCGGCGTGCTCATGGTGATGAAACCAAAACCCCGGGGACGGCCGCTCACGCGATCCATCATCAGGTTGGTTTCCGTGACCGTGCCGTGCGCCGCGAAGGCGTCCTGCAGGTCATTTTCGGTGGTGTCGAAGGATAGATTTCCGACAAACAATTTATTGCTCATGTGATGTTTTACTGTCCTAGACTGAACTTTGCTGACCAGACTGTTCCCGTTAATCGGATTTCAAATCATCACTGAACCAGGTTCACTTGAAGATTCACCATGCCGTGGAAGCTCTGTGCTATCTAACAGACGGGCTCAATATCGCTGGTTCCGCCACAATAGCAATAATAATCGGCAACTATCTTTCCGGCGGGAAAAAGCGCACTGACAAATCGTATGCTTCAGGAGGGACGGCTCCGGTTTTTTATTGCGCTGCCTGGGGTGGGGAACCCAATTTTGCCGCCAGCTCACTGACCTGCTTTTCGAGCTCGCGCAGGCGATGTATCATTTCCGGCAACTGCTGCACCGCGATCATTTGCCGCTTCGCCTGTTTGTCCGGCATCGCCGGGATGCCCAGGACTTTTCCGCCGTCGGGAATGTCGCGCATGACCCCCGATTTCGCGCCAATGATGGCCTGCTGGCCGAGTTTCAGATGCCCCGCGATGCCGGACTGTGACGCGATGATGACGTAATCCCCGAGTTGCGTGCTGCCGGCGAACCCGACCTGGCCCATGATCAGGCAATGGCGACCCATGACCACGTTGTGCGCCACGTGCACGAGATTGTCGATCTTGGTTCCCGCGCCGATGACCGTGGCGCCCAGGGCGGCGCGATCAATGGCCGCGTTGGCGCCAATCTCGACATCGTCGTGAATGTTGACGTGGCCGACTTGGAGCACCTTGCGATGCCGGCCTTCGTCAAAAACATAACCATAACCGTCGGAGCCGATTACCGTCCCGGCATGGATCACCACGCGATGACCGATGACCGTCCTGGCGTAAATTACCACGTTGGGAAACAAACAGACGTCCTCGCCCAGGCGGGAATCACCCCCGACATGATTTCCGCCCAGCAGGACGGAGCGCGGGCCAATCTGCACGCGGGCGCCAATCACGCAGTGGGGCCCGATATGCGCCGTCGGATCAATCCGGGCCGACGGATCAATGTTCGCGCTGGGATGAATGCCTTGCGGGAACTGGTCCGGTGGGAAGAAGCTGGGCAGTAATCTGGCCATCGCGACCCGCGCGTTGGGCACCCGGATCAGCACCTTCTTCGTCGAGCTGAATCCGCTTGGAGCCAGGATCGCCGCCGCGGCGCTTTGTTCCGCCGCCGCGAAATGGTCCTGGTTGTCGGCAAAAGTGAGGTCGCCGGCCTTGGCGCTGTCCGCCGCGGCAAATCCGCTCAGGCGCGTGGAACCGTCGCCGAGAACCTCGCCTCGGACGCGTTGGGCGATTTGGGCGGCTGTGAAGGATGTCATAGCGGCTTGGTTTTGCCGTCAACGGCTGGCATAAGATTTTTGGCGTGTCGTTGGGTGCCGATCATCAATGGTTGTCCGGTCCTCATGAGTGCTCCCGGCTCACAGAGTTTCGACGCACAACCGGCTTTTGTCGATGACAACTTCCAATTTCGTCATGACGGAAACAGGAAACGATGTGATCGTTCACCATGCCGACCGCTTGCATGAAGGCATGGCAGATGGTCGAACCGGCGAAACGGAACCCGCGCTGCTTCAAATCGCGGCTCATGACGTCGGACTCGCGGGTACTGGCGGGCACATCGCGCATCGCCCGATGCCGGTTTTGAATTGGCGTCCCACCAGCGAACTGCCAGAGGTACCGGTCGAAACTGCCAAACTCACTGCGCACCTCGAGAAAGGCCCTGGCGTTCCCGATGGCGGCGCGGATTTTCAGGCGATTACGCACAATGCCGGCATCGGCCATGAGTCGAGCAAAGTCCTTTTCTCCGAACCGCGCGATTTTGGTCGCGTCCCAATTGGCAAATGCGCGCCGGTAATTGTCGCGCTTGCGCAAAATCGTAATCCAACTCAACCCGGCCTGCGCGCCTTCCAGGTTCAGCATTTCTAACAGGTGCCGGTCGTCATGCGACGGAACGCCCCACTCGTCGTCGTGATAAGCGATGCAGAGCGGATCGTCCCCGGCCCACGGGCAGCGTTGTTTCATGTGGCCATACCATTTCTGAGAACGAAGAACTCTTCAAGGTGTGTTTATGGCCGGGGTCGCGCCGAGGAACCACTCGTGTGCTGCTCGTTCCGGTACTACCTGAAAAAAGTTTAAAATAATAGTTGACTAGTTGGTACACTATGTTATTCTCACATCATGACCCGGCGATTCCGGGTCAAAGTTGAAGAAAGAAGACAATTTATGGGTCGTGTGAGTGATGCCAAAAAAAGATTGATGGATGCCGTATTGGAGCTGTTTTGGAGTGGCTCCTATGGGAGCACGACCATTGACCATATCTGTGAAAAGGCCGGGGTCAAGAAGGGTAGTTTTTATTATTTTTTTAAATCCAAGTCCGAATTGGCAGCCGAAGCCCTTGATGCGAGCTGGCAGGACAAGCAAGCGGAGTTGGACAGGATTTTTTCGCCCATGGTTCCGCCCTTGGATCGAATCCGCAAATACTGTGAATTCAGCTATAAAATCCAGCGTGAAATCAAGGAAAAATATGGCCGGGTGCTGGGTTGCCCTCAATTTGCCCTGGGGGCTGAAATCTGCACGCAGGAAGACCGGTTGCAAAAAAAAATCCAGGAAATTCTGGACTACAAACGGAAGTATCTCGAATCGGCCATCCGCGATGCTCATGCGGCGGGATTGATCAAGGCCCCTGATCCGGCGGCCAAGGCCAGGATGATTCTGGCGTATTACGAGGGCCTGCTGACCCAGGCACGCATTCAAAATGACGTGAATGTCTTGCGCGAGACCGTGGGTGGGATCTTTGCGATGCTGGGTGTGAAAGAGGCCGAAGCCGCAATCGTTTGATATTTTTTTGACCATTTATTTGACTAAACAGACAACTACAAAAGGAGAGAAAAATGAATACCAACCAAGGAGTAAAAAACATTGCCGTCAAAACCGTGGCAGATGCCTGCATCGCATCCTGTCAAAAACTAGCGGCACAAATCGAGCAGGCCAAGGGAAATCTCCTGGCCGAATTGCAGGGAACCCTGGATGTCCCGGAACGGTTGTTCCGATTGGTCCTGGACGAGGCCGAGGCGTTGGCCTGGCAAACCGGGTATCCGCATCTGCTCTTCCCGGCATTAGCCGCGGAAAAACTTCAGGCGGCCGCGGGATGGAATGCGCGCCAACAAGTCATTCGGCAAGGAAAATTTGTCCGCGCGGTGTCCAATTGAGCAGCGTCCGTTCGTCATTTAATCAAGGAGTAATTAATTTATGAACAGCAGCATGATTCGGTACATATTGGTTGGATCGGTGCTGGCCGTTGCCGCCGGCCTGGTCACCGGTTGCCAACGGGGGGCGGCGCAGCAACAAATGCCGCCACCCAGCGTGACGGTCGCGCCGGTGGAACAAAAGGAAATTGTCGAATGGAGTGAATTTACCGGGCGGGTGGAACCCGTGGAATCGGTGGATGTGCGTCCGCGCGTGTCCGGTTACATTCAGGAGGTGCGTTTCCAGTCGGGCCAACTGGTGAAAAAGGGCGACGTGTTGTTCGTCATTGATCCCCGGTGGAACCAGGCGGTGTTCGACCAGCGTCAGGCGGAATATGAACAGGCCCGGCGGGAAGAGGAACGCACGGCCCAATTGCTGGCCAACCAGGCCATTTCAGCCGAGGAGGCGGACGCGCGGAAGGCCCGCTACGATGAGGCCAGGGCGGCGCTGGAATCGGCCCGCCTTGACCTCGAATACACACAGGTGCGTGCGCCGATTGATGGCCGGGTCAGCCGCGCACTCCTGACCGCAGGCAATTACGTCAGTGGCGTCGCCGGCTCGGCCTCCATCCTGACCACGATCGTTTCGGTGAACCCGGTTTATGTCAATGCCGACATTGATGAGGATGCGTACCTCAAATTCAGCGAGCTGGTGCGCGCCAAAAAACTCGGTGACGACGACGGCGGCAAAATCCCGGTGGCATTGGAATTGGCCGATGAACAGGGCTTTCCCCACCTGGGCCATATCGAGTCGTTCGACAATCAGTTGAATCCCGGCACCGGCAGCATCCTCCTGCGCGCCGTCTTTCAAAATAACGACGGCAGCATCGTGCCGGGTTTGTTCGCGCGGATTCGGATTCCCTTGAGTGACCGGCATTCGGCGCTGCTTGTGGATGAGCGTGCCATCGGCACCGACCAGTCGCAAAAATTCGTGCTCACCCTGACCCCGACGAACACGGTGGCCTATCAGCCGGTGCAACTGGGACCGCTGGTGGACGGCCAGCGCATCATCCGCTCCGGCTTGCAGGCCGGTGATGAAATTGTGGTCAACGGCCTGGAGCGGGTCCGCCCGGGAATGCCGGTGACGGTGGAGCGGGAGACCTTGCAGGCTTCGTCCGCCGGACGGCAAACCGCCAGCCGCTAATCCAGCCCCATTAACAAATTCTTAATCGGCTATGAACTTTGCCCATTTCTTCATCCGCCGCCCGATTTTTGCCGGCGTGTTGTCCATCGCCATTTTTATCATGGGTCTGCTGGCGATGTTCCGGCTTCCCATTGCGGAATATCCGGAGGTGGTGCCGCCCACCGTGGTCGTGCGCGCGACTTTTCCCGGGGCCACCCCCAAAACCATTGCCGAAACCGTCGCCTCGCCGCTGGAACAGGCCATCAATGGCGTGGAAGGTTCGCTCTACATGTTTTCCCAGGCAACCGCCGACGGGGTGATGACGCTGACCGTGACCTTCAAGCTGGGCACGGACCCGGACCAGGCCCAGGTACAGGTGCAGAACCGGGTTCAGCAGGCGCTGCCCAAGTTGCCGGAGGAGGTGCGCTCCCTGGGAGTCACCACGACCAAGCAGTCGCCCGATCTTACGATGGTCGTCCACCTTTTTTCGCCGAACAACCGTTACGACGAGGTTTATGTCCGTAACTATGCGACCTTGCAGGTGAAGGACGCCCTGGCGCGCATCCCGGGCGCCGGCGACGTGGAGGTGTTCGGTTCGGGCGATTATGCCATGCGCATCTGGCTCAACCCCGATAAACTCGCGGCCCGCAATCTGACCGCCAGTGACGTCGTGGCCGCCATCCGGGAACAAAACGTTCAGGTGGCCGGTGGCATCATCGGCCAGCCGCCCGTCCGCGATCCGGTGAATTTTGAACTGCTGGTCAATGTCAAGGGCCGGCTGACCACGGAGGAGGAGTTTGGCAACATCATCGTGAAGACCGGGCCCAACGGTGAAAAGACCCTGCTCAAGGACGTGGCCCGCATCGAGTTGGGCGCCGGCGACTACTCCCTGCGTTCGTTGCTGAACAACAAGACGGCGGTCGCCCTGCCGATCTTTCAAACGCCCGGTGCCAATGCGTTGCAGCTTTCCACAGACGTGCGCCGGACCATGGAGGAACTGAAGAAAAATTTCCCCGAGGGCATCGACTACTCGGTGGTCTATGACCCGACGGTCTTCGTCCGGCATTCGATTGAGGCGGTGGTGCACACGCTTTTCGAAGCGCTGTTCCTGGTGGTGCTGGTGGTCATCATTTTCCTGCAAACCTGGCGCGCGGCCATCATCCCGCTGGCCGCCGTGCCGGTGTCGCTGGTGGGCACGTTTACCATGATGCTCCTTTTTGGCTTCAGCATCAACGCGCTGTCCCTGTTCGGGCTGGTGCTGGCCATCGGCATTGTGGTGGATGACGCCATTGTCGTGGTGGAAAACGTCGAGCGTAACATCGCCCGCGGCTTGTCGTCGCTGGAAGCCGCCCGGGTCGCCATGACTGAAGTCACCGGACCGATCGTGGCCACGGCGCTGGTCTTGTGCGCGGTGTTCATCCCCACCGCCTTCATCAGCGGACTTACCGGGCAGTTTTACAAGCAATTTGCCATCACCATCGCCATCTCAACCGTGATTTCGGCGTTCAACTCCCTCACGCTGTCACCCGCGCTCTGCGCGGTGCTGCTCAAGGACCATCACACGCCCAAGGACTGGCTCTGGCGCACCATGGACGGGGTGTTCGGATGGTTTTTCCGCCCTTTCAACCGGGTGTTCGCCTGGTCGGGCGAGAAATACGGCGCCGGGGTCAAGGCCGTGCTCCGCAAAGGCGCCATCGCGCTGGTGGTTTATGGCGGACTGGTCCTGTTGACCGGCTGGAGCTTCGAGAACGTCCCCACCGGCTTCGTGCCGACGCAGGACAAGCAATATCTCATCGCCTTTGCGCAACTGCCCGAAGCCGCTTCACTCAACCGTACCGAAGCGGTCATCCGCCGGATGTCCGACATCGGACTTAAACAGCCCGGCGTGGATTCGGCGGTGGCGTTTCCCGGATTAAGCATCAACGGCTTCAGCGTCGCGGCCAATTCCGGCATCGTCTTTTTCACCTTGAAGCCGTTCGAAGAGCGCCGCACCCCCGACCTGAGCGGACCGGCGATTGCCGCCGCGCTGAACCAAAAGCTTTCAAGCATTCAGGATGCCTTTGTCCTCACCGTTCCACCACCGGCAGTGATGGGGTTGGGCACGTTCGGCGGGTTCAAACTGTATGTCGAAGACCGCGCGGGCCTGGGCTATGACCCCCTTTATCAAAACCTGCAGTCATTGATTGGCAAGGGCTACCAGACGCCCGCCCTGGCCGGTTTGTTCTCCACCTTCACCGTCAATGTTCCGCAACTGGACGCGGACGTGGACCGCGAGAAGGCCAAGACCGAAGGCGTGCCGTTGGGAAATCTCTTCGATACCCTGCAGATTTATCTCGGCTCGCTCTACGTGAACGACTTCAACCGGTTTGGCCGCACTTACGAAGTCATCGCCCAGGCGGACTCGCAGTTCCGCGAACATCCCGAGGACATCACCCGGCTCAAGACCCGCAACGATCAGGGTGAAATGGTGCCGCTCGGCACGCTGGTCAAGGTGACGGAAACCCACGGACCGGACCGCGTGATGCGTTACAACGGTTATCCCGCGGCTGAGATCAACGGCGGCCCGGCGCCGGGTTACAGTTCGGGACAGGCGGAAGCCGCCATGATCAAAATCGCGGAAGAAAATATGCCGCGCGGCATGACCTACGAATGGACCGACCTGACCTACCAGCGGATTCTGGCCGGCAATACTGCCGTCTTCGTCGGGCCGCTCTGCATTCTGCTCGTGTTTCTCGTGCTGGCCGCGTTGTACGAAAGTTTTCGCCTGCCGCTGGCCATCATCCTCATCGTGCCGATGTGCCTCCTGTTCGCCATCACCGGGGTGTGGCTCAAGGGCAGCGACAATAACATCTTCACCCAGATCGGATTCATCGTGCTCGTCGGCCTGGCGTGCAAGAATGCCATCCTGATCGTCGAATTCGCCAAACGCAAACAGGATGAGGGTCTGGCGCCGTTCGCCGCCGCCATCGAAGCCTGTCGCCTGCGGTTGCGGCCCATTCTGATGACCTCCATCGCCTTCATCGCGGGCGTTTTCCCACTGGTTGTTTCCCATGGCGCCGGCGCCGAAATGCGCCAGGCGATGGGCGTGGCCGTGTTTTCCGGCATGATTGGTGTGACCCTTTTCGGGTTGTTCCTGACGCCCGTCTTTTACGTCACGCTGATGAAGCTCGGGCGGCAGAAGGCGCCGAAAGCAAAAACTCTCGGGCTCGGCTCCGCCGGAGCCACGGCTGGAATCGTGACCCTGTTGTTGCTTGCCGCCATTGCCCCTGCCCGGGCCGGCTGGCTGACGATCGGTCCGGACTATTATCCGCCGACAAATTCCGTGCCGGCAGTTTACAAGGCCGCCGAACTGGGTTCCTGGAAGGAAGGCCGGCCGCTGGACACCGTGCCGAAGGGAAACTGGTGGGAGGTTTACAACGATACCAATCTGAACGCGTTGGAGGCCCGGGCGCTGTCGGCCAATCAGGAACTCCAGGCTGGCGTTGCGCGGGTGGACCAGTCGCGGGCCACAGCGCGGGTGGCCCGCAGTGCCCTGCTGCCCGGCCTCGATCTGGCCCCCAGCTTTGACCGGCAACGCTATTCGCCGAATGCCGAGCCCAGCTTCGGCAGCCTGACCGCCAGCACCTTCAGCACACCGCTGGACCTGAGCTACGAAGTGGATTTGTGGGGCCGCGTGCGGCGCGGTTTTGAAAGCGCCCGGGCGGATGCCCAGGCCTCCCTGGCGGATTTTTACAACGTGTTGCTCACGCTCCAGTCCGACGTGGCGCAGAATTATTTCGCGTTGCGATCGCTCGACGCGGAAATCGCCACGGTGACCGGCACGGTGGATTTGCGCCGGGAACAGGTCAAGTTGGTGCGCAGCCGCTACGACGGCGGTATCGGCAACCAGTTGGAAGTGGCCCAGGCCGAAACCGAACTGGCCACCACCGAGGCCGAGGCTGCCTCGCTGGCCCAACGGCGCGACGAACTTGAAAATGCCATCGCCGTCCTGGTGGGCCGGAACCCATCGGATTTTCATCTGCCAGCCCTCAACACCAGCAATTGGGCGCCGCCACCACCAATGATTCCCGCGGGTCTGCCGGCTGACCTGCTTGAACGGCGTCCGGACGTGGCTGCGGCGGAACGGAAACTGGCGTCGGCCAACGCCCAAATTGGCGTCGCCAAGGCCGCATTTTTCCCCGTGCTCACCCTGACCGGCTCGGGCGGTTATGTCAGCGGCGACCTCGACACCCTGTTCAACTGGGACAGTCGCACCTGGTCCCTCGGGCCAAGTCTTTCGCTGCCCATTTTTGCCGGCGGCCGCAACCGGGCGAATTACAAACGGTCACAGGCAGCATACGTGGAGGCGGTCGCATTGTATCGCCAGCAGGTGCTCGTGGCCTTCGGGGACGTCGAGGACAGCCTTTCCGACATCCGCCATCTGGCCGATCAGGCCGAGGCGCAGGAACGGGCCGTGACCAATGCGCGCCGCGCCGCCGGCCTGGCCGACGACCGTTACCGTTCCGGCATCGTCAGCTACATTGAAGTGGTGGATGCCGACCGCGACGCGTTGACAGCCGAGCGTGCCAACGCGGAACTGGCCGGCCAGCGACTCATCGCTTCGGTCCAACTCATTAAAGCCCTCGGCGGCGGATGGGAAGCCACGACCTTGCAATCGTCGCTGGCCCGGGTGGAGGCCCGCAAATGAATTGACCGGGAGGATCGCCTGACGCCTGGAACACAACGAGCAAACGCATTATGAAAATCACCGAATCGACCGGCAGCAAGGCGTTTACCCCCGACAGGCAGGAGGCAGGTTATGTTGACGTTTAACGCATTCTTTTTCTTCTTTGTCGTGGTCATGTTTTTCGGCTTACTCTGGCACGATGAGTCGTCCTGACCCTCTGCACACCAATCCTTCCAAATTTCAAACTATTTCTCCGCCGCGGCCTTGATTGCCTCCAAGTCCTCCCAGCGGGCGTAAAGCCGGGCGAGTTTTTCCTTTGCGGTGGCGAGGTTGGCGGTGAGCTGGTTGGTTTGCGTGGCGTGCGTACGGTGAAAATCCGGCGAGGCGAACAGGCCTTCGATGCGGGCGATTTCTGCGTCCACGGCCTGGATTTGCTTCTCCATGCCTTCCAATTCGCGCATTTCCTTGAATGAAAGTTTGCGGGGCTTGGCTGGTTTCGGCGTCTTCACTGTCTTCGTAGCCGCATCTCGTGAGAGTGCGGAAGTCTTGTTGGTCGAGGGAATGGCCACGTTCTCATCCCGC
Organism: Verrucomicrobiota bacterium; assembly: GCA_049516255.1. Lineage (GTDB taxonomy): Bacteria > Verrucomicrobiota > Verrucomicrobiia > Limisphaerales > UBA11358 > UBA11358. The sequence goes on from JBEKTH010000003.1 coordinate 23,707, forward strand.
CGTTGCGGGACGGCTACAGCCTGCCGTTGCTTCTTCTCCAGGTAATAATCGTAGTCGCCGACACTGTGATGGATTTTGCCGTCGCCTTCGAACGCCAGGACGTCCGTGCAAACGCGGTTCAGAAAATAGCGGTCGTGGCTCACCACCAGCACGGTGCCTGGAAACGCGATCAACGCCTCCTCGAGCACACGCAACGTCGGCAGGTCGAGGTCGTTCGTCGGTTCGTCGAGGATGAGGAAGTTGCCGCCGTTTTTCAGGATGCGCGCCAGCAACAACCGGCTGCGTTCGCCGCCGCTCAGATATTTTACCTGGGTCGTGATACGATCGTCGGCGAACAGAAAACGTTTCAGGTAAGCGCGCAGCGACAATTTGCCGTCGCCGAAGATGACGAATTCCGTGCCGTCGCTGACCTCCTCCAGCGCCGTGCGCTCCTCGCGCAACTGGATCCGGCCCTGGTCCACGTAGTTGAACTTCGTGAGCTGGCCGGTCTTTACCGTGCCCTCCGTGGGCGCCAACTGGCCGATGATGATCTTGAGCAGTGTGGTTTTGCCGAGGCCGTTCCGCCCGGCCACGCCGATGCGCTGGCCGTTCTCGAACGTGAAATTGAACCCGCGGAACAGCGTGCGCCCGCCCAGGTCCATGCCGAGATTGCTCAACTCGACGACGCGATTGCCCAATTGCGGCGGCGGCGGGATGCAAAGCTCCACATCCTCCTCGATCACCGGCCCGTCCTGCGCGGCGGTTTCATAGTAACGCTCAAAGCGGTTCTTTTGTTTGCTGCGTTGTGCCCGCGGACCCTGCCGTACCCAGGCCAGCTCCTTTTTCAGAAACATCTGGCGCTTGTGCTCGATCGTGGCGTCGGCAGTCTGGCGCTCGGCCTTGTCCAGCAGGTAATCGGTGTAATTGCCCGCATGCGAGAAAAACCGGCCATCAGACAGCTCCACCATGCGCTTCGCCACGCGATCGAGGAAATAGCGGTCGTGCGTGACAACCAGGAACGAACCATGAAATTCGTCCAGAAATTCCGCGACCCATTCGATGGATTCCGGGTCCAGATGGTTGGTCGGTTCGTCGAGAATCAACAGGTCGGGGTCCGAGACCAGGGCGCGGCACATGGCTACGCGCCGCTTCTCGCCACCGGACAGGGTTTCGATGCGACGGTCGCCGACGGGACAATTCAGGTGCGACATCGCGGTCTCAATGCGCCGGTCCAGCGTCCAGCCTTCCAGTGCGGCGATACGATGTTCCAGTTCCTCGTGCCGTTTGGAGTCCTGCGGCAGCGATTCAAATTCCGCAATCAAATCGAGCACCGGCTTGGCGCCGTCGCGGATGTTCTCGAGAACATTTTTCGCCGGATCGAGCATGAAATCCTGCGGCAGGTAGCTGACGACGAGTTCGCGCCGCCGGGTGACGTCGCCGCTGTCCGGCGCTTGCAGCCCGGCGAGGATGCGAAGGAACGTCGTCTTGCCGCAACCGTTGCGTCCAACCAGCCCGATGCGGTCGCCCTCGTCGACGGCCAGCGTGGCGGCATCCAGCACCGTGTGATCGCCGTAACGCACGGTAATTTCAGTGGCGGTGAGGATGGTCGACATTTTTCTTAACCACAGATGGGCACGGATAAACACGGATTGATTGGTAGGGCGGGCAGTCCTCTGCCCGCCGCCGAATATGGTATGATGCCCGCATGCCAACAATCGCCCAATGGCGCGCACGGAGTGACGCGCCCTACCTGTGGACGATGTATTTTCATCCGTGTGTATCCGTGGTTTACTCCCTCGCCGTTTGGACGGGCAACGCCGAGAGCGGCACGCGCTCGTTGGTTTTGGTGAAATATTCGGCCGACCATTCGTTTTGGAAAAGCACCACGGGGTTTTTACCCACATCATAGGCAACCCGTGAACCGGTCGGCAGCGACAGGGCGTCGAGGTCGTCTTCTTTCATGTCCACCGGCAGCCAGCGGACGACCGTCCACGGCGCGGCTTCGAGGCGCGACGCTGCGCCGTACTCGCTTTCGAGCCGGAATTGCACCACTTCGAACTGCAACGGGCCGACCGCCGCAAGCAACGGCGTTTTCACCGACGAATTACGGAGGAACAACGCCTGGATGACGCCTTCCTGCATCAACTGGTCCAGTCCCTGTCGGAATTGCTTGAACTTGGCCGTGTTCGGATTGTGCAGGTAACTGAAGGCTTCGGGCGTAAACCGCGGGATTTCCTTGTATACGATCTTGGGATCGGTCGTCAGCGTGTCGCCGATGCCAAAGCTGTTGTGGCCGACCAGGCCGATGACGTCGCCGGGGTACGCCTCATCCACCGTCTCGCGTTCGTTGCCGAACAATTTGTGCGAGCTGGACAGGCGCACCTTCTTTTCCGACCGCGAATGGTGCACGGTCATGTCGCGCTCGAATTTGCCCGAGCAAACCCGCACGAACGCGATGCGGTCGCGATGTTTCGGGTCCATATTCGCCTGAATTTTAAAAATGAAGCCGGAGAACGCAGGATGTTCCGGTGCGATGAACGTTGGACAGGCATCTTGCCTGTCTGCATTCTCAAGATGTTCTGCTTTTTCAGTTTGAGACGGGCGCGACGCCTGTCCTACGGGGATTGCCGAATGCCGTCCCTTTGGTCCGGGGGCGTGCTTGAGGAAGCCGTCGAGCAGGAGTTGCACGCCAAAGTTGTTGCTGGCGCTGCCGAAAAAAACCGGCGTGGTTTTGTCCGCCAGCACGGCGGCATCGTCCCAGTCGTGTCCGGCGTGTTCGAGCATTTCGAGTTCCTCGACCGTTTTATGAAACGTCGCGTCATCCAGCCGGCTGCGGACCGCGGGATCGTCGAGGCCGCCGATCTGCACCGGCGCGCGATATTGGCCGCCGGTCGTGCGTTCGAACAGGTGCATCAGTTTGGTCTGCCGGTCATAGACGCCCTGAAACTCGAAACCGTTGCCGATGGGCCAGTTTACCGGGAACGCGCCGATGCCGAGCACGCGCTCCAGTTCATCGAGCAGGGCGAGCGGGTCTTTGGTGGGCCGGTCGCACTTGTTCATGAATGTGAAGATGGGCACGCCGCGCTGGCGGCAGACCTCGAACAGTTTGCGGGTCTGGGGCTCGATGCCCTTGGCCGAGTCAATCACCATCACCACCGAATCCACCGCCGTGAGCACCCGGTAGGTGTCCTCGGAAAAATCCTTGTGACCCGGCGTGTCGAGCAGGTTGAGGCGGTAGCCGTTGTAATCGAATTGCAATACCGTTGAACTGATCGAGATGCCGCGCTTCTTTTCCAGTTCCATCCAGTCGGAAGTGGTGGCGCGCTGGTTTTTGCGGGCGGTGACCGAGCCGGCCAGCTGCACCGCGCCGCCGTACAGCAGCAGCTTCTCCGTCAACGTGGTCTTGCCTGCGTCCGGATGCGAGATGATGGCGAACGTGCGCCGCTTCTGAATTTCGTCCGTGATGTTCACAAAGGCGAGAACGATAACAAAAAATCGGGCCGGAACAAGTTTTGGATTTTGCCCGGGCTTTCCAGCCATTGAGCCGGAGTCGGTCATTTACAATCACCATCCCGGCGCGCATGATGCCTCTGCCTTCGGAGAAACTGACATGCCGCGGGCAGGTCAACCCGTCGGAAGACAAAGTTATGGCTAAAAAATCCAAGGTCAAAAGCGCCGCGAAAAAGAGACCGGCCGCGAAAAAGAAAAAGAAGTAACCCGTTCCCGCTGTCTCTCCTGATAAAAGTCAGGAGGGACAGATTACCCCCAAAAGCCAAGTGGCCGTGAAACTCTGCCAGGGTCAGGTCTGGAAAAAGGACGGACAATACGTCCGCATCGTCCGGCTCGAACGGCTCGAAGTGGAATACAAATCCCTGGCCAGCCTCACCAGCAAGGCCGGTCCCAAAACCCTCACCAGCAAAAAGGACTTCTGCCGTCTGCTCAAGGGCGCGCATTTGTTGTCAGCCCGCAAAAAGTCTCCGCCGACGGGATAATCCCGGGGTTGGAACGAACCAAAAAATAAAAAGGCGGAGCCCGGTGTTCACCAGACCCCGCTCTGAAATCCAAAAGGGATTAGTAGCGTTCGCGCCGTCCGCCGCCACCGCCACCGCCGCCACCGCCACCGCCGTAGCCACCACGACGGCCACCGCCGCCACCGCCGGGGGCGCGTTCTTCACGTGGCCGGGCCACATTGACTGTGAGGGCGCGACCGTCCACTTCCTTGCCGTTCAAGGCTTCGATGGCCTTCTGCGCTTCCTCGGGTGAACTCATGGTCACAAAACCAAAACCGCGGGGGCGGCCGGTTTCGCGATCCATCATCAGGTTGGTTTCCACGACCGTGCCGTACGCGGCGAACGCGTCGTTCAGGTCGTTTTCGGTGGTATTGAAGGAAAGGTTTCCCACAAACAATTTGCTGCTCATATGATGTTTACTGTCCTAGACTCAACTTTGCTTTTGCCAGACTGTTTCCGTTAATCGGATTTCAAATCATCACTGAACCAGGTTCACTTGAAGATTTACCATGCCTTTAAAGAGACAAGCCATCTAACAGACCCCCGCAGCATAACAGGTTCCGGCGGAATGGCAACATCCATTAGCAACTATTTTCCAGACGGAACCGCCCTGCTGGATAAAACACACCGGGAGGCTGAAGACGGACCCTGCCCGGGCGTGGTCCGGAACAGATCAGGTCGCCGGGACCCCGCCGATGGCCTTTAATTTCGGGTTGATCACCCGGCGCCACCAAGGCGGCAGCAATACCATGGCAATGGACCAAAAATAGCCCGCCGGCAGTTTGGGCGCCTGCGGCTCGGTGGCGAGCAGATAATAGGGTTTCACCGCCAGATGATGATAGGAGTGGTGCCCGACCCGGAAGGTCACATAACTCGAAAAGAAGTGGTAGGTGTCCCAGGAATGTTCCGCGCCGGTTTTTTCATACTCCCCCTCCTGCTGTTTGCGCAGCAATCCGTAGTGCTGAATGTAATTGACGGACTCCAGCACGATATGCGCGCCGATGATATGGGCCAGATAAAACAACAATCCCCACAGACCCGAAAGCAGATACAGAATCAGCAGGAGCGCCAGCTGACCCGCGGCATAGGTGGTCATTTTGTTCCGGAAAATGCCCGCCCGGGCGGATGATTCCCCGGCCATCAATCGTTTGGCCTCCAGGTGCCAGGACCGGACCATGCTCCCGGGGATCGTGCGATAAATGTAGGCGTATATGCTTTCGTTCAACCAGGCCGTATTTTCATCCTCGGCGGTTCCGGCATGGACATGGTGGCTGCGGATGTGAATGACCTTGTAGTGCGGGTAAAACAAAAACGTGGTGGCGATGCGTTGCAGGATTTGGTCGAATTTTTCCTTTGCATGCAACAACTCGTGGGCGGCGGCAAAACCAATCCCGCCCAACAGACTTGACGTTGCCAGGATCAGGCCGATTTCCATGGCATCGAAGCGATGAATGGACATCGCAAAATAGACCACTGCGCCCATGTATAACAGGGCGTAGAGCCGTGTGTTCCACTGCAGCAGGGAAATTTCAAAGGGGGAAAAGTCATTTTTATCAAAATGACCGTTGTCCTGCCAGCCGGTGAGCAGGTCCAGCAGCGGCACCACGGCGAGCAAAAAAAGGAGCGGCAACGAAAGCCAGTAACCGCCGCCGTAAACGCCCAGGGCCAGCAGCGCGAACGGCAGTTGGGGCAGGAAACAGAAAACCAGATGACGATACTTCCCGCTCGCTGCCGTGCTTGGAGAAGCATCCGATTGCATGGTGGTCTATCGTTCGGTTTTAACCTCGCGCCGCCGCTACCTGGTTCAATGGTGCGTTCCGAAGGAACCAACATTCATCGGAGCACCCCTAGACGCTGAGGTTGGATTTACTAAAAGGTGTCCTAAAAGTCAAGTTCAGACGCGCTTTTGACGGGGCCCGGTTCGTGGAGCGGGCCGGATACCCGGGCCGGCTTATTCCGCCGTTCCGCCCGGACGTTCCTTGAAGAACTTCACAATCAACGCCGGCTCGGCGGGGTTGAACTGATGTCCGCCCGCTGGACGGCATGGCCCAGGCGGATTTATTTGACGGCGGCGTCCGAATTTACTGGAGCGTCGAGCCTATGGCTCGAAATCGGCGCACAGCGCCGACACTACAACGGCCAAATTAGGACATCGCATATTTGACTTCTCATTTGCCCGGATAAATTGTTTTATTCCGTCATGGCAGAGCAGAGCGCCAACGGGAACACACATCCGACTTACCGGCAGACGATGCTGGACAAGCCGACGTACGGGCATCCCGGCCCCGCGCCAAAAACGCCGGCACTGCCACAGGTGCTGGTCGAGTGGTTCGACGCTATCAGCTTTTGGAAAGACCGGACCCGGTTGATCCCGGCCGCGTACGCGGCCTACCACTTTGCCACGTTCCTGGTATTCGTCTGGTTTTTGGCAACGCATTTTTCCATCACGTCCGTCCTCACGGTTTTGCTCTGTGCCTGTTTCATCGGCACGGTTTACAACACGGTATGGTATCACCGGTTCGGTTCGCACCAGGCCTTTAAATTCCGCAGCCTCTGGTTTGCGCGGGCGTTTTTGTGGACCAATCCCATATGCCTGCGCGAGGAGAGCTATGTGATTCCGCACCGGATTCACCATGCGAAATCGGACGAGCCGGGAGACCCTTACGGCCCGCACCTTGGCTGGCTGGGAAGTTACCTGGCCACCGAAACGCAACAGAAGACCAACCGCAACCTCACCGCGGCCGAGTATGAGCGGCTCGTAAAAAGCCTGGAACATGTCGGATTGATGAGCAATACCCATGAGCAATATCGGCGGACGGGCTCGGTCGAAAACGTCTGGCACTATCTGGCGCGGGTTGTCTTCGCCCACCTTTTCTGGGGCGGGTTGGCGTGGGCGGCGGCCGGTTGGTGGGGAGTCTGGGCGTGGATCTCGGGGGTGTTCCTGCTAAGCTTCATGGTGCGTGACTTCAATTATCGGGGGCACAGTGCCTTGACCGGCACCCACAAGCGCGGAGAACCGGTGAACCAGTTCGTTTACGGGCTGATCGCCGGCGAGTGGCATGAGAACCACCATCAATATCCCCGCCTCGCGCGCAGCGGCCTGGCCTGGTGGCAGGTGGATGCGCCTTTTTGGATCATTCGCGCCATGAAAGCCTGCGGGATCGTTTCCCAGTGCAATTCACAATTGCCGCCGGCCAAATTTCAGCCTTCGGATGCGCAAATTGTGGTTTGAATCGCGCCCTGTCGTTTTTTAGTGAACGAACCACCTTCGTTCAGCAAGTCGGTGGGAACGCCATGGCCTCTCCCCATCTGGCCAAGGGTATCAACCCTGAATTGAAAAATAAAAAGGCGGGATCCGGCTTTCACCGAACCCCGCCCTGAAATCCGGAATGGATCAGTAGCGCTCGCGAGCGCCGCCGCCGCCGCCACCCGTACGTTCTTCGCGCGGCTTGGCCACGTTGACCGTGAGGGCGCGGCCGCCCAGTTGTGAGCCATTCAGCGCGCTGATGGCCTTCTGCGCTTCCTCGGCGGAGTTCATGGTGATGAAACCAAAACCGCGCGGACGGCCGGTGGCCCGGTCCATCATCAGGTTGGTTTCCATGACCGTGCCGTGCGCGGCAAACGCGTCCTGCAGGTCGTTTTCGGTGATGTCAAAGGAAAGGTTCCCGACAAATAATTTACTGCTCATATGATGTTTTACTGTCCAAGACTAAACTTTGCTTTTACCAGACTGTTTCCGTAAATCGGATTTCAAATCATCACTGAACCAGGTTCACTTGAGGATTCACCATGCCTTGAAAGAGACAAGCTATCTGACAGACCGGTGCAGGGTGACGAGTTCCCAACGGAAGGCAACAACTATCGGCAACTATCTTTTGGGCAAGAACCGGCAATTCCGTTGGGTATCAGGCCAACGGACCGTCAGCCTGGCCGGATGATTTTGCGTCCATCATTTACAATGACCATCCCGGCAGGCAGGATGAGCATCCCTTCGGAGAAACTGACATGCCGCAGGTGATCAACCCGCGGAAGAAAACCAAAAATATGGGCGACCGATCCCCGAAGTCCAACCAGAAGAAATCAAACCAGAAACAGGCCCAGGCCGACAGCGCCGACCGGAAAAAAAGGGCGGCCGAAGCCGCCAGGTCGGCGGCCCTCAAAAAACGGTAACCGTCCGTTCTTGACTGTCTCTCCGGTCACGAAAACCAGGGGAGACGGCGTCTCTGGCGTCACCGGCAAATTTCGCGGGATGTTGAAGCCCTGAATCAGCCCGAAAGTTTAATCAACTATTCGGCGGCCCCTCCACGCCCGACAATTCCTTTGGCAATTGAGTCGGGTCGACCGGGTAAATGAGCGAGAGGTCCATCTGGGATTTTGAGCCTTGAAGAAATTCCAATTCCTCCGGCGCGCCCACGATCAACCAGAGCACCTCGGCGTCGGTGTCGTTGAACACCTGGCGCAGCCGGACCGGCCCGACCAGCACGCCGCCGTATTTTTGGCACGGTCAATGTCTCGTCGCCCACGCGCAGACGGCCCGTGCCTTCCAGCACGAAATAAAACTTCTCCGCGCGGATGTGCTTGTGCAGCGTGTTCGCGCTCCGGGGCGGCAACCGCCAGAGCCGCGCGCCGAGATTCTCGCTCCCGGTCCGCTCCATCCCGCAAGTGCGGGACGCATTCGGGATTTTCATGAGGTTCGATGGCCGCCAGAAGAGGTCTTCCGACTTGATCAGATGATCACCTTGAAACGCTTTCATAAGCCAAACGCTAGACACGAATTCCCCGTATTGTCACGGTTTGTGTTCGTGTTGGTCAGAGTCGCTTACTCAGCCACGCGCACTTCAAATCGGTAAGGGTATGGCTTGGCTTGGGCACGCGCCAACTCGGTGAGCTGTTGGTCCAGTCGGTTGAAATCCGCTGCGAGCGCCACCGCGTCGGGATTATTGTCGTTATACAGCGAGCAAAGCTGTCCTCCCATCCACAATTTGTCCCGGGCATCGACCAATTCCTTCACGACATCGGACTGTGCATCCCACGGACCGCCTGGCTCCCAACCATTCGCGGTCGCCGATGAGATGTTTACCCCTTCTGCCAGCTGCTTTGCATCGTAGGTGCCGAGCAACCGTCCTTCAGCGCGAACCGTATAACGCCCCGAGGCCAGCCCCTTCACGGTCAGCTGATAACGGTTCAACGTCTCCGGCACCGGAACGAATTGATACTGTAGCGCACTCAGAATCCCGAGATTCATGGGCAACCCAGAGTCCGTGCGCACGAACGTCACGCCATCCGACAGCTTCCTGATATCAGTAATGCTGCAGCCGTTGGCGCTGATCACCTTTTCCGCAGAGGCATCCACTGCGCCGTCGGAAACCTCCGCCTCAGCCCCGAGTCCTTTCAGCATCGCCCACGCCATGGCCAGTTGACCGAGATCATTCAGATGCACGCCGTCTTCAAGATGGAGCCGGGTGAACTTTTTGTCATCCTTCTCCCGGGCATTTGCCGCCACCACCTTGCGCTGCACCTCCCGCATTCCGCGCGAGATATCAATGGTCCCGGCCCCGAGCGATTTCGCCAGCGCCATGCCTTCATCCGCCATCTTCTGCAGAAAACCGTTTTCTGCCTTGTCCGGATCCTCCTGCAACACCGCCGGGGAACAGATGAACACTCGCACTCCGCGCTTTTGACACTCGGTCACGATACGACGGATGCCATCGAGATAACGCTCCTTGTGTTCCGGGTCCGCCTTCGTTCCCCAACCGATGTCATTCACCCCAAACGCGACCGTCACCACCGTGGCCCCGTGCGAAAACACATCTTTGTCCAGCCGTTCGACAGCGCCCGCGGCCGTATCGCCGCCTTTGCCCGCATTCCAGAACCGCACCCGTAACTCGGGATGCCGCATCAGCGTATAAAGTTCTACGATCTTGGTGTAACCGCGCGCGGCGGTGATGCTGTCGCCCAAGAACACCACCGTATCGCCATCCTTGAGGGCAAAACCAGTCTCGTTGCTGCCTGCCCAACAGGACATGGTGAGTAACAACCAAGCGCTGCCGATCAACGCCAGGAAACCCACCAGCGACGCACCCATTCCTGGGCGGCCAAGCCGCGCACCCTTGTTCTCGCCCCCCGTGCGCTCCATCCCGCAAGTGCGGGACGCGTTCATGATTTTCATGAGGTTCGAGGGCCGCCAGAAGAGGTTTTCCGGCTTGATGAGATGGTAACCTTGAATCGCTTGCATGGAATCACTCATAACGCATCGACCAATGGTCGGCAAGTGAACGGATAATAGAATGGGCAGAGCGGCAGCTCCGCCCTGCCGGATCAAAAACGGTGGGCGGAGGTGCTCCTCCGCCTTAACTCTGATATTGCTCGTCGCTGACCTTTTCCATCCAGTCCACGACCTTGCCATCGAGCTGTTCCTGAATGGCGATGTGTGTCATGGCCGTGGTGGGCGCCGCCCCGTGCCAATGTTTCTCGCCCGGCGGAAACCAGATGACGTCACCCGGCCGGATTTCTTCCATGGGGCCGCCCCAGCGCTGCGCGCGACCGCAACCCGCGGTCACAATCAGCGTCTGACCCAGCGGATGGGTGTGCCAGGCGGTCCGGGCACCGGGCTCGAACGTGACGATTGCGCCCGCAACCCGCGCGGGATCGTTTCCCTTGAACGGTGAGTCAATGCGCACCGTGCCGGTGAACCAGTCGGCCGGTCCTTTGTTGGATGGCTGTGAACCACTTCGTTTGATTTCCATATTCAAATCCTTTCTCGTTTCCGCTTTTTACCACGGATGAACACAGATGGACACGAATGAAAAATCGCTGGCACTCATTTGTTCGGCGCGCCAGATGGTTTTGCATTTATTTTCGGCATTCCCAATCCGTGTTTATCCGTGGTTTAACTGCTCTTTGCTGATTACTCAGCGCCCGGTCATTTGCTCCAGCTTTTCCGGATAGCGAGCCCCTTGCACTGTGATCTTTGAAGCAGCATTTTCGATTTCACGGAGATCGTCCAAGGTCGGTGCGACCGCAACGGCTCCAATGTTCTCATCCAGGCGATGCAGCTTCGTGGTGCCCGGGATGGGGACAATCCACGGCTTCTGCGCCAGCAACCATGCCAGCGCAATTTGAGCCGGTGTCGCCTGCTTACGCTGGGCGATGCCGCTGAGCAAGTCAATCAGCGCTTGATTCGCCTTCATCGCCTCCGGTGTGAAGCGCGGAAGCGTGCTCCGGAAATCGCTGCCGTCGAGTTTCGTGTTCTCGTTCATGGCGCCCGTGAGAAAACCCTTGCCCAACGGGCTGTAGGGAACGAGGCCGATGCCGAGTTCTTCAAGCGTCGGTATCACTTCCTTCTCCGGGGTTCTCGTCCACAGCGAATATTCGCTCTGAAGGGCCGTGAGCGGCTGTACGGCGTGGGCGCGACGGATGGTTTTCACGCCGGCTTCCGAAAGGCCGAAGTGCTTCACCTTGCCTTGCTGAATCAATTCCTTCACCGCGCCCGCCACGTCTTCAATGGGCACGTTCGGGTCAACCCGATGCTGATACAGCAAATCAATCGTCTCGACTTTGAGCCGCTTGAGCGAGCCTTCGACGGCCTGCTTGATGTGCTCCGGCCGGCTGTTCAGACCCGCGGCACCGGGCCGATGGTCGCTGCCACTGAGGTCGAAGCCGAACTTGGTGGCAATGACCACTTTTCCGCGGAACGGAGCAAGGGCTTCGCCGACGAGTTCCTCGTTGGTGAACGGTCCATAAACCTCGGCGGTATCAAAGAACGTGACCCCGCGTCCCACGGCGGCCCGGAGCAGGGTGGTCATCTCTTTTTTATCTTTGGGCGGACCGTAGGAAAAGCTCATGCCCATGCAGCCCAGTCCGATGGCCGAGACTTCCAGATTGCTTTTTCCAAGTTTGCGCTTTTGCATAATTGAATCCTTTTTTTTCGGTTAACCGTCAATTGCGTTCATAAGGTCACTCATATCTCATCATTCAATCGTCGGCAAGTGGACGAAAACAGAATGGGCAGAGCGGCAGCTCTGCCCTACCAAATAAGAAACGGCGGTGCGGGGGTGGGCAGCTCCTCCGCCCAAACTTTCCGCCGTTTGGCGGATGAGCGCGACAATCACTTGACGGTCAAAAGGGTTTCTGACACTGCTCTGCCCGCCGGCGTTGAATGCACATGAAAATTCGGGCCATCAAAAAACGGGAGCCCCTGACGGTCCAGTCCCGCGTGTCCCGGCTGGCCCGGGTGGAATTTGAGCGGCATCCTTACCCCGCCTTGCTGAAGGAACCGGCGCATTTCTGGGACGAGGTTTTCATCGCCAACGAGGCCTATATCCTGGAAGAGGTGACCCACCCGCGCATCCGGCGCAAACTGGCCTATGACGCTGCTGCGCACCGGCTGTTTCTGGAATACATCGAGGGGGACACGTTGGATGACCTGGTGCGCCAGGGCATTACGCTCAAGGATCAGGCACGGACGCATCGCCTCCTGCAAAACGTGGCCGAAACGGTGGCGGATATGCACGCGGGCATCTTCTGCGGGCGCCCCATCATCCACAACGATTTGAAAAGCCGGAACGTGCTAGTGCCCGTGGCCGCGCCCGGAGAAACGCGGCTGATTGATTTTTCACACTCGTACTTCGAGGGGAATCTGCCACCCTTCATCACGGACAAGAAACAAAATCCGGCGGGCACGGCCCAATACTCGGCCCCGGAGAAGTGGGATGGGGATTTCACGAAAGGTTTTAAGGGCGATGTTTTTGCCTTTGGCGTCACCGCCTATTATGCCTACACAGGAAAACATCCGTTCGACGGCGCGGTCGCGCAAATCGGGCGGGCGATCCGGGAGGCGCCGACGCCTTCGCCTCTGAAACCGGGGCATAATCTGCTCCGCAACACCGCCGCCATTATCATGGCCTGCCTGGAGAAGAATCCCGATCGCCGGCCCTCCATGGAACAGATTGCCCGTGTCTATGCCGATTCCGCTTCCTTGCTCAAGTGAGACGCAAACCAGTCTTGAGGTTCATTCCTTTGGTGGCCACTCCACGCCGTCGTAGCGCGGCACGGTCAACGTCTCATGACGCCGTGCGCCGCAGCACGCGCACCCGCTCGCGGCCCTCGCGGCCGTGAAAGGCCAGGTCGGGCACATAATCGTCGACGATTTCGTAGCCGCCCGCAAAGGATGCTGTCAGTTCAGCGACGCTAAAAGGGTAGGGAGGCCCTTCCTCACCCGGATCGAGATCCGGATTGATGAACCACACCCCGATCAACAGGCCTCCGCGACGCAACGTCAGGTCAATGCCGCGCCGGTAGTCGGCGCGCAGCGACGGATGCAGCCCGCTCATGCAGGTGTGTTCCAGCACCACGTCAAACGCGCCGCGCATCTCAACGGGCGGATTAAACAAATCCCCGACCACGAAACGCCCGGCCAGCTGAGGATACAGCGCGCGCGCCCCCGCCACGCCCGTGGGTGCGATGTCCAGTCCCGTCGCATCCAGCCCGTGCTCCACCGCCAGCGCCACCTCATGCCCGTGACCGCAGCCCGGCACCAGCGCGCGCCCCCTCACCGTATGTCGCTCCAGATACTGCTTCATCGGCGGTGACGGCGCGCCTTTGTTCCAGAACGTGTCGCCCTTTTGGTAAACTTCTTCCCAATTCATAGGGTTGGCAGAGCGGCCCGTCCTCCGTAGTCCCGCATTGCGGGACGGAGGGTGGACAGCTCTGCCCTGCCAAAATCTCGTCCTGTTTATTTGGCGACAAATTTTCCGAGTTCAGCCAGACACCTGCCCCAGCCCTTTTCGTGCCGGTCGCGGCTTTCGACGGACGCAAATTTCTCATGCGTCAAAATCAATTCCGTCTGCCGGTCGCGCGCCTTGAATTCCAGCGTCACGAGCATTTCGGGCGGTTCGACTTCGCCGAATTCATCGCCGCTGCCGTCTTTTTCAAATTGCCACGTGAAAACCAGCCGTTCCGGCGGTTTCACTTCGCGATAAACCCCGACGGTCGTGAAAAATTCGCCGTCGGCGCGCCGCACCTGCATGCGATATTTGCCGCCGGTGCGCGCGTCCGCCTTCACGGATTGCAACGACGATCCTTCGCATGCGGCCGCACCGAACCATTGCTGGAATTGGTTTGCGTCCGTCCACGCCTTGAAAACCATTTCGCGCGGCGCGTCAAAAACGCGGGTGAGTTGAAGTTTGATGTTATTTTCTTTGATGGTTGCTGTTGTGTTCATTTGTTCTCCTTGGTTTGTAGTTGTTTCAAATACTCGTCCAAACGGTCAAAGCTCGCTTCCCAGAACTTCCGGTATTCCTCGATCCACGCCAGCGCCTGCTGCATCGGCTTCGCCTCCAGTTTCAAACGATGCACCCGCCCGTCGCGTTGGCGGCGGACCAGCCCGGCGTTCTCCAGGACGCGCAAATGCTTGGAAACCGCCGGCAACGACATCCGATAAGGCCGCGCCAGATCCGTCACGCAACGGTCGCCGCCCGCGAGGTGTTCGAGGATGCGCCGGCGCGTCGGATCGGCCAGCGCGCCGAACGTGCGATCCAACAATCGGGTCGAACATTTAACCATATGGTTAAATATTAACGCAGGACGGAAATTATGCAAGAGGAATTTTAAGAAATTTTACCTTTTTGCCGGCCGCCGGCAGCGCTGAATCAACAGGAGGCAACGGAGAGAACGGAGTTTTTTCTTTTCTGTTTTCTCAGTTTCCTCAGTTTGCCCTGTTAAATTTGGCTCAAATATTTGCTCCGGGAAGAATCAACCTGCTGATGCCGTCGGTGACTTTTATTTCATGGAAATTGATTAGTAATCCGAGTGGAACATCCAGCAGTTTCATGTAGCTCAGAAGCTGCGCTTTGTGAATGGGCAGAATCTTCTCAACTGCCTTGGCCTCCACCAGCAGACACCCTTCAATCAATACGTCAAACCGTAACGGTTCCTCACGGGTGGCTCCTTTGTATTCGATGAGAACCGATTTCTGGCTGGTGCACGCCAAACCACGCAATCCAAGCTCTCGCAAAAGACACCATTCGTAGATGGACTCGATCAGTCCCGGCCCTTTATCCCGATGTACTTCGATGGCGGCAGCAATTATAGTTTCCGTCAAGCCCGTCGCCTTCTGAAATAACGGATGCATAGGCTGCCAAGTTAAACAGGAGCTCAATAAAGGCAAAAGCTTAAACAGGAGGGAACAGAGAAAACGGAGATTTGGATTTCTGTTTCCGCAGTTTCCTCTGTTTGCTCCTGTTAAATCTGGTTTTCGACTCCACACCTTAAACCCTGAGCCAGCCACGAAATCCCCTGCCGCTGTAGTAAGATTCCGCGCCGTTGTGGCCCACAAAGACGCGGCCGTAGCGGCGATCACCATAGAGCGCGCCACCGAGTTTTCTGATATCCGCCGGTGTTGCAATCCAGCTCGACGACTTCGTATCGAACTCGCCCAGCTTCTGCAGCTCCAAATATTGCTCTTCCGTCAAAAGCTCGATACCGATGGCCGCGGCCAGATCCATGGCGCTGTTTTTCGGTTTAAATTCTTTTCGCGAATCCAGCGCTTCACGGTCGTAACACAGACTGGTGCGGCCCTTGGGGCTTTGCGCTGAACAATCAAAAAAGATGTATTCGCCCGTCTTTTTATCATGACCCACCACATCCGGTTCACCGCCGGTCCGTTCCATTTCATTGAGCGACCACAACTTTTCCGGGTTGGCCTCCAGCCTGGCCTGCACCTTGGCCCAATCCAGACCTTTATGGCGGCTCATGGTTTTCTCAAAGCGGGCTTTTAATGCTTTGAGTAATTCGTCACGCTGTTTTGCGGATAATTCTTTTTTATTGTTAGTGCCTGTCATCATACTTTTGCTCCAAGTGCACATTCTATCGGCAAAGTCATTTGTCCCCAACCCATTCGAACAAATCTGGAATCCCCAAATCAGTGGTTTCAAGGTCGCGAAGCATGGACACAAAAAACCACATGAGGGTCTCATGAAATCCCTGCTCTTGTTCACTGGCATTTAGCCAAACTGCCCGCGTCGGTTCGTTGGGCTTTTCTAGCCATATCCCGAGGCCTTTGTTCAAAGCAACAATCCCAACATCGTTCGAATCCGAAAACACATTCATGAATTCCTTGCAAGTTTCAATAGACGTCGCAAGTTTGTAGCCAAAAAGGTAATAGTTGGGACTGCGACGAAATCCTTTCTTTAACGGGACTCGGTTTCGACATCGAGGCAACTCCTTAATTCTTGCGAACTTTTTCTTTGCGTCCGAAATAGCTTTTGCATCGATGGAGGATTTCACTTCGATGACTGCATAAACCCCTTCCAATGGAATTTGCTGGACGGCTTGATTTCGTCCAAAGACTGGCGTCCGCAGTCTGTCGTAGACGATGATGTCGCACTGTGGTGACGGTTTTTTCCCCATGAACGGCATGATTTCACCACTTGCCACACCATATGTCGCTGGTAGTGTCTCCCGTAGAAACATCAAAAGGCCATTCTCACGCTGGCGACCTCGCTCACCCTTATGCCAAATACTACTCGATACCTCATATTTCTGCTCCAGTAGCTTTTCGTAGTTGCCAAATTTGCAGCAAAAATCATGGTCTTTGAACTAATTGAAAGGATTTAGAGCATAAATGTTATTGGCCGTGGCATACCTATTACGCCTTCGCGTAAACCTCTGCACCCTTCTCCACGAACTCCTTCGACTTCGCCTCCATACCTTTCTTCAACGCCTCTTCCTCGGCGATGCCAAGCCGCTGCGCGGAGTTCCAAATTCAAGGTTTCAAGTTCCATGTTCAACATCTCAACGATAAACCTCGCGGCGATGACGGACGCGATTCACACGCACCACCTGGATGGCGTCGGCAATTTCATAAATCACCCGGTAGTCGCCCACGCGGATGCGCCAGTCGTTTTTGCTGCCAACCAATTTCCGCCAACCGGGCGGACGCGGATTTGTCATCAACGCTTGAATGGCCGTTACGACACGGTCGTGTACCTCGGAAGAAAGGCGGCCAAGGTCGCGTTCGGCCGAGCGTTCAAGGAGGACCCGATACATGGTCACCGGCGCTTGCGGTCAGCCAGGTAATCCTCCAACAGACGATATTGCCGCGGCTTTTTGCGGAAGCGTTTCAGCCAGGTCACATCCGCGGCATCTTCCGCGCGTTCCAGCAATTCCTCGTAGTCGGCAATTCGCAGGATGACGGAAACGGGTTTGCCGTTGCGTGTGACAATTTCGGGTTCAGACAATGTCGTCTTCACGGCATTAATTTAGCAGATTCATACCTTGACGTAAACCATCACGCTTTGGTGTAGATTTCTGCTCCTTTCTCCACGAATTCGAGAGATTTCTGTTCCATACCCTTCTGCAAAGCTTCCTGTTCAGAGATTTTCTGCTCCTCCGCATACTTCCGGACATCTTCCGTTATCTTCATGGAACAAAAGTGAGGCCCACACATGCTGCAAAAATGAGCCGTTTTCGCACCGTCCTGCGGGAGCGTTTCGTCGTGGAACTCGCGCGCGGTCACGGGGTCGAGGCTCAGGTTGAACTGGTCTTCCCAGCGGAACTCAAAGCGCGCCTTGCTCAACGCGTTGTCGCGGTATTGCGCGCCGGGATGGCCCTTGGCCAGGTCGGCGGCGTGCGCGGCAATCTTGTAGGCGATGACGCCGTCTTTCACGTCTTTCTTGTCCGGCAGGCCGAGGTGTTCCTTGGGCGTGACGTAGCACAGCATCGCGCAACCGTACCAACCAATCATCGCCGCGCCGATGCCGCTGGTGATGTGGTCGTAGCCGGGCGCAATGTCAGTCGTGAGCGGCCCGAGCGTGTAAAACGGCGCTTCGTGACACCATTCGAGCTGCTTGGCCATGTTTTCCTCGATCATGTGCATCGGCACGTGGCCGGGGCCTTCGTTCATCACCTGCACGCCCTTGGCCCAGGCACGTTCGGTCAGTTCGCCCTGCACCTGGAGTTCGCCGAATTGCGCCTCGTCGTTGGCGTCGGCAATCGAGCCGGGCCGTAAACCATCGCCGATGCTGAAGCTCACGTCGTAGGCGGCCATGATGTCGCAGATTTCGTCCCAATGCGTGTAGGTGAAATTTTCCTGATGATGCGCAAGGCACCATTTGGCGAGGATGGATCCGCCGCGCGACACGATACCGGTCATGCGGCGCGCCGTCATCGGGATGAAACGTAGCAACACGCCGGCGTGGACGGTGAAATAATCCACGCCCTGTTCGGCCTGTTCAATGAGAGTATCGCGGTAAATTTCCCAGGTGAGGTCCTCGGCCTTGCCGCCGACCTTTTCCAACGCCTGGTAGATGGGCACAGTGCCGATGGGTACCGGCGAGTTGCGGAGAATCCATTCGCGCGTGGCGTGGATGTTCTTGCCGGTGGACAGGTCCATGACCGTGTCCGCGCCCCACTTGGTGGCCCAGCGCATTTTCTCGACCTCCTCCTCGATGCTCGACGCGACGGCGGAGTTGCCGATGTTGGCGTTGATTTTGACGAGGAAATTGCGCCCGATAATCATCGGCTCGAGTTCGGGGTGATTGATGTTGGATGGAATGATGGCGCGGCCCGCCGCCACTTCGCTGCGAACGAACTCGGGCGTGATTTCACTCGGAATGCGCTGGGGGAAGCGGCGGAAAACCGATGGGAGATAGGAGTTGGAAGATGGGAGTTGGGCAGAACCGATGTGCTGTTTGTCCAAATCATTTCGGACGTTATCGCGCGACAGATCCCCTATCTTCGATCTGCCATCTGCCATCTGCTGCCTTCCCATATTCTCGCGGATGGCGATGAATTCCATCTCCGGCGTGATGAGGCCCGCGCGGGCGTAGGCGAGCTGGGTAACGACCTTGCCGGATTTGGCGCGCAGTGGCTTGCGCTCAAATTTTGAATTTTTAGTTTCGAATTTCGAATTGCCGTTGCGGGAGGCGGCATGAATGTCACTCAAATAGCCGTCATCTATGGCCGTGGCCTTGCGGCCTTGAATCTCCTCGACGTCACCACGCCGTAAAACCCATTCGCGCCGTAACGCAGTCAGGCCTTCCTCCACCGTGCCGGTAAAGCCGGGATCGCTCCAGGGGCCGGAACAATCATAGACGCGCACCGGTTCGTTCTGCTCGACGGCGCCGGTGTAGGATTTGGTGGGCGTCAGTTCGATTTCGCGCATGGGTACACGGACATCGGGATGAAGCTGGCCCTGGACGTAAACGCGTTTGCTGCCGGGCAATTGTTCAGAACTGTGCGGTTGGGATTTAACGACGCGAGACGCGTCGTCGGACAGGCGGGACGCCTGTGCTACCCGTGCGGATTCGAACGATTCTTTGGTTGCGATCATAAATGTGTGACATGTGTCGGGTGACAGGTGACGTGATCGGGGTCAGCCGACGGAGGGCGGTTAAAAATCCCTACGCCAGCATTACCTGGATCAGGTTCCTGGGTCGGCGGCGCTCCCGCGTCGCCCTCTCAGCCTTTGTTTCACTTTGCGAAACTGGTTGGCTCCCCGTTAATCGAGGACTGTAAGTCGGGGGGACGGAAGGGTCAAGTGGAGTTCCGAGCCGTCTGGCCTTCAGCGACCGGCCGTGAGCGCATTCACCCGCGCCTGGTAAGCCAGGAAATATCGGTCGGCTTGCCATGGATTTTGACTGGTCTGCGTGAATTGACTGACCAGGTCCCGTTCGAAGGACGGTTTCAGGAGTTCGCTGCGGCCAACCAACACGCGGGTTTGTTGTTGGGGCGACGGCTCGACGGTCAGTGGCAAAACCGCACTGGTGAATTGTTCCGGCACAATCCAAAACGCGCGCAGACCGGGTCGCTCGAAGTAACTGCGCCACCATGTTTGCAGCATCGCGTCGGCTTCTTTCGGGAAAAGTCCGGCCTTGACCAACTCGGCGCGCATCGCCGTGTAAACTGCGTGCTCCCAGTTGGTTGAAGTCGTCGGGTCCGCCAGTTCCACGGAACGCGTTTCGCCGGCGGCCAGAGGACCCAGCAAGGTGAAATTCACCTTGTCCCATTGCGGGTGGTTGAAGATGAACACAGCCGGAATGGCCGCGTCGGAAACGTTTTCGATGCGCAGCGTCCGGTCATCAGGCAAGGTGTACTTCACCGGCAGGGCGAAGTTGCCCACACCGCGATAGAACAGGAATTTCTCCGCTGCGCCATCCGCCGTGCGCACCAGCGCCGAATCCGTCTGGCGCGGATAAGTCCAGGTGAGCGTTTCGCCCGGTTTGAAAACTGCCGCACTATCGTCGGCGGAGGGAGGCTTTACCTGCACGTTCCACTCGATGCTGCCGCGGTACCCTTTTGCGAAGTCAATGTCGCCCCCGACGGGTATACCTCCCAATGCCGGGAACGTATAAGGCGGCGGAGTTTCTCCGCCGCTGCGGGCTGGAAACCACTGGCTGATCGAACCGCCATTAAAGCCGACATGAACACGCGCAGTGAAGGGCTGGTCGGTGTAAAAATAAATCACCGGTGTCTCCATTTTGATTGTCACATTAGTGAGCGGGCGCCGCCAACCCTTGTTGAACTGCCCCAGACTGCTCATGCCGTCGTGAGAGCCGACAAACCCGGGCAAAGGTTCCTCTTCGAGCTGGAGTCCCGGCAGCAATACACCGTCCGAGCCCGAAACCGAGGTAAACGTGCCCCACTCGTGAAGAGTGAACCCGGGCGTACCGGCGGCCATTACCGTAAGGCCAATGGCCAAGGCGGCCAGCAAGGAAAGGATCATTCTCACGGTTTCCTGATGGTTGCTTGTTTTGTTGCCGGCTTTCTTTTGACGCGAGCGGGAAAGAACCGTTCAAAACCACGATCTTCCACCGATGTGGGTGTGCCGCGACCGGATTTTCCAAGGCCGCGATTTCCGGACCAGATTCAACGGGTCTCCCGCTCTTAATCGGCAAATGGCCAACTCTCAGCCTCCAATGCCTCTACCGCATTGGTTGGCTCCCCGAATGAATGGAAAGCTAGGACGAATGGGCGGCGGCGTCAAGCTGCACGCCGGGCGGATTTCAGGCTGGATGGTTGTCGGCGGCCAGATTGCGGTTTTACTTCACCGGCCACATTCTTACGAGGACCACGCCGTGGGGCGGCACGGTAGCTTCAAATTGGTCCGTGAATTCGCCGAGGTCCTTTTGACGCCAGAGATCGCGCACGCGCTGTTTGCCGGTCAACCCGAGCTCCGACCATTTGGCAACCACCCTGGCGTCACCGGGGCTGAGGTTGAAAAGGCCGACCGCTTTTGAACCGTCTTCCATGTCCTTGGCCCAGACTTGCTGCAAGCCATCCTCGGCGACACGCGATGCCTGTTGCGCCAGTGGGTCTTGATCCACTGCCAGCACTTCGTCGTTGGACAGCAGGCTCAGGGTGAAATCGTCCAGTTTCGTCATGTCACAGCCAATCAACAGCGGCGACGCCAGCAGGCACCACAGACTGATGTGGGTGTATTGCTCATTTGGCGTCAGGTGCGTCGGGTGCAGGCGCGGCCCCCAGCCAACGTTGCCGACGACGAGCATGTCGGGGTCGTTGAAATGGCCGGGGCCGGCGTATTTTTCCTCACCGGCCTCGCCGAAACCGTTGGCGGACATGCTGCCCCACGAGTCATTGATGTCGCCCGTGGTGCGCCAGGAATTGCCGCCGACTTGCGCGCCCCATTCCCAAACGTTGCCCATGCCGTATTGGCAAAGGCTGAACCGGATGTCACGCGGCTGTTGTTCGAGGACGGCGTGCATGATGGCATAAGGCCGCATCAGTGCGGCGCGATCCGTCGGCGCGGAGCCGCTCCAGCCGCTCAGTGGCTTCACAAAATCCGCCGAATGGCCCCGATGCGACTCCAATTCCGGACTGTAGGAGCACCAATCGTATTTCAAATAATCGAACCCCCATTGGGCGTATTGCTGCGCGTCATCCAGTTCGTGGTCGAAGCTTGCCACGCAGCCGCCGCACGTCCATGGGCCCGGCGAGGAATAAAGCCCAATCTTCAGTCCTTTGCCATGAACGTAAGCCGTCAGCCCTTTCATGTCGGGGAAACGCGGGTTCGGCAAAATGCGGCCTTCCGCATCACGCTGCGGGCCCTGGAGCGTCGGGTCATCGGAATGGTGCGGGTTCACCTCCCAGAAATCGTCGATGTTGATGTAGGTCCAGCCGTGGTTGATGAGGCCGCTCTTGACCATCGCGTCCGCCGCTGCCTTGATGTCCTCCTCCGTCACTGCCGACGCAAAACAATTCCAACTGTTCCAGCCCATCGCTGGTGTCAAACCGATTTGCGGGCCGCAGACAATCTTGAATTTTTGCTCCGCCTCACCCAGCGCGTTCTTCGCGTGCAACGTCACGACGAAAGTTTTCGCTTTTTTTAATTCGCCGGTGATACGGCCGGTTTCCGGATCGAGTTGCAAACCCTTTGGCAAATGGTCCGCGGCAAACGTCATCGGACGTTCGCCGGTTGCGGCGATGGTAAACAGAAAGGGCGAGCCGGGCCGCACGCCAAAAATCCGGGTGCCGTTGATCTGCGGTTTGGGCGAAGGATTGGGCGTCAGGATGACCGCTGGTTCCTGCGGCGGCGAGACGGCTTCCGGCGTGCCGGTGCGCATGGTGATTTCGGCGTTGGCCCAGTCGGCGTGGGCGTAATTGATGCCGTTGGTGCCGCTGCTCACGATGAGCGTCAACTGCTTGACACCGTCGAGGCTTACATCCGCTGATTGCGGCGCGTCGCCGCTGTGCAGCAGGTCGCTTTGCCAGAGCAGGTGGCCGTCACCGAGCACTTTAAACTGCGCATGGCCACGGCCCGTGCCGACTTCGTCGTCCACACCCACTTGCGCTGTGAACTTTTCCGCATTCCCATCAACGTCCACAAGCAACTCGCTGCAGGCATGCGTGCCCAAGCCGTTCGTAAAGGTCTGTCCGCCAATGGAAAGCGTGTGGTCCTCGACGGATTTGTTCGCGTGCGGCTCGCCCCAATCCTGCTGCACCTTGCTCACGTCGAGTTGGCTGAGCGGAAGCACCTGCTCGGCGCAAACCGCGCCGGCCGCCAGTGCGAGCACGGTGGCCAATCCAAAAGTTTGAAGGGAAAAGGTGGAAGAATTTGTCCTCATAGGCGATTTGCAATGAATCTGGAATTCAGCCTCCCATTTTGAAAACTTTCAGTCCAGCGAAATGCGTGAAAATTCGGAAATCAGCGAATGTAAGCGGCTTGACCCTCGTGGCCAAAATCGGTTTGATGTAGGAGAACTTTCGTATGAATTCGCCCAAATCTCCGCTCGATGAGTTGCGCATTGAGCGCCGCCCGGAGCGGCCCTCCCGGTTCCAGCCGTGGCTGGCGGTCGTGGTGGTGGCGGCGTTGCTGGTGTTCGGCGGGGCGGTTTGGTGGCACTCGCAGGCCGGCGCGGTGGAAGTGCAAACGGCAGTGGCGCGGGACGCCATGAGCGGCGGCGGAGATCGCACGGTGTTGAATGCCTCCGGTTACGTCACTGCCAGGCGGGAGGCGACGGTTTCTTCCAAAGTCACCGGGAAGGTCACGGAAGTGCTCATCGAGGAAGGCATGAAGGTCACGAACGGCCAGATCGTGGCGCGACTGGATGATTCGAACGTGAAGGCCAATCTCGAAGTGGCCCAGGCCCAACTGGCATCGGCCATGGCGGCGGTGGAGGAAACCCGCGCCCAGTTCAAACAGGCAAACGCCGAATACGAACGCATCACCGAACTGGCCAAACGGAATATCGAGTCGCAATCCGACCTCGACCAGGCGGAATCGAATGCGAAGGCGCTGCAGGCGCATCTCGCCTGGCAGGAGACGCAAATCGCGGTGGCCCAACGCGAAGTGGAGATGAGCCAGCAGGACATGGATGACCTGATCATTCGCGCGCCATTCGACGGCGTCATCACCACCAAGGACGCGCAACCCGGCGAGATGATTTCGCCGGTCTCGGCCGGTGGCGGATTCACGCGCACAGGCATCGGCACGGTCGTGGACATGGGCTCGCTGGAAATTGAAATTGACGTGAACGAAAGCTACATCAACCGGGTCGAGCCGGGCCAGCCGGTCGAAGCGACGCTGGACGCGTATTCCGACTGGACAATTCCCTGCAAGGTCATCGCCATCATCCCGACCGCCGACCGCGACAAGTCCACGGTCAAAGTGCGCGTTGGTTTCGACCAGTTGGATCCGCGCATTCTGCCGGACATGTCGGTGAAGGTGGCCTTCCGCGAAAACGGTGAAATGGCGGGGGGTCACGCGGTGATCGTTCCCAAAAATTCGGTGCTCAGCCGCGACGGTCGGGACGTGGTGTTCGTGGTCCAGGACGGTCATGCCGAACGCCGCGCCGTCACCGTCAGCGACACGCAGAACGACGATTCCGTGTTGAGCGCGGGCGTGGCCGTCGGCGAAAAGGTGGTGGTGGATGCGCCGGTGGATTTGCAGGATGGCATGGCTGTAAAGGAGAAAAAATTATGAACGAAAACCAATCCGGCACGCTGGTGCAGATTGAGGGTGTGGGAAAAGTTTTCCATCGCGGCTCGGAGGACATTCACGTTTTGACCGGCTTGAGCCTGCAGGTTCCGGCTGGTGAGTTCCTGGCGCTGATGGGGCCGTCGGGTTCCGGCAAGACCACACTCCTGAATTTGATCGGCGGCCTCGACCGCCCGACGAGCGGCACCGTCAGCGTAGCGGGTGAGAACATTGATCAATTGTCCGACCGCGGCCTGGCCGCGTGGCGCGCACGGCATATCGGTTTTGTCTTCCAGCTTTACAACCTGATGCCGGTGCTGACGGCCGAACGGAACGTGGAACTGCCGCTGTTGCTGACGCACCTCTCCAAGGCGGAACGGAAGCAACACGTGACGGCGGCGCTGGCGGTCGTCGGGCTGTCGCATCGCGCCAATCATTATCCGCGCACGCTCTCGGGCGGTGAACAACAACGCGTCGGCATCGCGCGCGGCATTGTCACCGACCCGACCCTGTTGCTGTGCGACGAACCGACGGGTGATTTGGACCGGAAATCCGGCGACGAAATCCTGGACCTGCTGCAGGCGTTGAACCGCGAGCACGGCAAGACCATCATCATGGTCACGCACGACCCGCATGCCTCGGCGCGCGCGGCCCGGACCCTGCATCTGGACAAAGGGCAGTTGAGCAATGGAGAGGTGAAATGAACCCTTGGTATCGTCCTCGTTCTCGTCCTTCGTCCTCGATTTTGCTGTTTTCGATTACGAGGGCGCGGGCGACGACGAGGAGGAAAAATCAGCCATGAAATTCCTGCACCTGATCTGGAGCAATCTGAAGCGGAAAAAGCTGCGCACGTCGCTGACGTTGCTCTCGATTGTCGTGGCGTTCATCCTGTTCGGATTTCTGTCGGCCATCCAGCAGGCGCTGGTCGGCGGCGTGGCCCTGGCGGGCGCGGATCGGTTGGTTGTCCGCGAAAAGGTTTCCATCATCAATCTGCTGCCGGTGAGTTACGAGGCGCGCATGGACCGAATCCCCGGCGTGGATTTCTCCACGTTCCAGACCTGGTTTGGCGGCATTTACCAGGACCCGAAGAATTTCTTCATGCAAAATCCCGTCGAGCCGGAAAAATTCCTCAAGATGCATCCCGAAATCATCCTGCCCCCGGATGAGTTGAAGGCCTGGCTGGCCACGCGGACGGGCGCGATCGTCGGTCGCCGGACCGCGAACCGTTTCCATTGGCAGATCGGCGACCAGGTGCCCATCCAATCCACCATCTGGACATTGCCGGACGGCAGCCGCACGTGGACCTTTGACATCGTGGGCATTTACGACGGGAAGGACAAGGGCACCGACACCACGCCGCTGTTCTTCCGTTACGATTATTTCGACGAAGCGCGGCAGGTGTGGGGCAAGGGACAGGTCGGCTGGTACACCATCCGCATCAAGGACCCGTCGCAGGCGGCGGAAGTGGCCAAACAGGTGGACGCAGAATTCGAGAATTCGCCGGCGGAAACCAAGACGGAGCCGGAAGGCGCATTTATTCAAGGCTGGGCGGCGCAACTGGGCAATATCGTGTTGATCGTCTCCTCCATCCTCGGGATGGTGTTTTTCACCATCCTGCTGGTGACGGGCAACACCATGGCGCAGGCGGTACGCGAGCGGACCGGCGAGCTGGGCGTGCTCAAGGCCATCGGCTTCACCAACGCGCAGGTGGTGGCGCTCGTCCTCGCCGAATCCTGCCTGCTGACCGTCATCGGCGGGGTGGCCGGACTGGGGCTGGCGCGGGCCATTACCCCCGTCATCGCACAACCGCTAGCCGGTTTGCTGCCCATGTTCTTTCTGCCGGCACGCGCGCTGACGATCGGTTTGGGGCTCAGCGTCGCGCTCGGTTTCGTCACCGGAATTTTCCCCGCGCTCCAGGCGATGCGCCTGCGGGTGGCCGACGCCCTAAGACGAATGTAATTTTTCACTCAACTTTCAACCAACTAATGTCCGGCCCCCTCAACTGGTTTTCCCAAATCGGCTCGATTACGAAGTTCGGGTTGATGAGCCTGCCGCAACGGCGCGGCGCGGTCGCGGCGACGGTCATCGGCATCGCCGGCGTGGTGGCGGTGCTCGTGGGCGTGCTGTCCATTGCCGCCGGTTTCCGGCAGGTCATGAAAATATCCGGCTCGCCCGACGGCGCGATTGTTATGCGCAGCGGCGCCGACAGTGAAATGGTCAGCGGCCTGGGCGAGGATGAAACCCGCATCATTGCAGACGCGCTGGGCATCGCGCGCACGGGCCGGGGCCCGCTCGCGTCCGCGGAACTGTTCGTCATCATTGATCTGCCCAAGCGCTCCACCGGCACCGATGCCAACGTGCCGTTGCGCGGGGTGGAACCCGCCGCGTTGCTGGTGCGTGATAATTTGAAAATCATCCAGGGCCGGATGTTCAACTGGGGCAAGGATGAAGTCATCGTCGGCCAGGGCGCAGCCCAGGAATTTGCCGGACTCGACGTCGGTTCCACGATCAAAGTGGGACGGTATCAATGGCCGGTCGTGGGGATTTTTTCGGCCAATGGCGGCGCGGCGGAGTCCGAAATCTGGTCCGACGCGAAGATTTTGCAGGATGCCTATAACCGCGGTAATTCGTTCCAATCCGTTTCAGTCCGGCTCAATTCACCGGCCGCGTTCCAGGCGTTCAAGGATGCGCTCACGTCCAACCCGCAGCTGAACGTGCAAGTCATCCGGCAATCCGATTATTATGCCCAGCAATCCCAGAGGCTCACGCTGCTGATTACCATACTGGGTTATGCAATCGCCTTTCTGATGGCGCTGGGCGCCGTGTTCGGCGCATTGAACACGATGTACAGCGCGGTGGCGGCGCGGACGCGGGAAATCGCCACCCTGCGGGCGCTTGGTTTTGGCAGCGGCGCGGTGGTGGTCTCGCTCATGCTCGAATCGCTGCTGCTGGCGCTGGTCGGGGGGGTCATCGGCGGCGGGCTGGCCTACCTCGCCTTCAACAATTTTCACACCTCGACGATGAACTTTCAGAGTTTCAGCCAGATCACGTTCGCCTTCAAGGTCACGCCGCAATTGCTGGTGCGCGGCATCATCTGGTCGGCGCTGATTGGTTTGATTGGCGGCTTGTTTCCAGCCATCCGCGCGGCGCGCCTGCCCATCGCGTCGGCCTTAAGGGAATTGTAAGCGAAAACAACAGAAATTCTGCCCGGCTTTCAGCGTAACTGGCCGGTTTGCCAGAATTCGACGACCTCGTTCCAGAATTTCGAAGGTGGCTCCATGATTTGACAATGTCCGCCTTCCTGGAATTCCCAGAGTTTTTTTGGACCGGGATAGCCATTATAAAGACGAAGGCCAAATTTTTCCGGAACGACGGAATCTTTGCCATCGACCGTGATTCCGAGTTGGCCGTGATACTGGCGTAAATTTTTCCCCGAAGTGAACCGGTCTACGATCAATAACCGGACCGGTAGCAACGGGAAGTGGTTCTGCGCCACATCGGTCAAATTGTCAAAAGGCGAAATTAAAATGACACCTGCGATTTTGTTGGAGTACGTTCCGGCCAGGTATGAGGCGACTCCAGTGCCGAGTGATTCGCCGACCAGATAAATGGGCCGGTTGTTGGGAAGCATTTGAAACGCTCCGTTGGCGGCGCTGAACAGACTGCCTTGGCTGGGCGAACCGGGCCGATCCTCATAGCCGGGGTATTCGAGAATGAATATGTCAAAGGCGGCCACGCTTTGAATATCATTGGCGTAATGCTCACAACCCACCGCCGTGCTGCCATTCCCATACATAATCATGACCGATCCGTCCGCCGGTTGCTTTGGTGAAGGGCGTTTTAATCCTATGAATTGGCCGGCCGAATTTGTCCAACGTTCCAGCCCAACTTCCTGTGCCATTTGATCCACTTGTTCATGAGTGAAAACAGAAGGAAAATAGAGCAACCGGCGTTGGAAAGTGGCGCAGGCTGCGCAGATTAACAGGTAAAGCCCGGCACAAAGAAACAGCCCGCGTCGGAGGTGACTGCGGAACGCCGGTTCGTCACGTTGAAAGGTTTGCTTCACGCCATGCAATCATTACAGATTTACGATTTGATGGTGAATTGAAAATATTTTAGCGAACATTGAAATAGTTGACGGTTTTACCGTTGGGCGCCTGCCCATCGCGTCGGCCTTAAGGGAATTGTAGGAAAGCCAAACGGGAATTCCGTTCGGCTTTCAGCTCATCCCGGGCAAAAGCAAAAGGGCGGTCCGCTGAAAACGGACCGCCCGTCGAAAAATTCCGACCGACTATTTTTCAATGCTCAGCAGTTCCACCTCGAAGATCAAGGTGCTGTTCGGTCCAATCTTCGGGCTGGGGCTTTGTTCGCCGTAGGCCAGTTTCGCGGGGATGAACAACTGCCACTTGTCACCCACCTTCATCAACTGCAGCGCCTCGGTCCAGCCGGGGATCACTTCGTTGACGGGGAAGGTGGCCGGCTGACCGCGCTGCACGGAACTGTCAAAGACCGTCCCGTCAATCAGCGTGCCGGTGTATTGCACCGTGACCGTGTCGGTTTTCTTGGGCGTATCGCCGGTGCCGGACTTGAGGATTTTGTATTGCAGTTCCGCCGTCGTGCCGTCCGGCAAAGTCACCGGATGCACCTTGACGCCGTCCTTGGTTTTGTTCGCCGCGAGGAAAGCCTCGCCGTCCTGGAGATTTTTGGCGCCATCGGCATGTTTGGCCGCTTCGGCCGCGCTTTTGGCTTCGACGTCCTGCTTGAGCTTCATCAGTGCGTCGCTCACTTCCTCCGGTGTCAGCGCCGGCTTGCCGCCCATCGCGTCGGTGATGCCGGCGGCCAGCGCCCTGGCATCCAGATCCAGGTTCTCGGCCTTGAGGCTTGAACCGATGTTGACGCCGAGGGCGTAGCTGGTTTTCTGCTTCGGGTTCGTCAGGTCAGGTTTGTCCTGCGCCACCGCGGAGCTTACGAGTAATCCGAGGGCGAGGGTGGGAATGAGATATGATTTCATTTGGTTATTGGCCGTGTGGTTATTTGTGGACGGATTAGCATTCAAAAGGAAGGCGGCCACGTCAAGCCGTGAATCTCAAAAAATTGAACGGGACCGTTGGTGCGCGGTCACACTTCCTTCAGCGCGCGGTTGATCCGTTCGATGGCTTCGTTGATTTCCTCGCGGTTTTTAAAGCCGATGACCACGGCGTCGATTTCGGGGCAGGCCATGGCATAGCGGACGGATTTCTCGCGGTCGGCCGGGTCGGTGAACGTGCCGTTGCCGTAAATTTTCATGCCAATCACGCCACGGCCCTTCGCGCGCATGGCTTTGATTTGCTGCATCACCGGGGCGATGTCATGGCGGCGGTCGCCCCAGTAATCGCCTTCGCCGTCGGTGTAGCTGCCCTGCGGGTTCACCCGGACGAGATGCACTTCGGCCCAATCCGAGGCGACGGCGGCGCGCAAAGCGGGCAGGCTGTGGCAGGAAACGCCCTTGGCCCGGATCCATTTCCGTTGCTGGGCCTCGTTGAAGGCGTCCATGACGCGTTTCCATTCGTCGGTCCACTGGCCGCGCGTCATGCAATGGACCAGCAGGCTGTCAATGTAATCGGTGTCGAACGTCTTGCGGTGGTGGTCAATGACGGCCAGCACGTCCTCCGGCCGGCCATCCATTTTGGATTGGATGAAAAGTTTTTCCCGCGGCAACCCCTTGATGGCGTCGGCGATCAGATCAAAGGTCTGGTAGGACTCGGCGGTGTCGATGTACGTAATGCCGCGGTCGTAGGCGTAGTGGATGAGATTGACGAACGCGTCTTTGCCCTCGGCGGTCTGGATGTATCCGTTGTTGCTGCCGGTGCCGAACCCCAGCCGGCTCAATTTGATGCCGGTCCTGCCCAAGGTCACCTGGTCCGTGGCAGTGCGCGTGATGGCCGGACCGGCGGCGCCGGTTTCCGCCCAGGCCCAGGGCGAGAACAACACGGTGCCGGCCAACGCGGTTGAAGTCTTGAGGAATTCCCGGCGATTCAGTCCGGAACACTTTTGACGCGGGGGTTTCATGGGCATTTTGTATCCGGCTGGCGGCCAGGGAAACGACCCGGTGCGAGCCGCGGAGAAACGCGACTACCGGGCAAAGAGGCGGCCGTGCGCATGCTTCACAAATAGCACCCGCTCATGAAATTGCAACTGCGATTTTGAAACAGAACTGCCGGACCTCGACGGCCCGGCAGAAATTCATTCCCAGCGAACATCCCCGGTCACCACGGTAAACCTCTCAAATTCGCCGTTACAGGATGATTAAGTCGAAAATTGCGCCGGCCAACGGCCAGCAAACCGAGCGCCCCGATGGCGAGCAAGGCGATCGAAGACGGTTCGGGGACCAAGGTCGGGGAAAATATCCCGGTGCTGTCTCCCGGTGAACCCTGGCTGAAATCAATGTTGCCAACATAGGCAACGGATTCCCCGGATGGCGGGGTCGTGATGGCCGCCGGTGTGGAAGCGCTGAAAAAGGTGAAATTGCCTGATTGCCCTGGTGCCAATGGTATGTCGGAACTATTTCCCCACATGATGGAATTCCCGCTCAAAGTATTGATCCAGCCGAGCGAATTTCCCGCGGTGCTTGGATTGGATGGCAGGTTGTTGCCACTTAACGTCCAACCATACCAGAAGCTTTGGAGATTGAAGGTTCCGGTATTATGCAACGTTATGGTGTAATCGTAGCCGCCAGTTACCGCGACGTCAGAAATGGTTGCACTGGCGCTCTGGGCGTGGCCGGAAACTGCAGATAAGGCCATTCCCATTATGACAGGGAAGGCAAGACAGATTGAGCTTATTTTTAATCTTTTCATGGGCATATCCTTTTATTTTCAATGTGAATCAATCGCTCGGTATTAATTAGATGTTGGGGCGGCAGAAAGGTTCCCAAACCACTTGAAGATTTTTCGGCCTTTTCGCCATTGGAGGGGGGGGGCGCTTTGTGGCTGCCCAAATTTGAAAGCATTAACGAGGTGGTGCAGGCCAAATCGCTTTGCAGACCGAACTTTCCGTGTTTTTGGGCCAAGGGGCTCCAGCGGTGATGTTTCCTGCTGGCGCCAGTCAAATAGCGGCCTGGTGAAGCGAAAACCGTTGCCGCGCTGGCCGCGCCACAAATCACCGACCGCTTTCCGGCATGGAGACATTCCCCAACTTCACGGTTAACTCTGCCAACACTCCGCAGTCCACGGATGGGTTGTATATTCAATAAGTGTTGGGTCTTTGTCCCGCCGTTCAGCGCGTCTTTCCAATGCGTTTATCGCGATCGCAGTCTTTTCATCTTTCAGGTCCATAAACATGAAGGCTTGTTGACATTATTCCCGGACCGCTGGTCGGCCATTTTGTGTAAAAATGCCAGTGATAAGAAGTACTGCCAGGCAAAAGGCGGACGGTGTCCCGTCCGCCTGTCGCGTTCTTAAACTTGAATTCGGTCAATACCGGTAGTGCTCTGGCTTGTAGGGCCCTTCCAACGGCACGCCGATGTAGTCGGCTTGTTTCTTCGTGAGTTTGGTCAGTTTCACGCCGATTTTTTCCAGGTGCAGCCGGGCGACTTCCTCGTCCAGTTTCTTGGGCAGACGATAAACGCCGATCTGGTTGGTGCCGCGGTTGGCCCAGAGGTCGAGTTGCGCGAGGCATTGGTTGGTGAAGCTGTTGGACATGACGAAGCTCGGATGACCGGTGGCGCAACCGAGGTTCACGAGCCGGCCTTCGGCGAGCAGATAAATCGTGCGCCCATTCGGGAGCACGTATTTGTCGTACTGCGGCTTGACGTTGATTTTTTTCACGCCCTTAAGGGTGTTCAAGCGATCCACCTGAATCTCGTTGTCGAAGTGGCCGATGTTACAGACGATGGCCTGGTCCTTCATCTTCAGGATGTGCTCCAGCGTGATGACGTCGCAGTTGCCGGTGGTGGTCACGTACAGGTCGCCTTCGCCGAGGGTGTCCTCGAGGGTCGTCACTTCGAACCCTTCCATGGAGGCTTGCAGGGCGTTGATGGGGTCAATCTCGGTCACAATGACACGCGCGCCGAAGCCGCGGAGTGAATGCGCGCAGCCTTTGCCGACGTCGCCGTAGCCGCAAACGACCGCGACCTTGCCGGCAATCATCACGTCGGTGGCGCGTTTGATGCCGTCGGCCAGCGATTCGCGGCAACCGTAAAGATTGTCGAATTTGGACTTGGTGACGGAATCATTGACGTTGATGGCGGGCACGAGCAGTTTGCCCTGCTCCAGCATTTGGTATAGGCGGTGCACGCCGGTGGTGGTTTCCTCGGAAACACCCTTCCAGTCCTTCACGACGGTGTGCCAGAAACCGGGACGTTCCTTGGCCACCTTCTTCAACAGCGCCTTGATGACGGCGACTTCATGGTTGTCACTGGGGGTGTTGACCCAGTCGCTGCCGTTTTCGAGTTCGTAGCCTTTGTGGATGAGGAGCGTGGCGTCGCCGCCGTCGTCCACGATGAGTTGCGGCCCCAGGTTGCCCGGATGCGTGAGTGCATTGAGCGTGAATTGCCAGTATTCCTCGAGCGTTTCGCCCTTGTGCGCGAACACCGGGATGCCGGCCTTGGCAATGGCGGCGGCGGCCTGGTCCTGGGTGGAGAAGATGTTGCAACTGGCCCAGCGCACGGACGCGCCGAGGGCCACGAGCGTCTCGATGAGAATGGCCGTCTCAATGGTCATGTGCAACGAACCGGTGATGCGCACACCCTTGAGCGGCCGGGTCGGGCCGTATTTTTTGCGGATGGCCATGAGGCCGGGCATTTCGTGCTCGCACACCTCGATGGTTTTGCGTCCCCACTCGGCGAGCGAAATGTCCTTGATGGCGTAATCGGGTTTGACCGCGCCGTTGCCGTTGACTTTGGCCGGCTTGGTACGGGAAGGTGAAAGTTTGATGGCTGGCATGACTTGGTTGCGAGTTGAGAGTTGAAGTTGAGAGTTAATCGTAGGCAGGCGCCTGCGCACGGGCCTTTTGCCCGGTCGCGGCGGCCTTTTTCACCGAGGATGACGCCGCATCGGATTTGGCCCGGGTGGCGGCACGTTTGAGTTCTTCGGCCTTGTCCGCGCGTTCCCAGGTGATGTCGGGGTCGTTTTTGCCAAAGTGACCGTAGTTGGTGGTCTTGGCATAAATCGGCCGGAGCAGGTTCAGCTGTTTGATGATGGCGGCGGGCTTGAAACTGAACACCTGGCAGACGGCTCTTTCAATGGCTTCATCGCTCACCACGCCCGTGCCGAAGGTGTTCACGCAAACCGAAACCGGATCGGGATAGCCAATGGCGTAGGCAAACTGGATTTCCGCGCTGGTCGCGAGGCCCGCTGCCACAATGTTCTTCGCCACATAACGACCCATGTACGCCGCGCTGCGGTCCACTTTCGACGGGTCCTTGCCGCTGAACGCGCCGCCGCCGTGCCGGCCCATGCCGCCGTAACTGTCCACGATGATTTTGCGGCCGGTCAGGCCGGTGTCGCCCTGCGGCCCGCCGACGACAAACCGGCCGGTCGGGTTGATGAGATAGGCGGTGTTTTTGGTGAGCAGGTTTTTCGGCAAGGTTTTTTTGATGACTTCTTCGATGCAGAATTCCTTGATCGTCTCATGCTTCGCATCGTACGAATGCTGGGTGGAGATGACGACGTTGGTGATTTCGACGGGCTGGTCATTCACATAGCGGACGGAAACCTGGCTTTTTGCGTCGGGACGCAGCCATTTGACCTTGCCGGTCTTGCGGATGCGGGTGAGTTCACGGCCCAACTGGTGCGCGAACATGATGGGGGCCGGCATCAATTCCGGCGTTTCGGTCGTCGCATAACCGAACATCAATCCCTGGTCGCCGGCACCCTGCTCGGCGGTGTCCTTGCCTTCGGCCGCGCGCGCGTCCACGCCCTGGGCGATGTCCGGCGATTGCGACGTGATGGCGTTCATGATCAGCACCTTGTCGGCGTGAAACACGTCGTCGTCGTGCGTGTAACCGATGTCGCGGATGGCCTGGCGCGCGATGGCGTTGAAATCGAGCTTCGCCTTGGTCGTGATTTCGCCGCCCACTACAACGAGGTTGCATTTGGCGTAGGTTTCGCAGGCGACGCGGCTGTGCGGGTCCTGCGCGAGGCAGGCATCGAGCACGTAGTCGGAAATGGTGTCACAAACCTTGTCCGGATGGCCTTCACCAACGGACTCGGACGAAAAGATGAAATTTTTACTCATGGATGAATTGGTTCAAATGTCATATTGACGTATCAAGATAAGATGATATATCAGATTGGAAGCGCGTCAACTGCTTTCTGAAAAAACCCGGCGCGCTCTGGAAACGATGTCGTCGGCACTGAAATCACTTCGGGCCCTGTCCGATCCAACGCGCCTGCGAATGGTGGCGCTGCTGGAGCGGGAGGAGTTGTCGGTCAACGAGTTGCAGGAGGTCACTCGCCTCGGCCAATCGCGCATCTCCACGCACCTGGGCCTGTTGCAGGACGCCGGTTTGCTGCAATCGCGGCGCGAGGGCAAGCGGACGTTCTACCGGTCGAGCCCAACGGCTGACGGCGCGGCGCGCGAACTGATTCAACTGGCCATCCGTGGCGCGAAGGAACTGCCCGAATACGACGGCGACCAGATCAATCTCAAACGCATTCTCACCCGCCGTCGCGAACAGGCACAGGTTTATTTCAACCAGATTGCCGGGCGTTTCGACCGGGTCTATGGGCCGGGCCGTTCGTGGCAGGCGTTCGGGCATCTGCTCCTGCGGATTTTGCCGCCGTTGGCGGTGGCCGACTTGGGCGCGGGCGAAGGCCTGTTGAGCGAACTGCTGGCGCGCCGCTGCAAAAAGGTCATTGCCGTGGACAATTCGGAGAAGATGGTGGCGTTTGGCGCGGCCAAGGCGAAGAAGAACGGGCAGAAAAACCTGGAATTCCGGCTGGGCGATTTGCAGAACCCGCCCATCGAACCCAGCAGCGTTGACCTTGTGATTCTAAGCCAGGCCTTGCACCATGCCGAAGTCCCGGCCCGGGCGATCGCCGCCGCTTGCAAAATTCTCCGGCCGCGCGGACAGATCATGATTCTGGATTTGCTCAGGCACAACTTCGAGAAGGCGCACGAACTTTACGGCGACCGCTGGCCGGGGTTTGCCGAGAGTGATTTGCATCGGTGGCTGGAGGATGCCGGGTTCAAAAAGATCGAAATCAGCGTTGTCGCCCGCAAAGAACAGCCGCCGCATTTCCAGACCATTCTGGCCGGGGCGGAAAAATAAATTTCGCGCGAAGACCGTGAAGTTTACGAAGGAAAACTTTCACCTTCGCGCGACGCAACCTCCAGTTCAGCTGACAATCAAGTTCACCAGCTTCTTCGGCACGACGATGACTTTCTTGACCGTCTTGCCGGTGATGAACGATTGCACCTTTTCCGAGGCCCTGGCGGCGGTTTCGAGTGCGGCGTTGTCGGCGTTGGCCGGGGCCTTGATGACGTCGCGGAGTTTGCCGTTCACCTGGACGGGAATTTCCATCTCGCTTTCGACGAGCAACGTCGGATCAAACTTCGGCCAGCAGGCATAAGCCAAACTTGGGTGTTGAATGTTGAATGTTGAATGTTGAATGTTCAGCTTCGCCCAAAGCTCTTCCGCCAGATGCGGGGCAAAGGGCTGGAGCAATATCAGGAAATCGCGCAACACGGAAACAGGTTTGGCCTCCCAGGTCATGGCTTCATTGACAAAAACCATCAACGCAGAAATGGCCGTGTTGAAACGCAAGGCATCGAGGTCTTCGGTGGCTTTCTTGATGCACGCGTGAAGGGTTTTCAGTTGGGCTGGAGTCGCTGCGATGTCTTTGATGGCGGAATCCAAGTGAATTAAATCGAGCAATTCTCTGCGTCTCTGCGCCTCTGCGGTTGTCCCGGCTTGCTCAAATTCCGTCTCGGATTTTTCATCCACGAACAGCCGCCACACACGGCCGAGAAAACGATAGACGCCCTCAACGCCCTTGGTGCTCCACGGCTTCACCATTTCCAGCGGGCCCATGAACATTTCAAAAAGGCGCAAGGCGTCCGTGCCGAAATCCTTCATGACGTCATCGGGGTTTACCACATTGCCGCGTGACTTGGACATTTTCTGTCCGTCTTCGCCGAGGATCAGGCCTTGATTGACGAGCTTGAAGAACGGTTCGGGCGTGGAGACATGGCCAAGGTCGAAAAGCACCTTGTGCCAGAACCGGGCGTAGAGCAGGTGCAGGACGGCGTGTTCGGTGCCGCCCACATACAAATCAACTCCTGGCGTCGTTGATTTGGGAGTTGGGAGTTGGGAGTTGGAAGCTGGGGAACCCATCCAGTATTGCTCGGCCTCCTTGCCGACGAACGCGTTCGGATTTTTCGAGTCGAGATAACGTAGATAATACCAGCAACTGCCAGCCCATTGCGGCATGGTGTTCGTCTCGCGCGTTGAGCCGTCGGGCAGGTTCACCCAATCCTTGGCGCGGGCGAG
Source organism: Verrucomicrobiota bacterium (assembly GCA_049516255.1). Taxonomy (GTDB): domain Bacteria; phylum Verrucomicrobiota; class Verrucomicrobiia; order Limisphaerales; family UBA11358; genus UBA11358. Next base: position 60,602 of record JBEKTH010000003.1, read on the forward strand.
CGGTGGCTCGCCGGTGGCCGTCGGTTTGTAATCGGTCAATTCCGGCGGCAGAACTGGCAATGCGGATTCAGGCAAGGCTTCGTGATAGGACTGGCCGTCCGGGCCTTTTTTCCAAACAACCGGAAACGGCTCGCCCCAGTAACGCTGACGGCTGAACAACCAGTCGCGCAACTTGTAGTTGACCGTCTTTTTGCCAAGACCTTTGGCTTCGAGCCAGCCGGTGATTTTCCGTTTGGCTTCGTCGGTGGGCAAACCGTTGATGGAAATTTCCGGCCCGGTCGAATTAACCGAAATTCCGTCACCGACAAATCCGTGCCAGTCCGTCTTCGGGTCGGGTGGCTGAACGACTTGGACGATGGGCAGATTGAATTTGGTGGCGAACTCGAAGTCGCGGGTGTCGTGCGCCGGCACGGCCATGATGGCGCCGGTGCCGTAGCTGGCGAGAACGTAGTCTGCAATCCAGATGGGAATTTTCTCGCCATTGACCGGATTGATGGCGAAAGCGCCGGTGGAGACGCCGGTTTTGTCTTTCGCCAATTCCGTGCGTTCCAAATCTGATTTTCGAGCGGCAAATTGTTTATAGTCTTCAACCGCTTTTTTGTATTCTGTTGTTGTTAGGTGTTCGATGAACGGGTGCTCTGGAGACAAAACAAGATACGTTGCTCCGAACAATGTGTCAGGCCGAGTTGTGTAAACCTTGAGCGGCCAACTTTCTGATGATTCTCGCGAAGCTGAGAAAATTACTTCCGCTCCTTCACTTCGCCCAATCCAATTCCGCTGCATTTCCTTGAGTGAATTAGTCCAGTCAATCGTGTCGAGATCGGTCAGAAGTTTTTCGGCGTAGGCGGTAATGCGAAGCATCCATTGGCGCATCGGCTTGCGGATAACGGAAAATCCACCAACTTCGCTTTTGCCATCCACGACTTCTTCGTTGGCGAGAACAGTACCAAGTTCTTCACACCACCAGACCGGCGCTTCGGTGACATAAGCGAGACGATATGTGTCGCGGTGAATTCTTTTGTGGTTTTCAGTTATGCATCCGCTCAAATCCAGCGTTTCAATCGGTTCGGCCTTGTTCGTTTCCGGATTGAACCACGAGTTGTAGAGCTTCAGAAAAATCCACTGGGTCCATTTGAAGTAATCCGGGTCGGTGGTGGCGAGTTCGCGCGACCAGTCGTAGCTGAAGCCGAGCGATTGAATCTGCCGCTTAAACGTGGCGATGTTCTGTTCGGTGGTCTGGCGCGGATGCTGGCCGGTCTTGACGGCGTATTGCTCGGCGGGCAGGCCGAAGGCGTCCCAGCCCATCGGGTGCAGGACGTTGAAACCGAGCGCGCGTTTGTAGCGCGCCAGGATGTCCGTGGCAGTATAACCTTCCGGATGGCCGACGTGCAGGCCGGCGCCGCTCGGATAAGGAAACATGTCGAGGATGTAAAATTTGGGCGGGGCCTTGCGGCCGGCCACCATTGAATCTGCGCCATGTCGTTGGGCAAAGGGATGGTTTTCCGGGATTTTTTCACCGGGATTAAAAGCGCGAAAAGCCTGCTGTTCCTCCCAGATTTTTTGCCATTTGGGTTCGATCAGATGAAATGGATATTGCCGGCGGCTGTTCGCCATAGAGGCGGGATTTTGCGGAAAGTAACGCCGTGGAGCAATCGCGGAATTGATATCACCGGCGGTGTCTGCGCCGGAGGTCAACCGTCACAGAAATTTTTGAATCGCCTGCTCGTCACCTTCCGTGCCCAGCAGGTAAAGTTTATCGCCCTGCGCCCAGACAGCGGTGGCGATCCGGTTGATTTGGATGAATTGCGGCGGAGTGGTGTTGGGCGCGCCCTTGACCGAGGTGCGGTTCACCACGAACAGCCAGAGATCGCCCGGTTGACCGGGCGGCAAGGGCTTGCCGGTGCGGAAACAAATCATGGAAACCTTTGCGCTTTTCCAATCCTCGATCGCGCAGCCGGTCGCGTCGGCCTTTTCGAGCGTTGCCGGCAGGGTGTAATCCGCCGGCGCCTGATTCCGGGCGAGATAGGCGCGGATTTGCGTCAGGTCATTCGTCACGTAGCTCATCGCATAACCGCTCGTGGCAACGTAAATCATCCGGTTTTGATAATTGGCCAGGGTGTTTTTGTTGGCCGCATTTCCAGCAAACAACGGCCAATACTGCGCTGAAACCAGGACGGACGCGCCGATGGCCACGATGGCCAGGGCGGCGACCATCACGTTGCGCCGGACAGACATTTTGGCCTGGGCCGCCTGCTCGGAAATGATTTGTTCCTTCAGTCCGGCGGGCACCGGGATCTGGCGGAACTTCGCGCGCAAAACCTCCTGTCGGGCGCAATACTCGCCAAACCAGCGCGCCAGCTCCGCGTCTTGTTTTACCAGCGCGAGGGCTTCGACGATTTGCGGATCGGCGTCGTCCGTCGAGCCGGGCCGGTAAAGCAGTAAAATATTTTTGGCGTCGTCGCGGTTCATAAATCCGTCTGCAGGGAGGACGATCCGATGACGGTTCCCCCCGTCAACAATTGGTGCAACCGGTCGAGGCCGCGCGCCAGGCGCGATTTGACGGTGCCGATCGGCACTTCAAGAATGCCGGCGATTTCAAGATAGGAATAATCCTGCAGGTAGAACAGGGCGACCGGCGACCGGTAAATTTCGTCCAAGTGTCCCAGCGCGGCGAGCACCTGCGCGGTATCCAGTTGATTGAGCGGGGCCGGCGACACGACGGGAAGTTCGGCGGCCGCCTGCTCGAGATCCATGTGGGGAAAACGAACCTGTTTCCTCCGCACACCCAGAAATTCGCGGTGGAGGGTGGTAAACAACCAGGTTTTCACTTTTGATTCATCACGCAATTGGTGGCCCTTGGCCGCCCAGATGCAAAACGTCTGTTGGGTAAGGTCGCAGGCATCCGCCTCGTCACGCGTCAGACTAAAGGCAAATTGGTACAACGACTGGTAATGACAAGTCACCAGACTTTCAAAATCCAAGCCGTTAGCCATATCGCAGCATCAAGATTAAGAGTCGTTTATGTGCCAATTGTTCCCCTCTGGCCGCTTTATAAATTTTTCGGGTCATTGACCGGGTGGTGGAGCGAATGGGCTCTGGAACCGGTCCCCAATGATACCACCAACGGGAACAAGTTGTCCACCCATCCCTCTTAACAGGGAGAATGGTGTCCCTTGGTGCAAAAGCAAACTTGAAAAGGCTGAATCCAAAATCGGGACATGAGACCAGGGCCGCCGGCTGTCTTTCGGGCAGCGGCTTATCGAATCCGAGCGGGTGTCGTCACCCGCTTTCATCCGGCTGGAAAAAGCCGTTGGCGGCCCGGGATTTCGTGAAGCCCGTCGAAAAGAAGCGGTTGCTTGTGATTCAATGGGTTGCCCGGCATTGGGTTCAGCCGATTGGCAGGGCTTAAAAACAGAACAACCAGGAATTTATGAATACGATGCGAAGTATTTCCCGATGGGCGGGTATGGCTGTTGGAGTGATGATATTTGCCCACCCGCTTGCCGGGCTTGCGGCCACAGTCACGGTATTCGTCGGCAACACCAATCTCTCGGGTTTCGCCGCCGATGTCTTTGTGCCCCCCAGCACGAATATCAGCGTGAACGACAGCGTGGTCTGGGTTTGGGAGGGGATGCGCCATTCCACGACCAGTGGCACGAACGGATTGTCTGGTGATGACAATGGGGTGCCCAGCGGATTGTGGGATTCCACGGTGACCAATGCTCCGCATGCATTCACCAACACCTTCACTTCCCCCGGCAATTTTTCGTATTTCTGCCAGACGCATTTCTCGATTGGCATGACCGGACTGATAAGTGTCGCTTCGGTCGATCTGCCGCCAACGGTTTCAATTAACAATCCGCCCAGCGGCGCCACTTTCAGCGCCCCCGCTTCCTTCACCCTGGCCGCGACCGCATCCGATGCGGATGGAGGAACCGTCACCAATGTCCAGTTTTTCCAGGGGGCAACCTCCCTGGGCCATGTCACGACCAGTCCTTATTCGGTGCCGGTGAACAATCTGGCTGCCGCCGATTACACCTTTTCGGCCGTGGCTTCGGACAACGCCGGGTTGACCGCCACGAATGCCGTCACGATTCACGTGGTCACGCCGGTTCCCATTGTTCTCAGTGCGCCGCAGTTTTTGTCGCCGACGGATTTTCGGTTCAATTACACCGCAAACGCGGGGCTGACGTATATTGTTCAACGGGCATCGGATTTAAGTTCAGGCAATTGGACAACTCTCAGCACCAACATCGCCACCGGCAGTCCGATTTTGTTCAACGACACGGCCGTTTCGGGAAGCCTGGCGTTCTATCGCGTCGGTTTGTTGCCGAATCCGTGATTCCCTTACGCCGGAAGCGCAAATCCGCTATTCCGACCGGGAGACCGGGTGGATTAACGAAGTGCTGAAAAGTATGTGGTCACGGGCATTCATCATCGCCATTTTCGGTTTCGGTGTGTTTATGGTGCCGAACTCGAAATCGGCGGAGTCCGCGGGTTCGGACGAATCCAACGCGCGCGTGTTTACAGCCAGAGGAGTCGTGCGTGAACTCAGTCCTGAAGATCGAACGGTCACCATCAGTCACGAGGCGGTTTCCAATTACATGGGCGCCATGACCATGCCGTTCAAGGTCCGGGATGCCGCGGAAATGACCGGCTTGCGTCCCGGGGACAAAGTTACCTTTCAGCTGCACGTAACCACGACGGAAAGCTGGGTGGATCAGATCACCCGCATTGGAACGGTTCCATTGGTGGAACGCAAACCGCCGCCGCCCGAGACCCAACCCGTCCATGGCCGGAATCCGCTATGGTATTACAAATTCACCAATGAACTGGGGCGGGCTGTGAGCTTGAGCGATTTTCACGGACAGGCGCTGGCCGTCACTTTCATTTACACGCGCTGTCCGTTGCCGGATTACTGTCCGCGGTTATCACGGAATTTCCAGGAGGCGTCGCAAAAACTCGATTCCCGGACCGGCGCGCCCACCAACTGGCATTTCCTTTCCATCTCTTTTGATTCCCAATTCGACACGCCGGCGGTGTTGCAAGCTTACGGAAAGAGTTATCAATATGACCCGGCGCACTGGAGTTTCCTGACCGGTCCGCCGGACAAAATTGCCGAGCTGGCCCGGCTTTCCGGTGTCCACTACGAATCCAGCGAGGGGCTGATCACCCACAACTTTCGCACGCTGATCGTGGATGGCAACGGCCACCTGCAGACCGTCTTCCCGATCAGCGGGGATTTTTCAGATTCCATCATTGCCGAAATCATCAAGGCCGCTGCGGTCACCAATCAACCCAACGAACGTTGAAACCCATGGTCAACGCGATGAAACGCGGGATGAGTTTGAAGCCGGCAGTCATCGTCATACTGGCCATCGGGACGGCAGGGGTCGTCACCCTCCTTTTGAATTCCTGTTCCACCACGCCCGGCGAAGTGGTGGTGCCCCTGGAAATTCCCGGCGCGCATTATGTCGGAAACCAGGCCTGCCTGGACTGTCACGCGGAGATCGTCCGGGAATTTCCCGCCAGTCCCCATGCCCGGGTTCATTTCGAAGACGCGGCCATGGCTGGCGATACCGGTTGTGAATCCTGCCACGGTCCCGGCAGCAAACATATTGAATCCGGCGGCAACGCCCAATTCATCATCAATCCGGGCAACGACCCCGCGTCCTGTTTCCAATGTCATCTGGACGTTCAAGCCGAATTCAACCTGCCGCAGCATCACCCGGTCATCGAGGGACACATGAGTTGCGTGCAGTGCCACGATCCGCATGGGGGGGATATTCTCAAGCCGAAAGGCGGTCTGGCGATGGCCCGGCAGAACGAGAGTTGCGCGCAATGCCATCGTGAGCAGACGCGCCCGTTTGTTTTTGAGCACGAGGCCCTGCGCGAAGGCTGCACGGTCTGCCACAACCCGCACGGCTCAATCAATGAGAAGATGCTCAATGAGAGCGACCCCAATCTCTGCCTGCGTTGCCACGCCCAGGTACAGGAGCCGGGCGGAGACATTTTCATTGGCAACACCGATCATACCCCATTGCTGCAAATTGGCACCTGCTGGACGGCGGGATGCCATACGGCAATTCACGGCTCCAATGTGGATCCCCGGTTGAGGTATTGAACGCGAAATGTGATGTGTGAAACACAGGAACAATCGAGGGCCCGCCGGACCCGGAAGCGCCGATGCCATCCCGCGTTTCACGTCTCACTCGCCATTTCCACCTTGTGCTTTTCGCTCCCGGCCGCGGAAACCAACTCCGTAAAACTGCCGCCGCCGGCCAATGTAAAGATTGTCTTCGACCGGGATATCCGGCCCATGCTCGAAACGTCCTGCCTGCGCTGTCATGGCGGGGAAAAACCGAGGAGCCACTTCCGGCTCGACGGCCGCGCGGCCGCCATCCGCGGCGGGGACGAAAACACCAACGACATTGTTCCGGGAGACAGCACCGACAGTTGGTTGATCCACTATGTGGCGCAGCAGGTGAAAGAAATGGAGATGCCGCCGATTGGCAAAGGCCGTCCGCTGGCCCCGGAACAAATCAGCCGCCTGCGCGCGTGGATTGATCAGGGCGCCAACTGGAGCACGACGAATTCACCGGCGCAACTCGCCTTTACCTTCGCGCCCACGCTTCGCTGGATTGAGGTCCAGGGGGACAAGGCGAAATTCCGCGAGCTTCAAGGCGTCAACGACGGATTTTCCGGCGGTGCCGGGGAGTTTTCATTTATCCAGCAAACCAGTCCCACGGAGAAATTCTCGCTGGACGGGCATGTGATTGCGCCTGATCGGGATTTCAAGTTAAGGCTGGCGGTGGATGAGACCGACCGCGGTTTTGTCCACGCCGGTTTTGACGAATGGCGCAAATACTACGACGACCGCGGCGGATACGATCCGGCGGTGGTTCCGCCCGAACTGGGTTTGAACCGCGATTTGTATGTGGATAACGGGCAATTCTGGATTGATTTCGGTTTGACCCTGCCGCGCTGGCCGCAAATCGTGCTGGGCTACGAATACGATTTCAAACAGGGCACCGAATCCATGCTCGACTGGGGGTACGCGGGCGGCGTCAACATTGCCCCCGCGACGAGGGCCATTGACGAACAAACGCACATCCTCAAGCTCGACGCGACGTATGATTTCAACGACTGGCATCTGGAAGACAACGCGCGGGTCGAATTTTACAGTGAAAACAATCGCAGCGATGAAACGAACACCTGGCTCTCCGCCGCCTTCGGCACGCCCGACGCTCCGAGCACCCGGGACGATTATCATCATGTCCAGGGCATGAATACGCTGACGCTGGAGAAACAAATCCGCGACTGGTGGTTTTTGTCCGGCGGTTACTATTATTCGCGACTCGAGGGCAGCGACTTTTTCAACCAGACCAACAGTCCGAAGTTTGAATTGTTCGTTACCGAGCCGTCTTCCTGGAGCAGCGGCAAAATCACGTTACGGCGTGAATCGGAAGTCTTCAGCCTGGCCAGCCTCTTCCTGCCGCTGGACGATTTGACCTTCTCGCTCGGCACGCAAAATGAATGGACACGGGAAGAGGGTTTCGGTGACAGCGTTCCGAGTTTTGAATCCGGCAACAGCACCTCCGCGGACGCGAATGATAACGAGTTCAAAGCCTCGCAGGACGCGGATTTGCGCTTCACAAAAATTCCCTTCACGGTTCTGTTTGCCGGGGCGCGGTCCGATGAAGGCAGCATCGGTGAATTTCAGCAGCAAGGCGCCGGGCAGTTGACGAACCAAACCGACGTTATGAGCATCCGATATGATCTCCGAACCGGTTTCAACACCTCGCCCTGGCGCTGGGTTGCCTGGGAAGCGGAATATCAAAGGCAATACAGCGATTGGGATTATAACCACTCCGTTGACTGGTTTGCCAGTCCCTATGGCGACCCGGTGTATGGCGCCCCGCAAAATGGTTATCCGGCGTTCATTCTCAGCCGAAGGATCCAAAGTGATGGATTTGAAACCAAACTGACGTTGCGCCCGCTAAACTGGCTGCGAACCACCTTGAGCTATCAACTCACCGCCACGGAATATTCGTCGAAAACGGATCCCAGTCCCGTCGCTTTGGGGGCCGGGCCGGGCGGCCCGATTGACGACGGGCAATCGCGTGCGCAAACTTGCGGTCTTACCGCTACGTTGACACCGTTCCGGCGATTTTATTTTTCCGGAACGTTTACTTACAGCCATTCCCGCACCGTCACCGCTGACACCGGCGCCCCGGCCACTTCATCGGTCGTGCCTTACCGTGGAGACATTTACACTTTTACGGGCACCACCGCGTACGCGTTGAATGCGAAAACCGGTTTGCAGGCCGGCTACAGCTTTTCGTGCGCCGGCTACGGGCAAAACAACTCCGCCAACGGGGTGCCGCTCGGCCTGGATTACACGCGTCAGGTTTTATTTGCGGGGGTTACCCGGCAACTCGCCAAAAATTTTTCCGGGGCGTTGCACTATGAATTTTCGCGATACTCCGAACCCGGCAGCGGCAACCTGAACGACTTCACCGCCCACGGCGTCTTTGCGACGCTGGTTTACAAATGGCCGTGAGCATCAGTCGCCGCCCACGTCAATCGCAGTCCTTCGAGTGTCAGGTTCGGTTCGACGGCGGAAATTTCCGGCAGTTTTGAAGCCATCAACCGCGCGTAACCGCCTGTGGCGATGACCGGCAAATCCCTTGCCCGCAGCTCGCGCTTCAATTCGGCGATCAATTCGCGCACCAGCCCGCGATAACCATGCACCGCGCCAACCAGCATCGCCTGTTCCGTGTTTTTGCCGACCACGGCGGTCACTTCACGAATCCGGATTTTGGGCAGCAACGCTGTTTTCTCGTGCAGATAATCCGTCATGGCCGCCAATCCCGGCGCGATGATGCCCCCCGCGTAGTGGCCCGCGCGATTGACGACGTCAAACGTCACCGCCGTGCCAAAATCCACCACCACCACCGGCGCGCCAAAGTGATGCCGCGCGGCCACCGCGTTGGCCAGCCGGTCGGGACCGATGGTGTTGGGTTTGGGATAATCAATGCCCAGGCCGCGCACCGTTTTGGGCGTGAGTTCCAGCGCGCTTGTCTTCCAAAGCCGGCGGAGGGCGTGGTGAACCCATGGCGTCACACGTGGCACGACACTGCATAAAACCGCCCCCTCGATTTTTTGGGGGCCGACGAATCCAGCCACGCCCGCCGGGGCGTTTCCGCCCCTCCATTCGCCCGTGGGCAGGTTGATTTGCCGCACCACGCGCCGGCCGTTCGCCAGGCCGACGTGCGTGTGCGTGTTGCCGATGTCAAAAAGCAGGATCATGGTCCCGCAGATTGCGCTGATGAACGCAGATGGTTTGGTGGTTGATGGCTTGAAGGGTCATTGGCAGTGTAATGCAAGACCATCCGTTGAAATTCCAAAGCAGGTGATCCAAAGTTAAATAACAGTGCCCGGGTGAACTTCGTGGCATTCAGATAATTGATGACTTGGGATTTTTCCGAGTCACCCAGTTTTTCGATGGCTTTCAACTCCACCAAAATGTCTCCGAAGCAGATAAAATCCGCCTTGTAAGCACAAGCCAACGGTCGTTTTTTGTATTTCACCTGGAGAGGCACTTCGCGCTGAAATGGAATCTGATGCTCTGTCAGTCCGACCGCCAGGGCTTCCTGGTAAACTGCCTCCAGAAATCCATGACCGAGTTCACGATGAACCTCCATGGCCGCACCGATGATTGCATACGTTTGTGGATCAGAGTTCACTGGTTGCCGGTGACAGTCTATGTCGCCGAACACAAATCAAAAGCAAAGAATTCATCCGCGTAAATCTGCGGTGTCTGCGGGGAATCATTTTTCCAGGGTGACGTCGCCGCCGTTGATGCGCTCCAGATGGCCGTGCTCGGTCCGCAACAGCAACTCGCCGCTTTCGCCAAGCGATTCCGCCCGGCCCCGCAGGCGGCGGTCGCCGATTTGAATGGTCACGTCCCGGCCGATGGTTTTGCAATGCGCCTCCCATTCGTCCGCGACTTCGGCAAATCGCCCGCCGCCCACGCGCAGGTAATCGTTGTCCAGTTCGCTGAGCATGGCCGTGGCCAGGTCGGCGCGTGAAACGGGCCGGCCCGACTCGATTTTCAGCGACGTTGCCTGTTTGCGCAAATCCGCCGGTAATTCACCCGCCCCCAGGTTCACGTCCACGCCGATGCCAAGAATGACGTGTTTGACGCGGTCCAGTTCCGCGCTGAGTTCGGTCAGCACGCCCGCGACTTTTTTTCCACCCACCAGAATGTCGTTCGGCCATTTGATTTCGGGGTGCAAGCCGGTCTCGGCGGCAATGGCGCGGCGCAGGGCCGTCGCCGCCGCCACCGTCAACTGGGTGGTTTCCTGCGGATGCAAATCCGGGCGCAGCAACACGGAAAACCAAAGTCCCTTGTAGGCGGGCGAAAGCCATTTCCGCCCCAGCCGGCCGCGGCCCCTGGTTTGCGATTCGGCGAACACCACCACGCCTTCCTTCACCCCGTCGCGCGCCAGCTTTTCCATCACGTCGTTCGTCGAGGTGGTCTGCTCAAAAACGCGGATGTCCCGGCCGATGACCCTGGTTTTATAAAGGCGCGCCAGCAAATCGTCCGCGTGCAGCACATCCGGCACGCTGACGAGGCGGTAGCCCAGGTGCGGGCCGGCCTCGATGTCGTAGCCGAGCCGGCGGAGTTCCTCGATATGCGCCCAGATGGCCGCGCGGCTGACGTGCAATTGCTCGGCCAGGTCCGCGCCCGACACACCGTCGGGGTTGGCGCGCAGGGCCGAAAGGATTCTCGAGTCGGTGGTCATATCCGTTTTAACCCTCAAAATCCAGGCCGATGTCCACCGCGCGCGCGGAATGCGTGAGCGCGCCGACGGAAATGAAATTCACGCCGCTCCCGGCAATGGCATGGACGTTCGCCGGATTCACCCCGCCGCTGGCCTCGGCAGGTGCGCGGCCCTTGATTTTCTGCAAGGCGAGCCGGAGTTGCACCAGGTTCATGTTATCGAGCAGAATGATGTCCGCGCCCGCCTCGGCCGCCTGTTCGGCCTGCTCCAGGGTGTCAGCTTCCACTTCGATTTTCAGTTGCGGAAATTGGTCGCGCGCGCGGGCGACGGCAGCGGCGATGGCGTTCGGTTTTTCACCCCGCAGGGCGGCGAGATGGTTGTCCTTGATCAGGATCATGTCGGACAGGCCGAGGCGGTGATTTTTCCCGCCGCCGCACAGGACGGCATATTTTTCAAACCGCCGCCAGCCGGGCGTCGTTTTGCGCGTATCGAGGATCTGCGCCCGGGTTCCCCGGACGGCGTCGACGAATTGCGCGGTCAGCGTGGCGATGCCGGAAAGCCGCTGAACAAAATTCAGTGCCACGCGTTCGGCGCTCAAGATGGGGCGCGCCGGGCCGGAAACGCGCAGTAACACGTCGCCGGTTTTCAAGGATTGACCGTCCCGGGCGAGCCGTTCGATTTTCAATGCGGGCGAAAGTTCGGCAAAGGCGGTTTCCGCGAAGGCGAGTCCGGCGACGACCAGCGGTTCGCGGGCGCGCATGACGGCCCGGGCCGTCGCCGCGGCCGGCACCGTGGCAAGCGTGGTGGCATCGCCGCTGCCGATGTCCTCGGCGAGGGCGATTTGGACGGCTTGACGGACTTCGGCGATGGACAATTCCACACCGTCAAGATGACGGTGAAAGGAAAGGGGGAAAAGGAAAAATGGGCGGTTTGAAAAGCTGCGAACGGAACCCCGGAATCAATTGGCCGCATTCAGGGAGAAAAATTCTTCGGCCAATTCATCTACATTTTCCGCCGCTTCCGTGTTGGGTTGGGTGGCCAGAACCAGCAGCGCGCCGTCCGGTCGCGGGAACAGGTAGATTTGGCCCTGCTCAAAGGTCCAGGAGAGCCGTCGGGGGGCCAGTCCGTGGCTGGTCAGGAAGGTCGTGGTCTCCGCCAGTTGATGCAGGACCTGATCCAGACGTTCGCGCGGGCAAATTTCATTGAAGCTGTGACTCAGGCAGGTGGCATCGGGCAGGCGCATGCCGCAGCCCAGCAAGCCGGACGCGATGGCGCCGGTGGCCAGCCATTCCTGCAAGGTGTCATTCATCGGAATTGGGTCGCGGATTTTTCACCGCCGGTTGAAACGCGCACAAAGACCAGGCGATCCGCCCTCGCTTGCGCCACCACCCGGCTGCCGGTGAGTTGGATTTCCAGCCGGTCGAAATTTCCCAGCGGTATCAATTGGCCGAAGGACGCCGCTTGTTGCGCCATATTTTGCAGCAGCGCCACCCGGGCGGAGGTGTCCGGGCATTGCCAGGCGTACAGGGGCTCACCTTGGCCCGAACAAATCAGGGTCTCCTCGACCCGCGCGGCCAGATGAAAAGCCGTGGTGGAGCTTTCGAACGCCGGTTTCGTTTCCAGTGGGGGAACCGGCCCGGTCGCTGACGCTTGCGCCGCCATGGTTTCGTCGCGCACCCGGGCGGCTTCCATGAGCAGGAATTCCCATTGGCCATCGATGCTGCGTTTGGCCGGCAATTCAAACGGGTGCAATTGAAACTCGCCACTGGGGAGGGACAGCAACTGGTAGAAGGCGTTCTCGCCCGCCAGGTCATCGGCCTGTGCGTGAATAATCCGGCCGTCTTCGATGTACACCCGGCCGCGCAACTGCTGGTTGTGGATTTCCAGGATGGACGAGTTGCGGCCGAGGCATTCCATTTGAATGACATCCTGCAAACCGACCCGGCGCAGCACACCCTGGAAGCCTTCCCGCGGTGTCCAGGTGATCAATTCCTCCAGCATGATGAAGATGGACCTTAACCCCTCGGGCGAGCGCGGTTTTTCAATGAATAATTCAGCGCCCTCGGCCAGGCACGCGGAACGCTTCTCCTCGGTGGCGTTGGAGGTAACCACCGCTTTTTTTAGATCGGGATGGCTCCGATTGAGAATGTGGAGGAATTGGATCCCATCCAGCATCGGCATGTTGACATCCGATACCACCAGATCGATTTGGCGGACTTTCAGCAGCTCCAACGCCTGATCCACGGAGGTGGCGCAGTGGATTTGCCAGATGTTTTCGCCCAGGGACGCGAAGAAATCCCGAATCATGGCGAGAAAGTCGCCGTCATCGTCCACGAACAAAAGCTGATATTGTTTTGCCGGTGCGTTCACTTTTGGCTCGAAAATTTACGGGATTATACCGCAATTCCCATACCGGAAGTTGTCGGCGCAAGGCACAAAACGCCGCCATTTTCAACGGTTTTCAATTTAACGCCGTCAGGGCGATTTGGGCCGCCCGCTGCACCAGTGGGTCACCGTCCTGAACGGCTTCCCCCAGAATGGATTTGGCGTTTCGTTCCCGCAGGTTTCCAAAGGCCACCGCCGCCGCCAGCCGCAGGTCGCGGTCACGGTCATGGAGCAGGTCGGCCAGAATGGCAAAGGCGGCGTGTCGGGCAGGGTCCGGTGTCGGTCCTGCCGGGACCGTTGGTGGGGGCACGTCCGCCGGATCTGGAACAATGCTGTTGAGTTGTTCCAGCAGTTTGGTGGCACTGTGCCGGACCCAGTATTCCCGGTGATTCAACGCGGTCTCGACCTCCGGCAATGCCTGGCGGGCCTCCCTGGTCTTCAACCATTGACGGTCAATCAACTGGAGTGAATTGGTTGCGGCGTTGCGGACGGTGCTTTCGCTGTCCAACAACGCGCGGACCAGGAAAGTAATCGCGCGCGCGTCACGGATCCGGCCCAGGGCCACCGCCGCGCCCTCGCGCACATCGCGATCCTTGTCCCGCAATGCCAGGCAAAGTCCGTCCACGGCCGAAGGCTCGCCCAGCGCGCCCAACACCTTGACCGCCGCCTGGCGCACTTCCCAGGAGGAATCTTTCAGCGCACGGATCAATCCGGGCACGGCCCGTTTGCCGTCACATTTGGCGGCGGCTTCCACGGCGACGGAACGGACGCTGGCATTTTGGTCCCTTAACAGGCGTTCCACGGCTTCGAAGGTGGAGGGATCGGCGAAGCGTTGAAGTGCTTCCAGGGCGGCGATGCGCAGGGCCGATGTGTTTTTCCGAAGGGCTTCCAACAACGGTTTGATGACGTTCCGGTCGTCCATTTCGCCCAGCGTCTTGACCGCCTCGAGTTGCTTGTCCGGCGGCCCATGCCGGAGCAGTTCAAATAAAGGTTCAATGGCCTCGGTGCCCAGCGCGGCAACCTGGCGCAGCGTGCCGGTCGCCATGAGATGCAGCGCGCGTTCGGTGTCGCTGTCGGGCTGCCAGCCCAGTTGCTTCAAGCTGTGGGAGGCGCGCGACCGGACGGTCGGCTCGATGTCCCGGAGCAATCGGACCAGCCAACTGACTGCCTGTGGGTCGCCCAGTTGGCCCAAAGCCTCCGCCGCCGCCGCGCGTGCCAGCGGAGCCGGGTCGCGCAACAGTTGCATCAGTGGTTCGACTGCCCGCCGGTCTTGAAACCTGCCCAACCCACGGGCGGCAGCGCTGCGGACCTCCGCCTCTGCGTCCTTGAGCGCAAAGAGCAGGGGCTCCACGGAATCGGAATGCTCGGAATGAGCGAGCTTTTCGACTGTCGCCAGCCGAGTCTTTGGATTGCTTACGCGAAGCTGTTGATATGTCCACCACAGCATAATCTGATCGGAAATACAGCGATTTCTACGCCAACTGGCACGGGAAAACCCCCAATGTTGCGACTTTTAGGCACCTTTCGTTCAAGACCTTGGAACCGCGGTGGGTTGTCGGCATTTTCTGGTCGCTCGACTCCGTTGTCGGGCTGTGGCAGGTTGACGTCATGGATGCGGACGAACGCGATATCTTTCAGTTCCTCAAATCATGGGGAGGTAGTTTTATTGCCGCGCGCGAGGTTTGTCGGCGCGCCGGTGGCCGGCGGCGGTTCAACGAAGAACCGGATTGGGCCAAACCGGTTTTGCTTCGCATGGAGGAGCGCGGCATCCTGGAATCAAATGCCACCGGGCAGTTCCGCATCAAACCCGTTCGGAAAATCAAAGAGAAGAGCGAGGGTTCGGTCTCACCGGAGGTTGCGAAGCTGCTCAAGGAAAGCGGCGTGGAAGTTGAAAGCGCCGGTGACGACAACGGCCTCGGTCCCGACGAGTATTACGATCAGCTGTAATTGCTCCTGCGGGTTCCATGCTTGCCGCGCTTTTAACCACGCTGTTGTTTGCCATCTCCGCGATTTGCGGTCATCGCACGGCCACCCAGATCGGCGGCGTGGAGGCCAACTTCTGGCGGGCCGGCCTGGCCACCCTTTTCCTCGCCCTTTGGGCGAACACCCTCGGCCGCGGTTTTGAAGGCGCCGGGTTTCCGATTTTCGTGTTAAGCGGCCTGGCCGGGATCGGTCTGGGCGACAGCGGTTATTTTCAGGCCCTGCCCCGGCTCGGCAGCCGGCGGACGGTTTTGTTGACGCAGTGCCTGACCGCGCCATTCGCGGTCGTCATCGAATGGCTGTGGCTGGGCACGAAGCTGAATGCCCCCGCACTCGCTTGCATCACGGTCATTTTGGCTGGTGTGGCCGTGGCCCTGGCGCCCAGGGAACATCTGAAAATTGCGCGGCGCCAGATGGTCCTTGGAATTTCCGGCGCCGTGGTGGGCGCGCTTGGCGGCGCATTCGGCGCGGTATTCAGCCGCAAAGCCTACGCCGTCGCGCACGTGGCCGGGGAACATCCTGACCCCGGCACCACCGGTTATCAGCGTGTCATTGGCGGTGCCATCGCGTTGGGCGTTCTCTTGTTGGTGGTGAAATGGCGGAGTGCCCGTGCACACGGCGGCATGCTTGAGGCAAAAAGCATCAATGTTTCCCGCGACAAATGGCGCCGCCTCTGGCCATGGGTGGTTGCCAACAGCCTGGCGGGCCAGACGGTCGGCGTGAGCTGCATGCAATGGGCGCTCGAAAACACCTCCGCCGGCATCGTCACCGCCGTCATCGCCACCACCCCCATCCTGCTGTTGCCAATGACCCGCCTCATCGACGGGGAACGAATCGGCTTGCGCGCGACCCTCGGTGCGCTGATGGCCGTGGCGGGCGTCGTCGGCCTGACGTTTTCACGCTGACTCCTTTTGCAGCTTGATCTCGCCCGGCATGGGGATCAGGACTAGGATGGGGACTATGAAAACGGAGTTGCCAGGTGCCGTGGAAACGCTCGGTATTGAAAAATTCCGACGGCACATTTTTTTATGCGCGGATCAGACCGAACCGAACTGTTGCTCGCGGGAAGCGGGCCTGGCGGCATGGGAATTTTTGAAGCGCCGGCTCAAGGAGTTGAATCTCACCGGGCCGCAACCGTTGGTCTATCGCACCAAGGTCAATTGTCTGCGGGTCTGTGCGCGCGGGCCCATCGCGGTCGTTTATCCCGAAGGGGTCTGGTACCACTCCTGCACGCCGGAAACCCTGGAACGCATTGTCCGGGAACACCTGATCGGCGGGAAAATTGTGGAGGAATTCGCCTTTGCTCAAAATCCGCTGCGATAAGGCGGTCGGCGGATTGAACAGGTCCGCTTATTTTATTCTCGACTTTTCCCGCCACGGAGTGGAAAGTAACGGTGGATTAAAAATTCGGAGGCTCCATGGCCAGGCTGTTGATCAAAACGGAAGGTTTGAAAAATCAGACGCTTGAACTGCGCCTGGGGGTCAATCAAATCGGCCGCAGTCCGGAATGCGATTTCTCCATCGATCATCCCACGGTATCCGTCAATCATTGTCAAATTGTGCTGTCGAACGACGGGGTGATGATTCGTGATTGCGGTTCCACCAACGGCACGTTCGTCAACGGCGATCCGGTCCGGGAAGCCTGGCTGCTTCCGGGCCAGCTGGTGAGTCTGGGCGACGTGGAATTGTTTGTTGAATCCACCGAGGTCAACGTCGCGATTCCGCAATTCGAACGGCAGCGGCCCAAGCCACCGGTGGTGATGGCCGATGGTGTGATTCTCTGTCCGCGGCATTCGCACGCCCAGGCCACCTACCGCTGCACCCATTGCCACGAGGTGATGTGCAATGACTGTGTGCACGTGCTGCGCCTCAAGGGAGGCGACCCGCTCTCGCTCTGTCCGCTGTGCAGCCACAAATGCGAGCCCATCCCGAGCGTCCAGACAAGGAAGAGAAAGGGAATCCTCGGTTTCTTGCAGGATACGGTCAAACTCAAGTTCAGGAGTTCCGCCGGCCGCGGGAAGGCCAAGCGATAGGCGGACGGCTTCAGTTGCCGCCCGGCGGTCAAAAACGTTCGACCATGTTCTCCAGCGCGGCGATCCAGCGCGGGTGCTCGTTTAAACACGGGATTTGCATGTACTCCTTCCCGCCCGCCGAAAAAAACGTTTTACGCCCGCGAATGCCGATTTCCTCCAGGGTCTCCAGACAATCCGAAACAAATGCCGGGCAGATGACCAGGAGATTTTTAACACCCCGCTTGGGCAGTTCGACCAGTTCAAAATCCGTGTAGGGTTTCAGCCACGGGTCGCTTCCCAGGCGGGATTGGAACGACACGGAGAATTGTCCCGCCCGCACGCCCGCCTGCTTTACAAACGCGGCGACGGTCTTCAAACACTGTGCGCGGTAACACGTGGCGTGCGCCGGATGGACGCCTTCACAACAGTTCGGGACGGCCAGGCAGTGACGGCCCGTCGGGTCGGATTTTTTAAGATGCCGCTCCGGCACACCGTGAAAACTGAACAACAAATGGTCATAACCCGCCTCCAGATAATTCGCCGCGCTGGCAGTCAGCGCCGCGATGTAATCCGGCGAATCCCCATAGGGCGGCTGCACTTTGATCAGCATTTGCGGCGCGAGTTTGGCCGCCACCCGCTTGACGCGTTCGACGGCCGTTTCGTAACTCGACATGGCGTAGTGCGGGAACAGGGGAATCAACAATACCTCGTCAATTTTCTGTTCGGCCAGCCCCAGCACCGCGTCCGGAATGGAAGGGTTCTGGTACCGCATCGCCAGGGCGACCGGCACGGTGACTCGTTCCTGCAACTTCGTCCGGACCCGGCGGCTGGTGACCACGAGTGGCGAACCTTCCGGCGACCAGATTTTTTGATAGGCCTCGGCGGCCTGTTTTGGCCGGCTGATGAGAATCAGGCTGACGATCAGCCGCCGCAGCAACCACGGCGAGTCAATCACGCGGGCATCCATCAGGAATTCGTTCAGGTAACGCCGCACGGCGTTAACCGAAGTCGAATCCGGCGAACCCAGGTTGACCAGCAAAACGCCCTTGCTCATTTGGTCATCAGAAATTTTTCCGCGCGCTCCACCACGTTGCCGCCCGAGACGATCGAATCACCCAACGAAACACCCTCGCGGTAATGGCCGGCGAGAAAAAGACCGGCGGCTTGATTTTCGATGGCGCTCATCAATTCGCGGTAACGGCCATAGCCGAGATTGTATTGCGGAATCGCCTTCGGGTAAAGCATCGTATGTTCGAACACCGGCCGGCCTTTTACTCCCAGTAATACGCGCAAATCCTCGCACGTCAGCGCGACCAGTTCGTCTGCCGACCGCGACGCCAGGTCCGGCTGCCGTTCGCCGCCCACATAACTGGTGAGCGTGACGTGACCGGCGGGCGCACGGTTCGGAAACAACGACGACGAGAAAATCGTTCCAAGAATTCGAAAACCTTCGACCTTCGGAATCAACATGCCGTAGCCCTGGCACGGATGCGCCACGTCCTTGCGCCGAAAGCCCAGGACCACGCTCGCCACCGGCGGATAATGGATCTCGGAGAACATTTCGGTAGGGCGGCGTTGCTGCGCCGCCCCGCCACAAATGATTTCCAATTCCGCCAGCCGGTACGCTGTGCCGCAATAAATTACCGCGCTATGCTCCGCTTCACCCACTGCCGTCGAAGTCCGCCATCCACCCTCCATTTGCGTGAGCTTCGTGACCGGGGCGTTGAGTTTCACCGCGTCTCCGAGTTGTGCCGCCAGCGTGTCCGGCAACACCTGCAAACCTTCGTCAAAGGAGAACTTCGGCGCGCGGTCCTTGGCGGTTTCGCCGCGCCGTTTGCGTTCGCGCGCGCCGAAAATCTGGCCTTTGATGAGCGAACCATGACGCGCCTCGAGTTCCGCCAGCCGTGGGAACGCCTGTTGCACGGAAAGCTGGTGGGGATCACCCGCATAAATTCCGGCCACGAGCGCGTCAATCATCTGGTCGAGAAACTCCCGGTTCAGCCGGCGCACGACGAATTCCGCGACGCTTTCTTCCCGGCCATCGCGGCGGCGTGGCACAAATGGTTCGCGGAGCAGGGCGAGCTTCGCCGTCGTACTCAACAATTCCGACGTGAAGATCCCCAGTTGCGACGATGGCATCGCGATGGGACGCCGGTAACGGACGACGTAACGCGCTTCGGCTTGGGGATCCGAATCCAGCCGGCGCGAGGCCAGCCCGGCATCGCGGACGAGTTGGGCGATTTTGGGCGACGTTTCGAGCAGGGTGTTCGGCCCGCACTCGGCCAGGAAACCGTCGCGCCGGATGGATTGAATCACGCCACCCGCGCGCCCGCCTGCTTCGTAGACCGTGATTGGAACGCCTTTGCGCTTGAGGTAAAATGCCGCCGTCAACCCGGTGATGCCCGCTCCAATGATCGCGACGGATTTCAAATCGTTCTGGAATGTTTCCGCTCGCCCACGGGCGCGAGGGTGTTGTCAAAACACATCGCAATGTTGCGGATGAACAAACGCCCGGCATCGGTGACTTCGAGGCCGGCGGCATTCCGTTTCACCAATCCGTCAACTTCAAATGGCGCGAGCGCGGCGAGTTCGTTGGCAAAATGTTCCTGGAAATGGATTCCGAGCCTTTGCGACATCGCGGCAAAGTCGAGGGAAAGGTCACACATCACGCGCATGATGGTTTCGCGGCGGATTTTGTCCTCGTCAGTCATGAAATACGCGCGTTGCATCGGGGTTTTTCCGGTGTCCACGGCCGCCTGCCACTTGGGCAGTTCCTTCTCGTTTTGCCAGTAGGCGTCGGGGATCTGCGAAATGCTCGACATGCCAAAAGCATAAATATCCGACCCGGCGCGGGTGCTGTAACCCTGAAAATTCCGCTGAAGTTTCTTCTCGCGTTGCGCCACGGCGAGTTCATCGGTCGGTTTCGCAAAATGGTCCATGCCGATGTAGACGTATTGGCCGCCGGCGGTGAGTTTTTCAATGACGAGTTTGAGCACCTGCAGCTTGGTTTCCGGCGTGGGCAGGACCTCGCGTTCGAGAATTTTTTGAGACGGTTTGATCCACGGCACGTGTGCGTAGCTGAACACGGCCAGCCGGTCGGGCTGCATCGCCAGCACGATGTCGAGGGTTTCGTTGAACGATTCCGGGGTCTGAAACGGCAGGCCGTAAATCAGGTCGAGGTTGATGGAGCCAAAATCGAGTTCGCGCATCCAATCCATCGCTTGTTGGGTCATTTCGCGCGGCTGGATGCGATGAATGGCCTCCTGCACCTTCGGATTGAAATCCTGCACGCCCATCGAGGCGCGGTTGAAACCGATTTCGCGGAGTGCCGCCATGTGCTCACGGGTGAGCCGGCGTGGGTCAACCTCCACACTCGCTTCGATGTCCGGTGAAAATGTGAAGTGTCGATGGATGATTTCGCCAAGCCGGCGGATCTCGTCCGGCCGCAGAAACGTCGGCGAGCCGCCGCCGAAATGGAGTTGGACCGCCTTGCGCTGCGGATTCAGGCGCGGGGCCATTTTCGCCACTTCGCGGCCCAGGGCCTCGACGTAGGCCATGCCTTTGTCGTGGTTGAGCGTGATGACGGTGGTACAGCCGCAGAACCAGCAGAGCGTTTCGCAGAACGGGATGTGAAAGTAAATCGAGAGGTCGCGCGACGCGCGGTTGTTCTCCTCGATCTTTGTGGAAAGCTGCGCCCACGAGACGACGTCGGTGAATTTCGTGGCCGGTGGATAGCTGGTGTAACGCGGCCCGGCCACGTTGTATTTCTTCACCAGATCCAGATTGACGTTCAACGCACTCATTTGCGGAAAAACTTGTTTCGCGCGAAGGCCGCGAAGAGAAAAACCAAAATTCCTTCGCCGCCTTCGCGGGCCTCGCGCGACCATTTCTGGCAAAAAACCGGTTTCATTTGAAATTTTTCACGGTTTCAACCAGGGCCGCGATGTTTTCCAGTTTGGCTTCCGGCGGCACGCCGTGGCCCAGATTAAAAATGTGGCCGCGGACGCCGCGCATGTCGGTCAAAATCCGGTTGGTTTCCGCCGCGACGGTTTCCGGTTTCGTCAGGAGCAAAGATGGATCAAGATTGCCCTGCACGCCAACGTGTTCCGGCAATTGGGCGCGCACGTCCGCCAGCCGGACCGTCCAGTCGATCCCCAGCACATTGGCGCCGGTGTCCGCCAGCGTCTGCCAGTGACCGTGGACATCCTTGGAAAACACGATGACGGGCACGGCGTTTTTCAGCGCGGCCACGATTTGTTTGATCCAGTTGGCCGACGCGGCCGCAAACGCGTCCCCGGCCAGCAAACCGCCGAGGCTGTCGAAGATTTGCACGGCATCCACACCTGCCTCGATTTGCATTTGCAACAGGCGCGTGACGGCCGCGGTCAGTTTTTCCATCAACATCGAAAAGATTTCCGGTTCGGAGTAAAACAACCTTTTGGCCTGCGTGAATTCGTCCGCGCTGCCGCCTTCGAGCATGAAATTGGCCAGCGTCCAGGGCGAACCGGCAAAACCGATGAGCGCGGTCCGGTTGCCCAGCGAAGATTTGACGAGTTGCAGGGCGCGCGGGACGTAGGCCAGGCGTTCCGGCATGGCCGGCACATCGAGACGCTCGATGTCCTTCGCCGTGCGCAGCGCAAAATTCATTTCGATGCCGCCGCCGTCACGGAATTTATAACCCTGCCCGAGGCCTTCGGCGACGACGAGGATGTCGCTGAACAGAATGGCGGCATCGAAGTCAAATCGCTGGACGGGTTGCAGGGTGACCTCGGCGGCCAGTTCGGGGGTGCGGACCAGGGTTAGAAAGGGGTGTTGGCTCTTAAGCTGGCGGTATTCCGGCAGTGCGCGCCCGGCCTGCCGCATGAGCCAGACCGGCGGGCGGTCCACCGCGCGACAGCGGCAGGCGTCGAGGAAACGTTCGCGGTTCGTCAGCGCGGGCGCCCCGGATTTGGCTTGATTCGCGGCCATGGCGGTCATTTTTCGCCAATAGCATAGGCTGGAATGCGGGCAACGGCGAGTGAGTTTTCGGTGCAACTTTGTTCGCGCACCGGTTTTTAACCCCAAGGACACAATGAAAGACGAGCCGCTTCAGGACCCCTTGCGCGAACGGGTTTGGCGCCGGAAGCTCACCGAGGCCGAACGCGCCGGGTCGCGTACCCCGCCGGAATTACAGGCGGATTTGGAGCTCGAATCACTTTTGACCGAAGGGCTGGCCCGTCTGCCGGACGCGCCGATGCCGTCAAATTTCACCGCGCGCGTGCTTCAGGCCGCCGATCGTGAAGCGATGCGATCGCGGGCGACGGGCTGGCATTGGACCTGGCGCGTGCTGGTGCCCCGGCTGGCGGTCGGGGTGGCGGTGATGGGCATCGCCGGTCTCACCTATCAACGCTACGAGTTCGATCAACGCGCCCAGCTCGCCCGGAATATGGCGCTGGTCGCCCGGGCGCAGCCGTTGCCCAGTGTCGAGGCCTTGAAAAATTTCGACGCCATCCAGCGCATGGGCCAATCACACGCCGACGAGAAATTGCTCGCGCTCCTGCAATGAACCGTTTGCGGCAGACGCTTTGGTGGCTGGTGTTTGGCGTTACAGGATCAGGGATGCTTTTTCCGATTTTTACCGGGGCCGTTCCCAGCGTTCCGCCGCCCTTGAAATTGCTTTCGACTTCGATCAATGGTCCTCCGACGTTGTCCCGGCCGCGGTCGCCGGTGGCTTTGTTCCGTCAATTGCTGGCCATGACACCGGATGAGCGCGAAGCCTTTTTGACCAATCGCCCGCCGCCCATCCGCGAAGGCATTCTTGCCAAGATCAACGAATACGAGGTGCTGGATCCCAACGAGCGCGAGTTGCGGTTGAGGGCCACCGAGTTGCGCTGGTATTTGCTCCCGCTCCTGCAGGCATCGTCAAGCAACCGCGCCGCGCAACTGACGCAGATTCCGACGGACCTGCGCGAACTGGTCAAATCCCGCCTCGACGAATGGATCATTTTGCCGCCATCATTGCAGCAGGAGTTTTTGGAAAATGAACAGGCCTTGCGTTATTTTGCGAATCTGGACGTGAGTAACAGCATGATTCTTCAGAAAATCGCTCCACCGGGTTCCGAACTGGCGCGTTGGACCACCATGACCGAGGCGCAACGGAAACAAATCACCCTGAGCGTAAATCAATTCTTCGAGCTGACACCGGACGAAAAACAGGCGGCCCTCGGCACCTTGTCCGACGCGGAGCGCCAGCAAATGAAAAAAACCTTGCAGGCCTTCGACCGGTTGCCACCCGGCCAGCGGGATGAATGCGTTCATGCCTTCGCGAAGTTCGCCGGCCTGAGTACAGCCGAAAAGCAGGAATTTTTGAAAAACGCCGAACGCTGGTCCCAGATGTCGCCCGCCGACCGTCAGGCCTGGCGCGACCTCGTGGTGAATGTGCCGGAATGGCCTCCATTGCCGAGCGGATTTGTCTGGCCATCGCCTTCACCGCCATTGCCCCCGGGCCTTCAGCCGGTGGCAACGACCAATCCGAACTGACCGGCGCGAATTTCGATTTTCCATTTCCGCCGTTACGCTTTAACCTCTCATCGTGCATCCGATTGCGTTTCACCTCGGGCCGCTCACCATTCACTGGTATGGCATCATGGTTGCCGTGGCGTTTCTGGTGGGCCTGTGGACGGCCACCCGCCGCGCCCCGCGTGAAAACGTCCCCGCCGAACGCATCGCCGACATCGTGCTCTGGCTCATGGCGGGCGGCATCCTCGGCGCCCGCATTGTCTATGTGACGACGTATTGGAAGGATGAATTTGCCAACCAGCCGCTCTCGGAAATTTTCATGATCCAGCACGGCGGCCTGGTTTATTATGGCGGTCTGATCGGCGCAATGCTTGCCGGTTTTATCTACGCTCGCTGGAAAAAACTGCCGATGTGGAAGGTCGCCGACGTGCTGGCGCCGAGCATCGCGCTGGGAAATTTTTTTGGCCGGGTCGGCTGTTTTCTCAACGGCTGCTGCTACGGCCATCCGACCCGCCTGCCTTGGGGCGTTCAATTCCCCAACCAATCCTACGCCTGGTTTCAGCAAAATCAGCAGGGCCTGCCGGGCGTGGGACCGAACACTCCTTCCCTGCCCGTGCATCCGACGGAAATCTATGATGCGGTGAATAATGTCCTACTATACCTCCTGCTGGCGTGGCTGTTCCGGCACAAAAAATTCGACGGCCAGGTGTTTGCCACCTATCTCGTCGGCTATGCCGTCACCCGCACGTTCATGGAATACTTCCGCGGTGATTACCCGTCCGACCATATTCACTACGGCCTTACGCCGGGCATGTTGATCAGCCTCCCCATTTTCATTGCCGGCCTCGCACTGGGCGCCATCCTGTCGCAGCGCGAGCCGAAACGGGCATAGCGAACGGAGGATTGAAGATGGCCAAGCCCAATCCCCCATCTGCCAACTCCCATCTGCCAATCCTCATCGCCGGCCCCACGGCGGTCGGAAAATCGGAAATTGCACTCCGGCTGGCCGAACGGCTGGGCGGCGAAATCATCTCCGCCGATTCCATGCAGGTGTATCGCGGACTCGACCTCGGCACGGCCAAGTCATCGTCCGCCGACCGCGCCCGCATCCCGCATCACCTCATTGACATCTGCGACCTGGCCGAATCCTTCGACGCCGCGCAGTTCGTCCGGCTCGCCCAAAAGGCGGTTGAAGAAATTCAAGCCCATGGTCGCGTGCCGGTTTTCTGCGGCGGCACGGGCCTTTACTTCAAGGCCTTCTTAAGCGGCCTCGGCGAAGCGCCTGCTGCCAATCCCGAACTGCGCGCCAGACTGGAAGCCATGCCGTTCGAGGCGTTGCTGCAGGAATTGCGCGAGCGCGATCCGGCGGCCTATGAAAAGATCGACAAACAAAATCCGCGCCGCGTCATTCGCGCGGTGGAGGTGATCCGGTTGACCGGCAAGAAGTTTTCCCAGCACCGGGCCGAATGGAAGTCCGCAGTCCACAGTCCAAGGCCGGAGCTTTTCTGTCTCACCCGCGCAACGGAGGATTTGCGCCGACGGATTGATATGCGCGTGGATGCGATGTTCGCGCGCGGGCTGGTGGACGAGACCCGCGCATTGCTCCAGCGCGGCCTGACGGATAACCAAACGGCGATGCAGGCCATTGGTTACCGACAGGTGGTGGAACATCTGCGCGGTGAGCGGGCACTCCCGGAAACCATCGAACTGGTGAAAATCCGCACCCGGCAGTTTGCCAAGCGGCAACTGACCTGGTTCCGCCGTCAGCTTGACCCGGAATGGATGGAATTGAAGCCGGAGGAATCGCTGGATTCCATTGCGGCAAATTTGCTTCAAGCCGTTCGTTGACACGGCTTGGGTTTTCGATTATATGTAACTAAATGAATAAAGTTACATATACAGTTTCCGAGGCGCAGGCAAACTTGCCCGGTCTGTGCCGGACGGGACGGCGGTTTGTGATTTCCCGGCGGGACAAGCCGGTCTACGTGGCCATGCCGCTGGAAGATTACGACGCGCTGCTGGAAACGATGGAATTGTTGAGCAATCCAACAGCGATGAAAACTTTGCGGGCGGCGAGGGCGGGCAAATTGGCTTACAAGGAACTCAATCTGGCCGATGAAAATTTCGGCCTCTGACCAAGTGCAACGCTGGCTGGTGGCGCTGCCGCCCGAAACCAAGAAGCGCGTGCGCGCTGCCCTGCGCGGATTGGAATGGGGGCGCGGCGACCTCAAGGCGTTACGCGGCGAACTGGAGGGTTTTTGCCGGTTGCGCATTGATGGATTGCGGATTGTCTATTCGCAACATCGCGGACAAACCATCCGGCTCGAATACGCCGACAGCCGCGACGTGATTTGTGAAACATTCCTGAAGGTTTTGCACGAACGCAAAATGCCAAATCCGTAAGCGACGCCAGCTTGATCCGAAATGGATTGAATTGCAGCCGGAGGAAGCGCTGGGAAAATGCGCACAGAAAATTTGTGAAATAATTTAACCGCTAAGGCGCAGAGGCGCAGAGAAGTAATTCCCATCGAATTTTGCTTCAATATAAGCCGGTACCGCTCTGGACAAATTCATGTGAAGCAACTTTATTCCTCTGCGCCTTTGCGTCTCTGCGGTTGGTTCAGCTTTCCCTCGGCCGTTTGACGACGACTTCCACTTCTGCCTTGTTCTTGGCGATCATGTTCGCGGGCAGGATGCCGCGCCAGAAGACGTTCGGGTAAATCACGGCACCGCGCCCGATGATGCTGCCGGGGTTCAACACGGCGTTGCAGCCGATTTCCACGCCGTCGCCCAGCAACGCGCCAAACTTCCGCAGGCCGGTGTCGAACGGCTGGCCGTCCAGCTCCACCTCGATGTTGCCGGGAAACAGTTTGTAGTTGGAGATTTTCACGCCCGCGCCGAGGTGCGCCTTGTGGCCGAGGATGGAGTCACCGACGTAATTGTAGTGCGGCGCCTGTGCGCCATTGAACAGTAACGAGTTTTTCAATTCAGTCGAATTGCCGACGACACAGCCGTCGCCAATGATGACGTTTTCACGGATGTAGGCGCTGTGGCGGATTTTACAGTTTTTGCCGATGATGGCCGGGCCTTTGATCATCGCGCCGTCCTCAACCACCGTGCCTTCACCGATGAAAACCTTTTCGCTGATGAACGCCCGGCCCTCGCAGGTGTTGCGAAGCCCGGGTTTCAGATGTGCGGCGATGTAGGCTTCAATTTTTTTCAGTGCTTCCCACGCGAATTTGCAACCGTCAAAGACGGCGGCGTGTTCAGTCTGGCTGAGGTCAAACAAGTCGGCTGGTTCGAACATGCGGCCAAAGTAACAAAACACCCGCGGCGGGAAAGCGTGATTTTATCCGGAATTCGTTGAAAACGATCAAGGGAGTCGAATCTCGGCCCGGCGATTTGTGCCGGGAAATGAATCAGCCTTGCGGCGCGTCCGGTTTTATGGCGGGTCCCCGCAGTTTTCTATTTTTCAGGAGACATGATGCCGGTATGGAATCCCGTTTCGTCCTCATAACCGAGCGGCACGTGAGACCGGATCGTGGTGAGAAATTTCGAGAGGATTCCATTCCAGTGGCTGATTTTCCCGGATTCAATATGCCCGGGCTTGCCGTTGCTGGAGGTTGGCCCGTCTTCCTGAACGTCTCCATCAGACGATTGATAGCCGTTAGCCATGTTCCAATCATCGGATAAGAAGCAAAAATTGGCTCACCATTCTTTGGCCGTCTTTTTGCGAAAATTGTGCAAATTATTGGAGTGCACTCCATGTTCAGGTAATGGTTTGCCTTGACGATGGGGTTATCGATCGGGACAGAAGCTGGTTATTCTTTGCCCCGATACCAAATGGCGCGCGCCCAGGCATGCTGCCGCAGTTTCAATTCGAGTTCGTCCGACAATGGCGGCTGGTCGCTGACGGAACAGTTCAATTGGGCCTGCCGGACGCTGCGCATGCCCGGAATAACGGTGGAAACGGCTCCAGGTTTGAGGGCGAATTTCAAGGCTGCCGTGGCCACGTCCCGTTCCGCCCCGCCAATCGCCTCCTTGATTTTCGCAACCCGCCGGACGGTGCGCGCCAGCCGGTCGCCGGCAAAATAGTGGTTGCGGAATTCGTCCGGGGCGAATGTGGTTTGTTCCGTGAATTTGCCCGTGAGCGCGCCTTCGTCAAATGCGACTCGCACGATGACGCCGACGTTGTGTTCGAGCGCCGCCGGCAGAAATTCCGCCTGCGGTTCCTGCTCAAAAATGTTGTAAATGACCTGCACACCATCGAGCCAGCCCTGGCGCATCAGATCCACGAGCGTATTCTGGTCCTGTTCCGGCGTGCTGATGCCGATGCCCCGCAATTTGCCCTCGCGGCGCAACGCTCGCAGCACCTCCAGCGCGGCGGGCCGGCGGTTCCAGGCGCGCGTCCAGGTGTGCAATTGCAGCAGGTCAATGCAATCGGTCTGCAGGTTGCGGAGGCTGATCTCAACGCGCTCCCGCAGATAATTTTCCGGGAACCGTTCTTCGATGTCGTCGTAAGGCGTCGGCGGCCATTCCCCCGGACTTTTAGGCGGGATTTTCGTTGCCACGTAAACGCGTTCGCCCCGGTGCGCCTTCAGGAATTTGCCGATGACCCGTTCGCTGTGTCCGTCGCCGTAGCCCTGGGCGGTGTCGATGAAATTGCAGCCGAGGTCCAGTGCCTGCTTCAAGGCGGCCACGGAATCTTCGTCGCGCTGCCCGCCCCAGGCCTGTCCGCCGAGCGCCCAGGCGCCGAAGCCAATTTCGGAAACCTGCCAGCCGAGTTTGCCAAAGGTGCGATATTTCATTTGCCAACCATGATGGGTTGCGTTGGTTGAACCGGCCGGACTTGTTTCCGGGTGAATGGCCCGGCAACCGCTGGTGCCGGAAACTGGGCCACGGCCGGGGAAAGTCAAGCCCTGAGGAAATGGAAAGCAGCCATTGGCCGGCCGGTCGAGTGCAATTTTTTGGCCGACATGGTCCTGGTGTGTGAGCGTGTTTGGCGGGACGCATTTTTATTCCCGGTATTTACCGCCGATACTGTCAATGGAATGGCACCTGTGTGTCCAAATGAAACACAACCAACGGAGTTTTGTGACGCCCGACCGGAGATTTTGGAGGAATTGTCCGGATTTCTGCGGGTTTTCAAGGTTCTGAAAAGGTGAGGGTTAAATTGGAATGTGCCCCTTGAAGCATGGCGCCAAGGCATGGCAACTGCTCTTAGCGTCACGCTATTATTGCGTTATCAGGCTGTAAAACCTGGGGCGACACATCGCGGGCTTGGCAACGTCGAATAACAATATGAAAATTCGAACTCTGATTGTGGATGACCAATCAACCGGACTGGCGGTACTGCAGGACATGCTCCACCATTCCGAACCGGATATTGAGATCATCGGGACCGCCGCCGGCGGCCAGCAAGCCATCGATTCGATCAACCAACT
The DNA here is from genome assembly GCA_049516255.1 of Verrucomicrobiota bacterium. Classification (GTDB taxonomy): domain Bacteria; phylum Verrucomicrobiota; class Verrucomicrobiia; order Limisphaerales; family UBA11358; genus UBA11358. Next base: position 89,711 of record JBEKTH010000003.1, read on the forward strand.
GGCGCCCGATCTGGTATTTCTCGACGTGCAAATGCCCGTCATTGACGGTTTTGAAGTGCTGGCCCAGATCCGGCCGCCCCGGATGCCGGTGATCATATTTGTGACGGCGCGCGACGATTTTGCCCTGAAGGCTTTCGAGGCGCACGCCCTGGACTATCTGGTAAAACCCTGCGGACTTGAACGCCTGCGATTGGCCGTGCAACGGGCCAGGCAGCAAATACAGAACAACCAAAGCGGTGAAATCCGGCAAAAACTTGATGGTTTGTTGAATGATTTAAAGGCCGGTTCAAAGTATCCGGAGCGTCTGCCGGTCAAATCCAACGGCCGGATTGTTTTCCTGCGCCTGACGGACATCGATCTGGCCGAGGCGGCGGACAATTATGTGAAGCTTTGCGTTGGCAGTGAAACGCATATGCTACGTGAAACCATGAATGCCCTGGAGGAAAAACTTCCTCCGGACCGCTTTGTGCGCATTAGCCGCTCGACCATCGTGAACGTCGAATCGATCAAGGAACTACACCCCATGTTTCACGGCGAATACATGGTCACGCTGCAGAACGGCATGCGGGTGACGCTCACCCGGGGTTACCGGGAACAACTCCGGCAACTCGGAGTGATGACCTGAGTGTGAATTGCTGATTCGGACTGATCGGCCCCTCGTTTCTTCCGCTGAATTCCACCCCTCTCCGGGTGCAATTCACCCCATAAATCCCGCAATGTGTCCCTAACCCGTTCCGTTTCAGGTGGTTTGTGTTAAATAACTGACAGTCTGAAAACGTAAACGTAACCGTTATGAACAAATCGTGGATGCTAATGATCGCGGGTGCGCTGCTCGTGGCGGACGGCTTGGCCACGCCGGCGCGGGCACAGGGCAACGTTGTTTATGCCGCTGAGTACAATCAGCCGACCAATCATTTCGGCACCATCAATTTATTGAACGGCAACTTTGTTAAAATTGCCTCGATCGGTTCGGCGAAAATCAATGACATTGCGTACTGCCCCACGAACGGGGTGTTGTATGGCATATCGAACTCCGCGGTTCTGGTAACGTTCAATATGACCAACGGTGCCATCACCAAGGTCGCCAATTTGAGCACCAACAACATCGAATCCCTGGCCTTCCGGCCCAGCGACGGAAAACTGTTCGGAGCCACGCAGAGCAAGTTGTACACGATCAATCCCGTCAGCGGAACGGCGACTTCGGTCGGAAGTTATGGCAGCCCCAACAATCTCAACAGTGCCGGGCAAAATATCCGTTTCGCCCAGGACGGCAATCTCTACGTCAGCAACACGAGCACCAACACCGACATTTATCGGCTCAACACCACGAACGGCAGTGCGACGTGGATGGGCGAAGCCGTCGGCTACCCTTATCTGATGCTGATGAATGCCAGTTCGAACATGTACGGGGTCTTCGTCAATTTGGGAAACGGAAGCAACTCCTATCCCGAACTGGCGAGTTTCAATCTGAGCAGTTTCGTCACCGGCGGGACCAACGCCAATGGCAGCACTCACCAGATCGCTCTTAACCTGGTGGGCGCCGGCACCAATTTTCCCGCTAACGTGGTTTTTTCCGGCAACGTCCCCCAACCCGTCACCAATCTCACCGTGACGGTGAGCGCCACCGGACCAACGAGCCAGACTGTTTGTCCGGGCGACGGTGCCGTGTTCAGCACGGTGGCCTCCGGCACCGGACCTTACAGCTATGCCTGGTGGAAAAACGGCTCAGTTCTCAGCGGCCAGACCAACAGCAGTCTGACTCTGGTGAATGTGGGCGCCGGCGACGCGGCGACCTATAGCGTGATCGTAAGCGGAGCGATGGGCACAGTGACCAACAGCGCCACGTTGACGGTGAACGCGCCGGTGACCGTGACCGCGGCGCCCCTCAACCAGGCCAGTGTGGCGGGTGGCAGTGCGACTTTCAGTGTGACGGCGAGCGGGACGGGTTTGAGCTATCAATGGTTGTTTAACGGCCAGGTCATCGGGGCCAGCACCAACGTGATCTTGAACAATCTGCTTACCAGCCAGGCGGGCGTATACACGGTGATTGTCAGCGGTACTTGCGACAGCGTAACCAACACCGCCACCTTGACGGTGAACAAAGCCACGGCCTCGATCACGCTGGGCAGCTTGAACCAGACCTACAACGGTTCGGCCAAGGCGGCAACGGCGACCACGACCCCGAGCGGGCTGGCGGTGACGTTCACTTACAACGGTTCAGCCACTGTTCCGACGAGCGCCGGCAGTTACACCGTGGTGGGAACAATCAATGACCCCAATTATCAAGGCAGTGCTACCGGTACGCTGGTCATCGCCCAGGCTTCAGGCGGCATCGTGCTGGGAAGTTTGAACCAGACCTACAACGGTTCGGCCGAAGCGGCAACGGCGACCACGACCCCGAGCGGGCTGGCGGTGACGTTCACTTACAACGGTTCGACCACTGTTCCGACGAGCGCCGGCAGTTACACCGTGGTGGGAACGATCAATGACCCCAATTATCAAGGCAGCGCAACGGGTACCTTGGTGATTGCCCCGGCCCCCCTGACCATCACGGCCGCGGCCAACACCAAATCTTACGACGGTACCACTAACGCCGCCACGGTTCCAACCGTCACCGGTCTGCAAGGTTTCGATACTGTGACGGGTCTGACCGAAACTTATGACACCAAGAATGTCGGTACCGGCAAGACGCTCACCGTCAGCACCTATACCGTTAATGATGGCAATGCCGGTGCCAACTACACCGTCAGCACGGTTTCCAGCTCCGCGGGTGAAATCGATCCAGCGACGCTGACGGTGACGGCGAACGACAAGAGCAAGATGTGCGGACAACCCAATCCGGCGCTGACGGCCAGTTACTCGGGTTTTATCGGTGGCGAGGATACCAATGTGCTGACTTCCCCGGCCGTATTGATCACAACGGCGACGATTAACAGTACCGCCGGCACGTATCCCATCACCGCCAGCGGTGCGGCTGCCGCCAACTATACGGTCAGTTATGACAATGGGACGCTGACCGTGGTTCAGGCGCCGCAGTTGAGCTACGCTTGCATCAACGTGAGCGGAACCAATCAATTTGTCGTCAGTTGGTCGACCATTACAAACCAGACTTATCAACTGGAATGGACAACCAATCTCGCAGCCCCCACTTGGGCGCCAGCAGGCGGTTCCCTGCCCGGGACCGGTGCCATGATGGCCGTGACCAACAGCATGACCGCCACACCGCAGTGCTTCTTCCGGCTGGAATTGCAATAAACGGTCACGACACCTTTCCCCCTTGGTCGTCCAAACCATTGGGGGCTGCGCAGGCCGGTGGATGAAAATTCACCGGCCTGAAAAGTAATCAGCCCCCGCCGGTCTCACCCTGCCGTTTATGATTGCCATGCGCCACTGGCCGCTTAGAGTATTCAACGTTCAAATGAAACTTTTCCGGCTCATACTCGGTTTGGCGATGCCGCCAGTTTTCAGCGTTTCAGCGCAAGTCACCGTCAGCCTGACACTGGATCAGGACCAGTTCCTGCCGAGTGAATCCTTGCCGGTGGCGGTGCATATCACGAATCAATCCGGCCAGCCGTTGCACCTGGGAGCCGACCCGGACTGGCTGACGTTCAGTGTGGAAGCGGCGGACGATTTCATCGTCGTCAAAAATTCCGATCCGCCGGTGCAGGGCGAATTTGAGTTGGATTCCTCGCAGGTCGCCACCAAGCGTGTGGATCTGGCTCCCTGTTTTGATCTGAAACAATCGGGACATTATCAGATCATCGCCACGGTGCACCTCAAGGATTGGAACACCGACGTTACCAGCCTGCCGCGGGGGTTCGATGTGATTGATGGCGCGAAATTATGGTCGCAAGTGTTCGGGGTGCCGCTGCCCGATGGCGTGACCAATCGCCCGCCGGAAGTCCGGAAATACACCCTGGAAGAAGCCAATTACCTGCATTCGCAATTGCGGATGTATGTCCAGGTAAGCGACGAATCCGGGGCCACGATTTTTCAGGTGCGATCCATCGGCCCGATGGTTTCCTTCAGCCAGCCGGAGGAGCAATTGGACCGGTTCAGTAATCTGCACGTCCTTTACCAGAGCGGTGCTTCCAGTTTCATTTATTCGGTCATCAATCCCAGCGGCGACATTGTCCGGCAGGAGATTTACGATTACCTCGATGTACGTCCCCGGCTTCGAGTCGGCGATGACGGCGCCGTCACCGTCTTCGGCGGAGTCCGCCGGGTGAAGCCGCAGGACGCGCCATCGGTAAAGTCGCCGGATGAATTAAGTCCACCCGCCAAACCGTGAACGCAGCGTTATTGCGTCAGGTCCGGTCCTGACAGGACCTGCCCCTGCAATTGTTGGACGATCATTCGTGCGCGTTCCACGGCCGTGTCCTGTGTTTCCCCCATGAACGATTTCAACTCGACGCGCATTGCCGCCATCGGATCACCATTGCGGTCGGTCAAGGCCATGACCACCGCCACGGTGCCCTTGCCGCGCCCGAAATAAACCGTGCCGGCGACGATGGCACCCTTCTCGGCATCCGTACCGGGCTGGCCGATTTCCTTTTCGTTGTTGCTGGCAATGATTTGCGGTTCGCCCCGGTCATCGAGCGTGTAAATCCGGAGTTCCAGAATGCGCGGATATTTCTGCATCATGCCCTGCACGAGCGTTTGGGCCATCGGCACGCGCGGAGTGTAGGTGATGGTGGTGTCACCGAAATAACTGATGGCGTCCGATTTTGTCCAGAAGCCGATGTGACCGGTGGTGAAGGTGTTGTCGACCAGCGGCGGCATTATCGGGTGATCGTCAAGCAGGCAGATGATTTGATTGCCCTGGCATTGGATACCCAGCGTATGCCAGACGTTGGCGGTGATGTCCATGTCCGGCCCCAGGAGATTGCCGCGCAGGCCGTTGACCACTTTATAGAAACGAATGTTGTGTCCCAGCACGCTGGCGCGGATTACGTAAAAATTCGACGCGTTCTGATATCGGAACACGATACCCGCCATTTGTTCCGTCACGCCGCTGACGATCTTAAATTGCGTCGTCAGTTTGAAGTCGTTAAAGGTCTCCTTGTCGTAGACCAGCATCGGAAACCGTTCATCGGTGGGGTCCGGGCTGAGTTGGGCGAGCACGGCGTGACGGTTCATGGCTGGGGTCCGGCCCGCCTGAGGCGTCAACGGTGCAAACGCCGCCGGCACTTCATCCATGATGATTTTCCAATCACCCGGCTGGCCGTCGCCTGCCAGCGTATTGTGAAAACCCGCCGGCGTTTCATTCGTTGGGTAATTGCCGAAGTTAATATTTATTTCCGCGCCGTAAACAGGCAGGGTCGACGCGAGCGCGAGGCCGAAAAACAATTTACGCATTGCCGACAGCGTAACAAAAACCGGCCGGACGACAAGTTTTTGCGCCCGGCCGGTGTCGTCGCGGCAGTCTGTGACCGCCGCCTGCTCGCAATTGACTACGCCTTCCAGATCATGTCGGCCACGGTGCGGCCCGCCGGGATGAACGGGATGACGTGCGTGCTGTAAGGCGTGATCACGTCGAGAATGTAAGGCTCTTTGGCGTCGAGCATCCGCTGGATGGCGGCGCGCAAATCCTTTTTGAACATCACGCGCTCGCATTTGACACCAAATGAATTGCAGACGCGGACGTAGTCGGGATAAATCTCGGGACGATGTTCCGGGTCGCCGAGGTAGGTGTGGCCACGGTTGCCGGCGTAGAAGTTGTCCTCCCATTGCACCACCATGCCGAGGTGCTGATTGTTCAGAATGATGGCCTTGGCGGCGATTTTTTCGACGTGCGCCGTGGCCAGTTCCTGGATGTTCATGAGGAACGAGCCGTCACCGTCAATGTCGATCACCTCCTTGTCCGGGTGGGCGATCTTGATGCCGAGCGCCGCCGGAAAACCAAAACCCATCGAACCGAGCCCGCCGCTGGTGATGAACTGGCGCGGATGTTCGTATTTGAACCATTGTCCGGCCCACATCTGGTGCTGGCCCACGCCGGTGGTGATGATGGCGTCGCCCTTGGTCAATTCGTAGAGCGCCTCGACCACCATTTGCTGGAGGATGACCTGGTTTTCCTGTCCCTGCATGTGGTCCTTCATGTGGTCGCTGCCGGCAATTTCACTGGTAATGCGATAGGCAAACGGCCCCTTCTTCTTCCACTCGTCAATCTGCGCGAGCCAGGCCGTGTGCTTTTTGTTGAGCGGGCGCTGGGCCAGCATGGCATTGAGCCGCGTGAGCGCGTCCTTGATGTCGCCCACCACGGGAAGGTGTGCCTTCCGGTTTTTGTTCAACTCGGAGGCGTCAATGTCCACATGGACAATCGTGCCGCTCTTGCAAAATTCCTCGAACTTGCCGGTTACGCGGTCGTCGAACCGGACGCCGAAGGCGAGCAGCAAATCCGCGCCGTCCTTGATCTTCACCATGGGGTCGTTGAAGGACTTGCGGAGCTCATATTCGCCGTTGACGGCCCAGTTGGCAAAGGCCGCACCATGCATGCCCAGCCAGCGCAGCGAGAGCGGGTGCGTTTCCGGGAAACCGCCGATGCCCATGAGCGTGGTGGTCACGGGAATGTTCGTGGCCTCGGCAAACTTTTTCAATTCCGCCGCGGCGCCGCTGCTGATGATGCCGCCGCCGCAATAAATCACCGGGCGTTCGGCCTTTTCAATCAGGCCCATGATTTCGTTCAACGCAAGATCGTCGGCGCGCAGGTCGGGTTGATGGTAGCCGCGCAGGCCTTTCTTGATCTGCGCCAGGGTCGGCCAGACCGGCTGGGTTTTGGCCTGCTGGATGTTTTTGGGCACGTCAATCACCACCGGGCCGGGCCGGCCGGTTTGCGCAATGTAAAACGCCTCCTTCACGATGCGCGGTATGTCATTCACATCCGTGATGAGGTAGCTGTGCTTCACGATGGGCAGCGTCACGCCGATGATGTCGGTCTCCTGAAAGGCGCCGCGGCCGATCATATTCTGGTTGACCTGGCCGGTGATGGCGATGAGCGGACAGGAATCCAGGTAGGCGTCGGCAACGGCCGTCACGAGGTTGGTCGCCCCGGGCCCGCTGGTGCCCATGCACACGCCGGCCTTGCCGGTGGCGCGGCCATAGCCTTCCGCCGCGAAACTGCCGCCCTGTTCGTGGCGCGGCAAAATGGTGCGGATTTTGGATTTCGTGAGCGACTGGTGGATTTCCATGCTCGCGCCGCCGGGATAGGCAAAAATGACCTCGACGCCTTCGCGTTCAAGGGCTTCGACGAGGATGTCGCGGCCGAACATGGCGGCGCCGACCTCGGCGCGCGCGCTGGAGGCGGGTTTTTTTTCCGGTCGCGCCGGGGCCGCTTTGGCGGCGGCCGATGCGGTGGTTTCAGTTGTCTTGCTCATAGGTTTTGCGATTAAGAGTAAGATTACGATCAAGATTCAGGGGTGCCGTGGCAGCATCCTCTTAATCCTAATCTTTTTCTTGATCTTAATCATTTTTGGTTGTGGCCGGTGGCGCGGATTAAACAAAAAACCCACGACCGTTTCCAGCCGTGGGTTCTTGTTAAAGTTTGGTTATGCTCAACAAGCGCCAACGGCGTCGCCGCCGCCGACGACGACCAGACTGACAACTTGTAGAACGTTTTTCAACATTATGCCTTCAGTTTACAGGAGTTATCGGCCGGGTCAAGCCCTGTTTTTGGCCAATTTCAGCCCCTTTTTTGCCCTCATTTGCAGAAACCGGGGGAGTGGCGGGGCGGGAACAGTGAATTTGTGCGATGAAAAAGCCGCGGAAGTATTCCGCGGCTGGTCGAAATCGATACGTCGTTGACAGCCTATTCCGCCTTTTCCTTCTTATCGGCTTTGTGCGCGGTCTTGTGTGCCTTGGCGGCCTTTTCCGGTTTTTCAACTTTTTCCGCCTCGGCATGTTTCTCGCCGTGCTTTCCGTCCCTGGCTTTGGCTTCGCCTTCCGGTTTTTCAGCCTTTTCCGGTTTTGACGTCTTTTCGCCTTTGGCGTCATGCCTGATGAACCCGCGCTTTTCAGTCCTGGGCTTTTTGCCTTCCTCAGCCTTGGCTTCGCCGGGCGCCGCCGCAGCGGTTGCTTCCGGTGCCGGCGCGGCCGCCGGCGTGGTGCTTTCCACCCGGACTTTCAGCGTGCCTTTGACTTCGGCATGCAAATGCAATTCGACCTCATACTCACCCAGCATGCGAACCGGGTGCTCGAGGTGAATTTTCTTTTTGTCGAGCGAGATGTCGAACTGGTGCTTCAATTCGTCGGCAATCATGCCGGCGGTCACCGACCCGAACATTTTGCCGTCCTCGCCCGCCTTCACCTTGATGACGCAGATGAGTTTTGACAGCGCCTTGGAAAGTTCGGTCATGGTGTTGAACTCGTGCGCTTCGCGTTCGGCGCGGCGCTGGCGCAGGGCTTCCAGGTGGCGCCGGTTGGCCTGCGTGACCGGGATGGCCAGCCGCTGCGGAAAAAGAAAATTGCGGGCGTAACCGGCGGCAACCTTCACCTGGTCGGACTCGGCACCCAGGCCGACAATGTTATGGGTGAGAATGACTTCAGTCTTTGGCATACAAAAATTACTGGTTGAGAGTTAAGGATTGGGAGCCAGGGCTCCCAAAATTCATTTAAAAAGGAACGTCATCGCCTTCCGGCGGCCCGTCGCCCTCGGCGGGTTCGGCGGCGGCGGGCGCGGAACTGGAAGCCGGACGCGGGCGGGGAGCTTCGGCAGCGCCTTCGCCGCGGCCGCCGCCGGAGTCCAGAAATTGAAAGTTTTCCAGGACGACGCTGAGTTTGCTTTTCTTCTGGCCGCTTTGTTTGTCCTCCCAGGTATCGTAACGCAGGCGGCCTTCGATGAGAATCGGACGGCCCTTTTTCAGATATTGGCCGATGGTCTCGGCGGTTTTACCGAAGGCGTCCACGTCCACAAAAGTCACCTCTTCCTTCATTTCACCGGTTTCGCTCTTCCACTTGCGGTTGCAGGCGATGCCGAGGCGGGCCACCGCCGTGCCCTTGGGGGTGTAGCGCAATTCAGGGTCGCGGGTCAAATTTCCGGCGAGAATCACTTTATTGAAACTGGCCATGGGAAGTTAAAGGTTCAAGGTTGGGGGTTGACGGATTATTTAACGGGTTTGGGCTCGGGCGCCTGCGTGAAGAAAACACGGAAAACCTCGTCGTTCAACGCCAGTTTCGTCCGCAGTTGTGTGACAATCGTCGGCGTGCCGGTGAAAATGACATTCGCGTAAAAGCCGGCGTTGTGTTTTTTGTCCGCCACGCGCGCAAAGCTTTTCCGGTCCATTTTTTGCACCGTTTCAACCTTGCCGCCCGCCGCCGTGATCTCGGAGGAAATCTTGTCGAGGGCGTCCTTGACGCCTTCTTCCCGTCCCGCTGTGTTCAGGATGAACAAACCTTCGTATCGTTTCACTTTTTTTGTTTTTCGTTCGCGGAGTCCACGACTCCATTAAACTGGTTCATTGCTTTTTGTATGCCGTCATCCAGCCAGCATTCCACCTGGCTGGCCGCCCGGTCCAAAACTTTTTCCATCAGCGCCGCTTCCGCCCGGTCCAGCCGGCCGAGCACGTAATCCGTGATTTCCCGCGCGCCGGCCTGGCGTCCGATGCCGAGCCGCAGTCGCGCAAATTCGCGCGAACCCAGATGTTGCTCGATGGATTCCAGCCCGTGATGGCCGCCGCTGCTGCCACCCGCCCGCAATCGGACCTCGCCCAGCGGCAAATCCGCGTCGTCCACCACCACCAAAATCCGCGTCCGCGGCAACCGGTAAAAACTCACCACCGCCCCGACCGCTTCGCCGCTCGCATTCATGAACGTTTGCGGCTGGCACAGCAAAACGCGGTGGCCGCGGCGTTCCGCGCGGGCCATCTGCGCGTTGAACCTGCGTTCGCGCTTCCAATCCACCTGCCAGCGGGCCGCCAGTTGTTCGACCAGCAAAAAACCGGCGTTGTGGCGCGTTTTTGCATAGTCCGCGCCCGGATTGCCCAGGCCCACGATGAGATACGATGACTCCATGTGCGGCGCGGGCGCGGCGATCTTCGCGGACCGCCCGCAAAATTATTTCTTTTTCTCCGCCGGCTTTTTCTCGCCGGCTTTCTCGGCGCCTTTTTCCCCCGCGGCCGCGCCTTTCTCGGCGCCTTTGGCCGGGGCTTTCTCGCCGGGCTTGGCGGCGCCCTTCTCGCCCTTGGCTGGCGCTTCGCCTTCTTCGCCCTCTTCCTTCTTTTCCTTGATCATTTCGACGTCGCCGGCGGCCGCCGCCGCGCCTTCGGCCGGAACGACTTCTTCCTCCGCCCGCGGCAGGGCCACGGCCACCACCGGGATGTTTTTGTCGCCGATGAGTTCGACGCCGGCGGGCACTTTGACTTCACCCAGATGGATGGCCTTGCCAAGTTCGAGATGGCTGACATCAATTACAATCTGCTCCGGCAAATCCTTGGGCAGGCAGCGGACTTTGAGCTTGAACAGAACGTGTTCGAGCACGCCCCCGCCGGTCTTCACGCCGGCGGCTTCACCGACGGTTTCCACCGGCACCTGGACGATGACCTTTTCGTTCTCGGCCACTTCATGAAAATCCACGTGCAACACCTTGCCGTCGAGCGGGTGATGCTGGATTTCCTGGACGAGGGCAAGGCGCTTGGCGCGTGCGTCGTTTTCCACGGACAAATCCACCAGCAGGTTCTCCGAGGCGGAATGGTGGATCAGGTCGCCGATTTCCTTCGCGCTGATTTCGAGGTTTTGCGGCTTCGCCTGGCGGCCGTAAATGACCGCCGGCACGCGACCCGTGTCGCGCAGTTTCTTGACTCCGCCCCGACGCGTCTGCGTCCGGGGATACGCTTTCAATGGCACCGATTTCATGCTAAAAAATACTTTCTTGCGGGCTAGCTGGTGCGCCCGCCTTTGAATTCAAAGAGCGAGTTCACCGACGAATTGCTGTTGATTCGCTTGATGGCTTCGCCCAAAAGCCCCGCCACCGTCAGGGTGGTTATTTTCACACCGTCAATTGCGGGGCGTTGGACTGTATCAGTTGTAATCAATTCGTCAATCGCTGATTTTCGCAATCTTTCGATGCCTACGTTGTTGAGAATCGCATGGGAAACACAGGCCAGAATCTTCTTGGCGCCTTTTTTCTTCAACAACGCTGCCGCCGATGTCAGCGTACCCGCCGTCTCCGTCAAATCATCCACCAACAGGATGTTTTTGCCGCGAATCTCGCCGATGACCGCCATGGATTCCACTTCCGTGGCGTTCTTGCGCCGTTTCGCCACTATGGCCAGTCCGGATTCCAGCACCTGGGAATACGCGTGCGCCATCTTCAACCCCCCCACATCCGGGCTGACCACCACCAGGTCGGGCAGGCTTTTCTTTCTCAAATAATCGTACATGACCGGCGCGGCGTAGAGGTGGTCCACCGGAATGTCGAAGAACCCCTGGATCTGCTGCGCGTGCAAATCCATCGCCAGGATGCGGTTGACCCCCGCCGCCACCAGCAGGTTGGCGATGAGCTTGGCCGTGATGGGCACGCGCGGCTGGTCCTTGCGGTCCTGCCGGGCGTAACCGTAAAACGGCAGCACGGCCGT
>JBEKTH010000004.1:0-97467 GCA_049516255.1 Verrucomicrobiota bacterium
AGCACGAATGTTAATGCCGCCGGCGCCGTGCTTTATACCATCACCGCAACGAACATGGGACCGTCAACGGCGTCGAACGTGGTTGTCAGCGACAATCTTCCTGCGGGTGTGGAGTTCCAAAGCGCTTCCGGCAGCTATAGTTTGAGCAACAATGTGGTGACGTGGCCGGGCATGACTCTGGCCATGGGCGCGTCGGTGAATTACACTTTGACCCTGACAGCGCCCGCCAACGGCTCATTTGTCAATGTCGCCTCGGGTACATCTGACACGCCGGATCCAAACATGAACAACAACAACGGTTCCGCCGCCGGTTCAAGAGTCAGCACGTCGGTAACGCCGGTTGCGGACTTGATTGTTCTCCTGTCCGGTCCTACCAACGTCATGGTCGGGGACAGTTTTGCTTACACCATGGCTGTGACCAACGGCGGGCCTTCAACGGCGTCTAACATCGTGGTGAATGACAATCTGCCGGCGGGTCTGAACTTCAGTGGTGCGTCGGCAGGTGGTTCGCTCTCGAACAATGCCATCAACTGGCCAACGATTCCTGCTTTGACCAATGGTGGTTCAACGAACTTCATCATTACTGTTACTGCGGCCAGCCCGGGTGTGTTCACGAATGTCGCCTCGGCATTGTCAAGCACGCTGGACTTGAATCCGACAAACAACGATGGCACGTCGCCGGCGTCACAAGTCCAGACAACCGTTTCGCTGGCTGAGTTCGCGCTTGGCGTCTCCGGCGCGCCGGTCTTCAATCCACAGACCGGATTGTTCGAAGAGTCGGTGACTGTGACGAATATGGGTTCGACGACGGTTCTCGGTGTGCGATTGCTGGTCGGTGGACTACCCGGTGATGTAACGCTATACGACGCTACGGGCATCACCAACGGCATTCCTTATGTGCAATACAATTCCCCACTGGATCCAGGCAATGTTATCAGTTTCGCGCTGGAATTTTACGATCCCAGCCGTTTGCCCTTCACTAACAGTTTGACGGCGATTGCGATTCTGCCGGGGAATTCCGGTTCACTGGGTACAAATGGGGTTGTCATCGACCAGATTTTTTTGGACACACGCACTGCGGGCGACCCGCGCATCGTGATCGGATTTCCGACGACTCCCGGCAAGACGTATACCGTTATTTACAGCGACAACAACCTGTTCACGTGGCAGGTCGCCACACCCTCCATCACCGCCAACGCAACCACCACCCAATGGTATGACGATGGCCCGCCCAAGACAGACAGCAAGCCGTTCTCAATCACATGCCGGTTTTACCAGGTGATTGCCGCGCCTTAATCCCTGATACGAACATGAACAACCGTTCTTCCAAATCGCGGATGATGACAAAAGGGCTGGTTCCGTTGATCATGGGCGTTAGTCTAGCCGTGGTGATCCTTGTGTTGCGCTTCGGGTGCCGGCGGACCACACCAACAACGCCAGTTCAAAATTCAAATGCGGTTCCAGTAATGGCTTTGCCGCTAAATCGAAGCGCCGGCGTCATAACGAATAACCCCTCGACAAACGTCACGGCAACCACAGTCCCTTTAGAAGTTGTTGACCGCCCGAGCACAAACGAGACGTTTCCTCGCTGGGCTGACGAAGCGTTCTCCCGCCGGCCGGTGAAGTCCTTGAATCGCTTCAGTTTTAACGCGCGATTCGGTCTTAATATTTCAGCCAAATTTCGGAATATGAGCGGCATATCGCTAACCGCGCCGCCAAGCCTGACCCCGGATGGCAGCCGATATAATTATGATGACGGCTACGTCCTAACCGATATCAGCGGCAATGCCGGTGGCGAGACCTGGAATTGGGGTTACGATCAGTCCGGCCAGGTTTCCGGCAATACAATTTCAATGCACCGCTCCACTGTCTCGGCGGATGCGCCGTCGGCTACGGGCGTCGGTGAAGGCGACCCGCAATCCGGTTTTGAGTTTACCTACGACCGGGAATTAGGCAGCCGGGGCAAACTGGATTATGGCCTTGAAGCGGCAGTGAACTACATGAATCTTTCAATGAAAGATACGAGTACCTTCTCCGGGGATGTCAGCCGTTTGACCGACACCTACCCATTCACTCCCGGCACCACTCCACCACCGGCACCGTATCAAGGCAGTTTTAATGGACCGGGCTTTGTGCTTGGCTCTACGCCCGTGAGTTCGACCACCACGCTTATTCCCGGCGGTGCGACAATCATGGATCAGCGAAATTACAGCGCGGACATTTGGGGATTCCGACTTGGACCCTACGCCGAATATCCGTTCAGCCAGAATCTGGATTTGTGGTTTTCCGGCGGTCTGGCGGTGGCACTGGCAAACAGTTCGGCGTCCTGGACAGAAACCGCCTCCATTGCTGGCGGTGGCACGATATCCGGCTCCGGCGGCGGTCATGACCTTGGCTTGCTCTGGGGTGCCTACTTAAGCGCGGAGCTGTCTTGGCAATTGTCGGAACACTGGAGCATTGATGGTGGCGCGCAATACCAATACCTGGGCAATTATGAACATAACTTTGGCGGTCAGGCGATACAGTTAGATCTCAGCAGGTCAATGTTCATAACCGCGGGATTGAGTTACAGCTTTTGAAGTCATATTCAAATGTCCGATGGGTAAAACCGGCTGGTGAAGAGATCTGCTATCCAAGTGGGGGATTTGTTAATTGATGGATTCAAAGCGTACCACTACCTCGTTCTGGCACCTCGGGTTGTCCTTTTGCCAAATATTTCCGCGCGGATGAATCGATCAGCTTACAGGTCTGGCCGATGGCGATACAGCCTGACACAAAAATGGGTCAAATAGGGTCTCTGACACACTTTAGACACAAACATGCAGGTTGACACAATCTGACACAGATTTATTCGTCACGTTGCAACAAGTGGCGACGGGCGACCGTTGGGAATTCCTCAATTTGCAGGTTCAAGTCGTGCTATGCGCACCATTTAGAATGTTGCCAAAGTTCGTTGCTTCGCAACGATGGATTTTCAGAAATGGCAGTGTGAAGATTCCCCAAGAATGACAAGGCGGAATCGTAAGGTTCGGAAAACGAAAACGTAACGGTTTTGCGCGAAATCAGGCGGTTCGTTCCAACTTTTTGAACAAGTTGCGAGATCTCCTGTGGAGATTTTTCGGTTTGCCTTTTCCCCGCATTTCCAAAGCGTTTATGACTTCCTTGGCAGGTTCGTTCCAAAAAATGGAGCGGGTTCTTTGAAGCCGTACTTTTTACTGCTTCAAGGCCGCTTTTTCGATCACCAAGTCCGCTTTAGAGCATATTATATAAAGCTATAGCCACAGGAAACGAACCAGTTCATGGCGTCTTGGGCGGTGGCGCAAGCCAGGGCGGTGGCGATGGCGGCCTGTAATTCCTCCCGGGTGCGCGCCTCCGTGCTCCGCAGGAACTGCTTGACCTTGCTCCACATTTTCTCAATCGGGTTGAGGTCCGGCGAATAGGCCGGCAGGAACCGGACCGACGCCCCGGTTTGTTCGATCAATCGCAACGTGGGATCATGTTTGTGAGGTGAAAGGTTATCCATCACGACCAGGTCGCCGGACGCATGGGGCCGTTGGCCGTTTGTCCCACAGTCATATATCTGGCCCAGTATCCCAATAAATGGGAGTCGGTGTAAATGGGTGTATCGGCTCCCAAAACCAACATGACCCGGCGCTGTGGCCGTGCTCAACGCATCGCCAGCGCGAACGCGGCGCAAGCGAGGAGGGTTTGAATTTTGGTCTTTATTGGATTTTCCATTTTTAATTCTGCATTTGGATAATGTAAAACTGCCGCGAAGCTTGCGGATTGACCGGGTTGGTGACGGAAAAATTGCCGTCCGCGTCACACGCGTTGGTCGCCACCGGCGTCCATTGGCTGAACGACAGGCTGGCATCCGTACTCATGAGGGTGGTGAAGGGCCGGTAAGGCTGCCCGCCGTTGCCGTTGAGGAGGAGATAATTGCCGGCCGAACTCACGGTGCCGATGATGGGCTGACGGCGGGGCACGATTTGCTCAGGGTAGTAGCGGTTCGAGTAAGTACCGTCGCCTAATTCGCCGTCAGCATTGTAGCCCATACCCCAGAGGCTGCCATCCGACTTGATGAAGAGACTGTGACTATATCCCGTAGCAACGGCCACCACGTTGCTGGCGACGATTTGCAGGGGAACGTGGGTGCCGTTGTGCTCGCCGACATAAGCAGGACCAAGCCCCAGTTGGCCATAAGGGTTTTCGCCCATGCCCCAAAGGCTGCCATCGGATTCGATGAAGAGGGTGAAGGTATTTCCCTCCGCCACAGCTGTGACATTGCTGGCGACGATTTCTATGGGAACATCCTGCGCATAAGGATCGGCGTTGGGTCCTAATTGGCCTGCCCCGTTGTTGCCCATACCCCAAAGACTGCCGTCAGATTTGATAAAGAGGCTGGCGTTGAGTCCGGCCGTTATGGCGGTAACATTTGAGGAAACGATTTCTTGATACGTTTTTTGTTGGATAATGCCGGTCGAGTACTGGGAGTTGGAATCGCCCAGTTGGCCAAAAAAGTCATAACCCATTGCCCAGAGGCTGCCGCCGGGTCGGATAAAAAGGCTGTGATAGGCTCCCGCAGCAACTGCGGTAACCGCGGCGTTACCGAAAACGACGGTGGACAAGATGTCTTGGGGGGCGTTGGTCGTTATCGTCGTGTTGTCGCCCAACTGACCATATTGATTCCACCCCATTGTCCACAAGCTACCGGGACCCAATGGGTCATGGAATTCTCCAAATAGGCTGTGACCAATGCCACCCGCAATGACGAAGACCTGGCTGCTCGCGATCTCTTCAGGAAAGTACTGAGTATTGTAGGTATTGTCGCCCAATTGGCCATCGAAGTTGCCACCCATAGCCCAAAGACTGTTGCCGGACTTGATGAAAAGACTGTGATCTCCACCAGCCGCCACCGTTCTGACACCGTTATTCAAAGCCTGCGGTACATTTTCATTTGTGATGGCGCTGCCGAGGCCCAATTGCCCATAGGTATTGTCGCCCATAACCCAAAGGTTGCCTGCCGAATCGATGAAAAGACTGTGGGAAAGCCCGCCGGAAACTTGAGTCACCGGCAGCAGCGGGATTGGCGGGACTGATTGGATTTGAACCCCATTAATATCGCCTTCCGCACTGCCGTTTCCAGTCCAGGTAATAACCAAGTTCCCCGAACCGTCTGACATGGCCGATGTGAACTCCACATAATCAATGCCGGCGATCAATGTGCTGCTGGAGCCGTTCCACGTGCTGCCCTGCGTGTTGCCATTGACCGTAAACCAGGTTGTACGGCCTGCCCCCGGAACATCGGCGGCATTATACAGAACCAGATTATATTTTGAGTTTGGCGCGAGACCCGAGAGCGTTATGGTTTGTGGGGTGCCGCCATTATAGAGATAATCCTCCATCAGAGCGTCGTACGGAGTTCCGGCAAAAGGAGTAGAACCGCCATAACTGTTGACATCGTAACCACCCCCGGAGTTGAATATCATCGTCACCGGCGAGTTGCTGCCATTGGCATAGATGAGCGAAACTCCAGTGCCGCTGCTGGTGTTTATTCCATTCCATTGGTCACCGGCCGTCCCCAGAACTGCCGCACCTGACATGGTTGGACCGGGATTGGGGCCACCATGACCCGCTCCATAGCTGTCGTTATTAAAATCAACATTAATTAACTGGGCCTGAAGCAGGCTGCTGCTAAAAATGACGATGCCTGCCGAGAAAACACACAAAAGCCAGGATGATTTCACAGCCTTACTTAATTGAGATTTCCCATAGGGGTTCTTGCCCACGACTGGCGTGGGCTGTTTTTTCTGATTATCTTTCATAACTTAATGGGCCGTTGGTTTACCGGATTTGTGTCACCCTCATTCATGGCTCAAGGCCAACGAACCTCGAGAGTTGGCAAATGGAGTTTATAAAATGAATTAGGAAAAATTACAAGCAGAAACGGTCAGCGGGTGGGGAGGGTTGGTCGCGCGGCTGGGCGATGAGGCGGGATTCCCGGACGGGCGGTGAAACTCGCAAGTCTTTGGCCGCCCACGCGTCAACGGCTTGAACACGTTTAACTTGTGTTAAACAAGTTCAAGGACATGATGTCCTTTACCCGTCCAACCCGTCCGTCGGCGTACTCGTTTTCGCGTGAGCGATGAGGGAGGTTTTTGGGCGAGCATGGCCGTGAGGCCACGCGTAGCCCGCAAGCCGCGTGAGCGGCAACAACCGACCGAAGTCGGGGGTGTCGCACAGCGCCAAACCACGATAAAACCCTTGCCAGCAAAGGAAGGTTGGCAATCATAGGGTATCCCCACTGCGGGGAAGGGTGTGGGGATACCCGAAATTGCTTAAAGGACATGTAAATTTTGATCAAAAAAGGTTCGTAGATGGGTCAGAAAGCTGCACCAGTTTCTTCCTTCAAACCCAAAATGGCCGCGCGTAGTTGCCGCGCCAGTTCCTTGCGGTCGCCGTGGCGTTCCGGAAATTGCCCGAAGCGGACGGTCGCCCGCACCCGGCGCTTGCTCATCAAATTCAGCATGTGAGGAAAAAAGGTGTGGTCGCCCCAGTAACAAACCTCCTCACCCGCGTCGCCGTCGTCGATTTCGTAATGAAGCCAGCCTACGGCCAGCGGCCACTCCGGCCGGGCGGCCGGTTCCAGCAGGGATGATTTGAACGGCAGGAGCGTCTGCCCGTTCGTGCTGGTCCCTTCTGGAAATAAAACCACCAGCCCGCCCTGGTTCAATGCGGTGGTGATTTCATCGTTCGTCCGTCCGACTTGAAATCGCCGCGCGCGATCGACGAACACGGTTCCGGCCAGGACGGCGAACTGGCCGAAGACCGGCCAGAATCTGACGTCATGTTTGGAGACGAACACGGCCGGGGTGAGGGACGAGAGCACCAGGACGTCGAGGTAACTCAGGTGATTGCTGATGAGCAATCCGCGCGCAGGGACCGGGCCGGCCGCCTGCGTTTCAAATCCGAACAGATGCAGTACCCGCCGTGAGGTACGCTGAAGCCAGAGTGCGCGGGCGGCCAGTTTGGCCTCCGGCCGGCGGAACGCACAACGAAACAAATAATCCAGCAGGCCAATGAGGATCGCGCCGGCCAGCCCGCCCAGCCGCGCGATGACGCGGAATGGATGGCGGCGCAGGCCTTGCATGTGCAAATTTCAAACGCGATGGCGGTGCCAGTCAACTGGGAAAATGGTCGCGGACCGATTTTTTGCGTGTGGCCGGGTTACCTTTTGCCTCGTGCCGCAAGAAATTTCTCTGCGTATTTGCCCAGCAAATCCGCCTCCAGATTGACCGTGTCGCCAGTTTTTCGCTCACGCAACACCGTTACTTCAAACGTGTGCGGGATGATCCAGATACGAAAACTTTTTTTCTGCACGCCGGCCACGGTCAGGCTGATGCCGTCCACGGCAATGGAGCCTTTCAAAATCACGTAACGCATCACCTCCGGCGGGGCGGCAATGTCGAGCACGTGATCCTGGCCGGCACGTTCCCGGCGGATGATTTTGCCGAGGCCGTCAATATGTCCGGTCACAAAATGCCCGCCGAACTCGCCGTCCGCGCGCAAGGGCCGCTCCAGGTTCACGAGCGACCCCGGCCGGACAAATTGGAGATTGGTAAGCCGCCACGTTTCCTGGAGCAAATCGAATCGAACGAGTTTGGACGGGCCGCACGAGGCAACGTTCACGGCGGTTAGGCAGCAGCCGTTCACGGCCAGGCTGCCGCCGGTTTTCAAACCGCGTCCGGCCGCCCTGGCGCACACGGTCAGTTCAACGGATTTCGCCGTCGACCGGATGCGCTCGACGATGCCCGTTTCTTCAATGATGCCGGTGAACATAAAGTGGGTCAGGCGTCCCGCCTGACCCCAAAATTTAGGGTTTTTTTGCGCAACCCGCCAGAACGTTTGACGGAGAATAAAACATTGGTCAGCTACTGGTTTTCTGAAAATGTAGACAGCTGGAAGCCTGTCCTACGTTACCCGCGCGGTCAGCAACAAATCCGGGCCTATTCGTTTCCACTCCACGTCGCGCAATGGCAGCGCCTCCGTGAGGTTTTTGGCACCGTCGCCCGCCACGGCCTTGAGCGAATCACGCCCGCCCAGAATTTTGGGCGCGTAGAAAAAAGCGACGCGTTGAGCCAATCCGCCCAGCAGAAAGGAAGCGTTCACTTCGCCGCCCCCTTCCACCAGCAGGCGGGTGATGTTTTCGGAGCCCAGCTTTTTCAACAGCCAAAGGAGATCGAGTGACACGTGACGAGTGACACGTGACAAGGGTTTTGCTGAGGGCGCCACAATGACCGCCACCCGTTTTGACAACGCCGCCACCCGATTCTTTGGCGCGCGTTTGCTGACGACAATGGTGGTCAGCGCGGCAAGTTTATCGCTGATAACTTTTGCCATCAGCGGCGTCCTCGCCATTGAGTCCAGAACGATACGCCGTGGCTTTCGATATTGGACGTTCGATGTTGGACGTTCGATGTTTCCTTTGGAATGGCTGTTCGTGCGAAAGGTCAACGACGGATCATCCGCCAGCACCGTGTTCACTCCCACCAGAATCGCATCCGCTCCTTGACGCAATTTCATTCCGTAATCGCGTGCCGGTTTACCCGTGATCCATTTCGATTCGCCTGAAGCCGTGGCAATTTTGCCGTCCAGCGTCATCGCCGCCTTGACCGTGACGAACGGTGTGCGATGAACAATCCAGTGATTGAACGCCTCATTCAGCCGGAGGCATTCGTTTGCTAAAGAGCGCCCCCTCGCCCCGCCCCTCTCCCCCGTTGGCAACGGGGAAGAGGGTGGCCGAAGGCCGGGAGAGGAGGAGCCTCGCTGGTTCTTAACCACATCGTTGATCGCAGTAATTTCAATCCTGGCGCGCCGCAAAATCTTAAAGGCCCGGCCGGAATGTTTCGGGTTCGGATCCGTCGCACCGACGATTACACGTTTGATCCCGGCGGCGGTGATGGCATTCGTGCAGGGCGGCGTGCGGCCGTGTGTGCTGCAGGGTTCGAGCGTCACGTAGAGAGTTGCTCCCTTGGGACGGTGACCGCGTTTTTGCGCGTCGTGAAGCGCTTCGATTTCCGCGTGTGGCAGGCCCGCGCGCCGATGCCAGCCGCGGCCGATGATTTTTCCGCCCTTCACCAGCACCGCGCCGACCATCGGATTGGGCGAGGTCAGGCCATAACCGCGTCCGGCGAGCCGGAGGGCAAGGCGCATGAATCGGGCGTCAGACATCGCTTAATCGTAGCGGCTTTCGGTGGAAAGCCGCCATCTGAAAAAGCGGGGTGAGTGCAGCGCTCTACCAAGGCGCCGCTACGCGAATGGGTTCACGCCGCCAACCTCATTTGACCGTGATTTTGTAGACCACGGCGAAATCATTCGGCTCGTGTTTCGGCTGGGCAATGACCAGCGCGTCGTCGGTTCGCTTCCATTTGATTTTTTCCCGGCTGCCGAGCAGTTCGATCCTGCGGATTTTGCCATCGAGCAACCTGGCCGATTTGCCGAGTGATTGGATGCTCGCGCCGTTGGTCGGCCAGCCCAGTTCAATCGCGTAAAGCGTCTCGCCTTTCACCGTGAAACGAAAATCCTCCACCGTGAACGGTTTGCCTTTGCCCTCGTTGAAACCCTGCTCTCTCAACTTCGCGCCCGCCGAGGCCGGGCCTTCCCCGAACACTTTCCATGGGCGCGTGTCGAAAATGCATTCCCGGTTCACATCCATCCAATCGGCGATGCCTTCCACGATCTGCACTTCCTCACCGTCAATCGTTCCGTCCCCGCGCACGGGGACACTCAACAGCAGGTTGCCGTTTTTGCTCACGACATCTGCCAGGGTCTGAATGACGGTCCGGGTGGTCTTGTAACCGTGCCGCTCGTAGATTTCCCGGTCATAATGCCAGTTGCCCAGGCAGGTGTCCGTCTGCCAAGGTAACGGCTCGATTTCGTTGGCCTCCCCGCGTTCGATGTCCCAGACCATGCATTGGCGCTGGTCCGGCGTCAGGACCTTCCCGAACAACACGCCGTCGTCATTGGTCCCGTGCCACTCGTTGTTGAGGTTGTAGAAATTCGCGGCCAGCTTCAGGCCCGCATCGCTGATCGGCCACAGCGGCAACGCCGTATCGTCGAAGTAAATCAGGTCGGGATGATACTTCCCGATGAGATCCATCGTGCGGTTGTAAAACTTGTCGCAATAAGCCTCGTCCGGGATGCTCGCGCCATTGTTCCAGTCCCAGCGGTTGAACAGTGATTCGAATCTTTGATAACCCGGGCTGGGCGTGTGGTTTTGCGCATATAAATCCTGCGGGTCCAGGCCGTCCCACCATTTCCCCTTGCCGTCGGCCCTGGTGAGTCTGCCGTCAAAATCCTGCGCCGGTTCATACCACGTCCAGGCGTGCGATGCATGAACACTCACGCCGAAATACAGGCCGTACTTGCGCGCCGCCCCGGCCCAGCCGCCGATGAGGTCCTGGTGCGGCCCGACGTTCACGGAATTCCACGGCTGAAATTTTGAATCCCAGTTGTCGAAGTTGTCATGATGATCGGCCAGCGCCATGAAGTATTGCGCCCCGGCGCGCTTGTAGAGCGCAAGCAATTTGTCCGGGTCCCAGTTCTGGGCCTTCCATTCATGGATGACGTCCTTGAACCCAAAATCCCTTGGCGAACCGTAATGTTGGAGATGAAATTGATATTGCGCCGTGTTGGTAAAATACATCAACCGCGCGTACCAGTCGCCGTCCTCCGGCTCGCATTGGGGCCCCCAATGCGCCCAGATGCCGAACTTCGCGTTGCGGAACCATTCGGGACATTGGTACTGCTTCAGCGAGTCCCAGGTCGGCGCAAATTTGCCCGGCGCCATCGGCTCGTCGGCGGTGCTGACGATGTGGAAAACGGCGTTCGTGTCTTCCGCGCGAACCGGTCCGGTGGACGCCATCAGAGCTGCGACGACCATGGCGGCGAGCCCTGAAAGGGGATTCGTGTTCATAAGGAAAACAGTCTGCAAGCCCGGCCGGGGTTCGTCGAGGAAATCACGCTTTAGCCACGCCAGCTAGGTCTGAAGGCAGAACCGCGAAAAAGGTTCAGACGGGAACAGTTGCCAGCCGTGGTTAAAAGTCTCTGCGTCTCGGCGTTGAAAGGATTACTCTTCAAACAGCGCCTGCGCAAATTGTTTCGCGTCGAAAGGCTGCAAATCGTCCGCTTGCTCGCCGAGGCCGATGAATTTGACGGGCAGGCCGAGTTCCTTCTGGATGGCCACGACCATGCCGCCCTTGCTGGTGCCGTCGAGCTTGGTCACCACCAGGCCGGTGAGCGGCACGGCCTTGTTGAATTCGCGCGCCTGGTTCAGCGCGTTCATGCCGGTGGTCGCATCCAGCACCAGCAGCACTTCGTGCGGCGCGCCGGGCAGTTGTTTGCCAATGACGCGGTGCAGCTTCTGCAATTCCTGCATCAGGTTGTGTTTCGTGTGCAGCCGGCCCGCGGTGTCCAGGAACAGAAAATCCGCCTGGCGCGCCTGTGCGGCCGTGACGGCGTCATGCGCCACGGACGCCGCGTCCGCGCCGTAAGCGCCGGCAATGACCTCAATCTTCAGGCGTTGTCCCCACAATTTGATTTGTTCGATGGCGGCGGCGCGGAAGGTGTCGCAGGCGGCCAGCAACGCGGTCTTTTTCTGCAATTGAATCAAATGCGCGAGTTTGGCCGACGTGGTGGTTTTCCCGGTGCCGTTGACGCCGACGATGGAAACCACGGTTGGACCAGCCGCGGCCTTGATCAAATCGGTTTTATTCGAGCCAAGACTCTTCTCCACTTCAGCACGCGCAATGGCAAACACGTCCAGGCTGGCGCCGCCCTGGGTTTCATAGGCGTGTTTGACGGCGGCAACGATCTGCGTGGTCATGGCCGGGCCAAGGTCGGCGGCGATGAGCGCGGCTTCCAATTCCTCGAGCGTGGCCGTGTCGAGCTTGGGCGAGCGGGTGACGATGCGTTTGATTTCGTGCGCCAGCTGGCTGTGCGTTTTTTTCAGGCCGGCTTTGAACTTGGCAAAAAGACCCATGAGTCAGCGCGGAGTGCGGAGTGCGGGGTGCGGAGTTCCTGCCCTTGTCCCTCGTCCTTCGGCTCTCGACTTGAGTTTCTCGACGTGATCGCAGGGCAGTTTGACGGTGCCGATGAGGGGTTTGCCCTTGCTGAAACCGTGGCAATCGGAGCCGCCGGTGATGAGCAGATGAAATTTATCGGCCATCTCCAGGTAACGTTCGGACATGACGGTCGAATGCTTGGTGTGAAAACATTCAATGCCGTCCAGGCCGGCTTCAACCAAAACCGGAATCACGTCGTCGGTGCGGTTCAAACCTGGATGCGCCATAACGGCGACGCCGCCGGCCTGATGGATGAGTTCGATGGCTTCGAGCGCGGACATTTTGGCCTTGGGCACCCACGCCGGCCGGTTCTTTTTCAGAAAACGCTCGAAGGCTTCGTCCAGATTCGCGACCAGGCCGGCCTTGACCAGGGCGCGGGCGACGTGTGGGCGCCCGGGTGACTGGCAGTTGGCCAGCGCAAAAACAGTTTCGACCGCCAGCGGTACATTCAGTTCGTTGAGCCGCGCCACCATTTCGCGAATGCGATCCTGCCGGACGGCCTGAAACCGGGCGATGTCCGACAGGAATTTTTCGTTCCCGGTGTCCACGTAATAACCGAGCAGATGAATTTCCGTGTCGTTGTGCTCGGCGGTGAGTTCGGTGCCGGGGATGAAAACGATGGCCGCCGCCTCGCACGCGGCGGCCATGCGCGGACATCCTTCGACCGAGTCATGGTCCGTCAGGGCGAGCGCCGCAAAACCGAGCCGGTGGCCGTGGCCGACCAGCTCCTCCGGCGAGAAGGTCCCGTCGGAGAAATACGTGTGCAGATGTAAATCCGCGAATTTCATGCGCTCCAGTTCAAAGTCCAAAGTTTAATGTTCAAGGTTGTCATGGCGCGGCCGATTGTTCTTTAAATTTGTTGCCGCGTAATTCCGAATGCCGCAAGTAAGCCATGAAACCGGAAATCAAACGGCTGTTTTCCCGGCTCCGTTCATAAAGTTCCTTGAACTCGATTTCGCTCAGATACTTCTCGTCCAATGCCGCGTAAAGCTGGCAACGCACTTCACCGCAGGAACCCTTTGCGTTCGACAAAAACTGGATGAATTCCCGGTTGCCACCCCGCTCAAATCCCTCGGCGAGGTTCGACATGACCGAAACCGAAGCACGACGAATCTGATCACGCAGGCCAAAGTCCTTTGCGAAAGCTCTTTTCCTGGTTGCGTCATAAACCAGGTGATTCAACTCGCGGGCTTTTTGCCAGCTCGTCAAATCTTCAAATCGCTCAATTCTGGCCATAATTTTGAACTTTAAACCTTAAACCTTAAACTATTTAACAATCCTCGCCGGCCGCAGTACCTCGCCCTTGATCTTGTCCAGGATGCCATTCACAAATTTGCCGCTGTCCTGCGTGGAAAATTTTTTCGCGATGTCCACCGCTTCGTTGATGCTGACCACGGGCGGGATGTCCTCGCGGTGCAACATTTCAAAGATGGCCAGGCGCATGATGTTGCGGTCCACGGCGGCGATGCGATGGAATTCCCAGTTCTTGGCGTGAGATTTGATGCGCTCATCGATGGCGTTGCGGTGTTCGATGACGCCGCGGATGAGCGGGTCGGCAAACAGGCGCGTCTCGGCCTCCTCGGTGGTCGGCGGCGGCAGTTCGTGGGGCTGGCCCCAGGTCGCCGGGCCTTTTTCCTCGGCAATGGCCGCGGCGCGCTGCGTCTGCCAGAATTCCTCCAGGGCCCGGTCCAAATCCTCCGGTGGATTCAGGTCGTGCTGAAACAGAAACTGGACGGCGCGTTCCCGCGCTTCACGGCGTTTGCCCATATCGAATTCTAAAGGCTAAAGGCCAAAGGCTAAAGGCTAAAGTCAAACAAACAATGCGGCGCCACTTGGAGGCGCGTGATTTGTGTTGTAGTGTCGGCGCTGTGCGCCGATTTATTCGAGCCGCAGGCTCGACGCTACACCAAATCAAAATACCCGCCACTTGGGACATGAATCCCGACGACCGGTCGGGGTGGACTTTGGACCCGGGACTCATTAAATTTTGCGCATGAGCAAGGTCACGAAACTGCTGCACACGCGCTACCGCGTGAACAATCTGGAACGCACGGTGAAATTCTATCGCGACATTCTTGGCCTCCAGGAAGTCAGGCGGCACAAATCGCCGCGCGGCTCCGAACTGGTTTTTCTCAAGGCGCCGGAAAGCGATGAGGAGATTGAAATCTGCCATTTCCCGGGCAGCGATTCCGTGTCGGTCCAGCCCGACCTCACCCATCTCGCCTTTGAGGTGGACAGCCTCGACGAATTTGCCAAACACCTCGCCAAGCACGGCCTGAAATATTCCGACGGCCCGACGACGAGTTCAAGCGGCACGACCTTTGCCTTCATTGACGCGCCGGAAGGTTACGAGATTGAGCTGATCCAAAAAGGCAAAGGCGGCCACTGATTTTTTCCTGACTCCAAACTCCCATCTGCCATCTCCTAAATAAATGAGTGTCTTAATTGTCGGTTCCACCGCGTTGGATTCCATCAAAACACCCAAAGCCGAAAACCCGCGTCTGTTGGGCGGTTCGGCCAGCCATGCCGCCGTCGCCGCGAGCTTTTTCAGCCCGGTAAGACTGGTGGGCGTGGTCGGCGACGATTTCCCCCAAAAATACCTCGAACTTTATCGCCGGCACAAAATCGATCTCGAAGGCCTGCAAATTCTGCCCGGCAAAACGTTTCATTGGTCGGGTGAATACGAGGAGAACATGAACAACCGGCGCACGCTGCTGACCGAACTCGGCGTGTTCGAGACCTTCACGCCCGTGCTGCCCAAGTCGCACCAAAATTCCCGGTTCGTGCTGCTGGCGAACATTGCGCCCGCGCTCCAGCACCACGTGCTCAACCAGATGCAACGGCCCAAATTCGTCGTGGCCGACACGATGGATTTGTGGCTGAACATCGCGCTGCCGGATTTGCTGAAGCTGCTTAAACGCATTGACGGCTTTGTGCTTAACGACAGCGAGGCGCACCAGTTGACCAAGGAGGACAACGTCTTTGCCGCACTCAAGAAAATCCACAAGCTGGGGCCGAAATACGTCATCATCAAAAAAGGTTCGCACGGCTCGATTCTGTCCGGGCCGCGCGGTTATTTCATCTGTCCGGCATATCCGCTGCACCGGGTCGTGGACCCGACCGGCGCGGGCGACTCGTTCGTGGGTGGCATGATGGGCTGGCTCGCGACGGCAAAGGGTTCGATCGACGACAACCTCCGGCGCGCAATGATTTACGGCAGTGTCACGGCGTCATTTTGCTGCGAAGGCTTTGGCCTGACGCGCACCACTCAAACCAAGCGCGCCGACATCGAAAAGCGCGTGAAGGAATTGGAAAAGCTGACAAGGTTTTAGGCGTTGGTCGGCACTCCGAAAACAAGAATGGTTAAACGACCGTCCTCACCCCGGCCCTCTCCTTCAGGAGAGGGAGAAATGCTCGCCGCGTCTTTGGGATGTCGGGCGACGGGATTGACCGGACAATCTTTCACTAAACAGAAATTTCACTCCGGAATGTCCTCTCCTTGGGGAGAGGAAACAGGTGAGGGGGGTCGTAAAAATAAATTGATTGTGGCGGACGCACAACGCTCCAGGAAAAACTAAGGCCATAAGTGTTGCCAGCATCGTCAGTAAGATTGAGATAATGTTTATTTACTTCAGCGGCAGAAATTGTTCGGCGAGATTGAATCGGCTGGATAGCATTTCAATTCTTTTTCATTTATCCCGCTTCAAAAGAAATTCCGCCAGGGCTTCGAGGGCGACGGCGCGGCCTTTGAATGCTCTCAGTGCGGCGAAGGCCTTGGCCGTCAGTTGTTCCGCAATTATTCGTGATTTTTCCAAACCCACAATCGCCGGGTAGGTCGCCTTTTGCGCCGCCGTGTCTTTGCCCGCCGTCTTGCCGAGTTGCTCGCTCGTCTGCGTCACGTCCAGAATGTCGTCAATCACCTGGAACGCGAGACCGACGTGATAGCCGAAATCCGTCAACGCCTTAAGTTGTGCCGACGTGCAGTTGGCACTCATGCCGCCGAGCCGCACGGAACAGCACAGCAACGCCGAAGTCTTGCGCTCGTGAATGTAACGCAGTTCGTCGGCGGAAATTTTTTTGCCTTCGCCTTCCAGGTCCGCCACCTGCCCGGCAACGAGTTGGAGCGAGCCGGACGCCTTCGCAATTTCCAAAATCAAATCGCGGTGCAAATAGCGCGGCCAGCCTTTGGCCTGTGCGGCGATCTCGAACGCCTGCGTCAGCAGCGCATCGCCTGCGAGTACGGCGATGCCTTCGCCGAACACCTTGTGGTTGGTGGGTTTGCCGCGGCGGAAATCGTCGTTGTCCATCGCCGGCAAATCGTCGTGGATGAGCGAATAGGTGTGGATGCACTCGACGGCGCACGCCAATGGCATGGCGGCAACGTCGCCGCCGCCACAAGCCTCGGCGGCGGCAAGGCACAGTGCCGGGCGCATCCGTTTGCCGCCGGCGAAGAGCGAGTAACGCATCGCCTGGTGGATGGTCGCGGGCCGGGTTTTTTCGGATGGCAGAAATTTATCCAAGGCGCGATTGACGGCCTCAGTGCGCGTGGCGAGGAATTGTTGTAAATCGAATTGGGACTTTGCGGACATGCGCCATTATTTTAGAAAAAAGACGTGCCGGTGCAAGCAGCGGGTTTTCGGGGGCGGTAGGGACGACCTGCTGGTCGTCCGGGGCCGCGCCGCAGCGCGGCCCTACCATTTCAAAAGGCGGCTTTCTGCCAAAGGTCGTCACGTCAAACGGTTGTTTTCATCGTTGGCTCCATTTCGTTCAATTCGGCTGCAAAACGGTATCAAATTCACGTTCCCGGAACGGTCAAATTTTCTTATTGCATCCATGGGCGGAGCGGATAGACTTCCCTGCTCGATTTCTCGAACCAAAATTGTGAACGCTGAACTCTGTAAAAAAGCCGCCGAAAAGGTCGGCAATCCCAACGTGCTGGTGAACCTCATTTCCCGCCGGGTTCGACAGCTCAATTCCGGCAACGGCGGCCTGAGCCGTCCGCTGGTGGCCAACACGACCAACCTCGGCGTGGCGGACATCGCGTTGCGCGAAATTCTCGAGGAAAAGATCGGCTGGGAAATGCCCGAGACGGTCGAACTGGTCCGGCCGGCGGCCAAGAAACGCCGCAAACGCTAGCCCATTTACGATTGGCGATTTTCGATTTACGAATCGTCCTTCGTTTCAAATTCACCTCGTAAATCGTCCATCGTAAATCTAAAATTGGTCATGCCCGACATCGTGACCAACCACAAGGCGCGGCGCGATTACCACATCCTCGAAACCTTTGAGGCGGGCATCGTGTTGCACGGCACGGAGGTCAAGTCGTTGCGCGCCGGTAAGGGCCAGATTGCCGATGCCTTCGCGCGGGTGGACAAGGACGAGGTCTGGCTTTACAACGCGCACATCGATGAATACTCGCACGGCAATCTCCAGAATCATCAGCCCAAGGCCCCGCGCAAATTGCTCCTGCACCGGTCGGAGATCCGGAAGCTGTTCGAACTCGCCTCGGTCAAGGGCCATGCGCTCGTGCCGCTGGCGTTTTACTGGAAGAACGGAAAGGTGAAGGTGGCGCTCGCCGTCGGCAAAGGCAAACAGCAGTTCGACAAGCGCGAAGATTTGAAAGAGCGCGAGTCCGCCCGCGAACTCAAACGCGCGACCATGCAACGGTTCAAGGGGAAATAAATCCGGCTGTCCTGCTGGATACGCCGGCAATTGCGGCAGCATCACCGTCAAGGCGCGGCCGTCACCATGGGAACAAAAGTAACGCACACCGGCTGGCCGACTTCGACCGTCTGCCCGGTCCACATCAACAGGCCCGTTTGGGTGTCAATGCGGAAGACGACGATGTTGTCGGAATTCTGGTTGGCGACAATCAGGTATTGGCCGGTGGGGTCGATGGCGAAACAGCGCGGGGTTTTGCCGCGGGTGGATTGGCGTTCGACAAACTTCAGCCGGCCGGTTGACTCATTCACGGCAAACACCGCAATGCTGTCATCCCCGCGGTTTGAGCCGTAAATAAATTTGCCGGAAGGAAGGAAGGCCACCTCGGCGGCCGTGTTTTTTCCCTGAAAATCCGGTGGCAACAGGGAAACCGTTTGCTCCGCCTTCAACGCGCCGTGTTCCGGGTCATAGGCAAAGGTGGTCAGGGTGGAGGCCATCTCGCTGATGACGCAGGCCTGCCGGCCATTAGGGCTGAAGGCGATGTGGCGCGGGCCGGAGCCGGGTTTCAGTTCAACCCACGGATTTTCGTCCGCTATGAGCGCACCGTTGGTCTCGTTGAGCCGGTAAATCATCACCTTGTCCAGCCCCAGGTCGCAGGCGAACACGCGATGATGAGCGCTGTCCAGGGCGATGCAATGGGCATGCGGCCCGGCTTGCCGCTGCGGGTCGATGCTGGAGCCATGATGTTGGATCACTGCCGTCGCCGGGCCGATGAAACCGCCGGTTTGCACCGGGAAAGCCGCCACGCTGCCGCTGTCATAGTTCGCCACGACCAGAAATCTGCCGGCGGCGTCCACGGCCAGGTGGCACGGGCCGCTGCCGCCGGAGGATTGCTGGTCCAGGAATTCCAGTTTGCCCGTAGCCGCGTCCAGCTTGAACGCTGATACCGCGCCGCCGGCCTGGCCGTTGAAGTGATCGGTTTCGTTTACGGCGAAAAGAAATTGGTGATCGGGGGCCAGGGCGAGGTACGACGGGCTGGCGGATGGGGCGGCCAGCGCGGGCGCGGTCAATTGGCCCGACGCGGTATCGAAGCGGGAAACGTAGATGCCCTGGCTCTTGGCTCCGGTGTAGGTTCCGAAATAAACCAGGAATGATTTGGACAACGCGCCATCGGCATTCGCAACCGTGGAAGCCAGCAACCACGCCGCCAGCGCGGCCCAAACGGATTTCAATGGTGAACGGAACCGCATACTTGTAGCGTCGGCACTGCCCGTCGTCCCCTGTCCACCGCGGGTGGCCGCCAGGTTCAAGGCGGCAATGTTCGTCGTGGCCAATCAGGCCTTGGCCGCTTCGGGCTTCTTCCAATTCCGTTTGGGCGCCTTGAGGACGAGGCCTTTTTTGATGGCGGCGGCGGAAACGCGAATGTAGCGGACTTCACCGTTGGGCAACTGAGCCTTCACGCGCTGCAAATTCGGCAGGAACCGGCGTTTGGTGATGGCGGTGATGTGCGTGCCGATGCCGCCCTGTTTCTTGGGCTTGCCACTGCGCCAGATGATGCTGCCCTTCATCGGGCGTTTGCCGGTCAATTCACAAATGCGTGCCATAAAATTCCAGTAAAGAGTTGTGGAGTTTAGCAGCCAAATCCGCCGTTGCAAGCACTTTTTCCATGACCGACTGAAGAAAAAATGCGGAATGCGCCTCGTTGTGGCTAACGGGGAACGCAAGTGGCGCCGCAATCTGGACGACTTCTGTTAAGCGTGGGTCTTTACAATTTTCCTTGGTCAATGCGTGAAGGTGAGTAACTATCTCTTACGAATCAAGATGAGTGGATTAGGGTCCAAAGCGTGGTTTTTTTCAAAGAAGTTTCTTGAGTACCGTTATCTGCCCGCGGTTCTTGCGATGGGAGCGATACTCGTGATGTTGCCCGCCTTGAAGACCGGCCTGTTTATGGATGATCTGCCTCAGCGCGCGGTTGAACTCAAGCCAGACCAATTGCCACCGCGAATGCACGAGACGGGAAACCCCGCGGATTCCGGGAGTTTCCCGACCGTCCTCCGCGATCTTTTCTTCAACCGCAGTCCCCAAGACATGGCGTTGATGAAGAGCTACGGCATGCTGCCGTGGTGGACGCCGGACGATTTAAGACTGGGTCTTTGGCGGCCGGTGACCGCGTTCACTCACTGGCTCGATTACCGGCTCTTTCCCGATTCGCCCGCGCTGATGCATGCCCACAACATCGCCTGGTTCGTGGCCATCGTGTTTCTTGTCACGATCATTTACCGGAAGCTGATGGGGACGAGTTGGGCCGCCGGACTGGCGGCGCTGATGTTTCTGCTGGACGGCAACACCTATTTTCCGGTGGCGTTCGTCGCCAACCGCGGTTTCATGCTGTCGCTTTGCTTCGGCCTGTTGTGTCTTTATGAACATCATCAATGGCGTACCGCAAAGTCCCGTTCCGGATGCGTGCTATCTGCCCTGTTCTTCGCGCTTTCGCTATTCGCGAACGAAGGCGGAGCTTCCACGGTTGCCTTTATTCTCGCGTATGCGCTGGTGCTCGAGCCGGGTTCTCTTCGCAACCGGGCGTTGACAGTTTTGCCTTCGATTCTGGTCATCGTTCTGTGGCGGACCATCTATCAACTTTCCGGCTTCGGTGTGTTCCATGTGGGGGGTTACATTGACCCTGCCAGCGAGCCGCTTCAGTTTGCGCGGGATGTGATTCCCCGGGCGATGGTTTTGCTCGGGGGCCAGCTTACCATGCTGGCACCGGATTTTTTGATCGCGGTCAAACCTTCATTGCACCCGACGATCATTGCGCTTTATTGCGTGCCCGTGATTGCGGCCTTGGTGGTTTTTCTCCCATGGTTGCGCCGGGACAAAACCGCTGCGTTCTGGTTCGCCGTCATGCTGTTGGCGGCCATCCCGGCGGCAACGGTTGTGCCGCTCGGCAAGAACCTTGGCTTTGTGGCCGTCGGAGCTTATGGACTGATCGCCAGTTTTGTTGCCGGCCTGATTACTCGCCGGTTGCCGGAATCGTTGACCTATCGCATTCTGGCGTGGGCGGCCTGCGCACTGCTGATTCTGGTTCACATTCCGGGAGCAATTGCCGGACGGGTCTTGGCGGTTGAAGGAACCGCTCGCACTTCCAATGCGTTGGGCTATTTAAGTAAAATCGGCAATTCCCTGGACGAGGAAAACAAGAATGTGATCATAATCAACGCGCCCTGCCAGCTCTCGCTGGCCTATGCGCCTTTTTACAGAGCGTATAACCACCAGCCGTTGCCAAAGACCATCAGGACACTGGTGCCGGGTTGCACGAGTTTTGACGTTGAGCGAACCGATGACAAAACGCTGGTGATTCAATCCAAAGCGCCAGATATCTTCTCCTGCGACAATGTCGGTCCCGTCCATGCCGCCTACGCCTTCAGGGCTGTCAACGTGCTCGTGGGCGCACCTAGATGCAAAAAAGGTGACCGGCATGATTTGGGCAGCCTCACGGTGGAAATTCTGGAATCGGATGCATCGGATTTGCCTTCCCGGGTTGCGTTCCGGTTCAACACGCCGCTGGATTCGCCGGCATTCCACTGGCTCCGGTTCGATTGGCCAACATTGTCATACCAACCCTTCAAGATTCCAGCCGTCGGACAGAGCGTCACGCTGTTCGGCCCACGTTAGGTGACGTTGGCGGAATTCCTCCGACTAACCTTTGGCAGGTCCCGCAGGCAGAACTGGCCAAGCTTGCAAGATTCAATTTCGGCGTGCCTTCACCCTGCGCTGTTCGTATCTTCGCGGCGCCTTATGGCCATGGTAAAACCCTTTGCCGCGTTGCGACCGAAACCGGAACTGGCTGCGCGCATCTGCGAACTGCCCTACGATGTGATGTCGTCGGACGAGGCGCGCGCCATCGCCGCCGGCAACCCGCTCAGCTTTCTCCACGTCAGCAAACCGGAAATCGATCTGCCACCGGGAACGGACGTGCACGCGCCGGAGGTGTATGCCAAGGGCGGGGAGAATTTTCAGAAACTCATCCGGGACGGCGCGCTGCAACCGGACGCGCAGCCGGGTTTTTACCTGTACCGGCAAATCATGGGCACCCACACCCAGACCGGCCTCGTCGTGACCGCGAGTTGCGTGGAATACCAGCGCGGCATCATCCGGAGGCATGAGCAGACGCGCGTGGACAAGGAGGACGACCGCGTGCGGCACATCGAAACCTTGAATGCGCAGGCCAGCCCGGTCTTTTTGACCTACCCGGCCGCCCGCACCTTGGACGGGTTCATTGCGGAAAAGGCCTCCGCCAGGCCGGAGATTGATTTTACGGCCGGGGACGGTGTGCGGCACATGTCCTGGACGATTCAGGATCCGCATCATGTCAAATTCATCGAAACCCAGTTTGCGCGGATTCCCAACCTGTACATTGCCGACGGCCATCATCGCAGTGCGGCGGCGGCACGCGTCTATGAATCCCGCCAGGGGGCCGGGCAGAGCGGACAATTTCTGGCGGTAATTTTTCCGCACAATCAGATGCAGGTTTTGCCGTACAACCGCGTATTGAAGGATTTGAACGGCTGGGCGCCGGAGCAGTTGTTGGAAATTCTCGGCACGGTCTTTGCCGTTAATGCCTACGGCACGGCCGCGCCCACGCGCGAACACGAACTTGGATTTTATCTGGCCGGCAAATGGCACACCCTGGCCTTCCGCCATAACGCGCTGGAGGCGCGCGACGCCCGGGACCTGCTCGACGTGACCCTGCTGCAAAAGCACGTGCTCGGACCGATCTTTGGCATTGATGATCCACGGACGAACCAGCGCATTCAATTCGTCGGCGGCATCCGCGGCACGGCGGAACTGGAAAAGCTGGTGAACAGCGGTGAATACGCCTGCGCGTTTTCGATGTACCCCGTGAGCACCGAAACGTTGATGACCATCAGCAATGCGGGCGGCGTCATGCCCCCAAAAAGCACGTGGTTTGAACCGAAGCTGCGCGACGGGATGTTCTGCCACCTGATTTGATCGGGAGGGTCGGCGTGCCGCCGACCCAAATATTGGGGACGGCAACATGCCATCCGTCCCATCGCGTGAATTTTGCGTTCGACACTGACCGTTTGAAATTCAACATTCCCCTGTGTCCTTGAACCGTCTCCAACGCGGCCTGCGCGCCACCTTCGCCGGCATGGCTGTCAACGTCGTGTTGTCGGCCACGAAACTCGCCGCCGGCATCGCCGGCCATTCGCACGCGCTGGTCGCCGATGCCGTCGAATCCTTCGCCGACATTTTCAGTTCACTCATCGTGTGGCGCGGACTGGTTGTGGCGGCGGCGCCGGCGGACGAGGACCATCCCTACGGTCACGGCAAGGCCGAACCGATTGCTTCCGCCATCGTGGCCGCCATGTTGTTGGGGGCGGCACTGTGGATCGCGCTCAAGGCGTGCGGCGAAATCATGGAACCGCATCCGTCGCCGGCGCCATTTACGCTCATCGTGCTGGTGGTGGTGGTGGTCGTGAAGGAAGGCCTGTTCCGGTTTGTTTCGCGCGAGGGCAAGGCCGTGGACAGTTCGGTGGTCAAAACCGACGCCTGGCATCATCGCAGCGACGCCATCACGTCCGTGGCCGCCGGCGTTGGCATCAGTGTGGCGCTCCTCGGCGGCAAGGGATTTGAAGCCGCCGATGACGTGGCGGCGATTGCGGCGGCGGGGGTGATAGCGTGGAATGGCTGGCATTTGCTGCGCCCGGCGCTCAATGAACTTATGGACACCGCCCCCGGCCACGAGGTGATTGACCAGATCCGCCAGATTGCAACCACCACGCCCGGTGTGGACCGTGTGGAAAAATGCTTCGTGCGCAAGGTCGGTTACCAGTATTTCGTGGACATGCATGTGGAGGTGGACCCGCAAATGACCGTGCTCCGCTCGCATGAAATCGCCCACGCTGTGAAGGACAAAATTCGCGGCGTCATTCCGGCTGTTACCGATGTGCTCGTGCACATCGAACCGCTCAGCATCGCGGCCCGGCGTCCGCCGTCCTCAAAGCCGTAGCAGAGGACATGAGTCCGCTCCAATTTGTTGAGAAGCGAGCCGGCTGACGTCGGCTGCTGCGAAATTATTGGAATTTTTTCTGTTCCCTTTTCCACTTGGACGGACATTTATAAATAAATGCCGGAATTGGATGGCATCGCGCTGCTGCTGGATGCCGCGCTGGAACGGCTCGGCGAAAAGGACCGCAATGCCATCGTGCTGCGGTTTTTGAGAACAAAAACTTGCGCGAAGTCGGCGCGGCGCTGGAGAAATATGCGCGCAAGTCAGCCTGCAAGATATGTAAGCATCAATCGCTGGGATTATTCAACCACTACACGATAACGCGATCCATCAGAATACTCGTGGTCAAGAAGCCAAATTAACGCTGGACAAATTTCATATTCCGGCGCGTCATTGAAACTGACACCATGGATTTCGGTGCGAAAACTCGGCAACGGGCGTTCACGCTGATTGAGCTGCTCGTCGTCATCGCCATCATTGCCATTCTGGCGGCGATGCTGTTGCCGGCGTTATCTTCGGCGAAGCAGCGTGCGTGGACGACGCAATGCCTGTCCAACCTCCATCAAATCGGCCTGGGCATGAGGATGTTCGCCGATGACAACAGGGAATCTTATCCCGAGTCGGGCGCAACGATTTACTGGGGTGCCACCGACTTCACAACCAAGAAAGCCAGTTGGATGGAGCAGATTTTTCCCTTTGTGAGTAACACCAATGTGTATAATTGCCCCGGCAACGTGCAATTGCGCTGGAAGTACCAAGGGCCTTTCAATTATTTCAACGGCTGCAATGCCGCCTATGTGGCCGCCGGTGCCTTTGCTCCGGTCATTGGGTCGCGGATTTTATTTCCCTCGGCTTTTGTTCTGGGAGGCGACACAGCGGGAACAAAAGGTGGCCCGGTTCTTTTTGATCCACTGGATGCGGACAAAGATGATTACACGCAGAATTGCGTCGGTGGTGCTGCCGATCCTTCGTTAACGGAATACTGGCAAATCCACAGCGGAGGCCAGAATGTCATGTTCGCCGACGGCCACTCAAAATGGTATATGGGTTACAATCCGGGCGAGATGACCTTTGGTTACACTTCCATGACTAATTGGATCAACGCCAACCTGTAAATTTGCAGCCGGGTCAATTTCTCGCTTGCCGGCCGGGTAACGCGGCTCAATCTTCCGACAAAGCCACCCGGAGTTTTTATGCGCAAAAACGAACCTGTCCAAACTTTCAAGCCGAACCGTCGGGAGTCTCTCAAACCGGCCGGTTTGTCATCATCATTTCCCATTGCGCGCCGATGAGCAGCCGATTTAATGTGGATATGAATTTACGATGGACAAATCTTATAAATCGGCGCTTAATGAGGAGGACACCATGAGTTTTCAGCCTAAATCTCTGGCTTGCTTGTCACCGCTTTGGTTGGC
Source organism: Verrucomicrobiota bacterium (assembly GCA_049516255.1). Classification (GTDB taxonomy): domain Bacteria; phylum Verrucomicrobiota; class Verrucomicrobiia; order Limisphaerales; family UBA11358; genus UBA11358. The sequence continues at coordinate 25,230 of JBEKTH010000004.1, forward strand.
CCGGCCACTTATAAGAAAGATTGGAAGTGGTTTGCGAATGGCTCAATGAATCGTCCAACAAACTCTTAAACCCTATGAAAAAACTGGTTGCCATCCTTCCCCTCTGTGCCGTGACCGTCGCCCTCGGCTTGTCCGGCTGCTCAAAATCCAAAACCGGGACGACCGCATCTGGGAATAGCGGGAATGGGTCCGATGCCACCACGGCCTCCGTCGCGTCGGATCAACCGGTGGCCATGAAGATCAAATGGACGGTTGGCAAGGACTATCCCATGCACATGGAAATGGATCAATCCACCAAAACGGATGTGCCCGATCAACCGCAACCCGTGGTGCAGGAGGTGAAGCTCACCCAGGATTTTGATATTTCCGCGCTCAAGGAGCTGACGAACGGCGGCTGGCAACTGGAACTGAGATTTGAGGCCGAAACGATGAATGTCTCTCAAGGCGACCGCAATGTGCTGAGTTTTGATTCCGCACAAAGTCCGGGACAGGACAGCAACAATCCGGTCGCGCCGATCCTGCGCGCAATCATCGGCGCGCGCATTCAATACTTTACCGACGCCAATGGCAGCGTCGAAAAACTGGGAGGCGTGGACGAATTAAGGAATCGTGTGGCGGCGACCGCAAAGCCGCAGCAACAAGCCATGTTCAATCAAATGTTCAGCGAGGACACGCTCAAGCGGTACGGTTCCTTTGCCGATGCCATGCCGGACCACGCGGTCAATATGGGAGATAGCTGGCATGTAAAAAAGGACGTCCCCAGCCCCATCGGCGTTTTGGCGTTGGACATGAAATATACCCTCAAGAATTGGGAGCAGCATGATGGCCGCCAATGTGCGCACGTTGAAGCCCAAGGCGATATTTCGACCAAAACCATTTCCACCGCGACCGGTGCGGCGGTTGAAATCAAAAAAGGCAAGATTACCGGTGATTTCTGGTATGACCCGGCACTCGGCATGATTGTGGATGTGAACAACGATCAGGATATGTGGTTGAAAGTCACCACCCGGACCCAGACCATGACCTCGCGATTCAACCAGAAAGTCCGGCTGGCACTGGTGGGCGGGCAGTGAATTTTAAATACGAATTTACCGCCAGAAAATTATGAAACAGTCTGGCAGCAACGGCATTTTGACGGGATTGAACAACCAACGGGCCTTCACGTTGATCGAATTACTGGTGGTCATCGCCATCATCGCCATCCTGGCGGCGCTGTTGTTGCCAGTGTTGGCGCAGGGCAAAGAGCGGGCGAGACGCATCGTCTGCCTGAACAATCAAAAGCAGCTGGATCTGGCCTGGCAAATGTATGCCGACGGAAATGGCGGTATCCTGGCTTCCAACGACGTGGATTTTAGTGCGGGGGGTGTTCCCGAAAGTCCGACCAACTCGTGGGTCACCGGCAACGCCGGTCTGGACACGAACACCACGACCATCACCGACGGCACGATTTACCCGTATGTGAAGGACATCCGGGTATACCGGTGTCCGGCCGACCGCAGCCTGGTTTTGGCCACGAGCGTTCCGATTTTACGCACCTATTCGCTGAGTTGTTATATGGGCGGGCCGCCGGAGGACACGGCCAATTGGGGCATCAAGCCGGTGCACCAGGTGAGTCAAATCCGGAATCCGTCCAAGTCGCTGACGTTTCTGGAAGAAGACGATTCATCGATTGATGACGGACATTTTCTTTACTCCGCCACGATCAACAACTGGTTCAACCTGCCGGCGTGGGCGCATCAGAATGGCACAACGCTCGCGTTCGCCGATGGGCACCAGGAATACTGGAAATGGAAGAGTGCGCGCCCGCCGGAAACTTATTTTATGTCGGGCAGTGCCCTCACCGACCCCCTGGCGCTGCAGGACCTCGCGCGGCTGCAACAAACGGCCGTGGTCTCAAATTGATCGTTAGGGCGTACCATTTCCCATTTGTGCCCTGGTGGGGTGAGGCCACTGACAAGCCGGTCGAAGTTCGGCTTCCCAATCGGCTCGCGGGCATCAGCCTTCGCCGGGCTGCGGCGCGACAGGCGTTCACCCCACTGAAACCAGGCACCTTCCATTTCCCCTTTGCGTTCCGGGCGGCTTGGCGGTTTAATGTCCGCTCATGAAAATCGTTCTGGCATATTCGGGCGGCCTCGATACCTCGGTGCTGCTGTCATGGCTCAAGGAAACCTATGACGCCGAGATGATCGCCTTCTGCGCGAACATCGGGCAGGCGGAGGAATTGCGCGGCCTCGAGGCGAAGGCGAAGAAAACTGGCGCCTCCAAAATCTACATCGCGGATTTGCAGGCGGAATTCGCGCGCGACTTCATCTTCCCGATGATCCGGGCCGGGGCGATTTACGAGGGCCAGTATTACCTCGGCACCAGCATCGCCCGGCCGCTCATCGCCAAGGGCATGATTGCCGTGGCCAAAAAGGAAAAGGCCGACGCCATCGCGCACGGCGCCACCGGCAAGGGCAACGACCAGGTGCGGTTCGAACTGACCGCCGCCGCTCTGTCGCCGGATTTGCAGGTAATTGCCCCGTGGCGGGACGCGCGGTATCGCGACGAATTTCCCGGCCGGCAGGAGATGATTGATTACTGCGCCCGGCACCGGATTCCCGTCCAGGCCAGCGCCAGGAAACCGTTCTCGAGCGACCGGAACCTCCTGCACATCTCCTACGAGGCGGGCATTCTCGAAGACCCGTGGCTGGACGCGAGCGACAAGAAATATCGCGGCTCGTTCACCACGCTGTCGGTGTTCCCCGAAGACGCGCCGAACAAACCGGAGTTTGTGACGATTCAGTTCAGGAAGGGCACCGCCGTGGCCGTGAATGGAAAGGCCCTTTCCCCGCTGGGCGTGATGCAGGTGCTGAACAAGATTGGCGGCAGACACGGGGTTGGGCGGGTGGACATGGTGGAGAACCGGTATGTGGGCATGAAATCGCGGGGCGTGTATGAAACGCCCGGCGGCGCGATTCTGCACTTTGCACACCGGCAGATGGAAAGCCTCACCATGGACCGGGAAGTCATGCATTTGCGGGATTCGCTGATTCCGCGGTACGCGGAGCTGGTGTATTACGGCTACTGGTTCGCGCCGGAACGGCTGGCGTTGCAGGCACTGGTGACCGAGAGCCAGAAAAACGTGACCGGCACCGTGCGGGTAAAGTTGTACAAGGGCAACATCATGGTCGCCGGCCGCAAGAGCCCGGTGAGCCTGTACAACCCGCACATCGCGACGATGGAAGCCGATCCGACGAAAGCCTACAACCAGGACGATGCCACCGGCTTCATCCGGTTGAACGCTTTGCGGTTGAAAGTTGCGGCCAAAGTGCAAAAGCATAAATAAAATGGCGCGCGTCCTGCTTTGTGGAATCGCAGCGAAAGTCCAAAAAATAAATATGAAACTGCTTAATCAAACCTGTCTGGCGATTGTTCTGGCATGGCCGATCGCGGCCAATGCGCAGGAACAATCTCCGCCGCCCATCCAAGTGAGCGTCGGCGACGTTACGGACAACCGCACGACCGGCGCCTTTGCTTCCGAATGCAGAGTGGGATTGAAATTCACCGGCGACGCCGCGGCCGATGCCCAAAGCGTGCGCCGTGTTCTGTTGACCGAGGCCACCGACTCAACGGGTCGCAATCTCATTCCGAGGAGTGAAAACCAGGATTTCCAGCAATTAATGGGCTTTGGCCAATCGAGCGTTGCGTTGAGCACGGAAGTGAAACTACGCAATCCTTCCCGCAACGCGACGGCCATCAAGATTCTCAAAGGCAACGTGGAATTGTTCAATCCCACGGAAGCGAACGGCGGACTGCTCACCATAAATAACATCCTGCAACATCCCGCCGAACCCGTGCAAAATCCGGTGCTGGCGAAATATCATATTCAACTGATATACCTGACCAAGGCAGCCTACAACGCGAAGAAAAAGGAAATCGAATCCCAACCGAACGGCAACCCGCAGTTGGGCGAGGCGTTTGGCCAAATGTTCAAAGGCATGTCTGGCGGGATGATGTCCGATTCCAAAAACTCCATCCAACTTTACATCCAGGACCCGGACAAGCGCATCATTGACCTGAAGTTTGTGGACGGCCAGGGCAATCCCTTGAAGAGCAACGGAAGCTGGAGCACCGACAGTTTTAAGAGCACTTCCTTTGAATCGACGCCGCCGTCGGATACCCAATTGAACATTCAACTCGCCACGCCCGAATCCTTGAAGACGTATTCATTCCAGGCCGAAAACATTGCCTTGCCGTGAACTCTTATGATTTCAACCCGGACGACGCTACCAGCTTCATCCGGCTGAACGCGTTGGGGCTGAAAGTCGCGGCGAAGGTGCAGAAGAAAAAATGAGTATTGCGCGGTCAATCTATCCGCAGTTTGAAGTCCAATTTTTAGAATTTTTAAAAGAACTTCAACCTATTCAAGTAAACGCTTTGAATTCTTTAGGCGGTAAGAGGCCATCTGACTTTAATGCATCATATTTAACGAAAAATTGCTTTTGCTAAACAGTAATATTTCCAAAAATTCGACCACAACTCGATTTGATGTTAAAACGTCTTCGAGTTGATCTATTTTATGCCCACCGACCTTATCCATCGCATCGGCATCGCCGCGCTGGTGGAAAAGATTTATCGCGCTACCACCACCGAGAACGGCTGCTAGGCGGAGAGCGACTTTTGAATCCTAACGGGATTCTATCCTTCAGCCCAGGGTTGGAGTGCCCGCCGTCGCTGCGCTTTGGCGCGGCAAGGAGCGACCACCCTGGGTCATCGTCCAGAAAAAAAACCATCAACCCCACCGGGGTTGCATCACCATCCCGCCGTGATTTGCTTCAACCCCTTCAGGGTTGTTTCAATTTGTAATCCGCCACCCAGCGTAGCCCCGACCCTGTCGTGGCAACGCTGGGCTGAATGACGTAATCCCTTCGGGATATTTGCCCCACCGCTTCGTGCCTTGGCGTCTTTGCGTGAAAACTTTCACGCCGGTTGTTTGCCCTCATTTCGTCAGGGTGAGAAGGATGTCGGCGTACCAGGCGCAGTTCAGGCCCAGCGATTCATCGAGTTTCAGATCGCGGTCGCCCATGTCCATGCTCGCGGAGTGGACTCCGAGCAATTTCCAGGGCAGTTGCGCATCGGTGGACGGACTGCGCATCACCACCGGCGCGCCGCTGGTGCCGCGGTGCGTTCGGGCATCGGTGAGAAAGTAGCCCAGTCCCTGAAAGCGCACGCCGAAGGACGAAGCAATCACCGCCTGCCGTACCACGGGCAGGTGATGCAGCGCATCATGAAAGCCGAGCGGGAAACCGACAATCAGCAGCGGGCTACCGGCTTCCGCCTCTTGGAGCGAGTGTTCCAGATGCGTCGGCGTAAAGCATCGCATCGCCACCGATTTCGGCAACGCCGCGCGATCGAGTTCAATCACCGCCACGTCAATCTCACCACCGGAATCCTTGCCCTGATGCCATACACTCTTGCCGTCGCGGTACAACAGCATCGACAGGCCGATCGATTGGGTGAGGTTTTTGGCGTCGGTGTGGAGTTCGATTTCGATGCGGTCGGGAAAATGTTTGCTCGGTTCATCCATCACCACGTGCCGGCTGGTTACGAGAAACAGCCGGTCGTCGCGTTCGAAAAAGAAGCCGCTCGCGCCCGTGAGCAGATTCTTGCCGTTGAAGGTCGAGACCCGGGCGGTGGTCAACAGCAGCGGTTCAATCATGGGTGGCTCTCCTCATCCGGGTGGAATGTGCTTCTGAAAGGTGCGCGGCACAAGGCAATTGCGAGTCAGGCGCGACGAGAATTACTTCGAATCTCCGACGGTCAGTTGGATGTTCCCATCGGTTCAGGGTTGGTCTGTACCTGGTGCGGGTGAAGTTCTTCGGGATGGACGGTTACGGTGAAGGTGGCCCGGTTTTCAGCCCACCATTTTTCCCATTGCTTGGGTTGGTCCGGCGGGAAGTGTTGGCCCGTGAGCGCCCGCAAGATTGCAGCAGCCCTTTTTTTCACAAACACATTCGGATCGTTTAACAACGGCAACGCCAGGTCAACGGATTGCGTGTTGGCGTTCTGTGACAAGGCGATGAGGCCAAACGTCCGTGCCAGCGATTCCGGATTGTGGAGCAACGGAACGGCTTCTGCGCAGGAAATGGGTGTATCGCCCAGTTCGGCAACTGCCATTCCGACCAACTCCGTCTGGGGAATCGCGGCCAACTGCAGAAGTTCCGCCCGCGAAATTTTCTCCCGCAGGTTGATCAGCATCCGGAACGCGGAAGCTTTGATCTCGGAATTCTGTTCCTTGAGCATTTCGCGAAAGACAGAAACATATCCAGCTGTGTCCTCGGTATGTTGCGCGAGACAGGCGGTGGCCGCCTGGCGGACCTCGTCGTCCTTGTCCCGGAACAGGCCAATCAGCGGCTCAACAAAGGCGGGATTCCAATTGCCTTGCGCGGCGAGGGCCGCGTTCATCCGGACCTCAGGTTCCGCATCCTTGAAAAGTTCGGGTAAACACTTCGCCAGCCGCGCGTCGAGCAGATGGGCGATGACCGAAGCGGCTTGGAGACGCACCACCGGGTTCTCGCTTTGGAGGGCGGCAATCAGGGCCGGAACGGCTTTCGTTCCCAATGAAGCAAGACCCTGAGCGGTCAAATAACCGTATTCGGTGCCCAATTCTCCGGCAAAGACGGGGATGGCCGGCTGAAACTCCAGGTCGCGCATTTCCTCCGGCTGGAAGGTCCAGGTCTGCTTGGTCAACCACCACGATTTGCCGGCCAGCCGCGGAATCAGCCGTCCGCAATCAGGGAGGTCCGCCGTGGTGACCTGGATAAAGGGCGGCAAGTTATCCGGAGAAGCCAAGGGAATCTCACGCATTCTTTGAATCCGGCGTTCGTCGGTGGCGGTCAGCGGCGGTGGAGAATCTCCATATTGCCTTTTCAATTCGGAAAGCAGCCCATCCTTGAAGTTTGCCGCATTCGTGGCCGCCTGTTCCCGGTCGAGCCGATACACTTCCGGCAATTTCTTTTCAAACATGTCTTTTTCCATCAACGGTTCGCCCGACAACACCTGGACCTGGACTTCGGATGGCCGGCCGTTGACGGACGAGATGCGGAGTGGGAACACGCACCGGTCACTGACAAAGTTGATTTGCAGCGGATGCAACTCGCCGGACGCCAGCTTTTCCTCCACTTCGGATTTAATCGCGGGGGCCTGCCTGGGTGTGCCGGTCACAATTTGAAATCCATTCCCTTTTCCCAGGCGGATTCGGACGGCTATGAAATACCAATGTTGTTTGATGTAGGCATCCACCACGCTGGTTTTGTCCTGGGGAAACGAAAAGCCATTTGCTGCCAGCCAGTTTTCCAATGCGCTGGCGTCTTTGGTGGAAAGCACGGCCACTTCGTAAGCCCCCACCGTTTTGGTTTCGATGACCTTGACAGGTTCGATTTCCCCGTTGTCCGGGCCCAGGGAGGCGTCCCCGGCCGTTCCGGGAACGGCGTAACCTGATTCAAAATGCAGCTGCGTGTAACGGCTCAACTCGTAAAAGCACCGCATTGAGCCTTCTTGAACCGTCGGCGGGTTTGGAATAGGGACAAGCCAGCCGAATTCCCCGACCGGGCCGTCATATTTGACCTGCAGGATCAGGTCCTCACGCCCGGCATCATACACGATAATGGCCTTTTGGGTCGGCTCATTGATGTCTTTGTGTTTGTTCCAGACAAACTCCGGTGCCACGAAACATCCATCCGCCCACCCGGTGGCCGGGGCCAGCCAACCCGCGGCCAGTCCCAAAATCAAACCGGTCTTCAGCTTTTGAAAACAGTTGTCCAACATGGCGGCTCCGGGTGTGTTCCGGCAGACGTTTCCGGGTTTAACCAAGACTGTCAAGTTGTGAATGTCCGACTGCCTCCCGGGCGCCCGCGATGCCGATTCCCACGGTGCGGTCGGGTTTCAATCCTCCGCCACCGCAGCTTCACAATTTGCAACCTTGATTCGGTCAGGCAACCTGTCGCACATTGCGACATCAAGACTTGGGTGAAATTCAGAATGAAGGTGAAGGACCTTTGAAAACACCGGTAACCATCCGACCGCCGACCCTGCGCGACTGGCCGGCGTTTCTGGCATCCGTCCGGCGGAGCCGCGCCCTGCATTACTCCTGGGTGGCACCGCCCCGGACGCGTAAAAAATTTGAGGCTTACGTGAAGCGCATGAGTTCGGATTCGCACCGGGGCTTTCTGGTTGTCCTCCGCGAGTCAGGCGACCTGGTGGGGGCCATTCATTTGAATCACATCATTCCTGGGGCGTTATCGGGCGCGTTTGTGGGTTATTACGCTTTCACGCCCCACGCCGGGCAGGGGTTGATGCGCGAGGGGATGCGGCTCGTTCTGAAACACGCCTTTGAGAAACTCAAACTGCACCGTTTGGAGGCCAACATCCAGCCGAAAAATCACGCCTCGCTCCGGCTGGTGCGGGGTTGCGGGTTTGTGCGGGAAGGATTCTCGCGCCGTTATTTGAAGGTGGGCGGCCGCTGGAAGGACCATGAACGGTGGGCCATTCTGGCGGAAGACCTGCCGCGCACCTTCGCATGAACTTCCGCCACGCCACCTCGAAGGATTGTGCCCTGCTGGCGGAACTGAATCATCAGTTGATCCGCGACGAGGGGCATCGAAATCCGATGACGGTCTCCGAACTGGAACAGCGGATGCAAGGCTGGCTGGCGTCCGAATACGCTGCCGTGATTTTTGAAGACAACGAAGGAGTGGCCGCCTACGCCCTGTATTGCGAGCAACCCGAAGAGATTTATCTGCGCCAGCTTTTCGTGGTGCGCAACCGGCGCCGGCAGGGCGTTGGCCGTCAAGCCATGGAATTGCTCCGCACCCGGATCTGGCCGAAGCACAAACGGCTGACGGTGCAGGTGTTGGTGCAAAACGAAGCGGCGGTTGCCTTCTGGCGGGCGATGGGCTACCGGGATTATTCCCTGGCCCTGGAAATTCTACCGGCGTGACGTCATCAAGGCGATTTACGTTTTGGGAGGAGTGGAATATGGTTGGGGCGTTGTGAAATACACCTACGAACAACTGGCCGGGATGATTGATCATTCACTGTTGCATCCAACCCTGACGGACCGGGAATTGGAGGACGGCTGCCAGCTGGCCGTGAAATACGGCGTGGCGTCCGTTTGCATCAAACCTTACGCCGTCCGGCGCGCGGCCGAACTGCTGGCCGGAAGCGGTGTGCGCGTCGGATGTGTCATCGGCTTCCCGCATGGCAACGCGTGCACCGAGTCCAAGCGCTACGAGACCGAACTGGCCTGCCGGGACGGCGCGGTGGAAATCGACATGGTTATTAACATCGGCAAGGCCCTGGGTGGGGACTGGGATTACGTTGAGCGGGACGTGAAGGTCGTGTGCGACGAGGCGCACCGGCACGGGGCAAAAGTGAAGGTCATCTTCGAGAACGATTATCTTGTCGAGGGTGGCGCCGGCCTGAATGGCGACAGTTTCAAACGGCGGCTGTGCGGGATTTGCGAACGGGCGGGGGCCGACTGGGTGAAAACCTCCACCGGTTTCGGTTTCGTGAAACAGCCGGGTGGCGGTTATAATTACCAAGGCGCCACCGCGCATGATCTGGAGCTGATGCGCGCGGCGTGTTCACCGAAGGTGCAAGTCAAGGCGGCCGGCGGCGTGCGCGATCTGGACAGTTTGATGCGCGTGCGCGACCTTGGCGCCAGCCGTTGCGGGGCTTCCGCCACGGCCGCGATTCTGGATGAGTATCGCCGCCGCGAAGCCGCCGGACAGTGATGATTGAGGAAATGGTTTTGGAAGTTGCTTCCGTCCGGTCCTTTGATTAATCGTTGTCCGGAAAGGAAAATAATCATGCCAGAACCCGTCATTGCCCAAAAATCTCCGTTCGTGCAAAAAACCGATGCCGGCACGTATTGGTGGTGCGCCTGCGGCCGGTCCAAGAGCCAGCCGTTTTGCGACGGCTCCCACAAAGGCACGGGTTTTGCGCCAAAGCAGACGGACATTACCGGGGCCAAAACCGTCGCGTGGTGCGGTTGCAAGCATTCCCAGAACGCGCCGTTCTGCGATGGCAGCCACAGCCGGCTGGGTTGAGTGGAATCAGGGGCGCTTTTTCGTGCCCGGTTCCTTTTCCTTCTTGCGGAAAAAGTACTGGGTGTCGGCGACGTTGAGCATCGAGAGATCGAGGCCTTCGCCGGGGGCGCGTTTCCGCGCGATTTTGAGCTGGCGGGCGATGCGTTTGCCGGCGGTGGCGGCGTAGTATTTGACCACGCCCACGCCGGTCTCGGATTTGAAAATCACGACGAGCAGGCAATGTTCGTCCACGTTGGTGACGAAGAGGCTGAAATGTTCCCCCTGCTGGTAGGTGCTGTTGAACGTCGGTTCACTGACCAGGCCGGCAATGGTCTGATTGGCCATGAACGCGCCGGAGGCCAGCGCCGCGATGGTCGTCAGGTCAAATTCTTCCGCCTCGCCGTGGTGGGTGATGAGAAAACCGGCCTTGTCAATCACCAGCGAGACGGTGGCGTCAGCGCTGGCGTTGAACTCGCGGAGGGTCTCATCCAGCTTTTGAATGTCCTCCTCGGTGAGCTGAGGGAGAGTAGCCATGGTAGCCATGTCACGCGTACTGGGGAACGCTTTGGTTGATGAACTTGTGCAGGAGCAGGCGCGTGATCATGTTCAAGGTTTCGAACACACCTTCGCACCGGTGGGCCGTCGCAGTGAACGACGGCACCTGCACTTCACGGTTGTTGAGCAGAAATTCCATGTATTCGGTGGGGGCGACATTGGGCAAATCCCGCTTGTTATATTGCAGCACGTAGGGGATCTCGTGGAGGTTGAGCTTGAGCGAGTGCAAATTATCAATGAGGTTCTGGAAGCTCTCCACGTTCTCCGGCATTTTCTCGAATTGGGAATCGGCCACGAACACGATGCCGTCCACGCCGCGCAGGACGAGCTGGCGGGTCGTGTTGTAAATGACCTGGCCGGGCACCGTGTAGAGCTGGAACTTGGTCTTGAACCCGCGGATGGTCATCGCTTCAATCGGCAGAAAGTCGAAGAACAGGGTGCGGTCCGAGCTGGTCGCCAGCGAGACCAGCTTGCCCTTGTTGCCGGCGGCGGTCTGGACGTGGTCGTGGACTTGGACCAGGTTCGTGGTCTTGCCGCCCATTGCCGGGCCGTAATAGACGATTTTAACCTGCAGTTCGCGAGTGGCTTGGTTGATAATGGCCATAGGATTATTGTTTTTTGCGGTCGAGTTCGCCGGCCAACAGGGCCAGTTGTGCGGTCGGCAATGGCTCGCCGGCGCGACCGAACGCGGCGAAATAGACGCCATGGATGCGGAACACCTTCCACGGCACGTTGCCAACAGTGAAATTCAAATTGTTCAAATCTCCCATCCGGAGTTCCCGGGTGCACTGGCTTACCCGGCCGTAGATTTGAGGCAGAAAGGCGGCGAGCGTGTCCGCATTGAGGTCAGACGGGATCTCACTGGCCACCGTCAAGCCATCTGGCAGGGCCACGAGCGCGCCGACGACACCATTCAATGCCATCGCCCGCGTGACCACTTCCTTGGGCGTGGTTTGGCGGCTGCTGAAATCCGTCGCCGGCACCGCCTCGCGCTTGAACTCCGTCTCGTGCGGACGCACCGTCATCCGGGTGGTGTCGGATTCAACCCACATGTAATAATTCGTATCCGGTCCCGGAGCTTCCGCCGCCGGTTTGACCGCAAAGCGGGTATCATCGGGCTGCGGCGCCTTGGCGGTCGGTTCCGGGATTTCGTAGGGCGGCTGTGGTTGGGGAAAACCAAAAAACAGATTCGGGATCTCCGCCGGGAGAGGCGCCGGTTGATGCGCCTTGGCCGCTTTGGCTGGTCCGGCCTGCCCGGCCAGGTACAGCGGGGCCACCACCTTGAGCGGCAATTCCAATTCCAGCCCGTCATGGATGGACATCGTCGGTGGCATGGGCTTGATCCACGAACGCAGATTTCGCCAGGCGAAGATCACCCGTCCGCGTTTAAGGGCGGACTCGACCAGATTCAACGGTAACGCCACCTGCGCGTTGGTCATAATCAGTTGTGCGATTTCCGCCCGCAAGACCTCCGGCCAGTTTTCCGCCAGCGCGGCCAGCGGTGCCAGGATGGTGGCGGGTTCGGGAACGACCGGCATCGGCCTGGGCGCCGGTGGAGCCGGCCTGGGTGCGGCGGGCGCGGCGGGCTGAAAGGGAATGGTTGGAATGATGGGTTGCACCGGCATGCCATTGCCGTTGCCATTGCCGTGGTGGGGCAGGGACGGAACTTGCGGCGGCAGTTCGGGCTTGATGGAACGCGATACAAACGCCGGCGGCGGTGGCGCGACGGGCGGTGGCGGGGCCTTGACCGGCGTGGGCGTGGGCGTGGGCATGCGCATCGGCGGCACTGAAGCCGGCAACGGTTTGGCGGCCGCCGCGGAAATGGATATGCCCTCGCCGCGTTCACTGAAAGGCCCGGCAATGTCCGGCGGCACCTCGATATGTTTTTGCGCCGGATTGCGGATCAGGGAGTTGGTGCTCAACCGGGCAAGCACCTCGTTCAGCGGCAGCACGATGGGCAGGGAATCGTATTCCTGGTCAACGTCAAACAAACCGGGTGCGGCATGACGCAATTCGCCGAAGGTAATTTTTACGACGCCCAGGGCCAGTTGCGGCATGATCTTCCCGAGGGCGATGGAGATGGTGGCGCGGGTCAAATCAACGCTGGCCAGGCGCATGCGGGAACGCAGTTGGGGCGGCAGGTTTTCCAGAACCGATTGAAGCGGCAATTCCAGGTCGGTGGTGTTTTCCACCGGCGGCGGGGGGGGAGTCACCACCGGTTTCGGCTGCAACCGGGCCGTGGCCATGGGTGGAAGGGAAACGGTTGGCGGCGGTGGTGGTGCCGCTTGCGTTACCGGTCGCGACGGGTGGGGAGTGCCCGCTTCAGTTTCGTTCTCGTCAAAGCGTCGCAGCAATTCTCGCAGCAACCCGGCAAATCTTGTTTTTACTCCATTTGACATCGCACACAACTTTTCCCGCCGACGGTTAATCCGCAGGTTGGCCAATTCCCAGCAGGAAGCGCGCCATGGCCGGCGGGGGGGACCCGCTGGATAGCAGGCGGTTGATTGACGGCGACCCGGCGGGCGGTTGTCTCAGCGTTGGACTGCCTGTCCAACAAACCAGCGGTGAAATTATTCATCGATATCGTGCGATACGGAACGACAACTGCTTGCCTATGGACGATTACGACGGCAACGCTTTGGAGCTTGGATTGACAAGCTTGCGGCGTTGGGCGTCATGTTGCTGAGCGGAATGGAACCAAGCCATAAAATCCTGATTTTGGACGACGAAGCCGCCTGGCTGGAGGTGAGTCGTGAAACATTGGCGCAGCTTCCCAGCAAACCCGAGATCCGCACGGTCAACAGCGGGACGCGCGCCGTCGCCCTCCTGGACGCCGAGCCGTTCCGACTGCTGGTTTGCGATTTGAAGATGCCCAAGATGGACGGGTTGCAGGTGCTCACCATTGTCCGCCGCCGGTTTCCGGAACTGCGCACGGTGGTGTTGACGGGGCTGGAAGACGAGGAGTTCCGTTCACGCACATATGCCTTGGGCGTGGATTTGTTCTGGCTGAAGGGTGACATGCAGCAAAACCCGCAAATGTTTCTGGACTGTGTCGAATCCCTGTTGGGACGCGACATGGAAACGGGTTTCCGCGGCATCCAAAGCAAAAGCCTCATGGACATCATCCAGATGGAATGCCTGTCCCGCACCTCCACGGTGTTACGCATCACTCGCGGTCCGCTCGTGGCCAGGCTGTGGATTCAGGACGGCGAACTGATTGATGCCGAGGCCGAAGGCGCCCGCGGCGAAGTGGCTTTCCGAAGAATTCTGGCCTGGAAATCCGGCACGTTCGAAAATCTTCCCGCCGAACCGAAGCGCGAGCGCACCATCTCAAAATCAGTCAACGCCCTGCTGCTCGAATCCGCGCAAAACATTGACGAAGCCGCCAACCCCGCTGCCGGGGCCGAATCGGTCGAGGAGGCCGACCATCGGAAGACCATCTGGAAACTTGCCCTGGTGGCCCGGGAAGGCGCTGAATTTGTCGTCGTCACCTCCCCCGACCGGCAGCATGAAGTTGACTCGTGGGGAACGCAATGTGCCGGTCAACTGAGCGGCTGGACGCGGCGGGTCACCGAGGTGGCCAAACGACTGAGCGACCGGCTGGAAGCCGGCCCATTGTTGTACGTGGCGGGCAGCAGCTTGGAACGGCAAGTGCTATTGTTGCCCCGCGACGAAAAGTCCTATTTGGTCGCCTGGCCGCCGGATGCGCCTCCCGACCAATTGTTTGAAAAGACCAAGAAACTGGTGGCATCATGGGATTCTTAAAGCGAATTTTTAAGAGCCGGGCGGCGGTTCAGCAACTGCCCGCCGGCAGCCTCACCGTCAACCGCGACGGCAAGGTGGTCACGTCCACCATCGCCTCCGGGTATCCGCAGGGGCTGTTGCGCGACATCGTGCGCGACGTGCTGCTCCTGTTCCAGCAGGCGCGGGAGGCGCAGATGCCGCTGGCCGAATTCAGCATTCATTTCGCCAGCCTGCGCATCACCGCCCGCGAGATGCGCGGCGGCGCCGTGATCTTTCTTTCGCCGCATACCGTGCCGACCGTTCCCAGCCAACCCGAACGCTTATGACCGCCAAAGAACTCAGCCAGTTGGTCGCCCAGATCGAGACCCATATCGAATGCTGGAAGCAGTTCAATCTTTTCGTGAACACGGCCCGCACCAAAAAATACGGGCCGCCGGACGAAAATCATTTTCTGGAACTGAAGAGCGTCATCGTGCAGGAGCTGGAAATGATTTATGCGGCCATTGAGATCACCTCGCCCAGCAAGGAGGAAATCCATGCCCTCATCGGCAACGCGCCGTCGCTCCGTTACCTCGGCGAAATGAGCGAAGGCTCCCTGCGTGGCATTGAAAGCCAGTGGCACAAAATCTACATCGGCTGGCATTCCATCCTCGGCCAGCTCAAGGTCAAACAGCGCACCGAAGAAGCCAAGGCGTTCTTCCACTGGAAAAAATAGCTCGCTCACTCCACTTCTTTCTTGCCCGGCGCGTCCATTTCGTGTCTAACCACGCGCCATGCCTTACTTGATTGCCGTGGTCATTTCGGATCTGGCAGGAAGGGGTTCATGCCCATGCTGAATTTTTTTCAAATCCTCATCCTGGCGCTGATTCAAGGCGCCTGTGAATTGTTGCCGGTGTCGAGTTCGGCGCACGTCATCGTGGCGGAAAAACTCATGGGCCTGGACCCGTCGAGTCCGGAAATGACGATGCTGCTGGTCATGTTGCACACCGGGACCATGTTTGCGGTGATTGTCTATTTCTGGCGCGGCTGGAAGCGCGATTACTTCGCCTCCATCGGCCAGCTCCAATGGTTTGCCATCCAGGTCGCCATCGCCACGGTTTGCACGGGGGTGGTTGGCTATGGCCTGAAGGTGCTCATCGAGAAGATTTTCATGCGCGGTGCGCCGCATGCCGAGATTGAGGACCTGTTCTCGAACCTGCCCCTGATTGCCGGGGCGCTGGTGGCCGTGGGTGGGTTGATCATTTATGCCGGCCTGCGCGCGGATAAATCGCCGCGGCCTTCGGAAGTCCAGCCCGCCCACGCAATCTGGATCGGCATCGTGCAGGGCGTCTGCCTGCCCTTTCGCGGCTTTTCGCGCTCCGGTTCGACCATTTCCACCGGGCTGTTGCTCGGCCTGCCCAAACCGAAGTTGGAGGAGTTCAGTTTCGCGCTGGCGGTGGTGTTGACGCCGCCGGTGGTCGCCAAGGAAGCTTGGCGTTTGCTCAAGGAGCACGCGTTGAACGGCCCCGGTTCCGCGGTGCATCTTTTCCTGCCGGGCATTGTGGGCATGGTCTTCAGCTTCCTTGCCGGGTTGCTGGCGTTGAAATGGCTTTCCCGCTGGCTGGAGAACGGACGCTGGCAGTGGTTTGGCTATTATTGCCTGGCGGCGGCGGCGGGCGTGCTCGCGGTTCATTTCACGCTGCACTAATTTTGTAGGAGACGAGGTAACGAGTCTCAAACCTTTCCAGTTTTTGATTAGAGCCTCCTCACGTCGGCTCCTACAAAATCCTTACTGCGGCGCGGGGACGAAGATTTTCTGCCCCACCTTCATGCTCTTCGGGTCCAATCCCGGGTTCGCCTTCAAAATCTGGTCCGTGGTCACCTTGACGCCTTGTTCGCGGTACGCCTTGGCGATGGCCGAGAGCGTGTCTCCGCTGTGAATCGTGTAATCATAGCCATTCTGCGGACCGCCGGCGCCGGTGTTGGCATGGTCTTTCAACGGCGTTGGCGTTATGTCCGGTGGTACATCCGGTGCGGACCTGTGACCCGACGACGCGCCCAATGCTTTTTCAAGATGTTCCAGCTCCTTTAAAACCCGGTCGTTGTCTTCCTGCCGTTTCTTGTCGATTTCCTGCACCTGCTCGGCGAGCTTCTTCAAATCATCCGGACTCGCCGTGCCGCCGCCCGGCTGGGTTGACTGGCTTTGCAGGTCGCCGATTTCCTTTTCCAGCGCCTCGATGCGTTTGCCCTGGGCCGCCTGCGCGTCCAGCAGGTCCTGGATCTGGCCGGTGAGCTTGTCAATTTGCTGTTGGGTGGCGTCATCCTGCGCCCGCGCCGCCGTCACCGCCGCGAAACTTAAAATCAAAAACCAGACTAAAATCCTTTTCATGCGCCGACGATAATCGGTGGCCCGCCCGCGTCAAGCGGAAGTGCAAAAGTCGCGCGAAGAATGCGAAGGGAATTTGTAACCTGCCCTCGTGTTAGGCGACATCACTTTTCCAACTGCTGGACACTACCATCGGCAAGCACTACAACTTGGCTGCCATCCGATATCCGCACGCGAACCAAAATGGCCTGTGGGTTGTTGTTGCTGGCCGTTGGATAAAATATGACCTCCATGCCATCAAAGGCTCTAACAGCATTGGTGGAAATATATCCGCCGCTGACTAAATCTCGAAGCGTCACGGAAGCTGGCAAAGGCTGGCCTCGTGAAACATGGTCTCGCAAATAACTCTGTTCCGCCGCAGCGAGCATTGGCAAACCCTTGAATGTCTGCGAACGCTGCCAGTGAGAGACGAGCGCTACACTC
Source organism: Verrucomicrobiota bacterium (assembly GCA_049516255.1). Lineage (GTDB taxonomy): Bacteria > Verrucomicrobiota > Verrucomicrobiia > Limisphaerales > UBA11358 > UBA11358. The sequence continues at coordinate 42,387 of JBEKTH010000004.1, forward strand.
ACCAGCGCGGCGACCGCTATCAAAAACCCAAAGATGACGATGAGGCGTCGAATCTTCATATATGCTCAATGCCGCCTGACCTCAGGCTTGGCGGCGTCTTTGCAAAGCTATTTCTTCTCGAAGCGATAAAACCGCTCATTATAGTTTGTAGAGTCAAAATCTCTGAAGTAAAAAGCCACGTTCGTAGCTTGGACCCAATGAATCAGGTCTGGGGATGCTTGTATCTGGTAGGTGAGGCCAACCTCAATAGGCAGAGCAAACCCCAATGCGCTGTCCCGGGGGAGCGGGTTAGGTTGTGGAGACCAAACTTGTTGGGAGGCATTGGAATTGGAGTTAGAACTCCCCGACGACGACACAACGACGGATGAAGTCTGTTGGGTGGAAAGCGAGACAAAGCTCAAATCGTCAAGGGCAAAATCATTGCCGGACCACTCGGTGTTCTCGTCGCGAATCTCGATAACAGCTTGCGTAGATGACTGCGAATGCCAAACAGTGGTAAAACTCTGCCACAGGCCATTCGTGGTTGCCGAGCGCACATCTCCTGCATACTGCTGTCCATTGATCAAGACGCGTATCATTGCCGGTGACGGATCGAAGCTATGGCCATCGTCGCCCCACGATGCGCTCCATCCTGAAAATAAATAGGTCGTATCGGGTGATACACTCACGGTTTCACTCCAGACGACAGCATTGGTGTCACGGCTTCCATTCATCGCAAGCATGAACCCCGTGCCTGTCGTGTGGTCTCCGAACGACCCGCCGAGACGATGATCCAGACGTGGGTTTGTCACAATGTCATACGATCCTTCGTTCCAAAGGTTGCTGGGTGAATACGCATACGTGCTCGTAAAGCCTGCATTACCCATCTCGAAATCGCCGTTTACGAGCAAATTTTGGCTGAACGCCGAAAGAGCTGTTCCGACTCCAAGCATTATTACTAACTGCACCGTCATGTTTTTCATAACCAGACGAAGGTTGTCAAACAATGCTCCTAAAGCCGTCTAACAAACAAAATGGACGGCGCGTATTACAGCCTATCCTGCTTCACAATTTGAACCTTATTTCCGGAGAACCATTTTGTCCAGCGTCACTTCGTGTTGGTGGCGTCCTATTTTTTAAAATTTAGGTAGGGCGGGCAGTCCTCTGCCCGCGCAAATACGGAGCACGGCGCGCATCCCGCAATGCAGGACGCCCTACCGTAATTAGGACACAGCCTCCATGTCCTTCGCGCGACAGAATCTCACGCCAGTTTTCCGAAACGCCGGATTTCCGGCCAGATCCACGCTACCGCGATGACGACGATAATGGTGCCGATACCACCGGACACGGTGGACACGATCGCGCCCGTCGCCGCCGCGTTGCCCAGCACCGTCGGCACCGTGAACAAATACGCCACGATCCCCGACCGGAAGCCGCCGAGTTCGTTCGAGGTGCCGATGAACAGGCTGTTCACGGCGGACACGCGCCCGCGTTTCTCGTCCGGCGTCAGGATTTGCACGAGCGTCTGGCGCACGATGACGCTGACGTTGTCCACCGTGCCGGCCAGCGCCAGCAGCGCGAACGAGAACCAGAACCAAAACGCGTTCGGCAGCCCGAACCAGTTGCCAAAACAATTCTGGTTCGTGACACCGAACAGAATCGTCGCCCCGCCGAAAATCGCGACGGACCAGAGCATGGCGCGCCCGGCCTTTTGCATTGGCGGCCGGTGCGCGACGATCAACATGCAAATCACGGCGCCAATGGGCATCGCGTTGCGCAGCCAGCCGAAACCGCCCGCGCCGACGTGGAAAATATTTTGCGCATAAATCGGCAGGATCGTCACCGTGCCGCCCAGCAGCACGGCGAACAAATCGAGCGTGATGATGCCCAGGATGATTTTGCTCTGATAAACAAACCGGAACCCTTCCACGAGGCTTTTGACCGAAACCGGTTCGGCCGGTTTGGCCTTGTGCGCGTGCCGGATCGGCGCCACGAGTGCGAAACAGGCAATCGAAGCCAGGGCGTTCAACGCGTACACCGACCAGGCCGTGCCGTGGGCCTCCGCGTTCGGGGTCAGCGCGATGACCGCGCCAAAGGCCGTGGGGCCGACAACGGACGAGAATTGAAACGCGCCGCTGTTAAAGGTGACGGCGCGGGCGAATTGGTTCAAAGGAACGAGGCTGGTGACAAACGCCGCGCTGGCCGGCCACAAAAATGTCCGCGCCGCGCCTAGGACAAACAGGCAGATGTAAATCCAATAAACCGGAGCGGCGTAGTAGGAAATCAAGGTGAGACCGACACTCACCACCGCCAAAACGAGCGTTGCGGCCAGGATGATTTTCTTGCGGTTGAATACGTCGGCGATGTGTCCTGCGGGGATTGTGCAAAGAATCATCGGAATCATCAATGACAGGCCGACGAAGGCCAGCGACAGCGCCGAGTGCGTCCGCTGGTAAAGCTCCCAGTCAATTGCCACGACGAGCATTTGCTGGCCGAGCGACGCGACGAAACGTCCGATGAGGTAGCGGAAGAAGTCCGCGTTCCGCAAAACGGTGTAGGCGCCTTCGCTCGCCGCGTCGAAGCGTTTTGGCGGAGACGGGTCGTCGGGCCTGGCCGCCGGCTCGTCGGGCAGATTTTCTGGTGATTCCTGATCGTGCATGTGCAGAATGGCGGGGAAACATAGCGGAAAATTGTTGCAGGTCGAGTTTTCACGTGATGGAATTTACCGGAGCCTTGAGGCAATCCGGATCACAGTCGCCCGGGGAACGGATCAGGGTTAAGATGACGCCCAAGATGGATGAACCAAATGAAAAGCCGCGCCGCTACCGATGGCCGTGGTTTGTGCTGGCGGCCTTTCTGCTCGGAGTGGCGCTGGCGATTTTGTGGATGATTTTCGAAATCCGGATTGTCGAACAGGAACGGAACCCGAATGCACCCCTGCCCGCCGGCTCCGCGCAGTAGCGGGAATCCGATGTAGCGGCGGTCTGTGACCGCCGCATATTTCCGGGGGATTGTAAAAAAAGTGTGCGGGCGTTCACAGAGCTGCGCTACAACGGGGCGTTGCTACTTTTTCAGCAGCTCCTCAAATTTTGCGATTACGCCGGGATTTTTGTCCGCGACATCCTGGGTTTCGCCCGGATCGGTTTTGAGATTATACAGTTCCCATGGTTCGCCGGCCTTGGAGCGCACCATTTTCCAGTCGTCCAGGCGCGCGGCCTGGGCAGTTTCGCCGCCGCGGAGTTCCCAGGAGAATAATTCATGGCGATTGGTCTGGGTTTCGCCCAGCAGCGTCGGCAGCACGGAAAGGCCGTCCAGGTTTGGAGGCGGTTCCCGGAGCGCAATCTGCAGGGCTGTCGGCAGGAAATCCCAGGCGGCCCAGGGGGAATCGCTGACCTGTCCCGGCCGGATGGTCCCCGGCCAGGAAACAATCATCGGCACGCGCAGGCCCCCTTCATAAAGCCCGCCGCGGCCGCCCCGGAACGGCCCGGCACTCTGGAAAAATTTGGGATCGACCCCTCCGCCCGTCTGTGGTCCGGTATCGCTGGAGAAGAAAATGACCGTGTTGCTTTCAAGGCGCAGGTTCTTCAATTCCTCCAGTAATTCGCCGATGTGGTTGTCGAGCCGGACAATCATGGCGGCCCGGTTTTTTTCCGGTTGCGGCCACGCTTCATCCGAATACGGCGCGTCGGTGGGCACGGGCATCGTGTTGCCGTCACCCGGGCGCGCAATGGTATAGTTCAACAGCAGGAAGAACGGTCGATAACCGTTGAAGGGGGCCGGTTGATAAGTCCGGATGAAATTGCCGGCCGCTTTGGCAAACAAGTCCGGAATGTATTCTCCCTTCTTCCCGTCGGCATTGTCATAGAGCGTCTCCCTGCCCTGGAAGGCGGCCGGGTGATCCGGGGTCGGATTTCTGGCCGGCGCGTAGTGCCAGATGTAATCGGCGTAATAGTCCACGGTTTCGCCCGGATCCAGATAACCGGCAAATTCGTTGAAACCTTTCAGCCAGGGCGCGCCGCTGGTGCCGTCACCGCCCAAAAACCATTCACCGATCAAGGTGGTGCGATAACCGGATTGCTGCAATCGTTGCGCCACGGTGATTTCGTCCGCCGCCAGCGGCACGTCCATGTCGGCGCGCTGTTTCAAATGCGTCGTATCCCGGCCGAGCAGGAGAGCGGCGCCCGCCAGCGAACTCGCCGCGTCGCCGGCGTAATAGTCCGTGAACCGGATGCCACCGGCGGCGAGCTGATCCAGGTTGGGTGTCTGAAATTTTGTCTGGCCGTAGCAACTCAAATCGCCCCATCCCAGGCCGTCGCATTGGATGAAAATGATGCTCGGCCGGCGCGGTTCGGGCGGAGGGGCATCGGCCGTGGAAATGGATTGTGCCGACGCGGCCGGCAGAATGCCGAAGGCCGTGGCGGCCAGCAAAACACCGGAGAATCGTCGAAGGCACGTTCGTTTCATTGCAAACTTGGATTCTGGAAAACTCAACCTGTTCAATGCAATCCTTTTCAGCCCGGCCTTCAACTAGGGCGACTTTACGGTCCGCTTCCCGAATTCCGCATCAAGCGGGATCCACACCGCCACGAGGAAGCTGGGAATCGTCGCCAGAATCACCCAGATGAAGAAATGCGGATAGCCGATGTGTTCCTGCAACCAGCCGCTCCACAAACCCGGAATCATCATGCCCAGCGCCATGAAGCCGGTGCAAATCGCATAATGCGCTGTGGGATGTTCTCCACGGGCGATGTAAATCATGTACATCATCAATGCTGTGAAGCCGAAGCCGTAGCCGAACTGTTCCACCACCACGCCCGCGCCAATCAGAGCCAGTTTTTCCGGTTGTGCGCAGGCCAGCCAGATGAAAACCGCGTCCGGAAAATGAATCGCCAGCAGCATCGGCCACAGCCAGGATTTCAAACCGCGCCGCGCCACGACAAACCCGCCGAGCAACGCGCCGCACATGAACGCGATGACGCCACAAGTGCCGTAAATCCCCGAAATGCCTTCGTCGTCGAGTCCCAGGCCGCCTTGGGCCGCCGGCGCGTGCAGAAAAATCGGAATGATTTTCACCAACTGCGCTTCGCCCAGCCGGTACAGCAAAATGAACAGCAGCGACAAAATGATTTTCTTCTTTTGGAAAAAGGCGGTGAAGGTTGTCAGGAATTCGTCGAGAAAACTTCCGGTTGCGGGAATTGTTTTCGGCCGATCCGCCGTTGACCGCGGCAAAACAAAACGGTGATACGCGCCGAGACAGAGGAAAATTCCCGCGCCGATGGCGAACACCAACGACCAGGCCAGCGCCGGATTGCCGGTTTGTTTCGCCAGTTTGCCCGCGAAAAAAACGAGGCCGCCTTGCGCCGCGATTTTTCCAACGTTAAAAAAAATGCTTCGCCAGCCGATGAAAAACGACTGCTGATGCTCGGTCGCCGCCAAAATGTAAAAGCCGTCCGCTGCGATGTCATGCGTTGCCGAACTGAATGCCAGCAGGCCAAAAAAGACAATCGTCCATTGGATGAAATGGGGCGACGGAATCATCGCTGCCACGCCGGCGAGCGTCGCGCCCAGGAACAATTGCGTTGCCCAAATCCATTGGCGCCGGGTTTTAAGGATGTCCACCACCGGACTCCACAACGGCTTGATGACCCAGGGCAGATAAAGCAGGCTGGTGAAGAATGCCGTGGCCGCGTTCGAGACGCCGAGGTCACTGTAAAGCATCACTGCCACCGTGGCCACCAGCGCGTTCGGCATCCCTTCGGCGAAATAAACCGTGGGAATCCAAAGCCACGGGCTGCGGGAGTTCGGTTGGGCGCCGGTCATCGGCCTTTGAGTAACAGGCCGGGGCCGCGCGCGCAAAAATTTTCCGACTTGCACTTTGCCGGAACGATGGTTGAGTCAGGGTGTGACCGGCGCGTTTTTCAATGCCTTGGGCGTGTTGTTCGGCGGTTTGTTCGGGCTGGCGCTGCGTCAGCCGCTGTCCCTCCGCCTGCAGCTTTTGCTTCGCTCGGCGTTGGGCGCCTTCACGGTTTTTTCCGGCCTGTGCCTCGTCTGGCTGGGCGTCAGTGGAACCTTCCTATACGCCCTGAAACAAGTCTGCATCGCGGTGCTGGCGCTGACCGTCGGCGGTCTGCTCGGCCGGCTGTTTGGGCTGCAGAAAATGTCCAACCACCTGGGCCGTTACGCGGGGAACATCATTGCCGCCGGGCAGTCAGGCGCCCCGCGCAAGGTGGGTGATGGCTTCAACGCGTGCGCCGTGTTGTTTTGCGCCGCGCCGTTGGGGCTGGTCGGCGCGGTGGCCGATGGCCTGTCGGACTACTATTATCTGCTGGCGGTCAAAGCCATCATGGACGGGCTGGCCACGCTGGGGTTCGTGAAAAATTTCGGCTGGCCGACGGCCCTGTCGGCCTTTCCCGTTCTCGTTTTTCTGGGCGCCGTCACCCTCGCGTGCCAGTTCCTGGCGAAGCCGTTCCTGGCCGCGCACGGCCTGATTAATTCCGTCACCGACGTCGCCGGTCTGATCGCGTGCGCGGTGGCTCTGGTGATTTTTGAGGTCCGCCGGGTGGAACTGGCAAATTATTTGCCGGCCCTGGCCGTCGCGCCGTGCCTGGCGTGGCTGTTCAATCACTGAATCAAGCCGCGCTTGCGCAGCATTGCTGCCATCGCCCGGTCCATCAGCAAATCCGCCAGCGGCCGGGTGGTTTCGTCCAGCGCCGCCAGCGCCGCCAGCAAGGGTTTCAAATCGCCAGTGCCGGCCTCCGGCCTTTCCGTGGCCAGGGCCGATGTCACGTCACGTGCGGCCGCTTCAATCCGGGCGCGGTAATCCGGCTCGACGTCATCCGCGCTGTCGGTGAGCGCCTTGTGTGTGGCGGCAAGTGTTGCCTGCGCGCGCAGCTTCGCCTCAATCCAGCGCCGCGCCGCCAGATCCTCAAAGGCGTACGCGACGGATTCCTCGACCATTTGCTGCACCGCCGTGTCGTCCACGTCCACGGCGGATTTCAGCTCCACAATTTTTTCCCGGCCGGTGTGGGTGTCGCGGGCGAGGACGTGCAAGATGCCGTTGGCATCAATTTCAAACTGGACGCCCACCCGCGCCACACCGCGGGGCGCGGACTCGAATTCAATCGTGAACCGGCCGAGACTCCAGTTGTCCCGGGCGCGCTCGCGTTCGCCCTGCAAAACGTGGATGAGCATCGAACGTTGATGGTCCACGGCGGTCGTGAACAGCTCGCCAGCCTTCACCGGAATCGTCGAGTTGCGCGGAATCAGCACGTTCATCAAACCACCGAAGGTTTCCACGCCCAGAGACAGCGGCGTCACGTCCAGCAGCAAAACGTTTTTAAAGCCGCCCGACAGAATCTCCGCCTGGATGGCCGCGCCGAGGGCGACGGCTTCATCGGGATTCTGGGACGTGTTGAGCTGCGGGCCTTTCGGTTTGTGGAAATCAGTGCCGAGCCGTACGCTGCCGCGGCTTTCCTCAAATTCCGCGCAGCCGAACAGGTCGCTGACGAATTGGCGGACGAGCGGCATTCGCGTCTGGCCGCCGACGAGGATTACTTGATCCAAATCCTTCGGCTCGACCTTGGCATCGGCCAGTGCGCGCAGGCAATGCGGCCGCGTGCGGGCAATCAGATCACGGGTGAGTTCCTCAAATTCCGCGCGCGTGAGCCGGTAGCTGAAGCTGAAATCCGGGGTGAGAAATGGCAGGGCGATTTCTACCCCGGTTTCCGCGGATAATTTGATTTTGGCCTGTTCGGCGGCTTCGCGGATGCGGGAAAGTAATTGCGGAGTACGGATGGCGGAGTACGGATGGGCCGCCTCGATTTTATGCAATAGAAAACTCAGCAGCCGTTGGTCCAAATCATCGCCGCCCAGCCGCGTGTTGCCCTGCGTGGCCAGCACCTGAAAAACGCCCTCGTTGAGTTCCAGGATGGAAAGGTCGAATGTGCCGCCGCCGAGGTCGTAAACCGCGATTTTCGATTTCTCCCTGAGCCGGTCCAGGCCGTAGGCCAGGGCGGCGGCGGTCGGCTCGTTGATGATGCGCTCCACGGTGAACCCGGCCAGTTCCCCCGCGCGCTTGGTGGCGTTGCGCTGGGCGTCGTTGAAATAGGCGGGCACGGTGACGACGGCGCGCGTGACCGGTTCGCCGAAATAATTTTCCGCGTCGCGCTTCAGTTTTTTCAAGACCGCGGCGGAAATTTCCTCGGGTGAAAATTTTTTGCCGTGAATGGGAATAATCACCGGGCCGGCCCCGGCGCCAGCCAGCGGATAGGTCACGGATTTTTCCTCCTCCACAATTTCCGCGCCGCGCCGGCCGATGAAGCGTTTGACGGAATAGACCGTTTCCAGCGGTTTGAGCGCGCGAACGCGATTGGCTTCGTGGCCGACCAGCGGCTCCGCGTCCGCGGACGGGAAATGGACCACGGACGGCGTCAGCCGCCGTCCCTCGCGATCGGCGATGACCAGCGGGATGCCCGAATCCACCGTGGCGACGAGTGAATTCGTGGTTCCCAGATCGATGCCGATGATTTTGCTCATGTTGGCGGCCCTATTTGAACCATGATTGAACGCAAAGGGACACGAAATTCTCCAAACCGGGGTTCAAGCTTTGGCTTGCCGTTTGCTCCAAACCAGCCGAAGTTGGAAACCAACATGAACTGCATTGTCACTGCCGGTCCGACCTATGAACCGCTGGACGAGGTGCGCCGGCTGACGAATTTTTCGACCGGCCGGCTGGGCACGGAACTGGCCAATTTCCTGGTGGCCCGCGGCCATCAGGTGCGGCTGCTGGTCAGCGCCCAGGCCACCCATGGGGGCGAGCGCCAGGCGCAACAGGTCGAGGAGTTTACCACCACGGCCAACCTGCGGGAGAGGTTGCAATCGTTGTCCGCCAAAAAGGTGAACGCGGTTTTCCACGCGGCGGCGGTCAGCGATTTTCATTTCGGCCGGATTCAATTGCAATCGCCGCACGGCCGTTTGACGGAAATCAAATCCAAAAAAATCCCCACGGACAAGGGCACGTTGCTGGTGGAACTGGTGCCGACGCAGAAAATCATCATCAACCTCCGTGCCTGGTTCCCCTCGGCCCGACTGGTGGGTTGGAAATTCGAAGCGGAGGGCAAACGCCCGGCGGCAGTGCACGCGGCGGAACAGCAGCTCGACCAGTGTCTCACCGACGTCTGTGTGGTGAACGGCCCGGCTTACGGCGAAGGGTTTGGTTTGATCACGAGCGGCGGGCACGTGCATCTGGCGGACCCGCCCAAGCTGTTTGACGCGCTGGAAAAATTGCTGCAGGTCTAGCGGGGATCGGGGCCGGCATCAGACTTCAAATTGTTTCAGCTGCCGCAACCCCAGTTTCAAAGGCAGCCAGCCGACGAAAACGGACAGGAGCACGAACGCGATGACACTTTCCGCGGCCCAGGCCACCCGACCTTGCCAGCCGGAGGTGCCCAATCCCAGCAGCAACACGGAGGCGAGAATGTAGACCGAACTCAACACGAAGCACAAGGTGCCGCCAAAGCCGCTGACGATTTTGTTGGGATTGCTCTCCTTCAAATTTGGATACAACACGCCCAGCCCCACCGCCAGGCCATTGAGGGCAAAGGCCATCAGGGTGACCACCGCGCCAAAAAACACCACGCGGTCCCAGGTCATTTTCAGCAGGTAACAGGAGAGCATGATCAGACCGGAAGTCACAATGAGCGACAACACGCTCGTCAGCCAGAATTTGGTTTTGACCACCCGCGCCAGTCCCATGGGGGCCATCCCGACGATCCACAGGCGGCGGCCTTCCAGCGAAAATTGCGGGAACACAAACCGCGTGGTCACCGAGGCGAGATTCAACGCGCAGACGCCGAGGTTCAGGAAGGCAATGAGGTTGATCCAGAATTCGCCGCTCAACTGGTGGGTGAAATTCCGCAGGTTGATGATATACACGCCCAGCAGGCCGAACAGCATCACGGATTGTCCCCATTGGGTCGTGTCGCGCCAGAACATGCGGATGTCCTTGATAGCCATCGCGCGGCCGTCGCGGCTGAGCCAGTTAATCTTCCTGAAGATTTTTTCCAGCAAACCGGGGGGATTGGGAAATTCGCGTTGGGCGCGAAACCGGCGCCGGCCGGGCCCGTGCTGGGCCCGGCTTTGCACCGCGGACGCCGTGTCGTAAAACACATTGCCCAGGCGTGTGAAGGCGAGGCTGCCGAAGAACAGCGTATTGCTCAACAGCACCAGCGCAAAAAAGGCCGCGCCGCGCAGGATGCCTTCGGCCCATTGCAGGACGGCCGCCGACAGCCAGTAACTGGGCAGGAAGGGAAACATGGTGAAGCGGGTTTTCGCGAGCAATTGGTCCAGTGCCTCCAGCGTGCGTTCGCCGAGCAGGGCGTTCGTGGCCGGTTGCGCCTTCCACCAGAAGGCGGCCAGCGCGAGCAGAATCACGGCCGCGCCCACCACCGCAATCTGGAAACTGCGCCGGTCCAGAAACCGTCCCACCAAGATCGCCAGCCAGGCGCCCGCGACCCCCGGCAACACAATGAACAATGCAATCAACACCAGCGTCATCGCGTAAAAATGCCAGGGCGCGCCGCGCACCAGGCCAAACGCGACCAGCAGGGGCGCAATCAGGAATAGAAACGCCCACGACGCCAGCAGGATGGATTCAATGAATTTCCAGCGGAAGATGGTTTGCGTGGGAATGGGCAGCGTCAGCAGAAACGCGGTTTCGCGGTTGCGAAACAGGTTGGTGTAGCCGATGACCAGATTGCTGAGCAGCAACAGTCCAAACAAAAAGGCAAACAGGGCATACATCAGCCGTTCCGTCAGCACCGCGCCCAGACCCGGAAACTTGGCGACGAACCACAGTGCGTGATAGAAGAGCCAGAACGACAGGACCAGGTAACCGACCACGAAGGTCATGATGACGCTGGTGAGCAACCGCGATTGATTCCGCAAAGACCACAGCCGCCGCCAGCTTTGCAGCGCATTGACCCGCAACAGCAGGAGCAGCGGCGCGGAACAGGTTTTCATTTAACGCTGCCAAACTAACCTTTCGGAACTCGCCCCGCAATCCTTGCGGCATCGGAAAACAGGATTTATAGTGTTTGGTCACAATGAAAATCAACCGCCGCAAATTTATCCTGACGGCGTTACTCGCAACCCCGTGCGCAATCGCCGCCGATGCGAGATGGTTGGAACCACAATGGGTCAAAATTCGACGGTTGCGTCTGAGCCAGGGCCAGCCAAGTCATCGTTTTGTTCACTTTAGTGATCTGCACCACAAGGGCGATCGCGCTCATACCGAATCCGTGGTGGCCATGATTAATTCACTGTCACCGGATTTTGTCTGCTTTACGGGCGACATCATGGAGGAAGGGAAGTTTCTGCCCGAGGCGCTTGAGGTTCTCGCGGGGGTCAAAGTTCCAATGTATGGTGTGCCGGGCAATCACGATTATTGGAGCCGGGTGCCTTTTGACGGTATAATCAAATGCTTTGCAGCGACGGGTGGAGCATGGCTGCTTAATGAAGAACGGACGATAGCTGAGGGGAAAATCAACCTCATTGGAGTTGCCCACCTTGGCCCCAAACATCCAGTGCCTCCTGTAAAACCCGGAATGAAAAACATCTTGCTGTTTCACTATCCGGCGTGGGCGAAGGAATTTGGCGACCAGAAATTCGACTTGATGTTGGCCGGGCATTCACACGGTTGTCAGGTACGTATTCCGTTTTACGGACCAGTAATGACTCCTTACGCCGTGGATGAATATGATCTTGGATTATTCCAGACGAAATCGGGTCCGCTCTATGTGACTTCTGGTATTGGTTGGTACCCGATTCCCGTGCGTTTTAATTGTCGGCCGGAGATAGTACTCGTCGAAATTTAATTTTGGCCCGCTTTCCCGTTGAAGCCATCGTGCGCGGTTTGTATCGTGCGCTCGATGTCGCCGCCGGAAGCCAAAACTGCACCGCTCGCCGCGCCCGTGACCTCACTCTGGGGTGTCGGCGGCGAACGGGCGGCGCAATTGGCGCGGCTGGAAATCCACACGGTCGAGGATTTGCTCCTCCACCGGCCGCGGCGTTACGAGGACCGCCGCCATTTTCGCGCCATTGCCGAATTGACCCGCGACGAGGCCGCCACGGCGCGCGGCACCATCGTCGCCCAGGGACTGAAGCGTTTTCGCGGCGGCCGCAAATCGTTTTTTGAAATCATCCTCGACGACGGCACGGCGCGGTTGCATTGCCGTTGGTGGAACCTGCCGTTCATGGAAAAATATTTCGCGGTCGGCTACGAGGTGTTCGTCTTCGGCAAACTGGTGGAAACCAAGCCGCGCACGATGGACCATCCCGAATCCGAGGTCATTGAAGGCGGCGAGGAAAGCTTCATCCACATCAACCGCCTTGCGCCGGTTTATCCGCTCACCGAAGGCCTGCCGCAACGCTGGCTGCGCGGGCTGATCTGGCGGACCTTGGAAAGGTTTGAATCGCAACTCGTCGAACCCAGCCCGGCGCCGGACTTGAAACTTTTTCCGACCCGCGCCAACGCGGTGCGCATGATTCATTTTCCCGAGGAACTGACCGACGTGGAGATAGCGCGGCGCCGGCTCGCGCTGGACGAATTCGTTGCGTTACAATGCGAAATGCGGCTGCGCCGGAAGAATTTCGAGGCCCGGGCGCGCGCGCTTCCGTGCGGCGGTGACAACCGTTTGATGAAGCCGTTTCTGGCGCGACTCGGCTTCAAGCTCACCCGCGCGCAAACGAAGGTGCTCCGCGAAATCCGCGCGGACATGGGCGGCCAGCCTGCGCCGGGAGGCTTCGGCCCGGCAGGTGCGCATCCGATGCGACGGCTGTTGCAGGGCGATGTCGGGTCGGGCAAAACGGTCGTGGCCGCGTGCACGGCGTTGATGGCGCTCGAAAGCGGTTTCAACGTGGCATTGATGGCGCCGACGGAGATTCTGGCCGAACAACATTTTCGGAATTTCAAGAATTGGTTTGAGCCGCTGGGAGTGAAAGTGGAATTGCAAACCGGGAGCCGCAAGACAGTCGAAAGTCGAGGGTCGAGGGACGAGAGCCAGGCGCGCCATTCGCCCTCGACCTTCGACCCTCGGCCCTCGACTCTATTTATTGGCACTCATGCCTTGTTTGCGTCCGGTTTCGATTTGCCCAAGCTTGGCCTGGTCATCATTGACGAACAGCACAAGTTCGGCGTGGCGCAGCGTGAGCAACTGGTGCGCAAGGGGAATTATCCACATTTGCTGGTGATGACGGCGACGCCGATTCCGCGCACGCTCGGGTTGACGCTGTACGGCGACCTTGATGTTTCCGTGATGGACGAATTGCCGGTCGGGCGGGGCCGGGTAAAAACGTTTGTGCGCGCGGCGGACAAGCTGCCGAAGGTCTGGGAGTTCATCCGCGAAAAAATTGCCGCCGGGCGGCAGGCTTATGTGGTTTATCCCCGCGTGGAGGAGCAAGACACGGCCAACGACATCAAGGCCGTGACCAGGGAATTTGAAAACGTCCGGCAATCGCTGGCGCCATTCCGCGCCGGCTTGTTGCACGGCCGGCTCGGAAGCGCCGAAAAGGAAGGCGTCATGGTTGCGTTTCGGGCAAACCAGGTCCAGGCGCTCGTGGCGACGGCGTTGATCGAGGTGGGCCTGGACGTGCCGAATGCGACGGTCATGCTCATCGAGAACGCGGAGCGATTCGGGCTGGCGCAACTGCACCAGTTGCGCGGCCGCATTGGACGCGGCGCGCACGAGTCATTTTGCATTCTGATTTCCGGCGCGAAAACCCGGGAGGCGCGCGAACGGCTCCGGGTGCTGGAGGAGACCGTGGATGGTTTTCGCATTGCCGAAGCGGATTTGAAGTTGCGCGGGCCGGGCGAATTGCTGGGCCGGCAGCAGAGCGGCCGGCCGCGTTTTCGCTTCGGGGATCTGGTGGACGACCTGGATTTGATTCGCTGTGCGCGGGCGCTGGCCGCGCCAACGGCGGAGAGGTCCCCCGAAAATATTTGAAAAATGTGCTTGCGGCGTGAAAGGATTTGCGGCTAGTTCAGCGCGTATGAAAAAATTAGCCTATCTAGTTGTTGCGTTCGGTCTCCTTTCCGTCGGGTTGCTGGCCGGTTGCCAGAAACAGGCGGATGAGTCGACCACGGCACCGCCTTCCACGAACGCGCCATCCACGAACGCGCCCGCGCAATAATTGCGCGGTGTGGTCTGTCGCGCGCAGCGTGGCAGGAGGGGCTTGATTTTCAGTGCCAAGGCATGGTTCGCGTTTGGCACTTGGAAATTTTGTGACCTGGACTAAATTGCCGCTATGAGAGCATGGCTTTCAATTCCCGTGGCGGCCGAGCTGCTATTGGCGGCCGGTTGTGGCCCAAGCTCCAGTACCGCCAATTCATCCGCGACCAACGATGCGAACACCAACCTCGCTACCGGCAACCCGCTGACGGTGGCGCCGGATTACCTCGGTACGGTAGGCAAGGCACAGAATTATTCAATCAAGCAGATTGATCTGGCGCAACTCACCCAGGCGATCCAGGAATTCAACGCGGCGGAAGGGCGCTATCCGAAGGACCTTCAGGAACTCATTCCCAATTACATTGCCCAAATCCCGACTGTGCCGGCCGGCTATCAAATCGCTTACGACGCAGCCAGCGGAAAAGTCAAGGTGGTCCAGCAACCGTGACCGCATCTCAAATCCCGGTCACAGGGAAAGGTATTTCAGTACGTCCACTTCTTTCTTGAAAACAATTTCAATGGAATTGTCCTTGAATCGCACGTCGAGCGCCGTTCCTTTGTCAGCCTCATAGTACACCCACATAACGTGCCCGTTCCCGGGATTAATCCGGCGGATCCAGATATGAGGCGGATTGGGGGTGATGCCGGCAAGGTTTGCCATCCTGGTTTCGTCGTCGCTGGGATTATAGATTTGAACCGTGTAAATAAAATTTTTGGACAGGTATGAGATGAATCCGCCCGGTTGGATCTGCCACAAGGTCTGGCCGGTTCGAGGATCCATTTTGAGCAGGCTGGCCTGGATTTTTTGCGTGATGTCAATCTGGCGCGAATACCGGATGTTGTCCGGATCGGCGGTGGTGGTGTTGACATACAGCATTCCCTTGTCGTCAAAAAACAAACCGACGACACCGACGGTCGGCAGGCGCCAGCGCGCGCTGCCCGTTGCCAGATCAAACGCCGTCAGCACCGCCTGATCAAAGACATACAGCGTGTTGGCTTGCTCGACGCACGGCCCTTCGCCAAACGGTGAGGTCTCTGCACTCGCATCGCGGTTGTCAGCCGGGACGTTGTAAGTCAGCGTCGCCTGCCAGAGTTTTTTGTTTGTCTTGTCAAAAACCATGAGCGTTTTTCCGGCCGCGAGGACATTCACTGTCTTCAACGGAAACAGCGCGGGCGGTCCGACGACTTCGCCGGTCCAGTCAGCGGGGCCGGTTGTGTCCGGCCGGCGAAGGGAGACTTGGTACACGCTTTCGTCCTCCTGCACGGTATCGCCGCCGCGGCCGCGCTGGATCTCATTGAGCATTTCATTTGCGGCGGCGCTTTCATTTGCGGTGTTCAAATTGCCATTCAGGGCAGATTTTCCCGATGGCGCCTGCATCGCCTCCCGCGTGACGATGTCCGATTTCAGCAGCCGCACGGCGAGCTCGACGTAACCATACCGACTGGGGATAAGGGTGAAACGTCCGGTTTCAATTTCAACCGGCCCTGGCCGTTGGACCGGGGTTGCACCGGAATGTGGCGGGTTCTGGTCGTTGAGTTCCGCTTCAATCCGTTCCTCCTCCTTGCTGTTGGCGAGCAACGCGGGCAGGGCAATCTGAGCCGGCAGGCCCAGATGCTGCGCCTGTTCCCCTACGTTTGCCGGGTTCATCGGTCCCCCGGCGCCGACGCCGGGCGCCAGCGGAAGGCCGGCAGTTGCCTGGCCACCGGTGCTTTCGGCCGGCGCTGTCGCAGCGAGCAGCGCCTGCCCCGGCTGGCCGATTTCCTCGACGCGCGACTCGCCGGTGGCCGGATCGATATGCTTGATGAGCGCCTGTCCATTGGCACCTTCTCCCACGATCAAGAATTCGCCGTTGCGGGCGATCAAGTCACCGGGACTGTCGGTCAGGGGAATTTCCTGCGACACCTTGCCGGTGTCCCAATCGTAGCGGGTAAGCCGGTCCGGCGTGCTGACCCAGACGTTCTGGCCGGAGGCGTGTAATTGCAACCGTCCTTCCAGTCCGCGAGCGGCCATTTCTTCGAGCTGACTTTGAGGAGTTCTTTGTTCAAACCCACCTGTCGGCTGCAATTGATTTTCGCGTGCCGCCAGGTCCGCAATTTGCTGTTTCGAAACCAGCACCTGCGACCAGACTGGTTGTCCTGACTTGATGTCATAACGCGCCAGGATGCCGCCGTGCAGGAACACAATCTGGTTCATTCCGCAGAGCCCGGATTCCCCGGCATACGCCGGATCATCGAAATGGACCGACAAAACCGTGTGTGGCACCGAGCCGAACCATGCATACCATGTCCAAAAGCCGAGACCCCCGACCACCAGAACCGCAGCCAATTTGGCAACGAGGCCGGCTTTCTGCCAATACTTGGCCTCGGCCAAAACCTTTTGCCCTGCGAAAACCGGCACCTCAATATTCTGCGCCTCGGCCTTCGCCCGGCAAAACGGCGAACAGACACGGCCGAACAAGCCCATGCATTGCGGGCACATCGGCTTTCCGCAAATGACGCAATGGTGCACGGCCAATTTAAGGGGGTGTTTCGCACAATGTTCCCCGGCCGGTGGAGAATCCGGCGTTGTTTCCGCCGGCCCGGGTTGCGGCTCGTCACGGGCGATCTTGAGTCGCGGAGTTTCAGCGGCCGGCTGCAGCGCGGCGGGGGTGGGTCCGGAAAACTCGCGCCGGATCAATTCATTGACGAAATCCGACGAATCCAGCCCGCAGGCCGGGCAGACGAACTTCACCGGGTTTTGCAACATCTCCGGCGTAGCGTCGAATTGGTATTTTGCGCCGCAGGCACATTGAATTTTCATGGGGCGCTATGGTTTGGGGTTCAATAACATGACCCCTTGGGTGATCACGAGTGAAAACGGAAGCCGCGGCGGCGTCAATTCCACGTGCCCGTCACAGAATAAAATATTTCCGCCATATTTGTAGTGGTTGTTGCCCGGCGGTTTGCCCGTGGCGGAAAATACCAAATCGCCGGCGTTCTTCGGCAGTGCGTTGACCTGCCAGTCGGACATCAGCGGCGGTTGCGCGCCGTTCAGGTGTTGTCCCAGGTAATACGCGTAGCTGATTTTGCGATTCGCAAACGGCACCCCCGAAGGCAATGGCGAATCCTTGCTGCCCGGGCAAATAAAAATGGACGTGTCCGCCGTGTAACGTGGCACCAGCACGTCCAGTACCTGCCCGGAAATCCGCGCGTCGGGGTTCTCCGGCAGCCGGCCGGAAAAGTCGTTGGCGTAAATCTGCAGCGCCACGTAAATCTTCTCCAGATTTTGCCGGCACACCCGTTGGGTCGCGTGCTGGTGGCTTTCCGAGGCGAAGCCCCACATCATGGTGACGAGGATAATCATCAACGCCAGGACGACGATGAGCTCAACCAGCGAAAAACCCGGTTTAACCGAAGACGTTCCTGGGCCGCCGCCGCGCCGGTTATTCGCGCGGACACACCCGCTTTGCCCAAACGCCTTCATGCCGGCCTTATAGCGCAACCGCGCGTCCGGAGCAACGGCAACATTTTTTTCTCGTAAAATCCCCCGTTCACAGGCAAAGAGTGCGTCTCGGTTTTCCATGAACGAACAAATCATCATTCTCGATTTCGGATCGCAATACACGCAGGTCATTGCGCGTCGCGTCCGCGAGTGCAACGTGTATTCGCAGATTCTGCGCTACGACGCGCCCGCGCGCGAACTGGCGAAACTGAAACCCCGCGGCCTCATTTTGTCCGGCGGCCCGTCCAGTGTCTATGCGAACGATGCGCCACTGCCCGACCGGAGGATTTTTGAGCTGGGCATTCCCATCCTGGGCATTTGCTACGGCGTGCAGTTGTTCGCGCACTTTCTCGGCGGCCGGGTCGAGCAAGGCCGGAAGCGCGAATACGGCAAGGGCACGCTCACGGTCAAGGATGCCTCCTGCGCGTTGTTCCGGCATTTGCCCCGGAAATTGCAGGTGTGGAATTCGCATGGGGACAAGCTGACGAAGCTACCCCGCCATTTCAAACCGGTGGCCGTCACGGAAAATTCCGAATTTGCGGCGATTGAAAACCGGGCGCGAAAATTTTTCGGCCTCCAATTTCATCCGGAAGTCGTCCACACTCCGCGGGGCCGGGAGATCTTCGCCAACTTTGTCCGTCAGGTTTGCGGCTGCGGCAAACATTGGACGATGCGCAGTTACGTCGAACAGGCCGTCGAACAGATCCGCGCCCAGGTCGGGAGGGAACGGGTCATTCTGGGCCTGAGTGGCGGCGTGGACTCGAGCGTCGCGGCGGCGCTCCTCCACAAGGCCATCGGCGACCGGCTCACCTGCATTTTTGTCAACAATGGGGTGTTGCGCGGGCGCGAGGCGGAGGTCGTGCGCGAAGTGTTCGAGCGGCATTTCAAGATCAAATTGCAGTATGAAAACACCTCGAAACTGTTTTTGCAACGGCTCAAGGGCGTGACGGACCCGGAGCGCAAACGGAAGATCATCGGCCGGACCTTCATTGAAGTTTTCAGCGCAGCCACGAAACGCGCCGGCCGGGCAAGATTTCTCGCGCAGGGCACGCTCTATCCCGACGTCATCGAGTCGGTGCCCATTGCCGGCAATCCGGCCGCGATGATCAAGAGCCATCACAACGTCGGCGGCCTGCCCAAAAAGATGAGGTTTCAACTGGTCGAGCCGCTGAAATGTCTGTTCAAGGACGAAGTCCGCCAGCTCGGGCTGGAACTCGGTTTGCCCAAGGAAATCGTTTACCGCCAACCGTTCCCGGGCCCGGGGCTGGCGGTGCGCATTCTGGGTGAAGTCACGCCCGAGCGGCTGGGAATTTTGCGCAACGCCGACACCATCGTGGTCAATGAGATGAAAAGCAGCGGTTGGTATTACAAAATCTGGCAGAGCTTCGCCGTGCTGCTGCCGGTGCGCAGTGTGGGGGTGATGGGCGACGAGCGGACTTACGATTACACGATTGCGATTCGCGCCGTGGAATCGCAGGACGGCATGACGGCGGACTGGGTAAAGCTGCCGTATGCGTTGCTCGAAAAGCTCGCCAGCCGCATCATCAACGAAGTCAAGGGCGTGAACCGTTGTGTGTTCGACATCACCAGCAAGCCGCCGGGGACCATTGAATGGGAGTGATCCGGAATTTTTTTGTTGGTTTCAAAGGGGTGCGGGTCTAAGCTGGACGCGCACTCAAACCGTTGCGGATTATGGACATCATTTTCGACTGCCCCAATTGCCAGCAGGAACTGGCGGTGGACAGCGCCGGCGCGGGCACGGAAATCGAATGCCCGTCGTGCGGTGAAACCATCACGATCCCGCGGCAATCCACCAAGCCCGCCCCGGAAGCGGCGCATTCGACCGGTCTGCCCGTCAATCCCATTGCCGCGTCCGCCGCCGCCAAAATCGAAAAGCATCTCAAGGTGCCCGTGCGGGACAAGCCGAGCGAACTGCTGATCAAAAAAACCAATGTGCCGTTGGAAGCGGTGGCCAAGGGCGCCGACAAACGGGTGCGCGTTCACACCATTCGCCACGCCACCTGCGTTGAATCCGGCCACGACCGGTTTGATGAAAAGGTAACGGAATTTCTGAATGAAGTCGGCGAGGCCAATCTGATCAGCGTTCACACCATCAGCTATACGTTTGTGGACATTGCCTCGCAAAAGACGCTGACGGATTTTGGGATGCTGATTGTTTACCGGGGATGATTCCGTTCGTGCCCGCCTTGACTTGCAGATTTTGGATGGGTAGTGTCGCCATATGAATCGCCGGTTAATTTTACTGTTGATCATGGCCGCGGGGGTGGCGTTGGTTCCCTTTCGCTCACCGGCGCCCTTGATTTATTCGCCGGGCGAAGGATGGTACTACGAGCCGTTTGGCACCACTGGCGGATGGGAGCGTACGCGTGCCAAAGATCAATTGGACGTGGCGCAACAGGCCTTCGATGCCCGGAATTACAGTCTGGCGCTCCGTGCCGCCCGCCGCGTCGTCCGGGTATGGCCGCTCTCGGATTACGCGCCCCACGCGCAATACCTCCTCGGCCGTTGCCTGGAAGCGGACGGAAAAAGTGAATTGGCTTTCGACACCTATCAGGTCATCATTCAGCAATATCCCAAGAGCACGGAATACGAGGAGGTCCTTTGGCGTGAATACACCATTGCCCGCCGTTTTCTCGACGGTGAATGGCCCAAACTTTGGGGTTACATTCCTTATCCTCCTTCCATGGATCAACCGGCGGACATGTTCGACAAAATTGTCAAAAACGGCCCTTACAGCGATGTCGCCCCGCACGCGCAACTGCGCATCGGCGCGGCGCGCGAGAAACAGGAAGACTATCCCGCGGCGGTGCAGGCGTACGAAGTCGCAGCGGACCGTTATCAAAACCAACCGGTGATTGTCGCCGACGCGTTGTATCGAGAGGGCATTTCCTATGCAAAGGAGGCGGAAAGCGCGGAATATGATCAGAACACCGCGGCCCAGGCCATCGCGACATTCACCGATTTCATGACGCTTTACCCCGATGACCGGCGCGTGCCGCAGGTGCAAAGGATCATCACCGCACTTAAGTCGCGACAGGTCCAGGGCAATTTTCAAATTGCACGATTTTATGAAAACAGCAGGAAATGGGACGGGGCGGTGATTTATTACAATGAAGTGCTGCAGTTGGATCCCAATTCGCGCTATGCGGCTTTGGCCCGTCAGCGGATCGAGGCCCTCAAACCACGCTTGCAGGCATCTGCCGACTGAGATGCGCCGGTTCCCGTTCTCCGCTACCTTCGTTCTGGCAATGTTGCTGGCCGGCTGTGCCGGTTATCACCTGGGCCCGGTCAACCCCGATACCCGGGCCGGAGGTGCAGCCTCCATCGAGGTGTTGCCCTTCAATAATCAAACGCTTCAGCCGCGGCTGGGCAGCGTGCTGACGCAGACGTTGCGCGAACAGTTGCAAACCGACGGTACTTATCAGCTCGCCACGCGCGGTCCCGGCGATGTCGTTGTGACGGGTGTCATTATCGGTTACAGCCGGGAAGGGTTGAGTTTTTCAAGTGCCGATGTCGCCACGCCGCAGGATTACCGTATCGTAATTACCGCCCATGTCACCGCGCGCGAACGCGCCACGGGCAGGGTGTTGCTGGATAAGAATGTGAACGGCGACACGCTGGTTCATGTCGGCAGCGATCTGGCGGACGCGGAACGGCAGGCACTTCCCCTGCTGGCACAGGATCTGGCGCAGAACATCACCGAACTGTTGACCGAAGGGGCGTGGTAAAAAAATAGTTGGCCTGGCCGAAGCGGGTATATATTCTTCGAGCGGTAGTGCTCCGCCAGATTGCGCTTTTCCCTCTAAATTCTTAAGAGCTATCTGTGGTGTCGGTCTGGATTATTACAATGTCGTTGAATGACGGAAATAAGCAATAAACATACACTCCTCATTTGTCCAATCACCTGCAGAACTTCCTCCCGTGAATAACGACGCCCGATATTTTCTGGTGTTTCTCCTCCGTGTGCTACGCTGTTCCTATGGTTAACAACCTCGTCTATTCTGTGTAAATGACGAATGCGTTGAGCTGGCGTACGATGAATGCCAAGAACATCGAAAATAAGCTGAAGCTGGGTATGTCGGAAACCCACTAATCATTTAACTCCAACGGAATCCTTCAACTGGACGTCCACCTTGAGAATGTGCTGGTTAATCCACCAAACCATTGTCTGATGCAATCTCTCCAGCATAGCCTTCGACGTGGGTTTGGTTTTATCTTGGCTTTTGTAAAACTCAAACATATTTAGAAACAGAGCATGATCCTCCTTGTTTCTCTCATAGGCCGGACAGCGAAAACGTGCCATACAGTTCTCCTCGCCATTGAAATGCCGCTTGGCATAGGTCTCCAAAAAGGTCAGCAGATTATGTGCTTCCGCTCGGTCTATTTTCTCCTTTTCAAGAAGTCGGCCAAGCCGGTTGATGTAATCGAAAAGAACCCTGTGCTGCTCATCAATTGACAGCACCCCGGTTTCGTAATCCGGTTTCCACTCCAGCATTCAATTGGAGATTATTGTCTGCTAAGGATTAGGGCAATCAATTTCAAAACGGACCCTACACCAAAAGACAGCGCAATCTACCGGAGCACTACCGGGCAATCAATTTCAAAACGTGCCCTACACCAAAAAAGAACAGCGCAATCTACCGGAGCATTACCAAACAAACAACATAAACTTATAAACCTATGATAATAAACAGCTCCAAATTCACCCTCCTCAGTCTGCTTGCAGCCGCCGTGGTTGCCATGCCGGTATTGGCTCCTGCCCAGGACGCAAACACGAACGCACTGCCGTCATCGGATCAAACCACCACGGTCAAGCCCCAGAAACATGGCGCCGTTCCGTTTCGCGGCAAACTGAATGCCGTGGACGCAAACGCCAAAACGCTGACGGTTGGCAACCGCACCTTCCAGGTCACGGCCGACACGAAGATTTTCAGCAACGGCGAGCCGGCCGCCTTGTCCGACGGCGTGGTGGGTGAACCGGTGCGGGGTGCCAATAAGAAGACTGAGGCCGGTTTGCTGGAAGCCGTGACGGTACATTTCGGCGCCAAGACTGGGCAAAAGCCAAATCCGGAAAACCCCGGCGAAAATTAAACTCCGTGTGGAGGAAATGGGATTTCAGGCGGGCGGCAACGCCCGCTTTTTCATTAACGCTTCCACCAGCTGGTAAGGCTCTTGGTTTTCTGCGGCACTCCCTGGTATTGTTTGACGAGCAATTGACTGCGCGCCGCTTCCAGTGCCATGCGAAATTCGTCATAGCTTAAAAAGCGGCTCGCCGGATTTTTGGCCAGCGCACGGGTCAGCGCGTCGCTCGTCGGCTGCGTGATTTCAGGAATGACCAGATTGGGCGGGTTGAGCGGCATTTGGACCTGGGCGACGATGACTTCCTCGGCCGTCGGCGCGTCGAACGGGACCTGGCCGGTCAGCGCGTGATAAAGCGTTGCGCCCAGACTGTACATGTCGGACAGAAAGGTTTCCGGCTCGCGTTTGATCTTTTCCGGCGCGACGTAATACGGCGTGCCCCAGGTGACATCTTCCGATTCCTGCTCCGCGTCGGTCTTTTGCGCCAGCCCGAAGTCCACCAGTTTCGGCTCATGATCGGCGTTGAACAAAATATTGCCCGGCTTGATGTCACGGTGGAGCAGATCATGTTTGAGCGCCATGTCGAGGGCGGAGGTGATTTTAATGCCGATGTCGAGTACGTCCAGTTCCGGCAGGGCGCGCAATTTTTCGATGCGCTGGTCCAGGCTGCCGCGGTCGGCCAGTTCCATGACCAGGTAACTTTGCCCTTCCGCCTCATCAAAGGTATAGATGTGAACGATGTTCGTATGATTGAGCCGGGCGCAGGCGCGGGCTTCCCGATAAAAACTTTGCAGCGCCTTCGTGTCCTCCAGCAACTCCTTTTTCATCAATTTCACCGCCACCAGGCGTTCCAGCGTCGTGTCCCAGGCACGATACACATTGCCCATGCCGCCGGAACCGATGACCCCGCGCAATTCGAACTGCCGCAACTGCAAGGGCATCATGATGGGGTGTCCGCACTTGCTGCAGGGCACCGTGCCGAGCGGCGGCAGATCACCGGGGATGAACACTTTCGTCTCACACCAGTTGCAGGTGACCATGCGCAGTTGTTCGCTCATGCTGGGATTAATCTAGCACCGCCCGGCCGTTCGACAAGCTTCGAGAGAAATGGCGGCCGGCGGAAAATTCTTTGACAAATGCCCCGGAATGGTGTTCCTTTCCACCGTTGAAAATGAAAACCACGTTGGTTTCAACTCTGAAGCATATGCCGGCCGACGGACGCATGTCCATTTGGCAGCGTAATTGCTTTGGTTTTGGCGTCGTGGGAAGTAAAAGGTAAGGGCAGCAACAGATTTTCAAGAAACCCGCGATTGCCAGTCAATCGCGGGTTTTCTGTTTGCTGGGTAAATCCAATAATCAATAAAGAAAGGCACAACATGAACAAAAAACAAACACGCTTGGCGACGAGGTTCGCCCCGGAAACCCGGTTTGAGCTTCAAGCGGGACCGCCGGCGCCGTTCCGGGCCACGCAGGAAAGCGAGTTCGAACGGCTCAAAAACCAGTTGCTCGCGCTGCAATTGGCCGAGCTGACCAAACCGGAGCTGAACACTCCCCTGCGACGCGCGGCCAACGAAGCGGCGGCACTGGCCTGGGTGACCCTTTACCCGTTGCTGGTGTTTCCGGCGTTGTTCGAGGAAAAAGCCACGGCCGCAGTGCGCCAAACCGAGCGACAGGCGCGTATCTATGCGACCAGCCGCCAACTGCTCGACGTATGAAATCGTCGTGCCAGCTTGAAATGGGGCACGGACGCACGGGCAGCCTTGGGCGCGGGCATTCCGCCTTGCGGGATTGCACCCTCGCCCAAGGCTGTCCGGGGCGTCCTTTGGTTTTGTGGGGAAACTGAACCGGCGGGAACGCCGTGCGGCCCGCGTCCGCTGCCGCGGAGGCGCCGGCGGCGGTTCCTGCTTGTCAGGTCACGTCTCCTGAATGCGCCGAATCCGCGCGCCGAGCCGGCGCAGCTTTGTGTCCATGCCCTCGTACCCGCGGTCCAGATGATAAATGCGGTTCACCTGGGTCGTGCCCCCGGCCGCCAACCCCGCAATCACCAGCGCCGCGGACGCGCGCAAATCGCTGGCCATCACCGGCGCGCCACTTAAGGGCCGTCCGCCCTTGATGATGGCGCTCGGCCCCTCGATTTCAATGTCCGCGCCGAGCCGCGCCAGTTCGCTCACGTGCATGAAGCGCGACTCAAAAATCCGTTCCGTGACGATGCTGATGCCCGGCGCCAGCGCCAGCAGCGACATCATCTGCGCCTGCACGTCGGTGGGAAAACCGGAATACGGCAAGGTGGTCACGTCCACCGCGTTCAATTTTTTGCCGCGCCGAACGATCAAATTTCCACCGCGTAGCTGAACCAGAACTCCCGCTTCGTTCAACTTGTCCAGCACCGCGCGCAAATGATCCGCCCGCGCGCCCCGGAGGGTCACTTCCCCATCCGTCGCAGCGGCGGCGATGGCAAAGGTCGCCGCTTCGATCCGGTCGGGAATGACTTCGTGTTCCGCGCCGTGCAGTTTCTCCACGCCGGTGATGGTGACGGTGGGGCTGCCCGCGCCGGAAATGTTCGCGCCCATGGCGTTCAGAAAATTTGCCAGATCCACCACCTCCGGCTCGCATGCCGCGCTTTCGATGACCGTCACGCCCTCGGCCAGCGTTGCCGCCATCATCACGTTCGCCGTGCCCAGCACCGTCGAACCGGCGCGTCCGCCGAGGAAGGCCGAGGCGCCGGCCAGTTGCCGGGCGGTGGCGTCAATATAACCGCCTTCGATTTCAATCCTGGCACCGAGGGCCTCGAAACCCTTCAAATGCAGGTTGATGGGCCTGGCGCCGATGATGCAGCCGCCGGGCAACGACACCCGCGCCTTTTTCAATCGTCCCAGCAGCGGACCCATGATGCAGATCGAACCGCGCATTTTGCGGACGAGTTCATAATCCGCGTAACCGCGAATTTTCCGCGCGCGCACGGTCAAAGTGCCCCGGTGAAACTTTGTTTCCGCGCCGAGGGATTCAAGAATCCGTGCCATGTAGCGCGTGTCGCTCAAATCCGGCACGCGCCGGATGACGCACGGTTCGCCGGTCAGCAGCGCTGCGGCCATGATGGGCAGGGCGGCGTTCTTGCTGCCGCTGATGGTTACTTCCCCATGCAACGGCACGCCGCCTTTGATCAAAAAACTTTCCATGACATTTTTTCGTTCTCGTCCTCGTCCTCGTTCTCGATTTTCCGATTACGAGGACGAGCGCGACGACGAGGATGATGTGGCAATCAAGATTCTGGCGCGGTGAGAGTAGTCTTCCTTCACCGCTTCGACAATCCACTTTTCGGCTTCAAAAATGTCCCGGATGGTCCCGTCCTGGCCGTCGCCGAATTCCAGCATGATTTTACCATCCGGTTTCAAAAAGGACTTTGCCGTCACCGCCAGCCGCCGGTAAAAATCCAGTCCATCCACGCCCCCGTCCAGGGCGGCGCGTGGGTCAAAATCGCGGACTTCCGGCTGGAGCATGGCGATTTCGCCGGACGGAATGTAAGGGGGATTGCTGATAATCAAGTCGAATGATGCATCGGTGGGAAATGTTGTGAAACCATCGCCCTGCAGAAATCGAATTTGTCCGGCGACGTTATGTCGCGTCGCATTTTCTTTGGCCAGCGCCAGTGCTTCCGCCGAGACATCCGTGGCCATGATGATTGCCTGCGGACATTTCACGGCCAGGGCGATGGCGATGCATCCGGTGCCGGTGCCGAAGTCCAGGGCGGTTGGAAAATCATTTGGGGAGGGACGGCGTGCCGCCGTCCCTGAATTGGGGTCGCCGGCACGGCGACCCTCCCCATTAAGGAATTCCCAACCGGTTTCAGCCAGCAATTCTGTCTCCGGGCGCGGCACCAACGCGCGACGGTTCACGGCGATTTCCAGTCCGCAAAACGAGATCGAACCGGTGATGTGTTGCAGCGGTTCGCGCCGGCCGCGGCGTTTGACGAGTTCGCGCAGCGCGTCGGTTTCCGCCGGCGTGAGCACGCGCTCAAAGTTCAGATACAATTTCATGCGCGGCATTTTTAGCAGATGTGCGAGCAGGAGTTCGATTTGCAGACGCGGGGATTCGACATCCTTTTTGGCCAGAAACTCCGTGCTCTTCTGAATCGCTTCGAGGACCGTCACCCCGCCAGTTTAAGCTGAAACGACGTGCTTGAACAAGGGGCGCGTGCGCGCCTAAATTGGGGCATGAACACGCGGGTCGGTTTCTGGTTTGCCGCGGCATGGTTCGGCTGCCTGGTTGTTGCCGGTTGCGCGGATCATGCCGGGACCGCCAGGGCGCCGGCCCTCAAGATTCAAATTACCAGCCCTGTGTTCGCCGACGGCCGGCCGATTCCCGACCCATACACCTGTGCCGGGTCGGATGTTTCGCTGCCATTGACATGGACCAATGGACCTGCCGATGCGAAAAGCTTTGCGCTCATTGCCGACGATCCCGATGCGTCGGGCGGCACGTGGGTGCATTGGGTGATTTACAGCCTGCCGCCCACCGCAACAACGCTGCCGGAAAACACGCCCCCGTTGCCGCAACTGCCCGATGGCGTGAAACAGGGTGTCAATGATTTCGGCCAGACCGGTTACAGCGGACCCTGTCCGCCGTCCGGCAAGCCGCACCGCTACGTTTTCAAAATTTATGCGCTGGACCAGACGCTTGATTTGAGTGCCGGGGCGACGAAGCAGGAATTGCTCCAGGCGATGGACGGCCACGTTCTTGCCGAAGGACAGCTTGTGGGCACATATCAACGCCATCAATAAAATCTCTGCTTTCGCCGCGGCACGAATTCGTGTTTAGTTTTCAGACTCTATGAGCAAAACCGCCCTACTGTTTGCCGGGCAAGGCGCACAGGTCGTCGGCATGGGGAAAGACCTGGCTGAAAAATTTCCCTCTGCCAAAACCTGGTTCGACCGCGCCAACGCCGCGCTCGGCTATGACCTCACATCGATTTGCTTCAATGGCCCGGAATCGGACCTGACCAGGACTGAAAATGCGCAGCCAGGCATTTTTCTCGCGAGCTGGATTGCGTTTGAACTCCTCAAGGAACACCTGCCGGCTTTGAGATTTGACGCGACCGCGGGTTTGTCGCTGGGTGAATTCACGGCGCTGGCGGCGGCGGGGGCGATGAATTTTGAGGACGGTCTGCGGGTGGTACGCCAGCGCGGGCGTTTCATGCAGGAAGCCTGCGACGCCACGCGCGGCGGCATGGCAGCGGTTATTGGCCTGGACGAGGCGCCAACGCGCGAGGTCTGCGCCGAGGCGGGCGTCGTTTTGGCGAATCTGAATTGCCCGAGCCAGCTCGTGATTTCCGGTGAAACCGACAAAATTGCCCGGGCCGTTGAACTGGCCAGGGCCAAAGGCGCGAAGCGCGCCATCGCGTTGCCGGTGGCCGGCGCGTACCATTCGCCGCTCATGGCCGGGGCCCAACCGAAATTGCGGGCCGAACTGGCGAAAATCAAAATTTCGGCGTCGGGCGTGCCGGTGATTTCCAACGTAACGGCGCAGCCGCACGGCGCGCCGGACGAGATCCGCGCGCGGCTGGTCGAACAGGTCACGTCCTCGGTCTTATGGGAAAAGTCCATGCGCCATCTGCTCGCGCAGGGTTTCACGCGATTCATCGAACTCGGCCCGGGCACCACGTTGAGCGGGTTTATGAAACGGATTGATAAATCCGCGCAAATGCTGAACGTGGCGGATGCAGCAAGTTTAGAAGCCACCGTCAAAGTCCTTTCGGTTTAGCCACGGATTTCCACAGATGAAAAGCAGAAAAACATTGCGCCGTTTCCTGAAATGTTTTTGTTGGTTTATTGCAGCCTATATTCTGATCTACGTTGTGCTTTCTGCTTTTGGCAGCTATCAACCTTTCACTGTTGGAACGTTTGGGGTGAAACAATATCTTTGGGCACCTCGGGGATTTTATGATGCTGATCATCCATGGCCGGGTTCTGCTGTGGCCGAACTTTCAAAAGATAAAAAAACTGGCGGATGGAGTAGTTTTATGTGTTGGACGTTTTTCCCTTTATGGACGATTGACGTTTCCTATATTCATAAAAATCCACCGAACCCCGCAAACTGAATAATAAATTTCTGTTCATTCGGTTAATTCTGTCGAAAATCTGTTGCAGCCATGAAACAACTTGATAATCAAATCGCGGTTGTCACCGGTGCCGGCCGGGGCATCGGCCGCGCCATCGCGTTGAAATTCGCCGCGGAAGGCGCGGACGTGGTATGCGTTTCGCGCACGCAGGAAAATTCCGACAAGGTGGCCGCGGAAATCCGCGCGCTGGGCCGCCAAGCCTGGGCGCACGCCGTGGACGTGGCGGACGCCGCCGCCGTCAACGCCGCCGCCGAGAAAATTCTGGCCGGGTGCGGCCGGGTGGACATTCTGGTCAACAACGCCGGTGTCACGCGCGACAACCTGCTCATGCGCATGAGCGAGGCGGAGTGGGACGCGGTGTTGAATACGAATTTAAAAGGCGCGTTTCTGTTCACCAAGGCGTTCAGCCGGGCGTTGATCAAACAACGTTCGGGCCGGATCATCAACGTCGCGTCGGTCATCGGTCTCATCGGCAACGCGGGTCAAAGCAATTACGCGGCGAGCAAGGCCGGTCTGATCGGTTTTACCAAGTCGGTGGCGCGCGAACTGGCGTCGCGCGGCATCACGGCCAACGTGCTGGCCCCGGGGTTCATCGAAACCGACATGACGGCGGGTTTGAAAGAGGAATTGCGCGCCGGCGTGCTCAAGCAGATCCCGCTCGGCAGTTTCGGCCAGCCCGACGACATCGCGAACGCGGCAGTGTTTCTTGCCAGCCTCGCGGCGCGCTACATCACCGGCCAGGTGTTGGCGGTGGACGGTGGCATGGTGATGTAAATGAGTCGAAGCTCGGGGGCGCGCGTGGGGGTTGTACTTGGGGGTTGACATTTCCCGCTCCACCCCTGACCCTCCGCCCCCGACTAAAACATTTGATTCAGGCTTGACGATTTTGCCATTCATGGCATAGAGACAGGTCAAAATTAATTTATGGCTGACAAACCTATAGACCAACGCGTAAGGGACATCATTGTGGAACAACTCGGCGTGAAGCCGGACCAGGTCACGGCCGAGGCCAAGTTCATCGAGGACCTCGGCGCGGATTCACTCGACACGGTCGAGTTGATCATGGCGCTGGAGGAGGAATTCGGCATCGAAGTGCCGGACGAACAGGCGGAAAAACTCCTGACGGTCGGCGATGTGGTCAAATACATCGAAGAACACCAGCAAAAATAGTTGCGCCGTTGAAGGCTTCGGGGCAGTTTCGGCTGAATTCAGCTTGAACTGCCCCCTTTGATTTTATGGCAAACCATCGGACAGACCGCCGTGTCGTCATCACCGGCCTTGGTGTGGTGACGCCGATCGGAAATGACCTCAACGTTTTCTGGAAGAATCTGGTCTCCGGCCAGTGCGGTATCGACCGGATTCAGTCCTTTGATCCGTCGCCGTTCGACACGCAAATTGCCGGTGAGGTGAAAAATTTTGATCCCGCGCCGGCCTTTCCCTCGCCGAAGGAAATCCGGCGTACGGACCGGTATTCGCAATTTGGCGTCTACGCCGGGCATCAGGCCCTGCTCGATTCCGGCCTCGATCTCGAGAAGGAAAACCGCGACGAAATCGGCGTCATCATTGGCTCGGGCATCGGGGGTCTGTCCACCACCACCGGGCAGCTCGAAATTTTGCGCGACCGCGGCCCGGACCGGCTCTCACCGTTCATGATTCCGATGCTCATCAGCAACATGGCTTCGGGATTGTTTTCGATGTTTTACAATTTGCGCGGCCCCAATTTCGCCACCTGCTCGGCCTGCGCCACGGCCAATCACGCCATCGGCGAAGCCTGGCGCGCCATCAAAATGGGCGATGCCCAGGTGATGTTCGCCGGCGGCGCGGAAGCCGCGGTGGTGCCCATCGGCATTGGCGGCTTTTGCGCCATGAAAGCCATGAGCCGGCGCAACGACGATCCCCAGCGCGCCTCACGTCCGTTCGACAAGGAGCGCGACGGCTTCATCATGGGCGAAGGCGCCGGCGTGGTTGCCCTGGAGGAACTGGAACATGCCCGGAAGCGTGGCGCGCAAATTTATTGTGAAATCGTCGGGTACGGCAACACCGCCGATGCCTATCATCTGACCTCGCCGGCACCCGACGGTGAAGGCGCAGTGCGTTGCATGAAGATGGCCTTGAACAACGGCGGGCTGAATCTTGAGGACGTTTCCTACATCAACGCCCACGGCACCTCCACGCCGCAGGGCGACCTTTGTGAAACCCAGGCCATCAAGACCGTATTCGGCGATCGCGCCAAAAAAATCGCCGTCAGTTCCACCAAAGGCGCGACCGGTCACATGCTCGGCGCGGCCGGCGCGGTGGAAATGACCGCCTGCGCGCTGGCCATCAAGCACGGCATTGCCCCGCCGACCATCAATTATCAGGTGCCCGATCCGGAATGCGATCTGGATTACGTGCCCAACACCGCGCGCGAAATGAAAATTAACGCCGTCATCAACAACTCCTTCGGTTTCGGCGGTCACAACGCCAGCATCGCGGCGAAGAAATTTACCGGCTAGCGTCCGTTGGGGTGGGGCAAGGCCAAACCGTTTTCCATCCAGCTTCGATTATAAAATCCGGGTCAGACCAGATGCCGGACTTGCATCAATGACTCCAAAATTTTCTCCGCGGCGGCGCGCGGGTCCGGCGCGGCATAAATCGGCCGGCCAATCACCAGCCAGTTGGCTCCGGCGGCAATGGCTTCCCGGGGAGTGAGCGTGCGTTTCTGATCATCGGCAGGATGCGTCTCGGGACGGACGCCGGGGGTGACGAGCTGGACGCCGGCGGTCAGCATTTGCCGGAGTTCGGCCACTTCCAGCGGTGAACAGACCAGTCCGCGCAGACCGCCCTGGGTGGCCATGTTGGCCAGGCGGCGCACCTGCCGGCTGACATTCGGATCGAATCCAATCTGGCTCAACGCCTGGCTATCCAGGCTGGTCAGCACGGTCACCCCCAGCACGAGCGGGGGTGCATGGCCGAGTTCCCATGCGGTTTCCTGGGCCGCCTGCTCGGCGGCCTTGAGCATGTCCGCTCCGCCACTGGTGTGCACCGTGAGCATTTGCACGTCGAGCCGCACTGCAGAGGCAACAGCCGCAGCAACCGTGTTCGGAATGTCATGAAATTTCAAATCCAGAAACACCGCCGCGCCCGTCGCGCGAATCCGGCGCACAATGTCCGGTCCGGCGGCGGTGAACAATTCGCTGCCAATCTTGAACGCGCCGACCACCGGGGCGATTTTCTGGGCCAGCTCTAGGGCGGCCTCGGCCGTCGGTACATCCAGCGCGGCGATGATGGGGTTACGTGCCATGCAAGCGCCAGATTACGACAATTCAGCTCCCGGAAAAACAATTTCTTTCTCGGGAGACGAATATCTTTTTGAACAAAATGACGGGCATCAAACCGTTTTGCTCCCGGTTTGTTCAATCTGCTTCCTTCTTCCTTCGTTTTGCCCTAGCCTGTTCCGGTATGAAAGTGATTCGCCACACCGACGCGAATTTTGCCGGCCAACTCCGCGAACTGGCGGCCGCCTCCAGCCTGTTTGACGCCGGGATCGAAGAGCGCACGCGCGCCATCCTGCATGACGTTTATGTGCGGGGTGACGACGCGCTGCTGGAATTTACCGAAAAATTTGACGGTGTGAAGCTGGTGGCTGACCAGCTCGCGGTGACCCAGGCCGAACTCATGGCCGCGTCGCTCAAGGCCGATGAGTCGCTGCGTGCCGCGGTCGCCGAGGCGGAAAAGAACATCGCCGGCTTTGCCCAAAAATCATTGCGCAAAAACTGGCACATGAAAAATTCCCACGGTGCGAAGGTGGGCGAGAGGTTCGACCCGTTTCAGCGCGTCGGCGTTTACATTCCCGGAGGCACCGCGCCGCTGGTTTCGACGGCCTTGATGACCATCACGCTGGCGAAGGTTGCGGGTTGTCCGGAGATTGTCGTCTGTACGCCCTGCGGCCGGGACGGCGGGATCAATCCTGCCCTGTTATTTGCCGCCCGTGCGGCGGGCGCGACGGAAATTTATCGCGTTGGCGGGGCACAGGCCATCGCGGCGCTGGCCCATGGCAGCAAGACGATTCGCCGGGTGCAGAAGATTTTCGGTCCCGGCAACGCCTATGTGGTGGCTGCCAAACGGTTGCTGGTCGGCCATGTCGCCATTGATTTATTACCCGGCCCGAGCGAGGTGCTGGTGCTGGCGGACGACACGGCCAATCCGAAGTTCATTGCCGCCGACCTGCTGGCCCAGGCCGAACACGGTTCCGGTCACGAGCGCGTCTGGCTCGTGACCGCCGCGGCCAAAATTTTGAAAGCGGTCGAAAAGGAAATCGCGAACCAATTACCGAAACTGGCGCGGCGTGAATTCATTCAGCGCGCACTGCAAAACAACGGCTGGCTGGTTCAGGTGGAGTCGCTCAACGATGCGGTCGTGCTGGCGAACCAGCTGGCGCCGGAGCATTGCGAAGTGATGACGCGCAATCCGCACAAGGTTGCCGAAGGCATTCTGACCGCGGGCGCGATTTTCCTGGGTCCGTGGTCGCCGACGGTGCTGGGCGATTACGTGGCCGGGCCGAGCCACACGCTGCCGACCGGCGGCGCGGGCGCGTCCTTTGCCGGCCTGACCGCGGACCAGTTCCAACGCCGCACCAGCGTGGTGGAATACAATTGCGCCTCGCTCAAAAAAGCGCTGCCGGCAGTTAAAAAATTTGCTGAACTCGAAGGTTTGGGCGCGCATGGACGTTCTGCTGAAATTCGTTCTGCAAAATGAAAAGTCCGAAACGATTGGTTCGTCCGCTCGTGCGCGAGTTGCATCCTTATGTTTATGGCGAGCAGCCGAAAATCAAGGGGTTGATCAAGCTCAACACGAATGAGAATCCGTACCCGCCGTCGCCGAAGGTGCTGGCGGCGGTCAAGACGGCAACGGACGGGCGGCTGCGGCTGTATCCGAGCCCAACGGCGCAGGCGCTGCGCGAAAAGCTGGCAAAGCTCCACCATTGCCATGCGGACAATATCATCGTGGGCAACGGCTCGGACGAATTGCTGGCGTTGGCGACGCGGGCGTTTGTGGAGCCGTGCGTAGGACAGGCTTCCAGCCTGTCTCCATCTGCAAAGAAAAAGTCAGAGACAGGCAAGATGCCTGTCCTACGCTGCAGCATCGTCCAATATTTCACACCGAGCTATTCGCTGTATCCGGTGCTGGCGGACATTCATGGCGCACGGAAAAATCCCGTACCGCTCAAGCCGGATTTTGGCCTGCCGACCGTGGCGGAATTGAAACGCGACGGGATCTGGAAATTCGACGCGGCGCTGACTTATATCACCACCCCGAACGCGCCGAGTGGTCGTGGTTATCAGACATCGGACCTGGAGAAGCTTTGCCGCGCGCAGAAGGGCGTGGTCATTCTCGACGAGGCGTACGTGGATTTCGCGGAGGGAAATGCGATGCGCCTGGCCGTGAAATTTCCGCAGGTGCTCGTGGCGCGGACGTTTTCGAAAGCCTATTCGCTGTGCCTCCAGCGCGTCGGCTATTTCGTTGGTCATCGCGACCTCATCGCCGCGCTGCACAAAATCCGCGACAGTTACAATGTCAACGGCCTCGGCCAGGTTGCCGCCGTGGCGACGCTGAACGATTTGCCGTATTACCGCGCGCATTTCAAAAGGATTGTCGCCACGCGCGAGTGGCTGGGCCGCGAATTGACGAAGCTGGGCTTCCGGGTTTTCCCGAGCCAGACCAATTTCATTCTCGTCCAGCCGTTGCGCTTTACCGCGCCCGAGTGGCAGCTCCGGCTGCGCGCGCAAAGAATTCTCGTCCGATGGTTCAATTTTCCCGGGGTCAAAAATCATCTGCGGATCACGATTGGGACACCGGCGGAGGCCATGGCCCTGGTCCGGGCGGCGCGGAAAATCCTGCACGATTAGCCCGGTTTTAAAGGGAAAATTTCCGGTTCCGGTGAGCACGGTTTCTGCTGATAACGGGGGCATGTACCTGGATTTTTACGGTCTGACGCAGCCACCATTCGACATCACGCCGAACCCGCGCTTCCTGTTTCACAGCACAAAACATCGCGAGGCGATCAATCATTTGCTTTACGGCATCCGCGAGCGCAAGGGCTTCGTCCAGCTCACCGGCGAGGTGGGCGCGGGCAAGACGACGCTATGCCGCGCACTGCTCGAACAGCTCGACCCGCGCTTTTCCACCGCGTTGATCCTGAACCCCGTGATGAGCGCCGAGGAATTGGTGCGCGCGATTGCCGCTGAATTCGGCCTGGACGTGACGGGCCGTGACCGGTTGGAAACCATCGCGACCATCAACGAACATCTGCTCAACCAGATGCAAAGCGGGAGGGATTGCGTGCTCATCATTGACGAGGCGCAGGATCTGACGGATGACCTGCTCGAACAGGTGCGGCTGCTCTCCAATATCGAACTGGATGACCGCAAACTGTTGCAGATTGTGTTGCTGGGCCAGCCGGAACTGCGCGACCGCCTGAACAACCCGCGCCTGCGTCAGCTCCGCCAGCGCATCACGGTGCGTTATCATCTGGCGCCGCTGACGCGTGCGGAGGTCGGCCAGTATGTTCAACACCGTCTCGAATTGGCCGGCGCCGACGACTCGCCGCAGTTCACGCAGCCCGCCTTCTGGCGCATCTTCCATTACAGCGGCGGCATCCCGCGGCTGGTCAATGCGGTTTGCGACAAGGCCCTGCTGGCCGGGTTTGTCGAGCAATCCGAACGCATCAACTACCGGATGGTCAGCCGGGCCATCCGCGAACTCGAAGGAGACATTCATCTATGAGCCTGATTAACGACGCGCTCAAGCAGGCCAAACAGTCGCAGCCGCAAAATCCGCCATCGACTCCGCCGCCGCTGGCGCCGGTCGAAGCCGCTTCGCAAGGAGGCGGGAGCTGGCTGGCGCCGGTGATGATCATCTTATTGCTGGCCGCGGCCGGAATTTTCATCGGATTGTCCCTGGCCAGACACGCGTCGCCGATCGCCGGCGCGCAGCCGGTTGCGGCAACCCAGCAAGTGGAAACCGCCACGGCGGTCCTGCCGGTCGTCACCAACCCGCCGCCAGCCACGAACGCGGTGGCGGTGGTTCCGCCGAAGCCGCCCGAACCGAAATTGCAGGGTATTTTATATGCGGCGACGCGGCCCTGTGCGATTGTGAGCGGCAAGACGGTTTTTATCGGCGATCAAGTGGGCAAACTCCGGGTGGCGGCAATTACAGAAGACTCGGTTACGTTGCAAAGTGAAACGGAAACGAACGTTCTGAGCTTGAGTCCGCGATAAAATTCAAGCCATTGTACCGCGTGCGATCCCTGAACAGACTCCTGGGCACATCGCCCCTGATGGTCCGCGTGGCGCCGTTTGTGGTTTTCCTCGTGCTGACGTCCTGCCAGGGCCGGTTCGGCGCGGCTTCGGCCTACTGGTTTTACCTGGCCAAGACGCTGGTCGCGGTCTGGCTGATTCGGGAGATGCGTCCGTTGGTTTCGGAAATGCGCTGGGCGATCAGTTGGGAAGCGCTCGTTGTTGGTGTTGGCGTGTTTGGCCTATGGATCGGGCTGGATCCCTTTTACCCAAAGCTCCCTGAAATAATTACGAAATTGGGACTGTCCAAATTTTTCGGGACCCACCAAGCAATATGGAATCCGCACGAACAATTCGGCCAAAATTCAGCACTGGCGTGGTTGATGATTGTGACGCGGATTCTCGGTTCGACGTTGGTGGTGCCGCCGCTGGAAGAGGTTTTTTACCGTTCGTTTTTGTATCGCTACGTCGCGAAACCGGATTTCCTCTCGGTACCGCTCAACCGTTTTTTACCGCTGCCATTTTTGGTGACCGCCGCCGTTTTTGGCATTTCCCACTCCCAATGGCTGGCCGGCATTTTATGCGGCATGGCGTATCAATGGCTGGTGTTACGCAGGAACCGCCTGGGCGACGCCATGACGGCGCACGCGATCACAAATTTCCTGCTGGGTGTGTGGGTCGCGTGGCAGGGCGCTTGGCAGTTTTGGTAGGGACATCGCGCCGCGATGTCCCCGCGCGCGTAGTAGCGGGCGGAACGGTTGTGCCGCTGGACGCGGCGCGGGCGGCGCAGCGCACCGTCCCTACCTATTTCGCTTTGAGATTGATGTTATACTGTTCCAGGATGGTGCCTTCCTGCTGCGCCAAGGTGGCGAGCGCCTCGTCGTAATTGGCGAGGGCACGGATTTCCTGGGAACGGGCGGCGGTCAGATTGTTTTGATAGGTCAACACTTCGAAGGTGGTGGCCTTGCCGACGCCGTAGGTCTTTTGTTCGGCATCGAGCGCGGCTTCGGCATAAATGCGTGCTTGTTTGGTGGCTTCCACGCTTTGGTAATCCGACTCCGCCTGTTTCACCGCGTTGTCAATCTCCACCATGACGTTTTGTTCGAGTTGTTTGAGTTGCAGCAGAATTTGTTGCAGTGTCGCCTTGGTCGATTTGTATTGGTTGCGCGGCCCGATGTTGCTCAAGGGCATCGTCAACTGGGCGCCGTAACTGTAGTACGGAGCGTTGCCGCTTCCGATTTGATCAATGGTAGGGTCGTATTGCGAGTTGGCGCCGTTGAGCCCGGAGGAGGCGCCGTTAAACCCGTAGGAACCAATCAAATCAAGTTCGGGGAAAAGCTGGTTACGGTAGTACTTCAACTGGATGCCCTGCTGTTCCACGTTTAACTTGGCCTGCAACAAGTCGGGGCGTTCGGCCAGACCCTTGCTCCAACTGTCCTGTAAATCAAACTGCTGCTGGGCGGCCTCCAGCGAGGCGGTGGGCTGGATGTCCACATCATGCCACTTGGAATAATCGTCGGTCAGCAGGTTTTTCAGCGCATTCTGGTCCGTATCGAGTGTGCTTTGCGCGGCGATCAGATTGGCCTTGGCTTGCGCCACTTGTGACTCGTCCTGCTGCACGCTCAGGATGGCGAGCGTGCCAATCTGCACGCGTTGGTTGTCCTGGTCGAGCTGGGTCTGGGCCAGGTCCAGTGCCTGTTGCTCCACCTGCACGTTTTGCTGTGCAAAAATGAGCTCGTAATAGGCGGTGACGACGGCGGTGACGGAGGTGATGAGTTGCAGGCGCAACCCCTGCTCGGAATATTTCAACCGGTTCTTGGCGACGCGAATGTTCAGCCGCGTGGTATCAATCCAGAAACCCTTCAACAACGGCTGTGTGAGAGTCACTCCAATGCTGCCGAACGCGTTGTCAAACGGCAACCCATTATTCCCATACGTCTCCGAAATATTGCCGCTGAAAGTGTATTGCAGTCCCGACAAGGGGAGCTCGCCCGTGAGGCCGGAATTGAATGAGTTTTCATCGGACACCGTGGCCGGAGTTGGGTTGGTCGTAAACGTACTGAAACGGCTTGGCGAAACATCGTAATTATGCTGGCCGGAGATGCTGAAGGTCGGGTCATATCCGCCGTACGCCGCGCGCAAGTCATAGAGCGAGATTTGCGGGTTGTAACGCTGGATTTGCACGTCAAAGTTCTGCAGCAACGCCTGCTGGAGGCAGTCGGTCAGCGACATCGGGCGCGTCGCGACGCTGTTGGTGCCGGTTTGCGCGGCGGCCGCGAGGGCCGCAAAGAATAACAACGAAAAAACTCTGGAACTTTTCATCTTGCCAAAAAAAGCGCGGATGTCCGCGCTGTTCAATAAACCCCGGTTCACGGCCAAGGTTGCGGTTTTTACCCGGCCCCGTCAAATCATAGACGCTCCGCCGCGCCCAGAGGTAACCATCCGGTTAATTGGGGGTGGCGCCCGTCGCGGCTGGTGACACGTCCTCGATTTTGGCATTTTGTTCGAGAAACGCCAGCACCTTTTCATGCGCCACCTGGTCGTACAGCTCCATCACCCCGTTGCGTTTCTGCAAATCCTTGAGGAATTTCTCCGGCGGGATTTGATACATCGCCGCCAGCGCCTGCGCCCGCCGCAGGACGTCCTCCTGCGACACCTTGATGTTCTCCTGTTCGGCAATGCGCTGAACCAGAAAGGACAGCTTCACGCGCTCCTTCGCGCTGCGCGTGGCGGCGGAATAAATTTCGTCCTTCTGTTTTTCAATCACGTCGCGCCCCACGCCGCGTTGCGAATTTTCGCGCACAATGTCATAGACCACGTTGCGCGTTTCATGCGCCACCGCCGTCTCCGGCAGGTCAAAATTCACCCGGTCCAGCAGGCCGCGGACAATCTGGCCGCGAAGCGCCCGGGTTTGCGAATATTTCAACTCGTTTTCCAGATCCTGGCGCACGCCGGCGCGAAGCTTTTCCAGGTTCTCCGCCCCGTATTTTTTGGCGAACGCATCATCGACCGGGGGCAGGGCCTTTTCCTTCACCTCCACCAGTTCGACGTCGAATACCCCTTTCTTGCCTGCGAGTTCCTTGGTGGCGAAATCGGCTGGAAAATCCGTGTTGACCGCACGCTTTTCGCCTGCCCTGGCGCCGGCGAGTTGAGCGGCAAAACCGGGCAGGAAGGTTTCAACCCCGACTTCCACCCAGAATTTTTTTTGTTCCGCCAGCCCCTTGGCCGTCGGCGCGAGCTCGGTAATGGGTTTCCCTTCGCACGTGCCGGTGTAATTCACCACGGCAATGTCACCCAGCCGCACTTCGCGCGCGACCGTCTCAAACTTCACATGCTGCTGCGCCAGCAGGTTCAATGCGCGTTCCACGTCCGCGTCCGTGACCGACTTCACCTCGCGTTTGGCGGGCAGACCCTTGTAGTCCGGCAGCTGAAATTCCG
This sequence comes from Verrucomicrobiota bacterium, assembly GCA_049516255.1. GTDB lineage: Bacteria > Verrucomicrobiota > Verrucomicrobiia > Limisphaerales > UBA11358 > UBA11358. The sequence goes on from JBEKTH010000004.1 coordinate 82,002, forward strand.
GCGCCGTCTCGATCGTGGCGGCAAATTGCAATGCCTGGCCGGGGCCAAACTGGATTTCCTCGATGTCCGGGTGGCCAACCACGGAAATTTTCTTTTCACCCACCGCCTGGCGGTACGCATCACCGATCAGCTTGCGCTTGACCTCGGCCTTGATGTCCGTCTCGTATTTTTTGAGCACCATCGCCCGGGGCGCCTTGCCGGGACGGAAACCGGGCAGCGCCGCCTGTTTTTGAAATTCCTTTGCCGTGGAATCAAAGGCCGCGTCCACGGCCTTCGCGTCCACTTCCACCCGCAGCAGTTTTTTGCACGGGGCCAGATTTTCGACGGTGACATTCACAATAGTTCCCGATTTAGTTCTCGATTTTCGATTGTCAGCGAGCCGCGCAGCTTACGTGAATCGGGCCAGGAACGTCAACGGTTTTGATGGCTTGCCCGGCGCGTTTCCGCTTTGATGTTGCCGGAATGCAGCCAACCATCGCATTCGTTACCGGTACGGACACCGGCGTTGGTAAAACGGTGCTGACCGCGCTGTTGACGCGGTTTTTGCGCGAACGCGGCGTCCAAGCAGCGGCACTCAAACCGGTTTGCTCCGGCGGACGCGACGATGCCCGCCTCCTGCATACGGCCTCGGGAGGCGCTCTCTCGTTGGATGAAATCAATCCGTGGCATTTCCGCGCGCCGGTGGCGCCATTGCTGGCCGCGCGCCGGGAACGGAAGCGGGTGAAGCGGTCGCAAGTGGTCGCCCACGTTCGGGCGCTGCAAGGGCGTTTCGAGGTTCTGCTGGTCGAAGGTGCTGGCGGTTTGCTCAGTCCCCTAGGCGATGATTTCGATTCGCGCGATTTGATAACATCGTTGCGCGCCACGCCAATCATCGTCGGCCCGAACCAGCTGGGGGCGGTCAACCAGTTTTTGCTGACACTCGAAGCGCTGCCACGCGGTGTGACAGCCAGGGCGCGGGTGGTTTTGGTGTCGCCGCCCAGGCCGGACGCTGCCACGAAGACCAATGCGGGTTTGCTGGCGGAACATTTCGATGGGAAAAGAATTTTCCAGATGGCGTGGCTGGGCGGGCAATTTGATCGGGCGCGGGGATCGGGAAATTTGCAGGTGCAAAAGACGCTTCAGGAGCTGGTGGCGGTTTTTAATTTTTTCTAAAAAAGTCGTTGCAATTTTCGGAAAGGCGGGTAGTACTTTGGGCGGCAGGAGATTTGTTCGACCGCCTGCCGCTTGGCCGCAACATCGGTTCCTCACGACCAGGTAAATTGTCGGCATGATGAACGTACTATCGTTTGCTGTCGTGGGGGCCGCTTCCAATCAAGCGGAACTCGTCTACGTGTGGAAACAGGCGACGCCGGAAGGCAAGGCCGTCATCGCCTGTCTGGTGGTCTTTTCCGTCATCGCCTGGTCGGTGATGACCTCCAAGGCCCTGCAGATGCGCCGCGCGCGCCGGCTCAATTATTATTTCAACGAGGAATTCCGTTTGCAAAAATCCGTGCTCGATTTGTTCGACCGCAAGCTGCAGGTCGAAGGCTGCCCCCTGTACGAGGTCTATCGGGTCGGCTGCACCCAGTTGGACGCCCGGTTGCGCGGGCCCGGCGGGGAACGGCGCCGACAACGCGTCTCGCTTAAAAACATGGAACATGTCAAACGCGCCGTCGAAAACGTCGTCGCGCAGGAATCATTGACACTGGAATCCGGCCTGATTTTTCTGGCCATTGCGAGCGGCGGCGCGCCCTTTCTGGGATTGCTCGGCACGGTTTGGGGCGTGATGAGCACATTCGCGGGGATCGCGCAGCAGGGCTCGGCGACCATGGCAGCGATGGCGCCCGGCGTCTCGGCCGCGCTCATCACGACCGTGGCCGGCCTGCTCGTGGCCATTCCCTCGATGTTCGGTTACAATTGGCTGGTACACAATTTGCGGGTGTTCACCGTCGGGCTGGACAATTTTGCGCAGGAACTGGTTTCCAAAATGGAATCGGAGTTTCTGGAGGAAGAATGATTCGAAGGTTGAAAATTGAAAGTTCCAGGTTTGACAATGGGAACCGCGCGACAATTTGAGGATTTGAATGTCTGGCAGGATGCCCGTCGGCTGGTCGGCACGATTTATACCGCGTCCAAAGCGGGCGGATTCAAACAAGATTTGGGTCTGCGCGAACACATCCGCCGGGCGGCTGTGTCCACCATGTCGAACATCGCGGAAGGATTTGAACGCGGAACCCGGAAGGAATTTATGCATTTTTTAAACATTGCCAAAGGGTCGAATGGCGAGGTTCGTTCGCAACTCCACGTCGCGCTGGATCAAAAATATGTCGGCGAAAATGAATTTGCCGCCCTGCGTGAATCGGCGGCGAAGCTTTCCAAAAGGTTGTCGGCGTTCATCCGTTACCTTGAAGGCTATGCCGGTAATTCCCGCGTAAAAAAGCCAGCCCGTCGCGACAACTTGTAACTTTCAACCAGCAACCTTCAACTTAAAATGCGACGCTTTTCACAACGCAGTTATCTGGTGACGCTGAGCGAGATCAACATCACGCCGTTGCTCGACCTGGCGTTTGTGTTGCTCATCATTTTTGTCATCACGACGCCGTTGCTGGAGCAAAGCATCAATCTCAAACTCCCGCGCGGCGGCCAGCCGGACAAATTGGTGAACAAACGCGACATCCGCACCGTCGAAGTCAGCGCGACGGGGGTTTACGCGCTCGACCGGCGGCGGATGCCGTTCGATCAAATGATTGCGAGCCTGGCGACGGATTTTCGGGTCAACCCGAATCTCATTGTTTATATCCGCGCGGACCAGGACGATCCGTACAAATACATTGCCGCCGTGATTGACGGCTGCCAGCGCAACGGCATCACCCGTTACTCGTTGCGCACCGAACCGACGAAATGAACCGGTTGCAAAAAAAATGCATTCTGGCCACGGCGGGCATTCACCTGCTGTTGCTGGTGATTCTGCTCGTCGGCCCGGCGTTCTTCGAACCCCGCCCCAAGCCGGACGACTCGCGGGTGCTCGACGTGATTCCGGCCAATTTGATAGACGCGCAATTCAGCAGCGGTGTGCGGAACGCCCAGCCGCCCGCGCCGACGCCCGTGGTGACCCCGCCACCGCCACAACCCACTCCGCCAGCCCCCCAGCCGGTCGTGCCGACGCCCACGCTTGCCGAAAGGCTGGAGAAGATGTTCAAATCCGAACCGCCCAAACCGGCGCCGGAGAAGGTTCAACCACATAAAATTCAACCCGACCTCAAACCGGTGGTTCATACCGCGCCCAAAAATGTTCCGGACGATGCTGCCAAACGGGCGCTGGCGCTGCGCAAAGCCATCCAGAATTTGAAAAGGAATTTTTCACCCAGCACGACGGTGGACATGCCGGGCAACAGCAGTGTGGCTTACGCGAATTACGCCGACGCCGTCAAAAGCGTTTACGATCAGGCCTGGACGCTGCCGGATGCCATCGCCAACGACAACGAAAACGTAAGGGTAAGGGTCACCATTGCCAGCGACGGCACGGTGATTTCCGCGCGCGTCATTGATGCCTCCGGCGACGCCGCCCTGGACGACTCGGTGCAAAAAACGCTGGAGCGCGTCACTTTTATTGCCGCGTTTCCAGAGGGAACCACGGACCAACAGCGGACTTATACCATCAACTTCAATCCCCAGGTTAAACGAATGCTCGAATGAAAAATCGCATTAAAATTTGTCTGTCGGTCTGGCTTGCCGTCCTGGCCGTGGCTTTGTGCCGCGGGCAGAATGATCAAAATGAAATTGTCATCACGCGTTCCGTTTCCAGCATCGGCAACACCAAACCGGTGCCCGTTTCCATCGACGGCTTCGGCAGCGACGTCACGGAGATCCTGAAATTTGACCTCTACGTTCAGGGATTCACGTTTGTGACCCCCGATGCCGCGCAATATCAAATCAGCGGCACCAGCACCGGCAACGTGGTGGGCCGCGTGGCGGACCGTTTCGCCAAGAGCACCATCCTGTCGCGCTCGTACAACGGCGCGACGTTGCGGCGCCAGGCGCACGCGTTTGCCGACGACGTGGTGCAGGCCATCACCGGCAAGAAGGGCATTGCGCAGACCCGGATTGCGTTCAAAGTCCAGTACGCCAACGGCGACGGCAAAATTTACATCGCGGATTTCGACGGCCACAACGCACAATCCATTACGCCGGATGCCACCATTGTGGCGGCGCCCGCGTGGTCGCCAAGCCAGACGGTGCTCTACTACACGTCCTATAAACTCGGAAATCCGGACATTTTTTATCACAACCTCAGCACCGGTGAACGCCGCGTCGTCGCCGGCTATTCCGGGTTGAACACCAGCGCGGCGGTGTCGCCGGACGGCACCCGGCTGGCGATGATTTTAAGCCGGAGCGGCAGCCCGGAGGTGTGGTTGTGCAATCCGGACGGCGGAGGGTTGAAGCAATTGACTTCCACACCGGAAGGGGCGTCGTCGCCCTGCTGGTCGCCGGATGGCCAGTGGATTTGCTTTGCGACGGAAATTCATGGGCGGCGCATGCTGGCCAAGGTGCCGGCGGAGGGCGGCGACATTCAACGCATTCCGACAGTGGGCGTTTCCAATCCGAGCGAGCCCAGCTGGTCGCCGGACGGCAAGTGGATCGCCTTTACTTCCCAGATGAGCGAGTTCGACATTTGCGTGGTGCCGGCAGAGGGCGGCAACGCCTTCATCCTGGTGCGCGGCGAGGAACCGTCGTGGTCGCCGAACTCCCGGACGTTGATTTATTCGCGAACCACACCGTCCTACCGCGACGTGCTGTCTTTGCTTGACGTGTACACAAAACAAGTCAAGGATATTCGCCAGATTTCGGGAAACGATTCCGAACCGGCCTGGGCGAAATAAATTTTAATTGTTTTAACAAACCTTTAACCGAAGGATAGATTATGAAAATGATGAAGCTGGTTTACCCAATGGCAGTCGTATTGGCCCTCACCCTCGCCACCACCGGTTGCCGAAACCACAAGCCCTACGGGGTCACGCCCATTCCGAATGGGCAAGGAGGCCAGGTCGGCGAACCGGGGGCGGGTGGCACCATGGGCGGCAATCAGCCCGGCGGCGGCCAGACGGCAAGTTTGGCGGAATTTGAAAACATGATCGAAGACCGTGCGGCCCTTGCGAATTACACAATTCATTTTGCCTTTGATAGTGCCGCCATCCGGCACAGCGAGGATGCAAACCTTCAGGCGGTCGCGTCGGCTCTGAATTCCGATCCGAGCACCAAGTTGCTCGTCGAGGGCAATTGCGATGAGCGCGGCACCGAGGAATACAACCGCGCGCTCGGCGAACGCCGCGCGCTGGCGGCGCGCCAGGCACTGGCCAAGATGGGGGTTGATCCGGAACGTGTCCGCACCATCAGCTACGGCAAGGACAAACCGGTGGACCCCGGCCACGACGACTCGGCCTGGTCTCAAAACCGCCGGGACGACTTTGTGCTGTTGCATCCCAAAACCGGCGCGTAATTTTTGACTTTGGGAGGGACGCCGTGTCGGCGTCCCTGATTATTTCACCGTAAAAATTGGGGACGGCGACACGCCGTCCCTCCCGGATTGATTTGACACTTTACTAACGGGCGAACCGGGCGTAACGTGTCAAAAGCTCGATAAATTATATGAATGTCATGTTTGCAGGCTGGTTTGGCGGCTGGGAAATCGTCTTGATTCTGGCCGTCGTGTTGATTCTGTTCGGGGCAAAAAAATTGCCTGAACTGGCCAAGGGCTTGGGCACGGGCATCAAGGAATTCAAGAAGGCGACGCGCGAAGTGACGGACGAGGTTCAAAAAGCGGCCGACGACACATCCGCGCCGCCGAACAAGCCCGCTGTCAAAGATGCTTCGCAACCCGCGCAGACCGTTTCGCAATCTTCCCCCCCGCCCAAAGTCTGACGGCGGAATGTTTCTGGCATGGCCGGCGACCACGAAACGGAACGCCCCGACGAGGCCGAAGGCGGCCCGGTCAAAACGTTTCTCGAACACCTCGAGGATTTCCGCTGGGTGCTCATCAAGAGTGTCGTCGCTCTGGGTGTAGCCATGCTACTCTGCCTCATCGCCGGCAACTATGTCGTCCAAATCATCAAATGGCCTTTGACCCACGCCCGGATTCGTTATCCCGACGGAAATCAGGTGGTCACCGTCAGTTTCGGCACCAATCACCTTGGCAACTTTCAACTCACCTCGGAGCAACAGCGTTCGCTGAATCTCGGCACCAATCCTTTTGTGTCCGTCCAAGTTTGGCCACTCACCCTCGGCACGAACCAGGTGCTCGGTTGGCGGGTGGCTGCCGATCCGCACGCCGCCGCGGATGCGCAACGGCTCCAAGTTGACCTGATCAATCTCAGTCCGGTCGAGGGTTTTTTTATCGCGTTTCAAGTTGCGTTCTACGGGGGCATGGTGCTGGCGTCGCCGTTTATTCTCTATTTCATCGCCTCGTTCGTTTTTCCGGCGCTGAAACTGCGCGAACGGAAATACGTTTACCGCGGGTTGTTTATCGGGGCCGGGCTGTTTTTTGTGGGTGTGGCCTTTTGTTATTTTATTTTGATGCCGGTGGCGCTGGCGGCGTCACAGATGTACTCCCGATGGCTCGGGTTTGGCGCGTTGCAATGGCGGGCCGGAGATTACATCAGCTTTGTCTGCAAGTTCATGCTGGGCATGGGGTTGGGTTTTGAACTGCCCGTCGTGCTGCTCACGCTGGTCAAGATCGGCGTGCTCAATTACCGCCTGCTCCGGAGCATGTGGCGCTACATGATCGTCATTGTCCTGGTGCTGGGCGCTCTGCTGACCACGCCCGAAGTGATCACCCAGATTTTGATGGCCGTTCCGCTCTACATGCTCTACGAAGTCACCGTCTGGATCGCGTGGTATTGGGAGCGCCAGGAAAAGAGGAAGCGCGCGTGAATTAAAATAAAACGCGCTTTACATCCGGTGGATTTGCCGTAAGCTGCCTAGGTCAATTTGAGAATTTATGCGCAACGCACTTCCCTTTCTCAGCGTGGTCGCCTTGGCTGCGTTGTTTACCTCTGGCTGCGCGGGGCCGGAGGCCAAACTCGGTCGAGGCATGAGTAATTTTGCCGAAGTGGCCCGCGGTGGCGAATGGCGCCGATCCGTGGAAGAAACGGCCGTGTTTGATTCGCCCGACGCCGGTTACACCGTCGGCTTTGTCCGCGGTTTCGACCGCTCCATGGCCCGCACCGGGGTGGGAATTTATGAAGTTCTCACTTTTCCGTTCCCGCCGTATCATCCCGTCCTGACCAAATATCTCGCGCCCGAGCCCGTTTATCCCGACAACTACACGCCGGGCTTGGTGTCCGACTCGTTGTTTGACACCGATACGTACGTCGGTCTGGGCGGCGGCGACGTGGCTCCGTTTGTTCCCGGCAGCCGGTTCAAGGTTTTCGACAACTGACCGTGGCCGGAATTGTTTTGTCCAACGCGCCAACCGCTTTCCGTTGGCGCGTTTTGTTTTTTTGAAGCCCCATGCGCCTGGAAAAAAAATCACCCTGCAAGGTCAATCTGCTGCTGAACATCCTCGGCCGGCGCGCCGACGGTTTCCATGAGCTTGAGACCATCCTGCACCCGGTCCATCTGTGCGACCAGTTGAGCTTTGTGCGTCGCGGCGCCGGGGTTGAGCTTTCGTGCTCCGATGCGAACCTGCCCGTGGACGCGCAGAATCTCGTCCAGCGCGCGGCCACCGTGTTTTTACAGGCGGCAAAAATCAATGAGGGCGTGACCATCCGACTGGAGAAAAAAATTCCACTGGCCGCCGGTTTGGGTGGCGGCAGCGGCAATGCAGCGACGACGCTGGTGGCCTTGAACGAACTGTTTAACCAGCCGCTGACCGCCGCAAAATTGCATGAACTCGCCGCGGCACTGGGTTCGGACGTGCCGTTCTTCCTGCAGGACCGGCCGGCACTGGCCATCGGGCGTGGTGAGAAAATCCAGCCGCTCGACTTTTTCCCGGCGCTGCGCGGCCGGGCGTTTCTTTTGATTCATCCCGGTTTTGGCATTTCAACCGCCTGGGCTTACCAGGCGCTGGCGCGATTTCCGGCCGCGTTGAACGGCCAGGCGGGCCGCGCCCAAAAACTCATCGGCACGCTTCAAACCGGTGATTGGCCGGCGGCCAGTGCCGAATTGTACAATTCGCTCGAAGCGCCCGCATTGGAAAAGTACCCGATCCTCTCGCTGTTTCAGGAATTTCTCCGGGCCCACGGTGTGCTGGCCGCGCTCATGTCCGGCAGCGGCTCGACCACCTTCGCCGTTGTCGAAAATGCCGATGCCGGCGAACGGCTCGCGGAACAATTCAAGGCACGTTTCGGAGAAGCCTGCTGGACGGCGGTGGTGCCGGTTTGATTATGGGAGGGACGCCGTGTCGGCGTCCCAAATAAAAAATCAGGGAAGGCGGCACGCCATTCCTCCCGGGATTTATTTTTTAAACCTTGCCAGCGCAAACTCCGCCATTTCCCTGGCTGCCGGAATTTTGAACGCCAGCGCCGTCAGCCAGTAAGCCAGGCCGGCGATGCCCGCCGGGACAAACACTTCGCCAATTTGCAACGCGACCGTAGCGTGGCCGAGCGCATTTTCCCAGAATTGCCAGCCGAACCACGCGATCAGGCCGGCGAGCGTTCCGGCAACGACCAGCGGCAAAAGGGTTGCGCGCAGCGGTCCCATTTCCAGTGTGGTGAGTTTTCGGCGCAACCAGTAAAACAACAGGCAGACGTTGCAGACCGAGGTCGCCGTGTTCGCCAGACCGAGTCCGCCCTGCCGCAGCGGTACGACCAGCGCGGTGGCCAGGACGAGATTGACTGCCAGACAAGCGATGCTGATTTTCATCGGCGTTTGCGTGTCGCCGAGCGCATAGAAGGCGCGGGCCAGGATGTTGACCGCGGAAAAGGCCACCAGCCCCGGCGCGAGGCACATGAGCGCGAACGCTGCGCGTGTGGTGGAAGCATCGGTAAATCTGCCGTGCTGGAAAATCAGGCGGACAATCGGTTCGGCCAGCACCACCAGCAGAATGGCCGCAATCAGGTTCAAAAAGAACAACGTGCCCATGCCGTGCCGCAGCGTGGTGCGAAATTCGGTGAAGTTCTTTTCGGCGGCCAGTCCGGAAAGCGTCGGCAGCAGATAGGTCGCGAGCGAAATGCCGAACATGCCCTGGGGCAGTTCCATCAGGCGCACGGCGTAGTTGAAGGACGCGACAATTTGCGGATTGACCCAGAACGCGACGGCCAGGACCAGGGTCACGTTGATCTGAAACGCCGCCACGCCAATGGTGCCCGGGATCATTTTGTAAATGACGCGACGCACCGTCTCATCACGCCACGGCGAAACCCAGCGATACCGGAAGCCGTCGTGCCACAAGGTCGGCAGTTGAAACGCCGCCTGGGCCGCACCCGCCGCCAGCACGCCGATGGCCAGCGCAAAAATCTGGTGCGGCAACCGTTCGCCTTTCGGAAATGACAATCCCATCCGGGGTGCGAGCCAGAGCACGGACGCGATCATCACCACGTTGAGCATCGTGGCGCCCATGGCCGGAATGAAAAAGTGGCCGCGGGCGTTGAGCATGCCCATGAAGGCCGCCGCGATACAGACCAGCAGCATGTACGGAAACATCACGCGCAACAGCCGCAGCATGAGCTCGGTTTCCGCACTGAATTGATGCACCGCCAGCACGAACGAAAGGCCGAGCAGAGCCAGCGCCACGACCGCGCTCGCGGTAATGATCAGACCGGAAATCACCGCGTTGGCCGCGCGCCACATCTCGATTTCGCCGTGCGTTTTTTCCTTTTCCTTGAAGATGGGAATAAACGCCGCCGTCAGTGCGCCTTCGCCGAGCAGGCGGCGGAACAGATTGGGAATCGTGAATGCAAACTGGAACGCGCCGGCCACCCAGCCATCGCCCATGAACCGCGCATAGACCATTTCGCGCACCATGCCGAGCAGACGACTGGTCAGCGTGGCGATGGCCATTGCGCCGGACGACTTGAGCATCTGTGACATCGCGCCAAGGTTAAAGTCCAAAGCCCGAAGTCCAAAGTCCAAAGTTTCTCCAATCCTCCTCGTCGTCGTCCTCGTTCTCGTAATCGAATCAGGAAAATCGAGGACGAGGACGAGCAGGAGAACGAGGACGATTGAAACAATTGGAAATTGGCATTTGGCCGATGGCGATTTAACCTGCCGCCGTGAGCATTCTGGAAGAATTGAAGTGGTGCGGCCTCGTCGCCGATTGCACTGATGCGGCCGAGCTCGCCAAACGGATTGCGTCACCGGTCACGCTTTATTGCGGGTTCGATCCGACGGCGGACAGCCTGCACGTGGGCAATCTGGTGCCATTGCTCGCGTTGCGCCGCTTCCAATTGATTGGTCATCATCCGATTGCGGTGGCCGGCGGTGCAACCGGCTCCATCGGCGATCCCAGCGGCAAGACGCAGGAGCGGCAGTTGCTCACGAAGGAAGTGCTGGAACGCAACATTGCCAGCGTAAAAGAACAGCTCAAGCGCCTGCTCGATTTTGAAACCAAAACCAATCCGGCGCGGTTGGTGGACAACGCCTCGTGGACGGCGAACGTTTCGTTTCTAGATTTTCTGCGCGACATTGGGAAGCACTTTTCCGTCAACCAGATGGTGGCCAAGGAGAGCATTCGCGCCCGGATGGAAGACCGCGAGGTTGGCATCAGTTACACCGAATTCAGCTACATGCTGCTACAGGCGTTCGATTTTCTGGTGCTTTACGAGCAACACGGCTGCGAACTGCAAATCGGCGGCAGCGATCAATGGGGCAACATCACTGCGGGCATTGATCTTATCCGGAAAAAACTGGGCAAGCCGGCTTACGGCCTTACGCTGCCGCTGATCACCAATGCCGACGGCACGAAATTCGGCAAGACCGAGGCTGGCGCCGTCTGGCTCGATCCAAAGCGCACGAGTGTTTACCGCTTCTACCAATTTTGGATCAATACCGATGACCGCGATGTCATCCGCTATCTGAAATACTTCACGTTTCTGTCAAAGGACGAAATCGAAGCGCTGGAAAAGAAACACGCGGAAAATCCTGGCGCGCGCGCGTCGCACATCGAATTGGCGTTGCAAGTTACAACGATGATTCATGGGGCAAAAGCCGCAACAAGTGCTTCGGTGGCGAGCACAGTATTGTTCGGCGGGCCGGTTGAAAAGGCGTCCGAGGATTTCTTCAATCACCTCATTGGAGAAGTGCCGACGAAGGAAATCGAGAAATCAAAATTGGACGGGCCGGGAATTTCGTTGGTCGAACTCCTGGTTCACGCCGGTTTGTGTTCATCCAAAGGCCAGGCGCGGAAGGACATCGAAGGCGGCGGCGTTTATGTGAACAACATCCGCGAGGCCGGCGCCACGCGCGCCGTCACGGGCAATGATTTGCTTTTCGGCAAGCACCTGCTGTTGCGCAAGGGCAAAAAGAATTACGTCGTAATCACGGTCCGGTAGCAGCCGAGGTTACGAGGCTCCATTTGAAATCCAAACGAAATGAAGTGAGCCTCGTGACCTCGGCTGCCACAGTCAAAATTTACTTTTTGGCGACGGCAAATTTAGCGAAGATTTGGTTGGCTTCCTCCAGCGTTTCCTTCGAGCCGATGTCAAACCAGAGTCCCGGCACGCGCCAGGTATAGACCGGTGTGCGCGGATAAAGCCATTGCACCAGCCGGCCGGGTTGGTCGGGATTGTTGCCTTCGGCGATGTACTGTTTGATGAGCGGAATGGTGCTTTTCGGATAAAAGTAGAGCGCGATGCCGGCGAGTGTGCTGGTTGGGTGCTTCGGCTTTTCCTCGAAGGCGGTGATCCGGCTGTCGGCGGCCACGGAAATGGAGCTGTATTTTTTGATTTGTTCCAGGTCGCCCACGTCGTAAAGCGCGAGCACCGGCGCGTTTTTCTCGCGGCAAAAGGTTCCAAAGCCGCCGAGTTTTTCGCCAAACAAATTGTCACCCGCCACAATGATCAAGTCATCATCCACCCGCTGGGTCTGGAGCACGTAATGGATGTCGCCGATGGCGCCCAGTTTGTCGGCATCACTGGTCGTGCCGTCATTGACGATGGTGAATGCCAGGTTGGATTTTGAGGCGTGGTACGATTCCGACCATTTCTGGAAGTGGCCGGCGAATTTGGCATTCGTCACGACATAAACCCGATCAATCCCACCGATCGGCGCGAGGTTGTCGAGCACGTGCTCGATCATCGGCTTGCCCGCAACCGGCAGCAACGGCTTCGGCTGGTTCAGCGTGAGCGGGTACAGCCGGGTGGCGTAGCCGGCGGCCAGAATGATGACTTTCATGCGATGGAATCAGTTCCCATGTTCGAAACCATTATTTCCGCTGAGCATGGTCACCGTCAAACAGATACGTGGTGGGTGGCGAAAATATCGCCGAAACCGGCCCGGGCTTGAATTTCAACCGCCGGAATTTACGCCGGAGCGCTCCTTGAAATGGACGGTGGCCGTTTCGCGCAGGCGTTGGGCGGCCTGCTCGGGCGTCAGGTCGCGCTGCGGTTCGGCCAGCATTTCATAACCGACCATGAACTTCTTCACCGTGGCCGAGCGCAACAACGGCGGATAAAAATGCGCGTGCAACTGCCAATGCGCGTAAGGGCCATCGTCGGTGGGCGCGCCGTGCCAGCCCATCGAATAGGGGAAGCTCGTCTCGAACAGGTTGTCATAGCGAGTGAGGCCCCGCTTCAAGATATCCGCCAGGCCCGCGCGTTCGTCGGCGGTCAATTCCGGCAGACGCCGGACGTGACGCCGTGGCAGGAGCAACAGTTCAAACGGCCAGACGGCCCAATACGGCACCACAATGACCCAGTGCGGGTTGGCTTCGATGACCCGCTCGTTCCGTTGCAATTCGTTTTCCAGGTAGTCCAGCAGGAGCGGGCGTTGGTGCTTTTCAAAATATTGTTTCTGGTGGCGGTCCTCCGGGACCACCAGTCGGGGCAGGAAATTGCCCGCCCAAATCTGGCCGTGCGGATGCGGATTCGAGCAGCCCATGATTTCGCCCTTGTTTTCAAAAATCTGCACCCAGCGATATCGGGCGCCGAGCTCGTTGACCTGGTCCGCCCAGACATTCACCACGCGCAGAACATCTCCCACCGCCATTTCGGGCAGCGTGAGATCGTGGCGCGGTGAAAAACAAATGACCCGGCATTCGCCCCGCACGGGTTCGCAGTGAAATAAACCATCTGGTACGCCACCGGTCAAGGGGACGTCCGGCAGCAGCGCGGCGAAATCGTTGGTGAACACGAACGGTTCCGTGTAGCGGGGATTGGCGGCGCCTCCCGCGCGCGGGTTGCCCGGGCAGAGATAACATTTGGGATCATGGACCGGGCGATCGACGGGAGGGCTGTTTTCGCGCCGGCCCTGCCAGGGTCGTTGCGTGCGGTGAGGAGAAACCAGGACCCATTCGCCGCTTAACCGGTCATAGCGGCGGTGCGGATGAACATTGGGGTCGAAATTCACATTTTTATGTCTGGTGGAATGACCGGGTTGTCATTTGCGTCGCCGACGGTTCGAGCGGGTGTAAATTCGAAAAATAATCGCCCCGCAGCGATCCAAAATCCGGATTGAGAGATATACGAATCAAGTTTTGCTTTCAAAAAGGCTGGGCGCGGTTTGGCGGGCCAGTTCCCGGCAGCGCGCGTGAATTTCCACGGGCGATTCACAATGGAGCGCGAATTCGGCCAACGCCTGGGCCTCGGTCAATCGGAGCCGGCGAACGATGTATTTGACCTGGGCCACCACCGTCGGCGCGGCGCTCAATTCGTCAACGCCGAGGCCGATCAACAACGGCGCGAGCACGGGATCGCCGGCAATTTCACCGCAGACCCCCACCCAGATGCCGTGTTGATGCGCCGCATCCACGGTCGCCTTGATCAGGCGGATGATCGCTGGGTGCGTCGGTTCGTACAGGTGCGAAACCTTTTCGTTCGTGCGGTCGGCGGCGAGCGTGTATTGAATGAGGTCATTGCTGCCGATGCTGAAAAATTTGACGCGGGAGGCCAGCGTGTCGGCGATGAGCGCCGCCGACGGAATTTCAATCATCGCGCCGATGTCCATTTTTTCGTCGAACGGCAGTCCTTCGGCGCGCAATTCTTCCCGGCATTGGTCCACGAGCGCGTTGGCCCGGGTCAATTCATCCAGGCCGGAAATCATCGGGTACATCATTTTCACGTTGCCTTCGGCGCTGGCGCGCAGAATGGCGCGGAGCTGGGCGCGGAACAGTTCCGGTTGCGCGAGGCAGAACCGGATGGCGCGCCAGCCCAGGAAGGGATTCACTTCCTGGGCCAATTGCAGGTGCGAGGCGAATTTGTCGCCGCCCAGATCGAGCGTGCGGATGATGACCGGGTTCGGTTTCAACGCCGCGGCGACCTTGCGGTAGGACTGGTATTGCTCCTCCTCGGTCGGCAGGCTGTCACGGCTGATGAACAGATATTCCGTGCGGAACAATCCGACGCCCTCCGCGCCGTGCAGCAGGACGGCTTCGACGTCACGTTGGTCTTCAATGTTTGCCGAGAGGTGGATGAATTTGCCGTCGAGGGTGACGGCGGGTTGCTGCCGGATTTCCCGCAGTTTTTCTTCCAGGGACGCCTTGATTTTGGCCAATTGGCCGTATTCAAACAGCGTCTGATCGGTGGGATTGACGACAATCGTGCCGTTGTAGCCGTCGAGCAACGCGTAATCGCCGCTTTCCAATTCCTGGCTGACCGATTGAAGGCCGACGACGGCCGGAATGCCCAGCGACCGCGCCATGATGGCCGTGTGCGAAGTCTGTCCCCCGATGTCAGTGGCAAACCCCAGCACGAATTTTTTGTCCAGTTGGGCGGTGGTGGACGGGCTGAGGTCATGGCTGACCAGAATGCAGGGCTCGGCGAGGTGTCGCAGGTCGAATTCGTCCCTGACCTCAAGCAGATTATCCAGCACCCGCGATAACAAATCGCGCATGTCGTTGGCGCGTTCGCGGAGATATTCGTCATTCGCCGCCACCAGCGCCGTCACGTAACGCTCGGCCACCGTGTGAAAAGCAAAGTCGGCATTGACCTTTTGGTCCCGGATCATCCTAATGACCTCGTCCACCAGCACCTGGTCTTCCAGCATCAGCAGGTGGGCTTCAAAAATATCCGCCTCCTTCGCGCCCAATGTTTTCAGCACCTTGTCCTGGATTTCCAGAATTTGCTGGCGGGTCTGGACCAGGGCTTTTTCAAAACGGCCAACCTCCTCAGTGACTTCGAGGTCGGCCAGTCCGCGCCGGGCGATGATGTGGCGGGCACGATGGAGGACAAGAATCTTCCCTCGGCAAATGCCGGCGGAAACGGCGATGCCGCGAAACACCTTTTCTCCTTTGGGTTGCCCCGACATACGTGTCCGACCAGAGATAACCCAAGTTGTCCGCCTTGAAAAGCAATTCCCGCAGAAAATGAAAGCCCGCGTCGGAGAACGGGGAAATGGA
>JBEKTH010000005.1:0-96155 GCA_049516255.1 Verrucomicrobiota bacterium
GGTCTGGATGTCCCAGAGCGCACCCGCCTGATTATAGACACCGCCCAGATAGATGCCGCCGTTGTTGTAAATGGTCACACTGGCCGCCCCGGTCATCGTGACCGTGCCGGCGTTGGTCAACACATCCTCCAACGTGACAGCCCCGCTCATGTTCAGTCCGCCACCGCTGGCAATGGCCAGGGGTTGACCACTTAGAGTACCCGCGGCCCAATTGAACACTCCCTGAATCCTGACCGAATTCGTCAAGTTGATGGCGCCATTGGTAAAGTTGATGGTATCGGTAGATGCCGGCACCCCGACGGGTGTCCAGTTGGTTTTATTGAACCAATCGCTGGAAACCGAGCCGTTCCAGGTGAACGTGGCCGCGGAACACCAGCCAACTTTGAGCAGAACCGAAAGACAAAGCAGGGGAAACAAAATTGCGGACCTGTGCCTTTTACGCCGTTTTGTCCGGACCATTTGACACGGCCGGGGAGTTGACATGTTAACAGGTTGATACATCTGAATCAAAGGGTTTATCTGAGCAGCTACTGTGCCGCTCACGCGGAGGTTACCATCACCAAAGGGTGGTTTACAAGTCGAATTTCTGTTCGCGGCACGATTCCCCTTTAACCCCACGCATTGAATTATTTCCGTCTCACGACCATCACCCGTCCCGCTGTTTTCCTCATCCGGCCCGGCACGCGTCACGCTTCCAACTGGTTCAGCTGATCCTCGGCTTTTTTGATGTCTGCCAGCGTGCCGGTTTGGAACCAGCGGCCATGGTGCGGCAGGCAGAAGAGCCGGTTTTGCGCCAGCGCCTGATGCCAGAGGACTTTGACGGAGAACTTTCCGTCCGGCGCGTCGCGCAGCGCGCGCGGATGAAAAATGCCAATGCCGGCAATGATATAGGGTGCCTCCTGTGCGTTCCACTCGATCGTATTGCCAGGCTTGATGAAAAGGTGGTCTTCGCCACTGTCATGCCCGACCGCCCTGGACTTGGGTTGTGCGAGCAGCAGAAAATCCATTTTCGAGTCGTCCCAATGCCGCGCCAGGCGATCCAGCGCGCTCTCGCCTTCGTCTGTCCAGAGGATGTCGCTGTTGATGACGAACACGGGTTCGTAGCCCAGCAGCGGCAGCGCCTTTTTCAGTCCGCCGCCGGTTTCGAGCGGTTCGGCTTCCTCGGAGAGTTTGACGGTCAGTTTTTTGCAGCCCGCCAGCCAGGCGGTCAATTGTTCCTTGAGATGCGAGACGTTAATGACAACCTCTTCGATGCCGTAGGCCTGCAGCCGGTCAAGTGCGTATTGAATCATCGGTTTGCCCGCGACGGGAACCAGCGGTTTGGGGACGCGGTCAGTCAACGGTTTCAGCCGCGTGCCGTAACCGGCAGCCAGTACCATCGCCTTTTTGATGTCGAGCATGGAGGTCTGCGTCAATTGATTTGGTCAGCCGTTGCGCAAGCGCATTTCCGGGAGCGCCGGCATCTTGCCGGCAAGGGCCAGATCGGAGCCAACACGCCGGCAAGATGCCGGCGCTTCCAGCGTTTGGTCCGCGAACGCATCGTCGTACTCATCGATCGCCCTTTACGTATTCATCAAACCATTGCTTTACACCTGCCAGCTTGGGATGGCGCAAGGCCATTTGCAACAATCGCTTCACGCGCGGGGAATGCAGCCGCTGGTAATCGTGCTTTCCCTCATGCCGGCTCAATCGTTCGAAAATGGCCAGTACCCGCGTGTGCCGCAACGCCGCCAGAATGGCCAGGGAAGTTTCAAAGGCATTCCGGTCAAGTGCGGGAAATGGCGCGAGATAACGGGCAATCATTCTCTGCTGCAAATCTTCCGGGACCTCACGCCGGGCATCCTGGAGCAAGGACACCAAATCATAGGTGACCGGGCCCTGGTAGGCGTCCTGGAAATCCAGCAACCCGGTCTGCCCGACACCGGTACGGTCGGAAAGCAGCATCAGGTTGGCCACATGATAATCGCGCAACAGCAATGAGGCGGGCACTTGATGCGCCACGGGCAATACTTCGCGCCAGGCTTGCTGGAATTCAGACCGGCCGCCTACGGAAATTCCCGGTGTGCACCAGTCCGGAAACAATTCGACATCGGCCAGCATTTTTTCCGGATCATATCTGCGCAAGCTGCCGGGAATGGCCTGTGGCTGTTGGTGCAGGGCGATCAGGACATCGATCGCCAGGGTATAAAGTCTTTCCGGTTCCGCGCCGTTATCCAACAAACTCGCGAAAGTGGCATCGCCAAAATCTTCCAACAACAGGAGGCCTTTCGCTTCGTCCCGGGCCAGAATGGTGGGCGCGCTGAAGCCGAGTTTGACCAGATGTTCGTCAATCTGGACAAACGGCGCGACCGAGGCCAGCGCCTGCGAGGCATTCATGAGGATGGCGCTCTGGCCGTCTTTGTGCAGGCGGAAATATTTCCGGGCGGAGGCATCTCCGGTGAGTGGTTCCGGCACGGCAACGTTCCACCCGGCCAAATCAAGGAAAGCGCGGGTTTTATCAGTCAAAGTTGTGTTGGCCACGACGGACAGGGATTAGCATGGATGTTGCCGGGAGGCGACAAAAAAGCCGGCGTAACGGCTTTCGGTGGAAAGCGGCACTTGTCACTTTCCAAAAGCTTGGAGCGCTCTACCGAGACGCCGCTGCGACGTGTCGGTGGGTTTCACCTTTGGCCGGTTCGGGCTTTGCAGCCGGGCCGGTTCCTGCTACAACTGCGGCGGCATGAAAGGACTGTTATGATTGATATTGCGCTCGAAAAATTTCCCATCTCCCTCAAGCTGCGCGACGGCACGGCGGTGGTCGTGCGCCCGCTCAACAAGCGGGACGAGACCAGGCTGCACAATTTTTTTCTGGCCGTGCCGGAGGAGGAACGCCTGTTCATCAAACAGCCCATCTTCGAGCGCAAAATGTTCCGCGACTGGTGCCGTCACATCGATTTCGAGCGCAACCTGCCGTTGCTGATGTTGCATGGAAACAAGATCATCGGCGAGGCGACGCTGCATCAGCGGTCGGGCGGCTGGAAGCGGCATATCGGGTTGCTCGGCGTGTTGACGCATCCCGGTTATCGCGGTCGCGACGTGGCGAAAATCCTGGTGGAGGAACAGGTGCAAATCGCGCGGACTCTGGGTCTGCGCAAACTGGAGGCGGAACTCAACGGCGAACGCAAGGTGGCCATCCACGCGCTGGAACAGCTCGGTTTCACCCGTCTCATGTGCCTGGAGGATTACGTGCTCGACATGAAGGCCGTGTCGCACGATTTGATCGTGATGGGCATGAACCTCAAGGTGGACGAGGAATACGCCGGCGTCGGCGGGTGACGCGTCGGGATTTGCCGACGTCGGTGCCCCCGCATAATCTGCGGTTGTCGTTGGGAGGCTTGCCCTTGAAACAAAAAAGGCGCGTCTCGCGACGCGCCTGTGAAAAATCCGAGTGAGGGTTACTTCGCCAGGAGTTCTTGCTCCCGCGACGACGGTGGTTTTGAACCGTTTTCCTCCGCCGACGGTTTGTCCACCGGGATGCGCATGGAGTAGAACGAACGATAGACGAACGTAAGCGCCAGCAGGAAGAACGCAATGCCGATGCCGGTCTTCAGGCCCTGGTTTTTCATCGTCACCGCGATTTCCGCCGCCAGCAGACCGAAGAGCGTCGTGAACTTGATGATGGGATTCATCGCGACCGAGCTGGTGTCCTTGAAGGGATCACCGACGGTGTCGCCGACGACAGTCGCGGCGTGCAGTTCGGTGCCTTTTTGTTTCAAATCCACTTCCACAATCTTCTTGGCGTTGTCCCACGCGCCGCCGGCGTTGGCCATGAAAATGGCCTGGAACAAACCGAAGAACGCAATGCCGACCAGATAGCCGACGAAGAAGTACGGGTCAAAAAAGGCCAGCGCCAGCGCCATCGAAAAGACCACGATGAAAATGTTGATCATGCCCTTTTGCGCGTAGATGGTGCAGATTTCCACGACCCGTTTGCTGTCGGCGATGGAGGCTTCGGCCTTGTCGAGGTTGAGGTGTTCCTTGATGTAAACGACCGCGCGATAGGCGCCGGTGGCGACGGCCTGCGTGCTGGCGCCGGTGAACCAGTAAATCACCGCACCGCCCATGAGCAGGCCGAGAATGACCTGCGGGTGTACGAGGCTCAACATGGAGATGATGCTGAAGTTGGGATCGTTTTGGATGCCGATGTTTTGCAACAGCATGATGATGCCGAAGATCATCGTGGTGGCGCCGACGACGGCAGTACCGATGAGCACGGGTTTGGCCGTGGCCTTGAAGGTGTTGCCCGCACCGTCACCTTTTTCCAGTTCGAGCTTGGAATTTTCGAAGTCAGGGGTGAACCCGAAGGTTCGCTCAATTTCCGCGCTGATGTTCGGCACGGCCTCGATGCGGCTCAGTTCATAGATGGACTGGGCGTTGTCGGTGACCGGGCCGAAGCTGTCCACGGCGATGATGACCGGCGCCATGGCGAGGAAGCCGAAGGCGACGAGGCCGAAGGCGAAGATGGGCGCGGCGAACTTGAACTGCTCCGGCATGAGCGTCAGCACGGCCGGATTTTGTGAGAACAGATAGGCTCCAAACATGAGCGCGATGATGACCAGTCCCATCC
This sequence comes from Verrucomicrobiota bacterium, assembly GCA_049516255.1. Taxonomy (GTDB): domain Bacteria; phylum Verrucomicrobiota; class Verrucomicrobiia; order Limisphaerales; family UBA11358; genus UBA11358. Next base: position 4,607 of record JBEKTH010000005.1, read on the forward strand.
AGAACGCGCAGAAGTTGCCCGTAACGAAGCCGGACAGGATGTTCAGCGAGGCGCCGCCCTGGCCGGACGCGGTGACGATTTCCTTTACGTGCCGCGACTTGGTGCTGACGAAGATTTTCGTGAATTCCATGATGAGCGGCCCGGCGAGCGTGCCGCAGGAGATGATGCCGGAGAGCACCCACCAGAGATTCGGGTCGGCCGCGCCGGTGGTATCGGTGAAGTCACGCAGCAACAACCAGCTTGCGACAAACGTGCAAACGATGGACACCACCGACGTCAGCCAGACCAGGTTGGTCAGCGGTTGTTCCCAGTTGAAATCCTTTTTGTTGTTGTAGAGCGAGTGGCTGACGGACTTGTTGACATAGAACGAACCGAGCGACGCCAGCACCATCAGGCTTTGGATGGCAAAAATCCAGACGATGAGCTTGGCGCCCACGGCCGGGGCCGCGGCCAGCGAGAGGCACAGGAACGCGATCAAGGCCACACCCGTCACACCGTAGGTTTCAAAACCGTCCGCCGTCGGGCCGACCGAGTCGCCCGCGTTGTCGCCGGTGCAGTCGGCGATGACGCCGGGATTTTTCGGGTCATCTTCCGGCAGGTTGAAGACGATTTTCATCAGGTCGGAGCCGATGTCGGCGATCTTGGTGAAGATGCCGCCGCCGATGCGCAGCGCCGCGGCGCCGAGCGATTCGCCGATGGCGAATCCGATGAAGCACGCGCCGGCGAGGGTTGGCGGCATGAAGAGGAGAATGCCGATCATGCAGACCAGTTCCACGCAGACGAGCAGCAGGCCGATGCTCATGCCCGAACGCAGGGGAATGAGCAGCGTTTGCAGCGAGTTGCCCCGGAGCGAGGCGAACGCGGCGCGGCTGTTGGCGAGCGTGTTGATGCGGATGCCGAACCACGCAACGCCGTAGCTGCCCAGGATGCCCAGCACCGAGCACGCCAGGATGACGCCCACCGAGCCGATGGTTTTACCTTGCAGGAAGAGGAAGTAATAGACAATGCACGCGGCAATCAATGCCCAGAGCAGCACGAGGAATTTACCTTGCTGCCACAGGTAGGTTTTGCACGTCTCCCAAATCATGTTGGAGACGCTGCTCATGGACTTGTGGACGGGCAGGGCGCGGCATCGTCCGTATTCGTAGAAGCCGAACAGCGCGCCAATCACGCAGAATGCCAGCCCCAGATACAATAGCGCGTGTCCGCTCAAGGCGCCGTTGAAGAACGTGACGTTTTGCATCGGCGGCAGGTTGATGTCTGCGTCACCGGCAAAGGCATTGGCCGCCCCGAACAGCGCGGCCAACACGATTCCAGTCCGAAACAATGATTTGGTTTTTTGCATGGTTTAAGTTGGTGGTGATTGGTTATTTCTTCGCTTTTTTGGCAATTTCTTCCTCCAATGCGGCTTGGGCGGCGGCGAGGCGCGCCACCGGCACGCGGAACGGCGAGCAGCTCACGTAGGACAACCCGAGCCGATGGCAGAATTTGACGGACTCGGGATCGCCGCCGTGTTCGCCACAAATCCCCAGCTTGATGTTGGGCCGTGTGGAGCGGCCTTTTTCCACCGCAATTCTCATCAGCTCGCCGACGCCGGTCTGGTCAATCGTGGCGAAGGGATTCTTCTTCACGATTTCCAGTTCGGTGTAGGGCGGCAGAAAACTGCCGGAATCATCACGGCTCATGCCGAGGCAGGTTTGCGTCAGGTCATTGGTGCCGAAGCTGAAGAATTCGGCATCTTTGGCAATCTCATCGGCGGCCAGGCAGCCCCGCGGGATTTCGATCATCGTACCCACGGTGTATTTGACCTTGGTCTTCTTTTCTTCCTGCACCTGTTGGGCGACGCGATGGACCACTTCAAGCTGGTTCTGGAGTTCCTTCGGGAAGCCCACCAGCACAATCATGATTTCCGGTTTGACCGGGATGCCCTCATTCTGGACCAGCGCCGCGGCTTCCATGATGGCGCGAACCTGCATCTCGGTGATTTCGGGAAAGACGATGCCCAACCGGCAGCCGCGCAAGCCCAGCATGGGATTGAATTCATGCAATTCCTTGACGCGCTGTTTGATCTTTTCAACCGGCACGCCCATCTTCGCCGCCAAATCCTGTTGCGCTGCATCTTCATGCGGCAGGAATTCATGCAACGGTGGATCCAGCGTACGGATGGTCGCCGGCAGGCCCTTCAATTCGCGGAAAATCCCCGCAAAATCGTCGCGCTGGTACGGCAGCAATTTTGCCAGTGCCGCTTTACGTTGATCCAGGTTTTCGGCCAGGATCATTTCGCGCATGGCGTCAATGCGATTGCCGCCAAAAAACATGTGTTCGGTGCGGCACAGGCCGATGCCCGTGGCGCCGAACGCGATGGCGTTGGCCGCCTGCTCCGGCTGGTCGGCATTGGCACGCACCTGGAGTTTGCTGACCTTCGCGCACCAGTCCATCAATTGTTTGAACAATTGGTAGGTGGCGCTCTCCTTGGCCGCGAGCGATTTTTCGACGAGCACCTGGACGATTTCCGACGCGGCAGTCCGCAATTCGCCCGGATACACTTCACCGGCGGTACCGCTGATGGACAGATAATCGCCTTCTTTGAATTTATCGCCATTCACGGCCATCGTCTTGGTGTTATAATCAATCTGCAACGCCCCGGCGCCGCAGACACAAACCTTGCCCATCTGGCGCGCGACGAGGGCCGCGTGCGAACTCACGCCACCTTTCGCGGTGAGGATGCCTTCGGCGGCAATCATGCCGCGCAGATCTTCCGGCGTGGTTTCGTTGCGAACGAGCAGGACCTTTTCGCCTCTGGCGGCAGCGGCGGCGGCGCGATCGGCATTCAAATAAATTTTGCCCGAAGCCGCGCCCGGACCGGCGGGCAACCCTTTGGCGATGCACTTGGCCGCCTTGACCGCCTTGCGATCAAATACCGGCGCCAGCACCTGGTCCAATTGGTCGGCCGGCACACGGCGGATGGCCGTCTTCCAGTCAATCAGTTTCTCCTTCTCCATCTCGATGGCGAAGCGGACGGCCGCCAGGCCGGTGCGTTTGCCGTTGCGGGTCTGGAGCATGAACACCTTGCCTTCCTGAATCGTGAACTCGAAATCCTGCACGTCCTTGAAATGCGATTCCAGGGTTTTGCGGATGTTTTCCAGTTCATTGAACGCGGCCGGCATGTGTTTTTTCAACTGCGCCACCGGTTCCGGTGTACGGATGCCGGCCACGACGTCTTCGCCCTGCGCGTTGATGAGAAATTCGCCGTAGAAAACCTTTTCACCAGTCGCCGGGTCGCGGGTGAAGGCCACGCCGGAACCGGAATTTTCGCCGGTATTGCCATAAACCATGGCCTGGACGTTGACGGCGGTGCCCCATTCGGCGGGAATGCCGTATTTGCGGCGATAGACAATGGCGCGGTCGTTCATCCACGAGCCGAACACGGCGCCAATGGAACCCCAGAGCTGCTTCCACGGGTCCTGCGGAAATTCGCTGTTGGTGCGCTCCTTGATCAGCGCCTTGAACCGTTTTACCAGTTCCTTCAAATCGGATACGGTTAGCTTGGTGTCCTCGATTTCGGTTTTGTAACGGTCATGCTTGAGTTTGTGGATGACCACTTCGAAAGGCTCGTGATCTTCGTTGGCGCTCTTCTGCACGCCCATGACCACGTCGCCGTACATCTGGATGAACCGGCGGTAACAATCCCAGGCAAACCGCTCGTTCTTGGTGGCCTTGACCAGCGCGAGCACCGTTTCGTCGTTGAGACCGAGGTTCAAAATCGTGTCCATCATGCCGGGCATGGAGTCGCGGGCGCCGGAACGGACCGAAACCAGCAGCGGCATGGCGGTCTGGTCGCCGAATTTCGTGCCCATGATTTTTTCGATCTGGGCGACACCGGCCTCGACCATCGGTGTCAGCGCCTTGGGATAGGTTTGTTTGTTGGCGTAATAATAAGTGCAGACCTCGGTGGTGATGGTGAAGCCCGGAGGCACGGGCAGGCCGATGCGGGCCATTTCGGCGAGATTCGCCCCCTTTCCGCCCAGCAATGGCTTCATGCCGCCGTTCCCGTCGGCCGTCTTGTTCCCGAATTGATATACGTATTTTGAGGTCTTCGATGCTTTAGCCATAAATTTTCAATTGGTCGTTTGTGTGATTTTCACTGGCGAAATAAAAAACCAAATCTCGCTTACTGAATTAAGTTTTGCACATCCGCCGGACGGCTCTCCACATATCTTGGCAATACCTTCACTTTTTCTGACGGTGCCCAGTGATGTCGCCCCTTGCCCGTCGACCGCCGGTTGGGGTCGCCGGCCGGCCGCCGATGCCTTGCGGCTTCTGGAAAAACCGGAAGTATATCAGATCGCGGGAAATCCACGACTCTTTTCCACCGGCAAAAAATGTGCACACAAAAACAAATTGCGGGAAGAGCCGGTGACCCGCCGGTCTTAAATTAATTTTGATTAAAGTTGTGAGACGATTAAGTAGTTGATTCAATTTACGAAATGGCAGGTCGGGTTTTATGGTACCAACTCTCTTACACGAAAAACAGAAGGCGGCGGACCGGGTGATGCAGCACGCCAGTGGCGACAAGCGTTTCAAGATCCTTGAGGTGCACATGAAGAAGCACCAGTTCAAGCAGGACGCATTGATCGAGGTGTTGCACAAGGCGCAGGAATTGTTCGGCTATCTGGAGGACGATCTGCTCCTCTTCGTTGCCTACAAGCTGAAACTGCCCCCCAGCCGCGTTTATGGCGTTGCGACCTTTTATCATTTCTTCACGCTCAAACCCCAGGGCAAGCACACCTGTGTCGTCTGCCTCGGCACGGCCTGTTACGTGAAAGGTTCCGCCAAGGTGCTCGCCGCGATTGAAGAACGGGCGAAAATCAAGAACGGCGAGACCACGCCCGACAACCAGCTTTCCTTGTTGACCGCGCGCTGCATCGGCGCCTGCGGCATTGCGCCGGCGGTGACTTACGATGGCCAGGTGGCGCCCAAGCAAACGCCGCAAGCCGCCCTCGAACACATCGGAAAATGGATTTGAATTATGCAACTGGACGATCTCAACGCGATTGCTGAAAAGCACAAAAGTTCCCGCAAGAAAATTTGTCTGCGCTCCTGCATGTCCGCCGGTTGCATGTCGTCGCAAGCCGACGTCATCAAGAAAAATCTCGAAGCCGAGGTCAAAGCGCAGGGCTTGGAGGCCGACGTCGAAGTGCGCCGGGTTGGTTGCATGGGTTTTTGCGGGCAGGGCCCGCTCGTCGGCGTGGACCAGAATGGCAGCCACGGCCTTTGGGAATTTGTGAAGTCGGAAGACGCGCCGGCCATTGTCGGTGCGCTCAAGGGCAGCCCCTGTAGCGTGCAACGCGGCGATCCCAACCACCCGTTTTTCGCCAAGCAAATGCATATCGTGCGCGCGAACGGCGGCATCGTTGATCCGGAACGCATTGAGGATTACATCGCCATCGGCGGTTACAAGGCTCTGCACCACGCGCTCACGGAAATGGAACCGGCACAGGTTGTCGAGGAAGTGACGAAGAGCGGTTTGCGCGGCCGCGGCGGCGCGGGCTTTCCGACCGGGCTGAAATGGGGCACGGTTGCCAAATCTCCCGGTGCAAAAAAATATGTCGTCTGCAACGGCGACGAGGGCGATCCGGGCGCCTTCATGGACCGCAGCGTGCTCGAAAGCGATCCGCATCTCGTGCTCGAAGGCATGGCGATTGCCGCGTATGCCATCGGCGCGGACCAGGGATTTCTTTATGTCCGCGCGGAATATCCGCTGGCAATTTCACGTCTGCAAACCGCGATCAAGCAGGCGAAGCAACTGGGCCTGCTGGGCGGCGGAATTTTTGAATCGCCGTTCACGTTTAACGTGGACATCCGCATCGGCGCCGGCGCCTTTGTTTGCGGCGAGGAAACCGCCCTGATGGCCTCCGTCGAGGGCAAACGCGGCACGCCCCGTCCACGCCCGCCGTTTCCGGCGGAAAGCGGGTTGTGGGGCTGTCCGACCTTGATCAACAACGTCGAGACCTTCGCGAACATCACGGCCATCATCAGCCGCGGCGGCGCGTGGTACGCCGGCATCGGCACGGAGAAAAGCAAGGGCACAAAGGTTTTTGCGCTTACCGGAAAAATCAAAAACAACGGTCTCATTGAAGTGCCGATGGGAATACCGTTGCGCCAGATCGTCGAGGAAATGGGTGGCGGCGCGTCGGACGGCGGAAAAATCAAGTCCGTTCAGACCGGCGGCCCTTCCGGCGGTTGCATTCCCGCCGAATATCTGGACACGCCGGTGGATTACGAATCGCTCACCAAACTCGGCTCGATCATGGGTTCGGGCGGCATGGTGGTGATGGATGACAGCACGAACATGGTCGAGATCGCCAAGTTTTACATGGAATTCTGCATGGACGAATCGTGCGGCAAGTGCATTCCCTGCCGGGCCGGCACGGTGCAGATGTTCCATCTGCTGGAAAAGATTCTCAATCGCCAGGCCACCGCGCGCGACCTGGCCAAACTCGAGGAGCTTTGCGACATGGTCAAAAACACCAGCCTTTGCGGCCTGGGCCAGACCGCGCCGAACCCGGTCATGAGCACGCTGCGGTTTTTCCGCAAGGAATACGAGGAACTGCTCCAGCCGGATGAATTTGGTCCGCGCGACAGCGGCGAATTGAAAAAAGAAACGACCCGATAAAATTGTGAATGGAACATCAAAAATCGCCGGATTGATTGTAACACTCACCGTGCTTCTAACCGCTTTGAACTTATGCGCAGCCGAAAGCATCATTACTCCGGCAATGGTTGGTCATTGGGAAGGAAATGCGCGAATCATCGTTTCCTGGTGTCACCAGACAAACCTCACCGTGGCGGTGGACATCCACGCAGACGGAAGCGTGACGGGAAAAATTGGCGATGCCACACTCGTCGCGGGTCATTTCCTGTCGCATCGCAGCTGGCCGTGGCGGCACACCATGGTCACGGGCAAACTTGATGGCGCCATCGTGGCTGCCGAAGGCATTACGCGTTCGTATGTGACGATGATATGCGATTTTAGCAACGGTTCTTTCACAGGGCAAATTGACACCAACGGATCCTTGTGTGTGTTTGCTTCCGAAAAAACGATGAAAGAGAAAATGGCGCTGACCGCCGTTGGTCTCAAATTGATTCGTTCACAATCCAGCGCTTAAAATTCTTTATGGCCGCCAAAACTTTAACCATTGATGGAAAACAGGTCAGCGCCGAGGAAGGGGCGACCATTTTGAAAGTCGCCACCGACGCCGGGATCAAAATCCCGACGCTCTGTCACCTTGAAGGTGTTTATGATGTGGGCGCCTGCCGCCTCTGCCTCGTGGAGGTCACGGGCGTGTCCAAATTGCTGCCCGCCTGCACGACCAAAATCAGCGAAGACATGGAAGTCAAGACCGACAGCGAGCGTCTGCGGAAGTATCGCCGCCTGACGCTTGAGTTGCTCTTCGCCGAACGCAACCACGTCTGCGCCGTGTGTGTGGCCAACGGTCATTGCGAGCTGCAAACGCTCGCCTACAGCCAGGGCATGGAGCACGTGCGTTACGACTATGGTTTCCCGAAATGGAGCGTGGACATGACCCATCGGCTGTTCGGCATGGATCACAACCGTTGCATTCTTTGCGCCCGCTGTGTGCGGGTCTGCTGGCATATCGAAGGCGCCGGCACCAAGAATGTCGCCGGCCGCGGCTCCACCGCCAAAATCATTTCCGATCTCAATCAGCCCTGGGGCGATTCCGAGACCTGCACGGCCTGCGGCAAATGCGTCATGTCCTGTCCGACCGGCGCGCTGTTCTACAAGGGTTCGACGGTGTCCGAAATGGAACGCGACCGCACCAAACTCGAATTCATCGTCAACGCACGGGAGAAAAAAGAATGGAACGTTTAAAAGTAGCCACGGTCTGGCTGGGCGGCTGTTCCGGCTGTCACATGTCATTCCTCGACCTGGACGAGTTCCTCATCGAACTCGCGGGCAAAATTGATCTCGTTTACAGCCCGATCATGGACGTGAAGGAATATCCGAAAAATGTGGACGTCTGCCTCATCGAGGGGGCCATTTGCAACGAGGACAACCTCGAAATCCTTCACCAGATCCGCGCGCGAACGAAAGTGCTGGTCTCCTTTGGCGATTGCGCCGTCACCGGCAACGTGCCCGCCATCCGCAACCAGCTTGGCCTGCGCAACGATGAGAATGTGCTCCAGCGCGCCTACATCGACAGCGCGCAGGACAATCCGTGCGTGCCGAAAGCCGATGGTATTGTGCCGGCCCTACTCAAACGCGTGATGCCTGTGCATGAGGCGGTCTATGTCGAATACTTTTTACCCGGCTGCCCGCCGCCAGCGGATCGCATCAAGGCGCTGATGGTCCAGGTGTTGGGCGGCGCGACGCCGAAACTGGAAGGAACGCAGTTGAAATTTGGCTGAGGTAGGGCGCGTCACTCCGTGCGCGCCGCCTGCGGGCCGAGAACTGCCCGCCCTACCTGAAAAGATTTATGTCAAAACGCATCGTCATTGACCCCGTGACCCGCATTGAGGGCCACGCCAAGATCAGCATTTTTCTGGACGACGCGGGCAACGTGTCTGACGCCGTGTTCCATGTCGTGGAGTTCCGCGGCTTCGAGAAGTTTTGCGAAGGCCGGCCCTACGATGAAATGCCCGGTATCACGCCGCGCATTTGCGGCATCTGCCCGGTCAGCCATTTGCTGGCCTCGGCCAAGGCCGGCGACGCCATCATGGCTGTCAACATCCCGCCCGCCGCCGACAAGTTGCGCCGGTTGATGAACCTGGGCCAGATGGTCCAGAGCCATGCGTTGAGCTTCTTCCACCTGAGCGCCCCCGATTTCCTGATGGGCTGGGACACGCCGCCGGCGCAACGCAACGTGTTTGGTTTGATTGCCTCTAACGCCGACCTTGCCCGCGCCGGCATCCGCCTGCGCCAGTTTGGCCAGGAAATCATCGAAATTCTCGGCGGCAAAAAAATTCATCCCGCGTGGGCCGTGCCCGGCGGCGTTCGCAACCCGCTGACGAAGGAGGCACGCCGGTGGATCAAGGCGTGGCTGCCGGAGGTTTACACCACCACCAGTGCCGGCCTGGAGCTGTTCAAGAAAACACTCGAAACGCATCAGCGCGAAATCCGGATTTTCGGGGATTTTCCGTCATTGTTCATGGGCCTCGTAACGCCCGATGGCATGTGGGAGCACCATGGTGGGAAACTCCGGTTCACCGACGGCAGCGGCAACATCGTCGCCGACCAACTCGACCCGCAGAAATATTACGAGTTTATCGGTGAATCCGTCCAAAACTCGTCCTATCTCAAATCACCTTATTACCTGCCGTTGGGCCTGCCGAACGGCATGTATCGGGTCGGCCCGCTGGCGCGGCTGAATATTTGCAAACACATGGGCGTGCCCAAAGCCGACGCGGAACTGGAACATTTCAAGAGTTTTGGGCGCGGCGCGGTCACGTCGTCGTTCCTTTACCACTACGCGCGGCTTATTGAAATTCTGGCGTCGCTCGAATACATCGAACGTTACCTGGATGACGCGGATTTGTTCAGCGCCGACGTGCGGGCGGAGGCGGGCATCAACAGCCGGCGTGGCGTGGGCGTGAGCGAAGCCCCGCGCGGCACGTTATTTCACGATTACACCGTGGACGCCAACGGCCTGCTCCAGAAGGTCAATCTCATCGTCGCCACCGGCCAGAACAACCTGGCGATGAACCGGACCGTGGCGCAAATCGCGAAGCATTACGTTCACGGCAAGGATATTCCCGAACCGATGCTCAACCGCATCGAACACGGCATCCGCTGTTACGATCCGTGCCTGAGCTGCTCGACGCACGCCGTCGGCCAGATGCCGTTGCTGGTGCGGCTCGTTGCGCCCGATGGCACCGTGCTCAACGAAGTGGCGCGCGGATAAATCTGGCGTGTCTCCGAACGCGTTCATAAACAAACCGAAGCCGCCGACCGCTACAGAACTGGCAACCGCCCTTGGCCCGGCAAGCGGTTTGGGATCAATGGCTGACCGAGTTGACCCGGGAATGCCGCGCGGATATCCAGGAGTGGAACAGCTATTCGCCCAAAGCCGGCTGGTCCCTGCGCGTGAAACGCAAGACGCGGACCATTGTGTGGCTTGCTCCGTGCCTGGGTTGCTTCCGGGTGGCTTTCATTTTCGGAGACAAGGCGATGTCGGCGGCGCGGCAAGGCAAATGGCCCAGACGTGTCATCAAAGTGATGGACGAAGCCCCCAAATACCCGGAAGGAACCGGCATTCGGCTGGAGGTAAAATCGCCAAGGGAAATTGGGGTGCTGAAGAAACTCGCCGCCATCAAGCTGGCGAACTGAGCGGTTATCAGCCGGGGAATACTTCGCGCGGCGACGGTGTCGGCTCCGCATGGCCGGGGCCATGGGGGATGTGAATCAGTCTGGTATACGCACGCCGTCGGCCGGCAGGGATTCCCCACGCCACCGGTCGTCGAACGCAAGGGAAGTGGATTAAAAGCCAAATTGCGGGGAGGCAGTTGCCTGGGGCGGGCTGAAACTGTAATCAGGCATGTCCTGCCCGTAGGTGAAATGGAAACGCTCCGAATTTGCGAGTCTTGCAAGACAGAGCTTCCTGCGGATTCAACGCAGAGGTTGTGTCCCAGGTGCCTTGCGGGCGGCAGGGCCATCGGGTCGCCGCCCTGCCCGGACGCCGGTTTTTCTCCCCCGCACCCCGACGCGTTAAGAGGTCTTTTTCCCCAACTCGAAATCCTGGGCCTGCTCGGTCGTGGCGGCATGGGCGCGGTTTACCAGGCGCGCCAGCGCGGACTCAACCGGCGGGTGGCGCTCAAGATCCTGCCGCCCCGGATTTCCACCGAACCCGCCTTTGCCGAACGGTTCGCCCGCGAAGCGCAGGCCCTGGCCCGGCTCAGTCATCCGGGCGTGGTCACGGTGATTGATCTCGGGCAATCCGGTTCGCTCTATTACTTTCTCATGGAATTCGTGGATGGGGTGAATCTGCGCCAGATGCTGCAGGCCGGTCCGCTGGCGCCACGCGACGCGCTGGGCCTGACACTGCAAATCTGCGAAGCGCTCGAATACGCGCACGGCGAGGACATCGTTCATCGCGACATCAAGCCGGAGAACATTTTGGTGGACAAAAAAGGTCACGCCAAGATCGCCGATTTCGGACTGTCCAAACTGCTGGGGGCGGCCCGGCCGGACGTGCAGTTGACGCTGTCCAACCAGGTCCTAGGCACGATGCACTACATGGCGCCGGAACAAATTGAAAAACCACTTGAGGTGGACCAGCGCGCCGACCTCTATTCCCTGGGGTCATGTTCTATGAAATGCTGACCGGCGAATTGCCGCTCGGCCGGTTCGAATTGCCGTCCCGGAAATCCGCGGTGGACACGCGGGTTGACGACTTGGTGCTCAAAATGTTGGAACGAAATCCCGGACGCCGCTGCCAGCACGCCAGCGAAATCCGGCTGCAACTGGAATCGGTTGCCGGCGTGGCGTCAAAACTGTCGCCGGAAGTGAGCCGCAAACTCAGTTACGAATACCGCTCACAGGCCACGCTGTTCGGCTGGCCGCTCTTGCATGTGGCGATGGGCGTGGATCCGGCGACGGGCTGCAAACGGAGTGCAAAGGGAATTATCGCGCTGGGATCCCGGCCAATTGGGGTGATTGCCTTTGGCGACGTGGCCGTGGGAGTGATTGCCTGTGGTATTTTTGGCTATGGCTTGATTTCCATCTCGGTCGTGGCGGTCGGGGTGTTCGCACTCGGCAGCGCGGCGGCGGGGTTGTGGCTGGCGATGGGCGGAGTGGCGCTTGCTCCGATCGCCATCGGCGGCGCCGCATTCGGTTATTACGCCAACGGTGCGATGTCGTTTGGAAAACACGCCATCGGTCCCGGGGTTTATGATCTGGTGGCCGACAAGTTTTTCAATCCATGGGTTGCGAAATACATGCGGTGGGTATTCATCGGGTCCATCGGTTGTATTCCGCTGTTTCTGGCGCTCGGTTTTATTCCGGCCCTGATGGCGAGAATTTCCGAGAAACGCCGGAGCAAACGCTTTCAGCCGGACAAATCAAAGTCCATTTAACGTGATCAAATACATCGGGAAAATTATTCTGTGCGCACTGAGCGCGACGGTCGGCACGCTGGTTGGCGGGATGTTCTCGACCGCCCTGCATCTGGAGCAGCCCAAACTGCCCGCGCCGATGAATTTGCCGTTGCTGGGTGTCCCCTGCCTCGCCGCCGGAATTGTGCTTTCCATCGCGCTGGCGGCGTTGTCGCAACGGCTTCCGGGAAATCGCGGGGTGCGTTTTGTCACCATCGCCTGGTTTGTGTTCGCCTGGCTGGGAATCAACAACACCATTGAAGCCAGTATCTTCACCACCGTCGGTGGCGCACCGGCGATCGTGGTGACCATGCTGTTTCCGTGTCTGTTCGTGGCCGGTGCTGTTGTCCTGTTGTTCAGCCGTCGCGAATCCGGAACACTGTTTTCCAGGGGCCCCGGCGAATTTGTTGCCGACCGGACCGCCGCCCAGTGGATCATCCGGCTGTCGGCTGCCTGGCTCGCCTTTCCCATTGTGTATTTTGTCTTCGGCATGCCGGTGGGCCTGATGGTCGGGAAATTTTACCAGGCTCAAGCCTTCGGTCTGCAGATGCCGTCCCTGGGCGTGGTCATCGGCGTGCAATGCCTCCGCAGCCTGATCGCCCTGCTGGCGGCAGTGCCGATTCTCATCGTCTGGCCGGGGTCGCGGTCGCGGTTTGCCCGGACGTTCGGCTTGGTCCTGTTCGTGGTTTCCGGGCTTTATGGGTTGGTCCAGGCTTACTGGATGCCGTGGACCCTGCGCAGCATTCACAGCGTCGAACTCCTCCTGGATTCCCTGGCCTATGGGTGGTTGCTCGCCGTATTGTTTCTATCCCGCGCACCGGCGCCGCGCTCTGGGCCGGTTGACCCGGCCACCATTCCAAATTACAACATTTAAATTTGTCCCATGAGCAAACAAGAATCACCACCTGAAATGACCGGACTCCTGGTCATCGGCTACGGCAATCCATTGCGTTGTGACGACGGGGTCGGCCCGAAGGTGGCCGAAGCGGTGGAAGCGCTTCAACTGCCCGGCGTACGCACGCTCGTCTGCCAGCAGCTTTCGCCCGAACACGCCGAACCGATCTCCCGCGCGCGGGTGGTGGTGTTTGTGGACGCCGCCATGGACACGCCGACGGAAGTGCAGTTCCGGAAACTTGAACCCGGCGAGACCTCCCAGCTCATGGCCCACGCCGCCGACCCGCGCACGATGCTGGCCCTGGCGCGGGACGTGTTCGGCCGCGCGCCCGAAGCGTGGTGGCTGACCATTCCCGCCGTGAAACTGGCCTTCGGGACGGACTTTTCACCCGCCGCCCAGCGCGGTTTCGAAGTGGCCCTGGAAAAAATTCGGGAAATCTGCCGTTGAAGTCGGGTCCAACGCAAAGACGCGAAGAGGTTTAACCACGGATTAACACGGATGAACACTGATTCCTTGCGCTGAAGGCGCTACGGAAATTAGCCCGGGGTTGGAACGCAGTGATTACCCCACGACCCTCACCTGTCCTCCGGACATCCTCTCCCGTTCCCACGGGCGGGGAATTTATTTTTGGGACGTTTTCCCAGGGTAGCTCGGTCCGAGCCGGACGGGACACCTCGCAACCCTGGGCTAATATCTGTCAGCCTTAGAGGCTTTCAATCAGTGTGAATTAGTGCAATTCGTGTCAGTGCTTTACACCTTTGCAACTTGGCGTCTTTGCGTTGAATTCGACTCCCATCCCATCCGTGTTAATCCGTGTCCATCCGTGGTTGAAATCAAGCCGCTTGTTTCTCGACCAAAAAATCCAGCCAGGCCTTCATACCGTCGCCGGTTTTTGCCGACAGTTCAAAAATCCGCGCGTGATGGCTCACCCGCTCCAGATTTTGCAACGCCAGTTCGCGATTGAACCCCGCCGCCGCCGCCATGTCGCTTTTCGTCACCACGGCGACCTGTGCCGAATGGAACATCGGCGGATATTTCAGCGGTTTGTCCTCGCCTTCCGTGACCGACAACAGCACCACGCGCAAATCCTCGCCCAAATCGTAGTCGGCGGGGCAGACGAGGTTGCCGACGTTTTCAATCACCAGCACGTCGAGCTGGTCCAAATTCATTTGCGCCGCCGCCTTCGCAACCATGTCCGCGTCCAGATGACAGACCGTGCCGGTGGTGATTTGCACCACGGGAATCCCGGCAGTGCGCAGCCGGGCGGCGTCGTTGTCCGTCGCGAGATCGCCGACAATCACGCCCACGCGCAATCGGCCCGCGAGTTTCGCCGCCGTTTCACCGATGAAGGTGGTTTTGCCCGAGCCCGGTGACGAAACCACGTTGAGCACCAGCAATTTTTTGGCGCGGAAGAACCCGCGGTTTTGTTCCGCCAACCGGTCGTTCTTCTCAAGCAGCGAGAGGTTCAGGCTCACGGTTTTTCCGCCAAGCGGATGTCCATGGCCGTGATGATGTCCATGGCCGTGATGATGGTCGTGATCATGGGAATGACCGCCGATTTTCACATCGCCGCCGCCGAGACCGCATCCGCATTCTTTGCACATATAATCTTAAAATACTGTAGCAGCGGATGTCAGTCCGCTCCAGTTTTTCACACAAAGTCAGAGCCGACTCACGTCCACCCTCCGCAGTATTGCTACGGAGGACGGGTCGGCTGCTACGATTCAGAGATTCAATTTATCTCCACCGAGGCGATTTCCAGTTCCCGCCCGCGCCGCAACTCGCCATTGGGATTGTGGCAGCGGGGACATTCGTTGATGAAATCCGCGCATTGAAATTCCGCGCGGCAGGCCGGGCACCAGCCGGTGGCGGGTACGGATTCCATTTCCAAACTCGCGCCCTCGGCAATGGTATCGCGACAAACCACGTCAAATGCAAAGCGCAGCGCCTCCGGCACCGCGCCGCTCAACGTCCCCACGCGCAGGCGCAAGGCCAGCACGCGGCTGGCGCTCGCCGACTTCGCGGCTCCTACCGCGGTCCGCACCGCTTCTTCCATGATTGAAACTTCGTGCATTGGACTCCACCAGACAGATTCCATCCGAATCCGCCATTGCGCACACCTTCTTTTGACAATTCCTGTGCAAAGATTGGCAACCATGGTTAAGGGCTGGGCTGAATTGGGTGTAGAATTGAAGTGGCGAATGAAACCATCCCTCACCACTTCCGTTGCCGGGAATACCCGGCTGAAGCTCGCCGTTCGCGGCGCGGTGCAGGGCATGGGCTTCCGCCCCTTTGTCTTCCGGCTCGCCACCGGCCTCGGCCTGGCCGGCTGGGTCAGCAATTCTTCCCAGGGCGTCTTTATCGAAGCTGAAGGCCCGCGCGCGGCGCTCGAACAGTTTCTCCTGCGACTCGGGGCTGAAAAGCCCACGCACAGTTTCATCCAAAGCCTGGAAGCGTCATGGCTCGATGCGGTTGGCTTCAAGGCGTTCGAAATCCGGCCGAGCGAAGCCGGCGGCGACAAGACCGTCCTGGTGTTGCCGGACATCGCCACGTGCCCGGATTGCCTCCGTGAAATCTTCGATCCGAAAAATCGTCGCTACCGTTATCCGTTTACCAATTGCACCCACTGCGGCCCGCGCTTCAGCATCATCGAATCCTTGCCCTATGACCGCGCGAACACCTCGATGAAAAAATTCACGATGTGCCCGCAGTGCCGGGCGGAGTACGATGACCCGCGCGACCGCCGGTTTCATGCGCAACCCAATGCCTGTCCGGTTTGCGGCCCGCGGTTGGAATTGTGGCAAGGTAGGACAGGCTTCCAGCCTGTTTCTGACTCCAATAAAAATGGAGACAGGCGCGACGCCTGTCCTACGGACAACGATGCCCTGCTCGCCGCCGCCCAGGCGATTCGTGAGGGAAAAATCGTCGCGGTCAAGGGACTGGGCGGTTTTCACCTGATGGCTGATGCGCGCAACGACAAGGCCATTCAGTTGTTGCGCGAGCGCAAGCAGCGTGAGGAAAAACCCTTCGCTCTGATGTTCCCGTCACTGGAAAGCGTGAAAGCCGAATGTGAAGTCTCGCCGTTGGAAGAGCGGCTGCTGTGCTCGCCCGAAGCCCCGATTGTTTTGCTGAAGAGGTTGGTCCGCCCTCGCCCCGGCCCTCTCCCCCAGGAGAGGGAGAATCATCTGCCGCTTGACCGCGAAAATGTGACTGCGGGCCATCCAGGCGAGGTAAAACAAATTGAGGCACACGAAGTCTGTTCCCTCTCCCCGGGGGAGAGGGTCAGGGCGAGGGCGGGTGTTGAACACAATTGCCTGCGGGTTGCTCCATCTGTCGCACCCAATAATCCTTATCTTGGCGCGATGCTGCCTTACACGCCGTTGCACCATCTGCTGCTGGCTGAACTCGGTTTTCCGGTCGTTGCCACCAGTGGCAACCTGAGCGACGAACCGATTTGCACGGACGAACGCGAAGCCCTGGAGCGGCTCGGTGGCATCGCCGATGTTTTTCTCGTCCATGACCGTCCGATTATCCGGCACGTGGACGATTCGATGGTGCGTGTGATGCTCGACCGCGAACTCGTGCTGCGCCGCGCCCGCGGTTACGCCCCCTTGCCAATCATTCTGAACTCCGAACTCCGAACTCCGAACTCCGAAATTATTCTCGCCGTCGGCGCGCACTTGAAAAACGCCATCGCCTTGTCCGTCGGCCCGCAGGTTTTTATCAGCCAGCATATCGGTGATTTGGAGACGGAACAGGCGCATAACGCTTTCCGACGGGTCATCGCCGATTTTGAAAAACTCCACGACGCCAGGCCTCGAATCGTCGCCACCGATTTGCACCCGGATTATCTTTCGACCCGGTTTGCCCTGGAGATCGGTAGGGCTGAGCTGCCGCCCGGCCAGGACGCGCAGCAACGCGTCCCTGCCAGGGTTGGCGTTCAACACCACATCGCCCATGTCCTGTCCTGCATGGCGGAAAATGAACTATCGCCCCCAGCGCTGGGTATTTCTTGGGACGGCACCGGTTATGGGCTGGATGGCACCATCTGGGGAGGTGAATTTTTCCTCGTCACGGACAAAACCGTCAAGCGCGCCGCTCACTTGCGTCCGTTCCGTTTGCCCGGTGGCGAGCAGGCGGTCAGGGAACCGCGCCGCACCGCGCTCGGTCTGCTTTATGAAATATTCGGTGACGTCCTTTTCGAGCGGAACGACCTTGCGCCCGTCGCCGCCTTTGCTCGAACGGAACTGGCGGCGTTGAAAACGATGCTCGCGAAGCAGTTGAATTCGCCCATCACTTCCAGCCTGGGCCGGTTGTTCGACGCGGTGGCCTCGCTCGTCAACCTCCGCCAGCAAATGCGGTTCGAAGGCCAGGCCGCCATGGAACTGGAGTTTGCGCTCGATGGTGTGAATACGGATGAAGCCTATGAATTGCCGATTGCGGTTCGTGGGGATCGCCGCAGAGCGGGACAGGCTGCTCGCCCCACCAAAACTCCGAACTCCGAACTCCGAACTCCGAACTCCGGAATGATTTTGGATTGGTCGCCGGCGGTGGAAGCGATCTTATCGGACGTGCAAAATGGTGTTGCCACTGGCAAAATATCGGCGAAGTTCCACAATGCGCTGGCGGAAGCCGTGGTGGCCGTGGCCGAAAGAATTGGTGAGCGGCGTGTGGTGTTAAGCGGCGGATGCTTTCAAAATCGCTATTTGACCGAACGGACGGTGCGGCGTTTGCAAGCAGAGGGCTTCCAGCCATATTGGCACCAGCGCATCCCCCCCACTGATGGCGGGATTGCCCTCGGCCAAATTGTCGCTGCCTTTCGCGTGCAGCATGAAATCGTAAATCAAAAATCATAAATCGAAAATGTGCCTCGCCATTCCAGGAAAGATTGAGAGCATCAGCGGCGGTGACCCGTTGACGCGCATGGGCAGGATCAACTTCGGCGGCATTCTGAAGGAGGCCTGCCTGGCCTATGTACCGGAGGCCAAGGTCGGCGATTATGTCATCGTCCACGTGGGTTTCGCCCTGAGCCGGCTGGATGAGGACGAGGCGCAAAAGGTTTTCGAATATTTGAAGCAGATTGGGGACCTGGGCGAGTTGCAGGAGAATGGTCCATGAAATACCTCGACGAATACCGTGACGGCGGACTCGCGCAAAAAATTGCGCGCGAGGTGCACCGCGTCACCACCCGGCCCTGGAACATCATGGAAGTCTGCGGCGGCCAGACGCACGCCATCGTCAAATTCGGCATTGATGAGTTGCTGCCCAAACTCATAACGCTCATCCACGGCCCCGGCTGCCCGGTTTGTGTCACCCCGCTGGAAATCATTGACCAGGCGCTCGCCATCGCCGCGCGGCCCAATGTCATTTTCACGTCGTTCGGCGACATGCTGCGCGTGCCGGGCAGCACGACGGATCTGCTTTCGGTGAAAGCCAAGGGGGGCGATGTGCGCATCGTTTATTCGCCGCTCGATGCCGTGAAACTGGCGGAACAAAATCCGGCGAAGGAGGTCGTCTTCTTCGGGGTCGGTTTCGAAACCACGGCGCCCGCCACGGCCATGGCGGTCTATCAGGCCGCGCACAAGCAGCTCAAAAACTTTTCCCTGCTCGTTTCGCATGTGCTGGTGCCGCCTGCGATGGAGGCGTTGCTGTCCTCGCCGGATTGCCGGATCCAGGGCTTTCTCGCCGCCGGACACGTCTGCACCGTGATGGGTTTTGAGGAGTATTTTCCGGTCGCGGCAAAATACCGGGTGCCGATTGTGGTGACCGGCTTTGAACCGCTGGATATTTTGCAGGGCGTGCTGATGGTCGTGCAGCAACTGGAATCCGGCCGGGCCGGGGTCGAAAACCAATACGCGCGCTCGGTGCGCCGCGAAGGCAACCTGCCGGCGCAGAAATTGATTCGCGAGGTGTTCCGCGTCGTTCCGCGCAAATGGCGTGGCGTGGGTGAAATCCCGCAGAGCGGCCTGGGCTTGAGCGAAGCGTACACAACGTTCGACGCCGGGAAAAAATTCAGGGTGGCGGAACATCAGGTCCTCGAACCGGCCGAATGCATCAGCGGCCTGGTGTTGCAGGGCTTGAAGAAACCGCAGGAATGTTCCGCCTTCGGCGCGAAATGCACGCCGGAACATCCGCTCGGCGCGACGATGGTCTCCAGCGAAGGCGCGTGTGCGGCGTATTACCGTTATCGCAGGCACCATTGAATCAAACGTGAAGAAACATTCAACATTCAACGTCCAACGCTCAACCTCGAACGAGTGGATTCGACGCGCCACCAGAATTGAAAGTTCGATGTTGAAGGTTGAAGGTTGAATGTTTTCCCTTTGATTATGAATTTCATCCCGACCTGCCCGATTCCCATCTCGCAATATCCGCACGTGCTGCTCGCGCATGGCGGCGGCGGCCGGTTGATGCACCAGCTCATCGGCCAGATGTTCCTGGCGGCGTTCCGCAATCCGTTGCTCGAAACGCAGCACGATTCGACGGTGGTGGAATGGACCGGCAAAAAACTCGCCTTCACGACGGACTCCTACGTCGTGCGTCCGTTATTTTTTCCGGGCGGCGATGTCGGCTCAATGGCCGTTCATGGCACGGTGAACGATCTGGCCATGAGCGGCGCGCGCCCGCTTTACCTCAGCGCCGCGTTCATCATCGAGGAAGGCCTGCCGATGGAAACGCTCTGGAAAATCGCCTGCTCGATGTCGGAGGCGGCCACCCGTTGCGGCGTACAAATCATCACCGGTGACACCAAGGTGGTGGACAAAGGCAAGGGCGACGGCGTGTTCGTCAATACCGCCGGGATCGGCATCGTCGAACACGACCGGATAATCGCACCGCAAAATGTGCGGCCCGGTGACGCCGTCCTGGTGAGCGGCGATCTGGGCCGGCACGGCATGGCCATCATGGCCGTGCGCGAAGGATTGCAATTCGAGAGCGCGATCGAAAGCGATTCCGCGCCCGTTCACGATCTCGTTTTGGAATTGCTCAAGGCCGGAATTGAAATTCACTGTCTGCGCGACCTGACGCGCGGCGGGCTGGCCAGCGCGCTCAACGAAATCGCCGAGGCGGCGCGCGTGCGCATCGAGATCGTGGAAAAAACCGTGCCGGTGCGTGAAGACGTCCACGCCGCGTGCGAAATGCTGGGCCTGGACCCCCTGCACGTCGCGTGCGAAGGACGGTTTGTCGCGTTTGTGGCGGGCGCCGATGCGGACCGGGCGCTGGCCATCATGCGCGGCCATGCGTTGGGCGCGGGGTCGGCGGCGATTGGCCGGGTGGCCGAAAGTTCCGCGCCGCTCGTCACGTTGAAAAGCGCGATTGGCGCGAGCCGGATTCTCGACATGCCCAGCGGCGAGCAGTTGCCGAGGATTTGCTAGTCCGTCAGGACGCCATTAAGCGCCACCAGGGTGCGCTGGAAGGTTTCCTCCGGCGTGCCGCCGGCGATGATGGGCACCAGCAGGCCGCGCTCCCGATAAAATTTGATCAACGGCCGGGTGCTTTTTTCGTAGGCCGCCATGCGCACGCGGACGGATTCGGGCCGGTCATCTTCGCGTTGGAACAATTTCCCGCCGCAATTGTCGCAAACATTCTTCACGCGAGGCGGCCGTGAAACGGCGTGATAGACCGCCTTGCAGTTGGAACAGGTGCGCCGGCCGCTGATGCGGGCCACGATTTCTTCCAGCGGCAACTCATAATTGAGCACGGCCGTCATCGCCACCTCCTCCCGTTGCATTAATTTCTCCAGGGCCTCGGCCTGGACCACGGTGCGCGGAAAGCCGTCGAGCAGAAATCCGCCGCAGCAATGCAGGCAGCGCAGGCGCTCACTCACCATGTCCAGCACCGTTTGGTCCGGTACCAGATCGCCGCGCCGCATGAAATCCAATGCGCAGTCCATGGCCGGACTTCTTTGCCCGTCCGGCAGGGTTTTGGCCGCGCGAATGACGTCGCCGGTGGACAGGTGACAGGCGCCCAATCGTTCGTGGAGCAACTCCGCCTGGGTCCCTTTGCCGACGCCCGGCGCGCCCAGCAAAATCAGCCGCCAGGCCTTGACCGGAGCCCGGAGCGGGGGATGAGAACAGGTTGCTTTGCCGGCTTTCAGCCAGGCCGCCCGATCATTTTTTATCGCACTCATGCCATCAGTGTACCTGAAATTTATTTACTAACAATAAACTTGGGTGATATTCCCAAAAGATGTTCCGTCTTTGCCAAAATCCGCGAAACGGCGTGGTCACGTCACCGGCTAAACAACTTTGCTAAACCTCCCCATTAACTCCTGCAAGGTATGGCGAAATTTTGACAATAACCGTGTAGTGCCCGGCGCATCCCGGTTTTAGAGTGCCTTGTGAGAATTGTGGAAGAACCAAAGACCAGACCCTTGACGGGAATCGGGCAACCGGAAAAGAAAAATCACATCCCGGCGCGTGAAGCCGCGTTTGACCGCCCGCGTGATTTTCTCAACAACCGCTTTGTCTACGCCGTCATCTCGTCCCGCGCGCACGGGCTGTCGTTGGGGGTGAACATGAACCCCGACAAGCTGTGCAACTTTGACTGTCTATACTGCGAGGTGGATCGCCGCACGCCGTCCGCGGAAACGACTTTGGACGTGGGCGTCATGGGGGAGGAACTCCAGCGGACGCTCACCTATGTGCTGCAGGGCCGGTTGCATGAACGCCCGCACTACCAGTCGTTGCCGACCGAGCTGCTGCAGTTGCGCCACGTGGCGTTGAGCGGCGACGGCGAGCCGACCCTGGCGCCGAATTTTGCCGAAGCCCTGCAGGAAGTGATTCATGTCCGGGCGCTCGGCGGCTTTCCGTTTTTCAAAATCGTCCTGATCACCAATGGCACCGCCCTGGACCGTCCGCAGGTGCTGGAAAGTCTCAAACGTCTCACCAAGTCGGATGAAATCTGGGTGAAGCTCGACGGCGGCACGCAGGATTATTTGAACAAGGTGGACCGGCCCACCGTTCCGTTGGACAAGGTGCTGGCCAACATTCTGGCGGTGGGCCGCCAGCGTCCGGTGGTCATTCAAAGCCTGTTCCCGGCCATCAACGAAGAGGAGCCGTCGCTGGAACAGATCGAACAATTCGCGCAGCGGCTCAAGGAATTGAAGGTCCGGGGCGCCCAGATTTCCCTCGTGCAAATTTATTCCGCCGCGCGGCCCATGTCCCACGCCGAATGCGGACACCTGCCCTTGAAGACGCTGTCGCACATCGCACAACTCGTCCGCCAGGTCACCGGCCTGAAAGCGGAAGTTTTTTGAGGCCGCGTTCGGAAAGCGGAACGCAATGTCGCCGGGTCTCGGATGTTGTCACCGGGTTTTCCTCTCGCCAATCCCGGACCCCGGACGCGAAGTCCCAAACGCTAGGCCCAAAACTCCGCCGTGGCGCGTCATCCCTCCCGCTTGGCCTGTTCCAGCGCCTCATCGTGTCCCAGGGCCAGGGCGGCCTCGATGCGTTTTTGCTCGATGGTGAAGGAGCCGACGGGCAGCGGCCGGAGCGGGCTGAATACCTGGATGCGCACACCCGTTGGCGGGTGCTTCATCAGATCGAGCGCGTCGTTGTAATTGACATTTTGCCGGGCGGTCCAGACCCGGGCCACCCGGGGAAATTTCGGGTAGGCAACCCGCCCCAGCCAGCGCGGTATCGGTTTGAGCTGGAAGGTCAGTTTATGCGTGAGCACCACGGTGATGTCCGTGGCGCCATCCAGGATCGCGCGCCGGACGGGAATGGGGTCCGCCACCCCGCCGTCGGCAAACGGATGGCCGTCCACGAAATCAAACCCCCGCGTCGCGAGGGCCAGGGAGGAAGTGGCGCGGAGGGCGGCAAAGACCCGGTCATCACAAACGCGGAAATAAACCGGCCTGCCGGTGTGACAGTCCGTTAACACGATGAAAAAGCGGGTGGGCGTCTTTTGCAGCGCTTCAACCGAAAGCGGAACGTGTTGCCGGATGACATGGTCCACCAGGTAGGCGAGATCGATGATGGGTTTATGGTGGAGAAAATTGGCTTTGCGCACCACCTTGCTGGCCAGTTCGCGCCAGATGGTCAGACCCGGTTCCCACAGGCCGGCGACAAAATAAGCCGCCGAACAGGCGCCGGAAGAAGCCGCGTAGACGAGATCGTATTGCCGACGCCCGGTCTCATGCAGAAAGGCCAGCACCCCGGCCGCCCACGCCCCGCGCATGGCTCCACCCTCCACAATCAACGCCGTTTTGCGCTGACTTCCCCGTCCGACGATTCCCGCTGTCGGTAACAACATGCATTTCCTTTCACCACTGACCGATTTCCGTTTTCTCCCGGCGTCATTTTTCTTTCAGCTTTCCACCCTCTGGCGCGGCGGAGTGAAGCAGAGACGGCTCCACTTCCAACGTACACCCGAACCTTTGGGACACAAATGATATCTGGCCAAATCCGGACGTTGCAAATTGTGAGTGCAAGCGCCTGCTGTTGGAGACGCCGTTGCACATCACTAAAATCTTGCGCCGGGGTTGACAGCGCGCGGTCGGTGCGTAATGTTTCCGCGGCGGTCGCATTATAACTGAATCCGGGAGAACACCATGTCCATCCGACCCATCAAGCGTTTGATCAAGGCGAAGCCAACCCTCGAAGGCGCGGGCGTGCATCTGCGCCGCGCGTTCGGCTTCGGCAACACGTCCGATTTTGACCCCTTCCTCCTGCTCGATGATTTCCGCAACGACATTCCGGACGATTATCTGGCCGGCTTTCCGTGGCATCCGCATCGCGGCATCGAAACCATCACCTACGTCCTCGCCGGCACCGTCGAGCACGCCGATAGTCTCGGCAATCGCGGGGCCATCGCCCCCGGCGACCTCCAGTGGATGACGGCGGGCCGCGGTATCATTCACCAGGAAATGCCCAAGGGCGACCCGCTCGGCCGCATGCACGGATTCCAGTTGTGGGCGAACCTGCCGTCCTCGCTCAAAATGACCGCGCCGCGCTATCAGGAAATCAAGGCGCTGGAAATTCCCGAGGTGACCGAGGACGACGGCACGCAGGCCCGGATTATTTGCGGCAGTTTTTGGGGCAAACGCGGCCCGGTGGAGGGCATTGCCGCCGACCCGACCTACCTTGACGTGACCGTGCCGCCCGGCAAGCGCAAGCGGTTGCCCGTCGAGAAGACGAGCCATGCCTTCGCCTATGTTTTTTCCGGCAGCGGCAAGTTCTGCAACGCGTCCGCTCCGCTGGCGGTGCCGACCGAAAGCCTCGGCTGGGCCGACACCGCGCTGCCCACGGAGGCTGACAATCGTTCGCTCATTCTGTTTGACTCCGGCGACGACGTGGAAGTGCAGGCTGGCGAGGACGGCATCCGGTTTCTGCTCGTATCCGGCAAACCGCTTCAGGAACCGGTGGCATGGTACGGACCCATCGTGATGAACACCCAGGCCGAACTGCAACAGGCGTTTGAGGAATTGCAAAAGGGGACTTTCCTGAAAAAAACCTGAGCCGACAAAATACTTTGACACGGATTTCACGGATTAACACGAAATAAACCGTGAACCATGTGGACCGCGTTTCCCTGGACGGAACAGGTGTGGACGGCCTGCCCTTTAAGGTTGTTTTCTCAAGCCGGAGGTGAATAAATGAAGCGCGCATGATTCAACGCAACATTCCCCTCGTTCCCGTATGGACGCGTCGCACCCTGATGGTCGCATCCGGCATCGCCGCGGCGGGGGCGGGAATGATCCTCCTGATGGCAACGGCGCGGGCGGATTCGATCGAGGACGGCTTTCGTCATCCGCCTGATTCTGCAAAGCCGCAGATTTGGTGGCATTGGATGAACGGCAATATTACCCGGGAAGGCATCACCGCGGACCTTGAGTCCATGAAACGCGTGGGCATCGGCGGGGCGACGATTGTCAACGTGGATTGCGACATTCCGCCGGGGCCGGTGAAGTTTATGAGCCCGGAATGGCGCGCGATGATGCGGTACGCGGCCCAAGAGGCGAACCGATTGGGACTGGAACTCTGTTTGGAAAACTGCGCCGGTTGGTCCAGCAGCGGCGGTCCCTGGAACACTCCGGAGCACGCCATGCAACGCGTCACCACCAGCGAACTGAAGGTGAAAGGCCCGATGCATTTCAGCGCGGTGCTGCCTGCACCCCCGGTCACACTCGGCTTTTACCGCGACATTGCCGCGCTGGCATTCCGTACCCCAAAAGGCGAAGCCGTTGCGGGGGAACCGGCCGCGATTGAAGACCTTGACGCCAAGAGTGGTGCGAATGGGCAGTTTGTTTTGTCTTCACCCGCCGCTGACCACGCGGCAGCGGACCAGGTCGTGCCCCGCACCAACATCGTGGATCTGACCGATGAAATGCACACCGACGGCCACCTCGAATGGGACGTGCCCGCCGGGGATTGGACCATCGTGCGCCTCGGGCACACACCCACGGGCGTGGAGAATCATCCGGCCCCGGTGGAAGGCACCGGCCTGGAATGCGACAAGTTCAGCCGGGAAGCCCTGGACGCGCATTGGGCAGGGTTCGTCCAGAAAGTCCTCGACGACCTCGGGCCGCTGGCCGGCAAAGGGAAGACCTTGAACAATGTGCTCATCGACAGTTATGAGGTGGGCGGACAGAACTGGACGCCCCAATTCCGGTGGGAATTTGAAAAGCGCCGGGGCTACGACCCGCTGCCATTTCTGCCGACGCTGACCGGCCGGGTGGTGGACAGCCCGGAGGTGTCGGAACGGTTTCTTTGGGACTTGCGGCGGACAATCGCGGATTTGTTTGCCGATGACTACTACGGTCATTTTCAGGAACTTTGCCATCAGCATGGGTTGAAGGCCGCCTTCGAGCCTTACACCGGGCCCTTCGAATCGTTGCAATGCGGCGAGGCGGCGGACATTCCCATGGGCGAATTCTGGGCCGGCGGCGCACCGGACCCGTCCGTCAAACTCGCTTCTTCCGTCGGTCACATCTTCGGTCAGCCAATCATCGGCGCCGAGTCCTTTACCGCGGCGCCCGGCCCGCAACACGGACGCTGGCTCGACGATCCCTATTCGCTCAAGGCCCTGGGCGACGAGGTCTTCTGCCAGGGCATCAATCGATATATCTTCCACCGCTTTGCCATGCAACCGTGGACCAACCGCTGGCCCGGCATGACCATGGGCCAGTGGGGCACGCACTTCGATCGCACCTCCACCTGGTGGGAACAGGGCCGCGCCTGGCTTCAGTATGTCACCCGCTGCCAATACCTCCTCCAGCAGGGCCGCTTCGTGGCCGACGCCGCCTATTTTTGCGGCGAAAGCGCCCCGGTCGAAACCCGCGCCGGCGACCCCGCCCTGCCGGCCGGTTATGACTATGACGACGTCAACGCGGACGTCCTGCTTCACCACGCCGCGATGCAGGACAACCGGCTGGTGCTTGACAGTGGTATGAGTTACCGCGTGCTCATCCTGCCGCCGTCCGACCCGGACATGACGCCGGACCTGCTCCGGAAACTGGCGGGATTTGTCGCCGACGGCCTGGTCGTGGTGGGTCGGCCGCCCCGGGCTTCGCCGAGTCTCGAAGGATATCCGGCCTGTGACGTTGAGGTGCAGGAACTGGCAACCCGGATCTGGGGCGACGGCGACGGCCGGACCGTTACCGAACACACGTTCGGCCGCGGCCGGGCGGTTTGGGGCCGAAGCCTGGTCCAGGTGCTTGGCGACCTGAACCTGGAACCGGACTTTGCATACCCCGCGCCGGACAACGCCCAGCTCGACTACATCCACCGACGCGATGGTGCAACGGAAATTTATTTCGTCTCCGATCAGCGAAACCAGTTTGACACGGTCGAGTGCAGCTTCCGCGTCCAGGGACTGCAGCCGGAACTTTGGAACCCGGAGACCGGCGACATCCAGACGGCGCCCGTCTGGCGCGAAGAAAACGGTCGGACCGTGGTCTCCCTGTCCTTTGGACCATCGGGTTCGGTGTTTGTCGTGTTCCGCGCCAAAGCACAGGGCGACCATCTCGTCGCCGTCGAGCGTGACGGGCCCCCGGTTGTCGAAGCGACGGAGCCGGCGGTGGATTTGCGCATTCTCAAGGCCGTTTACGGGGTCGTCCCAAGTTGGAGCGACGTGACCGCCACGGTCAAATCCCTTGTCGCCGGCGGCGCGCGTCAGATTCCCGCCAGCAACGACATGGCAGGAGACGACCCGGCCCCGAATATCGTCAAGCAATTGCGCGTGACCTATAGCCTGAACGGCCGGTGGCAAACCAATGAGGTGACGGAAGGCCAGGCCCTCGAGCTCCCGGCCGGTGCGGAGGTGAAGCAGGCCCTCTACGGTCGGTTACCATCGTCATCCAACCAGGGCGACCAGCAGTTGGACCTGACCGCGAAACTCTCGGCCCGGGTCAAACACGGTGCGTTGAGTGTTCGCATCGACAACGACTTCGCGGGCGGTGATCCGGCCATCAACGATTTCAAGGAACTGGGGGTGGATTATACCGTCGATGGCATTCGCAAGCGCGCCACGATTCCGGAACATGAAATGTTGACCCTGCCCGAAACCACGCTTCCCACCGGCGCCTGGCGGCCCTACGTTTTCCTCGCCGGAACGAATCAAATCCGGTTGCTGGCCCTGGCGCCGGGCAGGTTCACGCTGCATTGGGCCTCCGGTCAAAAGACCAGGGCCCGGTGCCATTCCGTGCCCGCGCCGTTCGTGATTGGCGGGCCTTGGGAAGTCAGCTTCCCGCCCGGATGGAACGCGCCGGCCAAAACCACATTTGCGGAGTTGTCATCCTGGACGGACAACGCGGATCCCGGCGTGAAATATTTCTCCGGCACGGCCACTTACTCCAGGGTATTCGACCTGCCGGCGGACCTGCCCGGTTCCCGGCGCGAACTGTGGCTCGATCTGGGCGCGGTCAAAAATCTGGCGGAAGTCTCGCTGAACGGAAAATCCCTCGGCATTCTCTGGAAACCGCCGTTCCGGGTCAATGTGACCGCCGCAGCCCGGCCCGGGCGGAATACGCTCGAAATCAAGGTCACCAACCTCTGGCCCAACCGTCTCATCGGCGACGAGCAGCTTCCGCCGGACTGCGAATGGAATGGAAAAGCATTGAAAAGCTGGCCGCAATGGCTGCTGGACGGCAAGCCCAGTCCCACCGGCCGCGTCACCTTTACCACGTGGCATCACTGGGGCCCGGACGCAAGCCTGCTGGACTCCGGCCTGCTCGGACCGGTGACGGTCCACGCCGCTGAGGAAATCACCCTCCGTTGATTCTCCGAGGCAGAACGCTCCGTTCGCCGCGGGTCCAATTCACTTTAACCGCCACTTGTCGCGCCGGAATGGAGTGAAGGCGGAAGGCGCCAAGAACGCCAAGGTGGGGCGCCCGTCCTCTCCATCCTCCGTCGAGCCTGACTTAAATTCAGCCCTTGGTCTGTCTGCCGGGCCATCGCGAAGCACGGCGGGAGTGTTCAACCTTCAGATCTCATTTGCGGGCCCCGACGGCGCAAACACAAGGCGAGGCTGCCAAGGCAAAGAAAAACCAGCGGGGACGGCTCTGGTACCAGTTGGTAATTGATCGAAAAGGCCATATTGATTGGGGCTCCGCTCCAGGACAGCGCGAACAGGTCGTTAATACCAAGGTGGTAACCGGCCACATCGTAATACTGTCCATCGGTGTAGGCGCCATTCCCGACCGCGCCGACAAATGTGTTATAAGCCGCGCTGGTTGTTACAAAGGCGTTGGGTGAGAGAAAGAGAACATACTCCTGGCCCTGATTCAGTATCAGGTTGTTCGGCGTCAGGGTAAAGGTCTGCCAATTGTTTCCTCCGGCAACCAGGGTACCGCTCAAGTACAACAAAGAACCCGTTGGCTGTGTGCCATTCCACGCGGCCACGCCGACTTGAAAATCAGCCGCGGCCGCCTCGGCGTAAAGTGGGAAGGAAATGCTGCTGACAAGGGCATTTCCGTTATTGATGTGGAATGTCTGACCGACGGTAAGGTCCCCTCCACCCGTGTCTATCCCAAATCCGGTAAGTGCCGAGCCGTACCAACTGCCCATGTCGCCGACCGTATAGATAACCGCCTGGCACGGTTGCACTGTGAGCAGCAACCCAACAACCGTAACCGCTGCTGGAATGACAAGCCGTTTAATGCCTCGACCATTAATTCCGACCTTCATGAGTTCGTATCAAAATTAGCAAGTCAATTTGACCGAGTCAAGAAGTTTGGCGTGGACACACTCCGGGACCAACCCTTTTGATCAACCCTCAACCTTTAGCCACCATTCCCGGCCGCTTTTTGCGCCACTGCCTGGAGCGACTGGGCCGGTTTTCCAACGACCCCTTCGGTGTCCGGGCACCGATGCCATGCCGGTTTGTTATAGGAGCTCCCAGATGCCGGACGCCACAGCCTGCCTCGCCGAAGCGGAGAGCGCGAAGGTGGTACCCAAGACCCCCGGATACCAGACCCCAAAAGACCCCGGACGCCAGGCATTGGACCCCAAAAAGCTGGCACGAGATATGCGATTTAGGCCCAATTATATGGTAACGATGACGAACCAGACGACGACCCAGCGCAATGGCCGGCAGAGACACATACTGGTGGTGGACGACGAACCGCTCGTCAGCTACACCATCCAATTACTGCTCCAGGGCGACGGTTATGCCATTGACCGGGCCAATAGCGGCGCCGAGGCACTGGCCAAGTTCGAGCCCGGCAAGTTCGACATGATTTTCACCGACTACTCCATGCCGGAGATGAAAGGCGACCAGTTGGCCGCTGCCATCAAGGAGCGTTCACCCAAACAGGCCGTCGTCATGATCACGGCCTTTCCGGAAAAGCTTCAATCGTCCGCCTGCGCCCTCGGTGGCGTTGATTCCTTCATCTGCAAACCGTTCGAGGTTGACACCCTGCGGGCGGCCATCGCCAAATACGGTCCCGCCGCCTGAATCGGGAGAGCGGTTTACCGCAAAACACGCCGAATTTGGTTTCCTCCTATGGAAGACAGATTTCGCGTTCCTGGCGCCTTGGCGGTTAAAAAATCCAAAGAACTGGTATGGATTATGCGTTTGCATGGGGACGATGATTAAACGCACTGACCGGCAAAGACACATTCTGGTTGTGGACGACGAATCGCTCGTCCGCCGGAGCGTCCATATTCTGCTCCAGGGCGAGGGACATCTCGTGGACGTGGCCCGGAGCGGCGCCGAGGCGCTGGCCCTGTTTGAGCCCGGCAAGTTCGACATGATTTTCATCGACTATTTGATGCCGGAGATGAGAGGCGATGCGTTGGCCGCGGCCATCAAGAAGCGTTCACCCCAGCAGCCGGTTGTGATGCTTACGGCCTTTATTGAAAAATTTCAGTCTGCCGATTGTCCCCCCGGTGACGTGGATTCCTATATCGGCAAACCCTTCGCGCTGGAGGCCCTGCGCGCGGCGATCGACCGCTACGCTCCCGCTTGAAACCCCTGCCGGTTGAAGGTTGAAAGTTGAGTGTTGAGTGTTGAAAGTTAAAACGGCTCGTCGATAGCCTCGCCCCACCTTGGCGTTCCTGGTGTCTTGGCGGTTGATCCAGATCAATTGCTGTTTTAAACCGCAATGAAACATGCTATTTTATTGGCAATGAATCCCCGGTCTTTTTCAGGTTCCGTCGCCGGCACGGCTCAATGGAAAGCAGCCCGCGGGTATCGAACTTTGAGCATTGACCAAAACCTCATCAACCCTGCCTTAAACCTTCGATTCGACTTATGAAATCCGGCCATCAAATGGCAGCCCTGGTCATCGTGCTCGCTGGCTTTGCCGTCACCGCCCCGGCACAGACAACAATATTCGACGAGAACTTTGACGGCGGATATACAGGCTATTTCGGCACCGGTTCGTATTCGGGTGGCAGCCCCACCGCCACCAACAACGCGGTGATCACGACGGGCGGAAATCCGGGCGGCGCCTGGCAGGAAACCATGACGGCCACGACCTGGAGCGACTATTACGGCGGGATGGTTCAGTTGATGACGGTTTCCGGGAACACGGATCCGAACCCGTCGGACTATATATTGTCCTTCGATGCCAAAGGCAGCCAGGCGGCCACCATTCCGCTTACCATCCAGACCTGGCCGGGTGATTATTATGCCGGTTCGGGGCCGGTCATAAACGCAACGGTCAACGAGACATTGACGGCTGCCAATACCTGGCAGACTTTCAGCGTAAACCTCGGCAGCATCACGACGGCCCCGCCAATCGGCGCAACCTGGCAGTTGATCTTCCCGCTCGATTCCTGGTTATGGAACGGCCCCGGCTTCACCGACACCCTGACCATCGACAATATCAAGCTGGTGAATATTGGTAATCCCATTGCGCTCACCTCCTCATTCAACCCTTCTTCGTACGGCGGCGGTGTCACGTTTACCGCCACGGTCCTGACCAACGGGATCGCTGCCGGCGATGCCACCGGTCAGGTGGTTTTTTCCTCTGCCAGCGGTCCGTTCAGCACCAACACGGTGATTGGCGGCGTCGCCACCAGTTCTCCGATTACCAATCTCCCGTCGGGGACGGATGTGATTACCGCGACTTACTCCGGCGGCAACTATCCGGGCAGCGCCAATACGCTCAACCAACTCGTCGCCCCCGCCCCGGGCATCGCACAAAACAATCTTCCGATCTACACCGACAATCTGGTGAACGGATTTCAAAATTGGAGTGGGGCAACGGTGAATCTGACGAACACTTCGCCGGTTCATTCGGGCACCTATGCCATCAGTGTTACCGATGGCGGCAACTACCAGGCGCTGGTTTTTGAGCATCCGGACTTCAATACCGGCCTCTACAACTATTTCAGTTTTTGGATCAATGGCGGCAGCTCTGGCGGACAAAAGGTGCAAATATGGGGATTGCTGGATGGCACCAATCAGTCGGCCTATTCCCTGGGCGCATTGCCGGCCAACACCTGGCAGCAGGTGACCATTCTGCTCGCCTCCCTGGGCGTGGGCCACAAGCCGAATTGCACCGGCTTCGAGATTCAGGGCAACGATGGCGGCGCGGCCCAACCGACTTTTTACGTGGATGATGTCCAACTGGGAGCCGCGCCGGCGCCGGCCACGGTCCACCTGGGGGTTGACGCGGGGCAGGCCTTGCAAACCGTGGATGCGCGCCAGTTCGGACTCAACACCGGCACCTGGGACGACAGTCTGACCAATGCCCAAACGTTGCCAGAGTTTGAAGCCAGCGGTTGTTTGAACTTGCGCTGGCCGGGTGGTTCAACTTCCGATCAATACCATTGGGCCGGTGATCCGACCGGGAATGCCACTTTTCGCAACATCGCCACCAATCTGGGCGCCCAGGTTTTCACCACGGTCAATTACGGCACCGGCACGGCCGGTGAGGCGGCCGCCTGGGTGATCTCGGCCAACCAAACCAATCATTGCGGTTTCACGTATTGGGAAATTGGCAATGAATGCTATGGCACGTGGGAAACCGATTCCAATGCGGTCCCTCATGATCCTTACACGTATGCCACCAACGCAGCGGCTTACATTCAGCAAATGAAGGCGGCTTACCCGGCCGTACCCATTCATGTGGGCATTGTCGTCGCGCCGGGAGAAGGAAGCTATTCCAACAACGCGACGCATTTTGCCATCAACCCACGCACGGGAACGACCAACTATGGCTGGACGCCCATCGTCTTGTCCGAGTTGAAAACCCTTGGAGTGATGCCCGATTTCCTCATTTACCATTTTTACTGGCAATACACCACCTATGGCTGGACGCCTTACTCGGAATCCGAAGACAGCGACGCCCTTCTGTTGCAGGTGGCCGGCAACCCGTGTCCCGTGGTGTGGAGCGACTGGGCCAGCGCCGCCGCCAACCTGCGCCAGCAAATCAGCGATTACCTCGGACCCGCCGGCAGCAACATCGAACTGTGTGTGACTGAGAACAACAGCGACGCCGGGGCCGTGGGCCGGCAATCCACCAGCCTGGTCAACGCCCTTTACCTCGCCGACAGCACCAGCCAGCTCATGAAAACCGAATTCCGATCCTATCTCTTTTGGGATTTCCAAAATGACGAACCGGGGGCGGGCGGCGATTATGACCCGACGATCTATGGCTGGCGGGGGGTTGGTGATTACGGGATCGTGAATGGGCCAAGCACCCTGTATCCCACCTTTTACGCCGAAAAATTACTTCAATATTTTGCGCGGCCCGGCGATTCCGTCCTCAATGGCACCAGCGATTCGCTCCTGCTTTCCGCCTATGCCGTTCATCGCACCAACGGCGCCCTTACGCTGCTCGTCATCAACAAGGACATGACCACGAACCTCAATGCGCAAATCGGGCTGACCAATTTTGCGCCATGGACCACCGCGACGATTCAATCCTACGGCATCCCGCAGGATCAGGCGGCGCAAAACAATGCCGGGGCGGCACAGCAGGATATTGCGACGACGAATTTCCCGACCGCCGGCACGAACTTCACCTATTCGTTTCCACCCTTGTCACTGACGCTCTTCACGTTTGAACCGGAAGCTTCGACGCTCTCCGTGTCGGGCCTCCAGCCAGGAGAGGTACAACTGCTGCTGCAAGGCCAGCGCGGCACGCCTTATGTCATTCAAAATTCGCCGGATTTGACGACGTGGACCGCCATCTCCACCAACACGCTCGTGGGGAGCACTTCGAACATCACCATCCTGGTTTTACCGGGTTCTCCGCAACAGTTTTACCGTGCTGTTTGGCAACCTTGAAAAAATTAGCGCGACCGGTTTTTCCTGGTCAAACGGCATCGCTGCCCGAGACAAACGGTTGAGTGCATTTCGGCGCGGCAAGTTGCGGTTGATCTGCGGCTGAAAGTTGAAGGTTGAAGGTTGAGAATGAAAACAGATTTCGCGTGTCCGGCGTCTTTCGCGGTCAAAACCTTTGCCCCTTTGCTGAATTTATTGCACGCCGACGCGGTAGAAAACGGAATCGCCGTTGTTGGCCGTGGTGTCCGTGTAGCTGGTGGTGATGGGTTGGCCGGTAATATTGGTTTGAATGGTCGTGAACGCCGGTTGCGCGCCCAAATCCGTGCCGCGTTGGAGGTAATAAGTTATACCGCTGACGCTTTCCCAGGTGACGGTGGTGCCGGAAACTCCGTTGGGTACGATAGACGTCAACTTCAGGACGGACGTGGGGTCCAGGGGATCCGTGCCGGCAATCCATTCCTGCCAGTTGTTCATGCCGTCATCGTCCGAATCAATGTAATCGGCTGAACCATCGAGCGGCAGGCCGTAACGCCGAAGCCACGGAATGGGGATGGGCAGCCCCAGGTTCGAACCCTGAAACTCATAAGCGCCCATGTCCTCGATGCCTCCGACGATGCGCGGGTTGCCGTCCAGGTCCGTGAGGATGATCGGGGCCGTGG
Organism: Verrucomicrobiota bacterium; assembly: GCA_049516255.1. Lineage (GTDB taxonomy): Bacteria > Verrucomicrobiota > Verrucomicrobiia > Limisphaerales > UBA11358 > UBA11358. The sequence goes on from JBEKTH010000005.1 coordinate 38,951, forward strand.
GCGCAAGGTTGATGCCGCCATTGATGGTCGGCGAATTGGTTTGCTGGTGATAATCGCCGGTGGCCGGATTCACGAAGACCGGCGGGTTGGTGAAGCTGTCCACGTCGGGTGCGGCCGGGACCGTGCAGCAGTAGCTGAAGGAGCCGCCGGACCAGTTGGAACTGGCGGGCGCAACATTGTAATAAACGATGGTGTTGTAATGCGAACAGCCAAACGTTCCGCCGCTACTGATGGCTGCCGTATTGCTGCAAACCGTGCAATTGTAAAGCGTGGCATTCTCGGCGCCGCCGCCATTGGTGGCGGTATTTCCGTACAGAAGGCAGTTGTACAATATCCCGCTCAGGGCGCCACCGCCATTGCCGGACGAGTTGGCAGTGAAGATGCAGTTGGAGGACATCCCGGCGTTGGCGCCGCCGCCGTCGCTGCCGGAATTTTCCGACAACGTGCAGAAATAATTTGTGGATTGATAGGCCCCGCCGGAGTTGCCGTGATTGTGGCTCACGATGCAGTAATTCAACGCGCTTTGGTAGGCGCCGCCGCCGGAAGAAGCGGCCGTGTTCGAGATGACCAGGCAGTTGAACAGCGTGCTTTGGTAGGCGCCGCCGCCGGGACCGCCGGTGCTTGAATTCGTGGAGATTGTGCAATTATAGAGTGTGCTCCGATAAACGCCGCCGGCGCCGTAATAGGACCAATTGGCCGTGATCACGCAGTTGGAGGCCGTTGACTGGTACAGTCCGCCGCCAAAGTGTCCACCGGCATGCCAGGAATTGTTCACGACCGTGCTGTTGTAAAGCACCGCCATGGCCGCACCACCGCCATACGCCGCGTTGTTGTTCGTAAGCATGCTGTTGTAAATTGTGCCACCGAAGACGCCGCCACCGAAACCGTAACTGGGACCGGCGTTATCCCCGACCACAATGCAATTGGACACCACCCCGCCGGGGGCGCACCAGGCGCCGCCACCGCTCTGTTCGTTCGTGATGTCTCCGCCAATCACCCCGCTGCCATTCCCATTGGTCAGCGTAAATCCCATCAGGACGGCGTTGGTGCCGACATAAACGCAGCGTGTCTGCGATCCGCCCGCAATCACCGCCGCGCGCGGTCCTCCCGAACTGACCAGCGTGATGGCGTTGGTCAACGCCACGCGATTGGTTTCCGCGCCGTAAACCACCGCGCCGCTGTTCATGTACACGCCGTCACCGGCAATGACAAATTCCCCCGCCTGGGCTGAGGCGACGGCGTCCTGCAGGTTGGTGGCCGCCGTCGGCCAGTTCGTGTAAGGCGCGACGGGATTGGTGCTGGTCAAACTGACATAGTGCGCGGTTCCCGAAAACGGCGATTGGTTTTCATAAGCGCCCATGTCCACGGCGGCGCCGACGATGCGCGGGTTGCCGTCCAGGTCCGTGCTGTTGGTGGCGACGGCATTGTTGCCGGCGTCAATGCAGCGGGACCATGGCGTCAGATGAAAATCGCCGGCATCCGGGTTCACAAAGCCGGGCGCGTTGCTGATGCTGTTGTTCGGCACGGTGGGGTTGCCGAGTCCCAGAGTCGTGCAGCAATTGGTCAGGCGGCACATATAACAGTCGGCGTAGATCCCGTTGACGTTGTAATAAATGATGCTGTTGTTCAGGTTGCAATCGTCCGCTGCGCCCAGAATGCGCGAGAAATTTCCCGCGAGCGTGCAATTGTACAGGGTGCTGAGGTAGGCGGCGCCGCCGTCGCTGCCGGTGACATTGTTGGTGCTGCCGTTGCCGGTGAGGAGGCTGTCATAGACTGTGCAATTGCCAATGCCGCCGCCGTTGGCCGCGACATTGTTGCTGACAATGCAATTGACCAGTGTGCTGCCGTAGGCTCCACCGCCTGACCCGCCGCTCATTGCGATATTTCCGCTCAGGACACAATTCACCAGCAGACTGTTGTTGAACGATTCGCTGCCCGCGCCGTTGCCGGCGGACGCGTTGCCGGTGATGACGCAGTTGCTGATGACGCAAAACGTTTCCGAAATCACACCGCCGCCGTAGCCGGAACCCGACGCGCCGTTCGTCAACGTGAAACCGGACAGGGAGGAAAATTCAGTCAGATAAACACAACGGACCGCGCTGGGCCCGTTCGTGGTGCCGGGAACCTGATAGCCCATAATGAAAGTCACCGCGGGGCCATTCACACTTTGCAGCGTCGCCTCGTTGATGACATGAACCCGGTTGGATCCGGAAAACGAGTCGCCGCCGTATTGATAAATGCCATTCGTAACCAGGACGAGGTCGCCGGCGCCGGTGGTACTCATCGCATCTTGAATGTTTGTCGCCGCCGTGGCCCAGCTCGTGTACGGCACAACGGGGTTCGTGCCGCCGGCGTCCACATAATGCGTCGTGATCGCCGGGGCGGTATAAACCAACAGCACGGAACAAGCTGCCGCCAGGGGCAACGTGGATTTCATGGTCAGGGTTGGCCCTTTTCTAACATTTCATGAACTTATATTCAAGTTAAAACCATGAAACGTTAGCGGGTGGATGGGTTTTCAATCCGGGTTTTCCACCGTTTCCCCGTAAAATTAATCCTCCGCGTCTTCGCCCTTCCCGTGTCGCAACCGCGCTTCCGCCAGATCGATGTCCCGCTGGATGCGGCGCAGAACTTCGTCGCTGATAACGCCATCGTTACGAAGTTGCAGGATGGTCTTCCGTTCCTCCATCAGCGTTTCTTGTGACAGATGTTCGTATTCGGAGGAAAACAGGTGGCGTGGGGTACTGGCCTTTTCCGTTTCGGTGACCTCCAACTGGCGGATGCGGTCCTCGTATTCGATGCTCAATCGCCGTTTTGCGTCCGCCTTCGACGGGTTGTGTTCGGGAATTTGTTTGAGCCGGGCAAGGGCGGCTTGATTGGCTTTGAGCCGGGCTTCGCGTTCCTCCCTGGCGACAGACCCATCGTCCTTGATGCCGAGCCGGCGAATCAGCAGGGGCAGGCTCAAGCCCTGCACCACCAGCGTCGCCACGATCACAATGAAGGTGAGGAACAGGATCAAATCGCGGTATGGAAAAGGATCGCCGCCCTGAATCGTGAGCGGCAACGCCAGGGCCGCGGCGAGTGAAACCACCCCGCGCATGCCCGTCCAGGCCACAATCGTGACGTGACGCCAGGACGGGTACGGATCCTTTTCCCGGATGCGCTTGAACAGCAGGCGCGGCAGATAGGACGCAGGGAACACCCAGAGGATGCGGATGAGAATCACCGCCAGGCTGATGACCAGCGCATACCACACGAGCTGGCCGATGGAATAATTCGTATGGTCGGACAACGCGCGCAACACTTCGGGCAGTTGCAATCCGATCAGGATGAAGACGAAACCGTTCAGGAGAAATTCCACCATTTCCCAGACCGGCCCGGCCTGAAGCCGGGTCCGGAAACTGATGAGTTCGGGCATGCGCCGGCCGAGATACAGGCCGGCGGTCACGACGGCGAGCACCCCGGAAACGCCGAGATGTTCGGCTGACAAATAGGCGACAAATGGCGTCAGCAGTGAAACGGTGATTTCAATCGGCGCATCGTCCACGCGCTTGTGGAACTGCGTCGCCAGCCAGCCCACCGCCAGACCGACCAATATGCCGCCGACACCGACGACCACGAATTCCCCGCTGGCCCGGGTGAGGGAAAACGAACCGGTCGCCACGGCCACCACCGCAAAGCGATAGGCGACCAAGGCGGTCGCATCATTGACCAGACTTTCGCCTTCCAAGACGGTAACGATCCGGCGCGGAACGTTCAGCCGTTCGGCGATCGCCGTGGCGGCGATGGCGTCAGGCGGGGAGATGATGGCACCCAGAACAAACCCAACCGCGAGCGGCAGATGGAAAAAAAGGAACGCCAGCCACGCGACCGCGACCGTGGTAAAGAGGACGAGCCCGATGGCGAGCAGCGAAATGGGACGGAGGTTGGCGCGGAAATCGCGCCATGAGGTGAACAGCGCCGCCGGGAAAAGGAGTGGCGGCAGAAAGAAAAGAAAAACCAGTTCCGGATCGAGCCGGACCTTGGGCAACCCGGGAATCAAACCGATCAACACTCCGCCAATGACGAAAAAGATGGGATACGGGATATGCAAGCGGCGGGCCAGCAGCGCCAGAACCGCCACGGCCAGCAACAATCCCACAAAAATGTCGACGATGTACCCCGTCATGCCGGGCAAAAGATAGCAAGGCCGAACGCAGAAGCCATCCCCCTTCGCCAAGGCTATAGTGGACAGGGAAGGAAGCGGTCAGGAGCCGGGAGAAAAGTGCAGGATGGTCGCCGAGGCGGCCGCCACCTGAACCGTCAGGTTGCCGGAATCAACGTCTTTGATTTTTTCCCACTGGCCCGACCAGGTTCCCTGCGGGTCAATGGCAGCGCCACCGAGCATCACGCCCGTTTTGGCGGCCACATCCTGATTTGTCTGCACCAGATCCATTTGTTGCCATGTGCCTGAGCCCGAGCCGGGGAGCAGCCGGAGGGAAACCGACGCCGTTTGTGCCTCGTCGCCGTAGCTCTTGTTGATCAGGGTCACATAAACAGAGTTGTCGCGGTCGCGATAGGCGTAGGCATTGAAATTAAACCTGGGTGCCGTTTGAATGTTCACGCCGAGGGGTCGTCCCTGTGCACCCTGGCTGAAAGCCAGCAAGGCATAGGCTTGCGGTCGCATGGCAATGCCATGGCCATCCGGCTGATGCACGAACGCGGCATAGTTCGCGGCACCAAACCCGCCATCCCGCCCCACCTTTTCTCCGGTGTGATAATTCACGCCGAGGATGTGGTGCGCCGCCCACCAATGGGTGCAATCCAGCGCCCACAAGGTGGAAGCGTAGGTGTCGCTCGAATCTTTGGCCCCGCCATTGTAGCAACTGTTCATCTCATCTATCCGGTAAGGCACCCCCTGGGTGGCCAGCACCGCGCCGACCTGGGCATAGTCTCGTTCGTATTCGCCATCGAGACGGTTGGAAAGAAAGCGGGCCCGGGACGCGGGCGGGTCTTTTTCAGCCGCCCGGCCAGAGCCCAGAAAATAATAGTGATCGCTTGCCATCGCCAGGTGTCCGTCCGCAAACAGGACCTTGGCCAGGTTCAACGCATAGCTTCCGCTGGCGCTCGGTCCGTCAATCTGCGCCTCAGGTACGGCCTTCAGAATGGCGTCATAGTGGGGTTTCCATTGTGCAAAAAAGGTCTCAAAGGTTTTGAAATAAAAATTGGGCTCGTTGCCGATGGAATAGCAGTCGAGGGCATCGGTATCATGGGCTGCAATATAACCGGCCAGTCGCGCCGATTCGGACGGATCGCCATTTTTCAGGCGGAACGAATAAATCACCGTTACCCCGGCTGCCCGCGCGAATTTAAACAGCATGTCGATGTCCTTTTCCTGCGGCACCGGGATGCGCGGATCGTCCACCGCATTGGCGCCGACGCGCAGGCTTTTGATGCCGAGGGTCTGGAAGGCATTGACCAGCGCCTGATCGTCGGGGTCAAAATAGTATCGCCCGTTCGCGGGCAGCAGCATGGACATCTCGTAGCTCAGGCCCAGAAAACGGGGTGCCAGTTCGGGACCATTGCCATCGGTCGTCACGGTGATGGCCACAGGCTGGGTCTGGGCCGTGGCGACATGTGGAATCAGCAGCGTCAGGGCGAGCAACGGAAGCGAGAAAAGAAATTTCCCCGGGCACTGGTTCAAAAAAAGGCGGTTCATGGGCCGTGATTTTAAATGAGGCTGTCTCTGGTGACAATTATGATAATTTTAAGGTGGTGGCACAGTTTGGTGGGGCAAGCAGCCTGTCCCGCTCTGCGGTGATCCTCGCGAGCCGTCTTGCCGCGCAAAGGCCGACGCGTCAGTCGCCTCGCCCCACCGGACCGCACCATTACGAAATGCTTCTGGTGTTCAACCCCCCGATGGTGCACAATCATAATCATGGAACAATCATCGCATCAAAAAATGTCTTTACCGTCGCCCGTGTCCGGGCCGGAAATGGCCCCCCCAAAAACCGGTTACGGGGACGCGGAGGTGCAATTCGGCATGGGATTGAAGTTTGCGGCCGACCCGGGGGCGGCCCAGGATTACCGGCAGGCCGCAGAGTGGTACCACAAGGCGGCGGAACAGAACCATTCCATGGCACAATTCAATCTCGGAGTGATGTATGCCCGGGGACAGGGTGTCAACCGGGACGCCGCCCAATCGGCGATGTGGTTTGGCAAGGCTGCGCACCTGGGAGACGCCGGAGCCCAGTATCATCTGGGGGACAGTTGTCACCGTGCCAGCATTGTTCAGGCACCGGCGGAGGCCGCTGAATCAAGGATTGAAGCTTACAAATGGTATCGTCTGGCCGCCGCGCAAGACTACCGCAACTCGATCATGGCCTGGTCCAATCTGACGCTCAACATGAGCCGGGCGGATGTTGCGGCCGGCGATCAGCGCGTGGCTGAATTTGAGATCACCAAGACGGCAGTCGGTGGTTAGTCGTCAGTGGTCGGCAACCAAGGCTGGGGCGTTTCCAATTATAACGTAGCAAGTAGCGCAGGCTTTCCAGCCTGCGGGTTTTGGCGACTTTCCAGTCGCCACGTTTATGCAGAAAAACACGGGACCAGAAAGTCCCACAGACCCGCAGACAAGAATGTTGCATTGTAGAAACCATCGCCCGACACTGCAACGGTCGTTTCCCTCGCCCCGCAGCAAAGCGCGGGGAGAGGATGTCGCGCAGCGACCGGAGAGGGGATTTCAACACCACCTCGCCCCGGCCCTCTCCCCCAACTGCGTTTGCGGAGAGGGAGTTCAAATGGGGCGTCCTCAACTGTTTCGATGGTTTCTACAAACCAACAAGAATGTCCGCACTACATCAAAGCTGAAACCGCTCTAGGGCAGCCAGATTGCCCGCCAGAACTGCGTCGGGACGGATGGATTCACGGAATTGGTGATGTTCAGCGTACCGGCCAGGGGGGTGTTGGTGCTGATGGAGGTCCACGTAATCAGATTGGTTGAGTTCTGAATGACATAAGGAACACCAGCCTGACCCTGGAGTTGAAAGACGAACTGGCTGGCGGCCGGTGGGACCAGCAGGGCCAGCAAGGTTGCCGGTGCCGGTGAGAGCGACAGGATCGTGGCCGAGTACGGCGGGAAGGCGTAATTGAAGTTGGTGCTCGCGCCGGAAAAATTCGTCGTGGCGATGTCCTGCAAGGCGGGACTCCCGTTGGTTTCGGCAGCGTCATCCTGAGGGATTCCGTAAGAGTAAACCGTGCCGCTTGAGGCCGGAGTGAAGCCGGCCACGGCCACCTGACCCGTGGAAGTAAGGGACGGGTCCTTGTTGATGGCCAGCACCGTCAGGCTGCCATCCAGCCGCCGGACTGCATAAACCGAGAGCAGTGAGTAATCGCTGGTTGCCGTCAGCACGGTATCGCCGGGTTGAACGAAGTGTTGCATGAGTTTGAAGGTGTAGAACGTCGGATAGAGCGTGTTCAGGTTGCCGATGATGCCCAGGTCACCGTTGGTGCGCCAGCCGTAGAGCGAAGCCGAAAAGTCGCCGCTGGTGTCCGTGCCATTCCGCAGATCCCACCAGACGAAGGAATTGAACTCCGTCTTCGTCAACTGCGCGAGGCTGTCCGCCAGATAAAGGCCGTTGACGAGGCTCGTGGATTGTTTGCCTTCCGGGCCGGAATCGGCATTGTTCTCCGTGGCCAGCAGTTGAATGTTGGTGCCCGGGCTGCCGATATAATCCGTGATTTGCTGGCGCAGACTGGCGGCGTCGGAGGCCCAGTTCGCCGAAGCCTGCAGCAGGGCCGAGTCGTTGTCCGAGCCGGATTCGGAATAAAAGTGGTCCACCAGAAAATCCGGCGTCACGCCGGATGAACTCAAGGTGGCAAGCATCACGGGCGTCCAGCCATTGTGATAAACCCCTTCGCGCGAGTTATACGCCGGATGGCTGGTGTTGTTGACGTAACTGTCCTCGCCGGGCGCGGAGACCACGCCGACTATGATCGTTGGGTCCACGGCTTTCATCAAGCCGATGTAATTCGTGGCGCGCAAGGCATAGGTATAAGGGTCGTTGGGCACGGCGTTGCTGTCGGTTTCCCACGTGCCATAAACCTCGTTGCCAATCTCCCAATCCTTCAAGCCCAGCGGCGCAGTCCGCGAGATGCGGAGGAAATTTTTGCCATCGTCCGTCCCCAACGGTGCGGCGGCGCGCAACGAGGCCCAAACTCCCGCCGTCTGCCAGTTGATGCCATTGGCATCCAAGCCCAGGGACACCGTGCTGGCGGTGGTGGCATTGCAATAAGCCACCCAAGCGGCCGCCTCCTGCGGCGTGCCGGTGCCGTAGTTGACGGTGATGATGGTCTGGGCATTGACGCTGGCATTGGTGATGACGTGGATGAAATTGGCGAACGACGTTGCCCACTGCCAGGTGTTCGCCAACGTCGTGTTCGAGACCCAGTGGTATTGGTCGGAGAGCGAACCCCCCGGCAGGCGAAGGATGCGCGTGCCCAGCTGGTTGAGCAGCGAAACCGTCGTGGAGGTGTCGTAGTAACTGTCCCACGTGGCGGCGTTCAGTCCGAACCAGCGCGTGTCGGCGGTGCGGAGGGGCTGGCCGGCATTGATGGCAAAATGCGTCAATGTAGGCGGCGGCACGACGGCATTGAGCTGGATGTCATCCAGGTAGAAGGTGGATTCGGTCGAACCGGCAGCATCCTGAAGGGCGAAGCCGGTGAAGTCGTTCGTATTGGCCACGCCGAGGGCCGACAGGGAAACCGTGTATTGCTGCCAGCTGTTGGCCAACGGCGTCGCCAGATGATAGCGGGCGCTTTGCGTGCCCGAGCTCAGATTGCCATACAACTGGAGCTGTTGACCGCCGACGGTTCCGCCATTGAGCCAGAAGCTGATGCTGGCAAACCCGGTGGTGGTCAGGCTGGAATGATTCAACTGAATACCGCCGTAGGCGTTGGTGATGGTGACGCTGATGGAATGGCTGCTTCCGGTATAGACCGGTGAAGTATTGGCGTAGTTCAATGTGACATTATAGCTGCCGTCCGACCAGCCGTTGACCAGCGAATTGGTGTAAATGGCCATGTTGGTCTGGGCCAGGGACAACACCGGCACCGTCAGTGAAAAAGCCAGAATTAATTTCGAAATGGTCAGAGGGATTCCTCCCGGAACCTGTTTTTGCGGAGTCATTACCGCCCATTATAACCCACATCAGTGCTAAAGTCCAAATCAGTTTGAACCGGGTATTCGGTCCGATTTACCGGCCGGCCCATGGCCAGCCGCTCGGCGCTTGCTGCCACCGGGTCGGTTGATATAGTCGCGGCCGTAGTGGCGTACCAACGAGGACCCGACCATGTTACGACCGCCATCCTTGACCCAGGTGCTGCGATACCCGGTGACGACGTTTGTCGCGGGGCTGGCGCTGGCCGTTACGGGCATGTGGTGGTCGGGACAAAACATCGACGGGATGGTCATGAACGGCCGGGTATGGGCGGATTGGGAGTTGTGGCGCGCCCTGACCTGCACCTTGCCCCATGTCAACCTCTTCCACCTGGCGTTCAACCTGTATTGGTTCTGGACGTTTGGGACCCTAGTGGAACGGGTGTACGGCCATCTGAGGTGTGCCGGGATTTTTTTGCTGCTGGCGTTCGGTTCGTCGCTCGCGGAGTTCACATTTTTCTCCGGCGGGGTGGGTCTGTCCGGGGTGGGCTACGGACTTTGGGGCATGTTGTGGGTGCTGGAGAAGCGGGATGCGCGGTTCACCGATGCGGTGGACCAGCAGACGTCGCAACTGTTCATTTTCTGGTTTCTCCTTTGCATCGTGCTGACCCTTGCCAACGTGATGCCGGTGGCGAATGTGGCGCATGGCGTGGGGGCGGGCATGGGAGCGCTGCTGGGATTGGCCGCGAGCAGCCGGGGCGCGGTGCGGTGGCGGAGCGTTGCGGGTCTGGCGGTTGCGGTGATTCTGGGTCTGGCCGGCTCCACCGTGTTCTGGCCCTGGGTCAATCTTACGTCCTATGCCCAACCGGTGGTCGAACAGGCCGGACTGGAGGCATTGAACCGGAACGACAGCCCGCGCGCGGTGAAATTGCTGGAAATATCCGCGCGGATGCGGCGGGCGCCGGCCCGGGCCTGGTACAATCTTGGCGCCGTCTATCGAGTTCTTGGGAGGGACAATGACGCACTTACTGCCTACGAACACGCCGCCCAAATGCCCGACGCCGACAGCGACATGCAGCAGGCGGCGCAGCAGATGAAGGATTATCTGGCCTGGAGAAATGGCAATTCAGGACAGGAACCAGGATCCCCAACCAATACCGTCCCGGCGGTTTCAAGCCCGCCAACCAATCAATAAACCATCGCGCGTTCCCGTGCGCGGATTTTCGTCAAAAAAAAACCGCTCCTCCCGCAACGTGGGAAGAACGATTTTGATTCCGGCAATGGTCGCCAAAATGACGGCCTCCGTTGTTCAGGTTTATGACGTCGGCAGAGGGTTGCGCCCTCCGCGACACCTGCGGCTGACACCAACCGGGGAGTGAAATTTCCGATTCCGGACCTACCGGTTTACCGGGGGCAGGGGATAGCTGGATAGCGCCCGCATGTATTGCGCCCGTTCAAACGTGGCCGGGTCGGCGCAGTTTTTCTGGCTCAAACTGCCTTTGAGCTGGGTCACGGATTCGTATTCGTGTTCCTCCAGCCACGCGACCATTTCCCGCTCGATCACGCCGATTTGCTGGACGCCATGCCGGATGAGCACGGAACAGAGCATCGTCACGTCCGCGCCGGCCATGAGCATTTTCAGCACGTCGGTGGCGCGATGCAGGCCGCTAGTCGCTGCCAGACTGGCATTCAGGCGGAGGTAAAGAATCGCGATCCAGCGCAACGGCAGCCGCATCGCCATCGGGGTGCTCAGCAGGATGTTCGGTTTCACCTCCAATGTTTCCAGATCAATGTCCGGCTGGTAGAACCGGTTGAACAGCACCAGGCCGTCGGCGCCCGCTTCGTCGAGCCGCTTGGCCATGTTCGCAAAATTGCTGAAGAAGGGGCTGAGTTTGACGGCCACGGGAATCGTCACCTGGGATTTCACGGCCTTGAGGATGTCCAGGTAGGTCTGCTCCACCTTCGCGCCGGTCAGCTCGAAATCCGTCGGGATGTAATAAATGTTCAGTTCCATTGCGTCCGCGCCGGTCTGTTCAATCTGTTTCGCATATTTTGTCCAGCCGCCGGTCGAGGAACAGTTCAGGCTCGCAATGATCGGAATGCGCGTCGCCTTTTTGGCCCGGGCGACGTGGTGGAGGTATTCCTCGGGGCCGATATGAAACGACTCCGGTTCGGGGAAATAGGTGAGCGCTTCGGCGAAACTTTCGGTTCCCTGCTCCAGATGATGCGCCAGTTCGGCGCGTTCCAGGCGCAGTTGCTCCTCGAACAGGGAATACAGCACCACTGCCGACGCCCCCGCGTCTTCCATCCGTTTGATGTTGTCAATTTCCTCCGACAATGGCGACGCTGCGGCGACGAGCGGCGTCCGCAGTTTCAAGCCGAGATAAGTGGTGTTCAGATTCATGGTATTTATGATTTACGATTTATAATTTATGATTGCGAGCCGTTCGTCTCGTGGCGCTGAAAATTTTGGTCAACTCAACTGCTTCCGTCTGCAATTCACCGACCTGTTTTGGCGGGACCAACGCGGCTCGTTTTGCCAATTCAATCCACAAATCCGTTTCGTCAGCTTCCTCCAGAACGATTGTAATTTTGTTTATGAAATCCGCGCGCGATTTTCCGCGCAGCGCCGAGCGATAATTCGACGCCTCCGAACAGCCGCTGCGCGCAATCTGATCGGCAATCGTTCTTCCTGATGGTTTGTTTGGAAGGGCGTCGGCAAATTTGAGAACCCGGACGGCGAATTGAATGGTCCTTTCTTTAAGTTCAATTGGATTCATATGCCCTCAAAATTGATCCGGTAAAAAATCATCAATTATAAATCATCAATCACAAATGACTCTACGGTTGTTGATCCGCCGTGGCGGCGGGTTTGGGTGTCGCCGTGACGGTTGCGCCGTTGCTGTTCGTCTTCAAATCGCGTCCGCCCAGATACTGGTAAAATTTCCAGCGCCGTTCGGAATCGGCCTGGGCCTGGGCAAAAAACTGTTTGGCCGCCTCCGGTTTGCTCTTGGTGAGCATCTTGAAGCGGTTTTCCGACAGCAGAAAATCCTGCACCTTGGCCTTCGCCGCCGGGGAATCCATTTGCAACGGATTTTCCCCGCGCTCGGTCCGGCGTGGATCGAACCGGTACAGCAGCCATTGACCGGAATCCACCGCCAGCTTCTGCTGCCGCGCGCCCACGCCCATGTCCACCGCGATGCCGTGGGCAATACAATGGCTGTAGGCGATGATGAGCGAGGGGCCGGGATAGGATTCCGCCTCGACGAACGCGCGGAGCGTCTGCTCGTCCTTGGCGCCCAACGCCACGCTCGCCACGTAGATGTGGCCGTAGGTCATGGCGATAAGGCCGAGGTCTTTCTTGCCCATGGCCTTGCCGCCGGCGGCAAACTTGGCCACCGCGCCGCGCGGCGTGGACTTGGACATCTGCCCGCCGGTGTTGGAATAAACCTCCGTGTCGAGCACCAGCACATTCACGTCGCGCCCGCTGGCCAGCACGTGGTCCAGCCCGCCGTAGCCGATGTCGTAGGCCCAACCGTCGCCGCCGACAATCCACACGCTCTTCTTCACCAGTTGATCGGCGAGGCCCAGCAGCAATTTGGACTCCGGCGAACCGAGCCTCGCCAATTTTTGCTTCAACGCGGCCACGCGCTCGCGCTGGTCGTGGATGCCGGCCTCGTCGGATTGATTGGCATTGATGAGGCCCGCCACGAGCTCATCGCCGAGTTGCGGCGCGAGTTTCTTCGCCAGTTCAACGGCAAATTCCCGTTGTTTGTCAATCGAGACACGGAAACCAAGGCCGAACTCCGCGTTGTCCTCGAACAACGAGTTGCACCAGGCCGGGCCGCGGCCCTCGGCATTTTTCGCGTAAGGCGTCGTGGGCAGGTTGCCGCCGTAAATCGAGGAACAACCGGTGGCGTTGGCGATGACGGCGCGGTCACCGAACAATTGTGACAGCATTTTGAGATAAGGTGTCTCGCCGCAACCGGCGCAGGCGCCGCTGAATTCGAACAGCGGTCGCAGGAGCTGTTGCTGGCGGAGCTGCGTCAGCTTGACCTTGCGCCGGTCCAGTTCGGGCAGATTGAGGAAGAAATTCCAGTTCTCGCGCTCCGGCAATCGCAGCGGCGCCTGCGGCCGCATGTTGATGGCCTTGAGTTTGGCCTCGGTTTTGTTGCGCGCCGGGCAGACGTCCACGCACAACGAGCAGCCGGTGCAATCCTCCGGTGCCACCTGCAGCGTGAACTTCCAGCCCTTGAACTCGGGATTGCGACTGTCCACGCTCTTGAACGTTGCGGGCGCCTGGGCGAGCGCCGCCGGCTCAAACACCTTCGCGCGGATGGTCGCATGCGGGCAGATGGCCACGCACTTGGCGCATTGGATGCAGATTTTTTCGTCCCAGACCGGGATCTCGACAGCGAGATTGCGTTTCTCGTATTGGGCGGTGCCGGTGGGAAACGTGCCGTCGGCGGGGAACGCGCTCACGGGCAGTTCGTCACCTTCCCCGGCGGTGAGCCGGCCCAGCACGTTCTTCACAAAGGCCGGGGCGTCGGGCGAGAGGGGTGGAAGCAGGCCGCCGCTGCCGTTCACGCGGTTTGGGATCGGCACCTCGTGGAGGTGCTCCAGCGTGTTGTCCACGGCCTTGAGGTTCATGGCCACGACTTCCTCGCCTTTTTTACCGTAAGTTTTCTTGATGGAATACTTGATGGCTTCGATGGCCTGGTCGCGCGGCAGCACGCCGGACAGCGCGAAGAAACAGACCTGCATGATGGTGTTGATGCGTCCGCCCATGCCGCTGTCGCGCGCCACCTTCGTCGCGTCGATCACATAAAACTTGACCTTCTTGGCAATCAGCGATTCCTGCACCGGCGTCGGCAGTTGGGACCAGATTTCGTCCGGGGAGTGGGGCGTGTTGAGCAGGAACGTCCCACCGGGCACCAGCGGTTTGACCATGTCGAATTTCTCCAGAAACATCGGCAGATGACAGGCCACAAAGTTCGCGCGCGTAATCAAATACGTCGAGCGAATCGGCTTCGGCCCGAACCGCAGATGCGACACCGTCATGCTGCCGGACTTCTTGGAGTCATAGACGAAGTAACCCTGCGCGAAATTGCCGGTGCCTTCGCCGATGATTTTGATGGAATTTTTGTTCGCGCCCACCGTGCCATCCGCGCCCAGACCGTAGAACAACGCGCGAATCACGTCGTCGGATTCGGTTGAGAAGTTGTGATCCACCGGCAGGCTGGTGTGGGAGACGTCGTCGGTGATGCCGACGGTAAAATGGTTCTTCGGTTTCGCGGCGGCGAGATTGTCGAACACGGCCTTGACCATGGCCGGGGTGAATTCCTTGGAGGACAAACCGTAGCGCCCGCCGTACACCTTGGGCAGCCATTTGAGGTTGCCCCAGCCGTTGGCCATGCCTTCAAGAATCGCCGCGACGCAGTCCTGATAGAGTGGTTCGCCGGTGGCGCCCGGTTCCTTGGTGCGGTCCAGCACCGCCACCGATTTGGCCGACCGCGGCAGTGCCTCGACAAACCGTTTGCTGTCAAACGGCCGGTACAGGCGCACCTTGATCAGGCCGAGCTTGGCGCCCTGCTGGTTCAGATGCTCCACGGTCTCGTGTGCGGTTTCGCAGCCTGAACCCATCAACACGAGGATGTGTTCCGCGTCCGGCGCGCCGACATATTCAAACAGATGATATTCTCGCCCGGTGTATTGGAGGAATTCGTCCATGACCTTTTGCACGAGGTCCGGGCATCTGGCGTAAAACGGATTGGCCGCCTCGCGGCCCTGGAAGAACGCGTCGGGATTCTGCGCCGTGCCGCGCAGCACCGGCCGGTCCGGCGTCAGGCCGCGGGTGCGGATCTCGGCAATCAATTTGTCGTCAATCAGCGACCGCATGACGTCTTCGGACAGCATTTCAATTTTTTGCACCTCGTGCGACGTGCGGAACCCGTCGAAGAAATGGATGAAAGGCAGGCGGGCGCGCAGGGTGGCGGCCTGGGAGATGAGCGCAAAATCCGCCGCCTCCTGCACGGACGCCGAACCGAGCATCGCCCAGCCGGTGGACCGCGCCGCCATGATGTCGCTGTGATCGCCAAAGATGGAAAGCGCATGAGTGGCCACCGCGCGGGCGGTGACGTGAAAGACCGCGGGCAGCAGTTCGCCCGCGATCTTGAACATGTTGGGAATCATCAACATCAGTCCCTGTGAAGCCGTGAACGTGGTGGCGATGGAGCCGGTCTGCAACATGCCGTGGACCGCGCCCACCGCGCCGCCTTCGCTTTGCATTTCCACGATGGCCGGAATGGTGCCCCAGAGATTTTTTTTGCCTTCGGATGCCCATTGATCGCACCACTCGGCGATGGTTGAGGACGGAGTGATGGGGTAAATCGCCATGACTTCATTCAGGCGATAGGCTGTGTGGGCGACCGCCTCGTTGCCGTCCACGGTCAGTAACGTCGTTTTGGCATTCATTTTTATTGATGAAAAAGTTGAAAATCCATGCGCCGTGAAACGGCACCGGCCATCGCAACGGCTCTGAAATCACAGTAGGCCGCCGCGCCGCGCCGGCCCTCACCTTTTTTGCTAAAGAAGCAACATGGGTTGCTTCACCCGTCGGGAGGCCGGAAAAAACATCGTTCAAGCAGACGATTTCAACCTGAAAAACATCCTCTGGCAGCACCTCCGCGTCCATTCGTGGGGACGATCTGCCCGGGGAAATGCCGCCGTCCGGGGCTTCCGGGCGGAACGCCTGTCGACATCACAACCGGGCCGAAATCTGGGTTGAAAGACCGGCGCTTAGAAAACGTATTCCGCGACGTACTCACGGTCGCCGGGATGGGCGGTCAACCGAAAGCCGACCTTTTTGCTGACCTGGTGCATGGCATGGTTGTCGGCCATGATTTCGGCGGAGAGGTGCGTGAGTTTCTCGTCCCGTCCGATTTCCACGAGGCGTTTGAGCAGCTCGGTGCCGAGCCCCTGTTTTTGCCAATGGTCGTTGACGAGCAGGGCGAACTCGCCTTCGTTCAGGCCGTGTTCCTTGCTCAACCGGCCCACACCGAGGATTTCCCCCTGTCTGGTTTTGGGGTCCTTGCGTTCAACCACGAGCGCGATTTCCCGGTCATAATCGTTGAAACAGATGCGGGTCAGCCGTTCGTGCGCGATGCGCTGGTCCAGTTTCAACTGGGTGAAATAGCGGTGATACACGCTTTCTTCGGAGAGGGTTTCGTGGAACCGGACCAACAACGGCTCGTCCTCGGGCTGGATCGGGCGGATGATGACCGGCGTACCGTCCCTCAGCTTCCATTTTGAAACGTACCGGGTCGGGTAGGGACGAATGGCCAGCCGGGGCAGCCGGTCTTCCGTCGTCTTCGGATCATGCAGGATGACCCGGGCATCGAGCGCCACCAGCTCGTCCGCGGAGGCGAACAGGGGGTTGATGTCAATTTCCTTGATCCAGCGTTGTTCGGCCACGAGCTGGCTGAACCCGACCATCAATTTTTCGAGCGCGGCCAGATTGACCGATTTGCGGCCGCGGACGCCCTTGAGCGCGCTGTAAATTTTGGTCGTTTCCATCATGCGCCGGGCCAGCGTGGTGTTCAGCGGCGGCAACGCCAGCGCCTTGTCCTTGAAAACTTCGACCAACTGGCCGCCCATGCCGAACAGGAGCACCGGCCCGAATTGCGGGTCAATGCTGCTGCCGAGGATGATTTCGTAACCATCACTCAGCTTGATCATCTTCTGGACGGTGACACCCTGAAAATGCTGCGCCCCGGCCTTTTCCGTGCAGGCGGTCTTGATGGCCTTGAACGCGCGTTTGACCTCGGCTTCGTCCTTGAGATTCAACTGCACGCCGCCCACGTCGGTCTTGTGCGTGATGGTTTCGGAATAAAGTTTCAGCACGATGGGGTAGCCGATTTCCGTGGCGAGTTTGACGGCCTCATTCTCGGTTGCCGCAATTTTGGTGACCACGGTCGGGATGTTGTAACAGGCGAGCAGCTCCTTGGATTCGGATTCGGTGAAGATGGTGCGACCGGTTTTCCGGACGGATTCAATCAAGGTTTGGGCCCGGGCGCGTCCGGATTTCAGGTCGTCGGCATCGGCGGAGGGCACGGGGGTTTCGTACAGCGCCCGGAGATTGTCAGCGTAACGCCACATGGACGTAAACACGCGCGCCGCGGTATCGGGATAGGGAAAGGTCGGGATGCCGGCGGCATTGAGAATCTGTTCGCCTTCGGCGACGTCCTTGCCGCCCATCCAACTGGCGAGCACGGGCTTGCCTTCGATATGGCCGAACGCCTTCAATTTCTCCGCCGTGTTGGTGCATTCGGTCATGGACTGCGGCGTCAAAATAACGAGCAGACCGTCGCTGTTGGGATCGCGCCCGGCGATTTCGAGTGTCCGGGCGTAAACTTCAGCGCTCGCATCGCCGAGCACGTCCACCGGATTGTTGCGCGACCAGGAAGGAGGTAGAAACTTGTTCAGTTCCTCTATGGTGCCCTTGGAGACTTCCGCCAGTGCGCCCCCGGTGGTGATCAGCGCGTCGGTGGCCAGCACCCCTGGACCGCCGGCATTGGTGATCATGGTCAGGCGGTTGCCCCGGGGCCGCGGCTGCCGGCCCAGCACCTCGGACATGTAAAACAGATCGGAAATGTTGTTCACCCGCAACACGCCGCAACGTTTGAACGCGGCCTCCAGCACGTCGTCGCTGCCGGTCAATGAACCGGTATGCGAGGCCGCGGCCTTGGCGGCGCCCTCCGTGCGACCGGGCTTGATGACGATGATGGGCTTGGTGAGCGCGACTTCGCGGGCGGCGGACAGGAACGAACGGGCGTCACCGATGGTTTCCATGTAGATGACGATGCTCTTGGTGTTCGGGTCATCCCCCAGGTAATAAATCAAATCGCCCCAGCCGACATCGAGCATCGAGCCGAGCGAGGCGAAGCAACTGAACCCGACGTTTTCCTTGAGGCTCCAGTCGAGCACGGCGCAACAGAGCGCGCCGCTTTGACTGAGAAAGCCGACGTTCCCGGGCCGGGCGATGGTGGCCGCGAAACTAGCGTTGAACCCGATGTTCGGCATCTGGACGCCGAGGCAGTTCGGCCCGACAATGCGCATGCCGGCGGCGCGCGCGTCGGCGAGGATTTGTTGTTCCAGTTTCACGCCTTCGGGGCCGGTCTCCTTGAAACCTGCGGAAATGATGATGACCCCGGCCACCCCGGCCTTGGCGCAATCCTTGATCAGGCCCGGCACGGTTTTGGCCGGCGTGCAAATGACCGCCAGGTCCACCTTTTCCGGCATGGCGTCGATGCTGGGATAAGCCTTGACGCACAGGACGGAGGCGCGCTTCGGGTTGACGGGATAGACTACGCCGCTGAAGCCGCCGCGACCGAGATTCTCAAACAGCATCCGTCCGACACTGCGAGGTTTGTCCGTGGCGCCGATCACCGCGACCACCTTTGGGGCGCATATGGGATCCAAGGGATGCTTGCGTGTCTGGTGCAGGATGTCGTGCGCGGGCTCAAGGCGTTGCGGTGCGGGTGTGACGGTGGTCATGATTGATCCAAAATGTTTGCTTGTTTTTATATTTATAAATGCCGGTCCGGCTCCGGCTTCAAAAGCCGGCCAATCCGGCCGAAATCGATTTGGCATCGGGTCCGGGGCATAAAAAATACCATCCCCACAACTTCATCCTTTTGCGCAAAACTACTTACCAAACCTTGTTGAAGACTTTACCAATCTTGCAGAGCTTGGCCAACGGGATATAAAAACAACCCGGTGCAGGTGGTTTCCTGGACCGAATTCCCCCTCATGGCATAAAATAACGTATTCTTCTATTATTATTTTTACATTTCAGTTATACTCATCTATGCTTAGTGTCGAAGCAGGCAACGAAAGGTTTTTATGATACTGGACTATGCGTTGGAAAAGTTTCCGTTCCATGTGAAATTGCGCGACGGCACGGAATGCGTCGTGCGCCCGCTGGGCAAACGGGACGCCGCGCGGCTGCATAAATTTTTTCTCGCGGTGCCGGAGGAGGAACGGCTGTTCATCAAGCAGCCGGTTTCCGACCGGGCCCTGTTCCAGGAGTGGTGCCGCGACGCCGACTTCGAGCGCAACCTGCCGCTGCTCATGTTACACCGGGAAAAGATCATCGGTGAAGCGACGCTGCATCAACGTCTCGGCGGCTGGAAACGCCACATCGGTCTCGTCACGGTCCTGACGCACCCGCAATATCGTGGGCGCGACGTGGCCAAATTTCTGGTGACCGAACTGGTGGAAGTCGCGCGCTCGCTGGGGCTGCGCCGGCTGGAGGCGGAGTTGAACGGCGAACGCAAGGTGGCCATTCGCGCGCTGGAGCAACTCGGTTTCAGCCAGTTGATGCGTTTGCCGCAGCATGTCCTGGACATGAAAACCGTTCCGCATGATTACGTGTTCATGGGCGCGGACCTGCACCTGAACGAGGAATACGCCGGCGTGGGCGAGTGAACGTCAGGCGCCGGACTCCTCGGTTTCCAGCCAGCGGACGGCATGGCGGACGAGATCCGTCGCCGTCTTCAGTTTTAATTTTTTCTTGATGTTCAGGCGGTGGACTTCGACGGTCTTGGCGCTCAAGTGCAGGTGCGCGGCGATTTCGCGCGTGCTCTTGCCCTGGCCGATCAGTTGAAACACTTCAAACTCCCGGTCGGATAGCTGTTGGACCGGGGAAACGGCCGCCTCGGCTTGCCGCCCGGAAAAGGTTTCCAGGATCCCCGCGGACATTTTTTCGCTCACGTAAATCTGCCCGTTCAACACCTGGCGGATGGCCTGGAGCAGTTTTTTACCGCCTTCCTGTTTCATGATATAGCCGCGCCCGCCGGCTCGGAGGACGCGTTCGGTGTACAGCGATTCGTCGTGCATGGACACCACGAGGATGGGCAGGCCGGGCTTGAGTGCCCGGAGGTCCTTGATGAGTTCCAGGCCGCTTTTGTCGGGCAGGGAAATGTCGAGCAGGATCAAATCGAGCGTCTGGCCGACGGCGATGTCGAGCGCTTGGCCGGCGTTGTCGGCCTCGGCGCAGACTTTCAGATCCCTCTCGTTATCGATCAATTGCGCCAGCCCGGTGCGCATCATCGGATGGTCGTCCACGATGAGCAACCGTTTTACGGAGGGTTTAGTTTTTGCGGGCATGTGGGTTGCTCGTTTTTTGCCGGACGGCCACGTTCGGGGTTCTGACGGTCACGCTCGTGCCGCCGGCGGCGTTCCGTTCGATGGCCAGTGTGCCGCCGATCATCCCGGCCCGGGATTGCATGATGCGCAAACCCATGCCTTTCGACTTCGGACGTTGCGGGGAGAACCCCGAGCCATTGTCAATCACACTCAGAATCATCTGTCCCCGTTCCTCTTTCAATCGAATTAAAATCCGCTTCGCCTGGCCGTGCTTGAGGGCATTGGAAACCGCCTCCTGCGCCAGCCGGAACAGATGGGTGGCGGCGGGAAAATCCGAGACCAGCACTGGCGGGTCGCAGTCGAACCGGCAGGTGACGCGGAAGATTTTTTCCGTGCTCAGGGCCAGTTCCTGCAACGCGGACATGAGTCCCTCCGATTCCAGGGTGACAGGCGAAAGGCCGCGCGCCAGCAGGCGCGTGTGGCCGATGGCTTCGCGGACGTTTTTGGCGATGTCGCTTGCGCGGGCGGCGGCGGCTTTCGAGCGCCGGGCCAGTTTTTGTTCCAGCACCTGGCTCATGAGCTCAATCCCGGCCAGATGCTGGCACAGGCCGTCGTGCAGATCGTGTCCAATGCGCCGTTGTTCGCGCTCGCTGATTTCCAGGATCTCCTTCTCGAGCCGTTTGCGTTCGGTGATGTCGCGGATGAATCCGGTGAACAAACGCCGGTCGGCCAGCCGCACTTCGCTCACGGAAAGGTCCATGGGAAACACCGTGCCGTTCTTCCGGCGGGCGACAATCTCGCGGCCGATGCCGATGATTTTGGCGTGGCCGGTGTGAAGGTAATTGCCCAGGTAAGTATCATGTTGTTCCCGATGCGGCGACGGCATGAGGACGCTGACGTTCTTGCCAATGACCTCTTTCGCCCGGTAACCAAAAATCCGTTCCGCCGCCGGATTGAAGGACTCGATGATGCCGCGCTCGTCAATGGTGATGATGCCTTCCACCGCCGTTTCCAGAATGGCGCGGAGTCGCTCGGCGCTGTCGCCCAACGCAGTCGCCGCCCGCCGGCGCTGGGTGCGGGTGCGCATGACATGCCGGGAGCGAAGCTGGCGGATCCACGCCAGCAATTCGGCCTTGGACATTTTCCGATAGTCCTTCATTTCGAGAGCGAAGAAACTATCGGGAAAACCGGCGCTGATGCCAACCTCAAACGCGTGACCGGTGGCCGGTGGCCGGTGACGAGAACCGTACGGTGTGGCTTTCCTGGTCACGTCACTGGTTACCCGTACTGGTCAAAGTTAGTGCGTCAGCAACTGTGCCCGGTACTCGGTGGGGGACTGGCCCAGAAGTTTTTTGAACACCCGGTTGAAATGCGTCAGTGATTGGAAACCGACCTCAAACGCGATTTCGCTCACGCGCAGGTTCGGGTTGAGCAGGAGATTTTTGGCTTTTTCGATGCGCACCCGCGAGAGGTAATCGGTGAAGTTGATGCCCGTGACCCGCTTGAACATCTTGCAAAAATAGAACGCGCTCATGTTGACCGCCTTGGAGACGTGGCCGAGTGAAAGTTTCTCGGCCTGGTGTTCGCAAATGTAATCCTTCGCCCGCTTGATGACGGGCGATTCCGAATTTTCCTGCTGGATAAAAACCTGGTTGCTGATCATGGCCAGGTGTTGGGCGAAAATCGTGAGCAATTTGACAACCGAATCATGCTCCTTGACGGACACCACTTTGCCGGCAAAATAAGCCTTCTTCAGGGTATCGCGATTTATCTCCAGGCCCCATTCCGACACCTGTTTGGCCACCCGCCCAAACTGGGCCTCGGTCGGTTTCTTGCGGAATAGTTGCCCGGTTTGCAAATAACCGATCAACCGGTCGCTCAACCGCACCGGGACGGCGGTTTCGCAAAGGCCGGAGTGACAGGAGATTGACTGCGGTTCGAGCGTCGCCTTTTCACACAGGCGCTCCCGCGTCTGCAAACAGGCCGCGCAGGCGCGGCTTTTCTGCGACATCAACGCGCAAAACGGGTTCTCATTACGCCGGCCATGATACGGCAACTGCCAGGTTTCAATCGGCTGCAACACCATCGGCAAACCGGTCATGTCGCCAAAGGCGCGCTCGTATTCCTGATAAACCTTGGAGCCGATGAGCGCCTCGATCAGGGAGCGGTTGGCGTTGCCATTCCCGTTGCCGTTGCCATTGCCGGTCGGTGCCGCCGTGCCGGCTTTGCTCACCGTCACCCCCGTGTCCCGCGCCGGCAACTGGGGCGCGGCGGGGGAATGTCCTTGAAAACCAGCGGGAGCCGGGTGACTGCCTGAATCCTGCCTAACAAATGTTGTTTGCATGACGACAAATTAAGTGAAGGAGCCAATTCCGACAATTGGTGCCCAGCCTGATTGCGTACAAGGAAAAAGCACTAGCCACCTAAGGGAAAACGGTAGTGGTGCGTAAGGGTGTTGATTGAGGGTGGAATGGCTGAATCAGGCTTGCTAGGAGCATGGGGAAGGCATTTTATATCGCAAAGACGCTTAACCCCGAACTATCCTGATAATGACTGAAGACGACAAAAAGGCTCTTTTGGAAAAGAGAGTGCAGGAAATGAGAAAAAAGCGCGATGCGGCTTGGGAAAAAGGTGAATCATGGCCACCCCAGCCTGAGCAAAATCAGGATATTCCAGTTTTCACATGGATTCTAACAATCGTTGTCGTGGTGAATGTTATTATGGTAATTGTCGCGTTTGTAAAATTTGTTCTGTTCTGGGATTTTCATTGAATGAACGTTGAGATTTTAACCGTTTGCGATTTTGCAGCGAATCATGACGGTTAGTTGGACATAAAAGGCGCTTCATGTGTGTTCCGGGCCGATCAATCCCCAGCCAAGTTGCAATTTTACATTGTAGCCAGAGTCCGGTATGAACCATCAGAGGCAGGCATCCACCCCATTAAAATCTCAATTGTGAATCAGGACGGGAATTATGTGATCCCCCCAGCAATGCGGGAAAATACTATCCAGTTTTCAGAAGCCGGTTGCGTGGATGAAATTCTGCTTAACATTAAGGAAATCACTTTTGAATCTTTCGGCGAATACAGCGTCGTTTTGCAGGTGGACGGGGAGCCTCTAGCGTCCCAACCGTTGTATGTCCTTCCTGCTTGAAAGTCCATTTTAAATGCCTGTTTGCGTGGTAAACTTGGCTGGATTTGATTTCATCCACAAATTCAGCCAGTCAATCCGGAACAGAAGTAAAAACACAAGGGTGGTTGACCCAAGGATTTTCATGTGAGATCAACCGATTCTTAATGCGTAAGACGCCAAATGAAATATCCGGCAATGATTGTTCCGACAATGCCGAAAAACCACCAGTAAAAGTGAAACCGATTTTGCTTTATCAATCCAATGGAGGTCTGTGCTTCCGCCTTTTTATTCAATTCTTCAAGGTGTGCCCTACCGGCTGGTTTGATCTCCATATTAATGAGATAACAAACTTGCCCGACCGCATCTCGCCCCAAATCGGTTGTTGAAATGAAACGGCCTAAATACAATTCTGTTAATGCTCTTAAATCATCTAGTGATGTATTCTCATCCGTAGAAACCGGGCCATCGGCATTGGAAAGAATGGTCAACAACCTGATAAACCTACTCTCTACCGTTTCATTGCGTATGCCATTTGACCATGAAAAACCTTTGCTCTCTGGTGTGTTGTGCGGGCTGGTCATTTTAATGGCATTGCATCTGTATTTGACGTGGAACGTGTCGCCGTAGGTATAAAGCTACTAATTCGATTGCGCCAGCATTTCCTCAATCGTCCACTGGTGGTTTGACTAGCTCCAACTGAGGATATTATGGGTTTAAACCAAAATACTTCCGCGCCCGGCGGACTTTGCGCTTTGAACTCGCGGGTTGGCCGCATATAAATCTCGCGTGTCACAACCCGGCCAGCCCGCCATCAATGCCGCCACGCGCTGTTGCGCGGTTTTGGGTTTTCCCATCGGCCATTCCGCGTCGCCGGCCATGCACAACGCCGCCTTCGCCGCCCTCGGTCTGAACGGGCGTTATCTCGCCTTTGAAGTGCGCCCCGATGATCTGCCCGCCGCCATCGAGGGCGCCCGTGTTATGGGGTTTGCCGGCCTAAACCTGACCGTGCCGCACAAACTGCTGGCACTGAAGCTGGTGGATGCCTTGGATGTGTCAGCAAAAGTTTGGGGCGCAGTTAATACAATTCTTTTTGAAGGCCGACATGCTCGTGGTGGCTGGCAGCCGTTACGGGAATTTAAACAAGACTCGCCCGTCGAGATTCGCACGCGCGGATTTAACACGGACGCTGATGCGATTGTCGTCGCGGTACGAACGGATTTAGAAATCGAGTTGCGCGGAAAAAAGGTTTTGTTGCTTGGCGCGGGCGGGGCGGGGCGGACGGCGGCATTGCGTTTTGCTGCGGAAGGAGTCTCGGAGTTATTTTTAGTCAATCGCACATTTGGCAAAGCTCAAAAAATCCGGATAGAGATCACAAAACAATTTCCTTCTGTATGCGTCAATCTCGGTTATCCCAAAACCGAAGTCGATCTTGTGGTTAACGCCACGTCGTTGGGCTTGAAGCCGGGTGACCCGTTGCCGTGTGATGGAAGGCAATTTTCACTGAAGCAGGCGGGAGCGGTTTACGACCTGATTTATCGTCCGGCGGAAACTCCGTTGTTGAAGGCCGCCCGGAAGGCCGGGTGCCAAACCGCCAACGGCCTCGGTATGTTG
The DNA here is from genome assembly GCA_049516255.1 of Verrucomicrobiota bacterium. GTDB lineage: Bacteria > Verrucomicrobiota > Verrucomicrobiia > Limisphaerales > UBA11358 > UBA11358. The sequence goes on from JBEKTH010000005.1 coordinate 63,977, forward strand.
TTGCATCAGGGCGCGAAGGCATTTGAAATCTGGACGGGCAAACCCGCGCCGCTCGCCGTGATGCGCCGCGCGCTGGAACAAAACGTCTATGGGCATTGAACCGATTTTCGACGCGCACACCTGGGAGCTGGTGCCGTTCCATTTTTGGTCGCTGGTCTTCTTTGTGTTCGGCTGCATCGTCGGCAGTTTCCTGAACGTGTGCATTTACCGGCTGCCGCTGGGCATGAGCATTGTCACGCCGCCGTCGCATTGCCCGCACTGCCAGTACTCCATTCCTTGGTACCTTAACGTACCGCTGGTGACCTGGCTGGTGCTGCGCGGCCGCTGCAAAAACTGCGGCGCGCCGATTTCACCGCGTTATTTCATTGTCGAACTGCTGACCGGCGCGACCTTTTTAAGCTGCTGGCTGGCCTTTGGAAAGGTGTCGCCGGTCATTGCCATTATTTACGACATCCTGCTCGCCGGATTGATTGTGGCCACCTTCATTGACTTCGAACATTTCATCATCCCCGACGAAATCACGTACGGCGGCATGGCCGCCGGTCTCATCGGGTCGTTTCTATTTCCAGTACTGCACGATGCGCATACGCTGACCGCGGGAATGTGGCAGGGTGTGCTCGGTATGGGCGCCGGGGCGGGAATCATTTACGCGATTCTGCGGCTGGGGAAATTGTTGTTTGGGCGGCAGCGATTGAAACTGCCGGTGGACACGAAAATTGTCTTCACCGAAACATCCGTGCATCTGCCCGACCGGGAGATTCCCTACGACGAATTGTTTTACCGCCAGTCGGACGTGATTACGCTGCGGGCGCGGACGGTGGAACTGGTGGATCGCGGTTACTCGGACGTGCGGGTGCGGCTGGCGCTCCGGTCGGGCTGGCTGGAAATCGGCGGGGAACGGCTGAATCCCGAGTCCGTGCCGTTCCTGGAGGCGGTCAGCGCGGAAATTGTGTTGCCGCGCGAGGCGATGGGCCTGGGCGACGTGAAATTCATGGGCGCCATCGGTGCGTTTGTCGGCTGGCAGGGCGTGGTGTTCTCGTTGATGGTCAGCTCGATGATCGGTGCGGTGATTGGCATGGCGCTCATCGTGATGCGGCGGCGCGAATGGTCATCGCGGATGCCGTATGGCCCTTACATCGCGCTCGCGGCGGCGATCTGGATTTTTGGCGGAAAGCAAATCGTCCACGCCATTTTCGCCATGTAAACGCCGGCTACCGGAACTGCAAATAAACCCGGCTGCCGTCGCTGCGCACGCCGCCGGTCTGATTCTCCGTCAGAAACAGCCGCGAAGCCTCCACCTTGCCCGTCGACAGAATGTAGGCGCGCACGGCCTTGGCGTTTTCGGGCGATTCCGGGCGCGGTTGACTGACCGCTGCCAGTGACGGGCCGGTCACCACAAGGTTATGGTCGTGCCTGTTGCAACAGGATACAAGCCGGTTGCACGCCCAGGTTGCAGGCCTGCTCCAGCAGCGCCTTCGCCCGTTGCTCGTCTCGAGGCACACCGTCGCCATTGTGATACAGCCGGGCCAGATACAGGCAGCTCTGGCCGTCCTGAAGGTCGGCGGCTTTTTGCAGCCAGAGCGCGGCGGCGGCGTGGTCGGGCGGACCGCCTTCGCCATTGAGCTGCATTCGAGCCAGATTTTTGTATGCGTTCAAATCCCCGAGTGCAGCCGCTTGCCCGTAGAATTTGCGGGCCTTGGCTTTGTCCACCGGATGACCGCGGCCGACGTCGTAAGCATAGCCCACCAGGAAAGATGGCAATCCGTTGGTGGATTGCAGACAGGTTTGCTCGAGAGTGGCCAACGCCTGCTCCATGCCGGCCTGGGTTTCGAGCCTCTCGGAAAAGAGATATTCAATGGCGAGGTGGGTGCAGGCATCCGGGTTGCCATGCTCACAACCTCGAAGGAAATAGTGAATGGCTTCTGCCGAATTGGTGGGGACGAATTTTCCCTCCGCGTAAATTGAACCTATTTGGTCGTCCAAAATGCCGATGGCCTGCTCACGGTTGAGTGGTCCCGTGGCGCTGGTGTTGCCGACCGGCTTGGAGGGGTCATCCAAATCCTCCCGGGTCAGGCGGTCCAGGATGAGCCGCAGGTTGGCCACCGCACGGGGCCGTTTTTCCTCGGCTGCCTTCCACCAGAATCCCAACGTCGAGCCGGGGTGTGGTGCCTGCACAAAACCGGTGGCCAGCATGACCAGAAAAAGCGCCACCCAGCCGCCCATGTAGGCCAGGTTCATCTTGCGCTGGCCAATCAGCATTTCCCAGCGCCCGAATCTTCCCATGACGCCGAGCCCGGCCAAACGATCCAGCAGCGGCGTCAACAGGTTTAGCAACGGCACCAGCAACAACTTGTCATAAAATGTCGGCGCCCCGAGGACATCGAGAACGATGTAGGCGCCAAACACGCCCGCGCCGTAGAGGCTGCCGAACAGGATTTTTCCCAGGCTGCTGCGCGGTGTGGTCGCCGGATCCGTCATCAACAGATGCAACCCCAGAAAGACCGCGATGGGGATGTTCGAGTCGATGAAGAGATAAACGCCGGTTACCCTGAGGTAAAGCAGGCTGAGCAGGCCGAGCGCGGCGGCCGCCGAAAAAGTCATCAACGTGACGAGAAAGAAATACTGGACCACCAGCCCGCATAAAAAGATTTCCGTGTAAAGGTAAGGGGGAAGACCCTGGGTCAGGGCAATCGGTTCGCCCCAGGTGCAGCCGGTGTTTTTCGTGCAAATCAGAACCAGTGAAAAGAGCGTCAGGGCAAAGGCGGAGGGATTGAAAATATGGGTTATCTTCCCATCCCGCCGCCAGCGGATAAAATGCTTGGCCAGCACCCCCGTGGCGACCATCAGGAATTGAAACACATACCAGTCATCCCGAAACCACAGGAACAGGTTGGTGCTGAAAATAATCGGCCACGGCCCGAAACCCAGCCGCCAGGGTTGCCCCCGGGACCAGGTCAACAATGCGTCGAAGATGTAAAAGAAGACCACCTGCGAAAGGATCAGCGGTGCTTCCGTGTAAACCTCCCGCCAATACCAGCCCCAGTAGACATAGATGGCGAACTGTACCGTTGCTTGGACATAGTGCGATGGTACCGGTACAAACTCCCATCGCAAGCCGGGCTTATTGCGCCCGGTCACCAGAAACAGAACCAACTGCCAGCCCGCCAGAAACCCCGCAACCCCGCAGAATGTCCATGCCAGATGCGGATTGGTTCGTCCGCGAGAAATAAAGCCCAATGCCAGAAACACTCCCGTCAGCAACAGCAACATGGCCAATGGGCGGCGCACGCGAGGTTCCGGCGAAGGGGTGTTCGGTTGCGGGCTCATCAACGATGGCATTTGCTCAAATTCAATGCGCGGATAATCACCGGCAAAGGCATAGGGTTGAAAACATACTGGCTTGGAAATGGTAAAATTTGAAGTGAAATTTCCAGAGATCCTTTTCCATTGTATCAGGTAATTTTATAAGACCACCGAAGGGCCCTGAATTGCGGGTTCCACCACCGCAACGGCTGTTGGTGTCACCGGAACTGCAAATAAGCCCGACTGCCGTCGCTGCGCACGCCGCCGGTCTGATTCTCCGTCAGAAACAGCCGCGAAGCCTCCACCTTGCCCGTCGACAGAATGTAGGCGCGCACGGCCTTGGCGCGTTCGGTCGCCAGGGCTTCGAAGTCGTTGTCGGTGACGGGAATTGACGCCAGCAATAAAACCTCCAACGGGTCGGCGGGTGGCGCGAGTTTCGGCTGTCCCGGTGCAGCAGTCATGTTGCCGGAAGTGGATGACGCGGAGGGGTGCAAGCTGTTCATCATAATCGTCACGTCTTTTTGAACTTTTGGTGATCGAGATTGGATCTGGGCCATCGCGGCCACGAGATTCGTATTTGCGGCCAGCACGGCCGGTGTGATTTGGCCATCGGCCCACGCTTTGGCATACAGCTTTTTCACCAAACTCGCGTGCTCTTCCGGTGTCAGCGTGACCTGCTCGGGCGTCAGGGTGGCCTGCTCGGATTTGCGGAGTGACAGCCATTTCTTGACGTGGAGTTGTTTTTCCAGGAAGACGCGCTGCAATCCGTCCTTGTCGGCGACCAAATCGTCACTGCCGGAAATTTCCAGGTTAACTGCCGGGTGCACGTAGAGTCCCTTGACCAGGGTATCCAGTTTTTGTTTGTCGGCGGGTGTCAGCTCCGCGTTGCCGGTGGCGAAATCTTCGTAGCTCAATTCCTCGCCACCGCCGAAGGCGGCGCCAATCAGCGAGAAGGGCGAGGTGGCGACCTTGGTGAGAATGTTTACAATGGCGCGGGTGACAACCTTGCTGATGCGGAATTTAGGGTCATCGAGGCTGCCTTCCACCGGCACGTCCAGGACAATCTTTCCATTACGGTCCTTGAGAATCGCGATGGCGAGGCGCACGGGCAAATGCGTCGCGTCGGGACTGTTTACCCGTTCGCCGAAGGTGAACTGGTCCAACGTAATGACATTCTTTGACTTCAATTTTTGCCCCACCAGATCGTACGCGAGGTCCAGGTTCAGTTTGCCCATGGCAATGCGGTAGCCGGCGAACTTCGCCGCGTAGGGACTCGCGGGTGTCAAATCCACGTTTTTCACCGAAACCTGTAAATGATTCGTTTCGGTGCCGCTGAACGGATTGATCTGGCCGGTGACGTCCACCGGGCCGACCCCGTCCACGGCCGCGTGCAGGTTCACGTCGGCGTGCTGAAGTTCCTCGGAGGAAATACCCGCAATCGTCCCGCTGGCCTGCAAAACGGTCAGGTGCACGTTGGGCGTGAGCGAGCGGTCGGTGAAACTGAGCGTGGCATTGGAAATGACAATGTTATCCACGGAGATTTTCGGCAGCGACAAGGCCGGCGATGCGGAAGTTGTGGTGGTGGACTTTTGGGCGGCCACGACGGCATTAGTGGCGGCGGGTGCGTTGGCTTCGGCCGGGTGCAACGCCGTCAGCAAATTGATGGTGTGATTGGTTTCGATCACGACGCGCGCATAGGCGTTGTCCAGGGCAATTTCCTTTATGGCGACGGACTGGGGATTCAGGTTCGCTGCGATGCCGCTAAACCGCAGGGAATCCCATTTCAACAAGTCCTGGCCCATCACGCCGTCCACGGTGCGGAAATCGTCGAGCCGCGCGTCGCCGTTGAACGTGACTCGCGGCAGTTCGTTTTCCGGCGTGCGCAGACTGATTTTTCCGTCCAGCCCGAGCCGGCTGCCGAGGATGAACAGGTTTACCTTGGGTTCGAGATAGGGATCGAGCGTGCCGAGGTCCAGATTGGAGAGCGACAGTTGGAAGTCGGCGGTCGTTGGCGAAAAGGTGGCGGCGATTTCCGTATGGATGGCGCCGTTGGTGTTCCAGCGCAGGGACAGGTCGGCGGTCAGGTTCGTGTGCGGAAGATTGGAAATGTTTTTGGCCGTGAACGTGATGTCATCCAAATCCAGCCGGGCCGGGCGCGAATTCACCAGGTCTTCGAGATGCAACGCGCAATTTGTGAAATCCACGTCGTGGATGGTCCCGCTCCACTGGTTCGTGCTGTTGAGCAGCATGGCGACGGCGTTGGTGACCGAGCGCAACAGCAACAAAATGCCGCCCGGGGCGTTCGTCGCGGTCTCAACCGATTTGGCGGCTTCCAGGGCGTTGATGGAAGCGTCCTTGTCGCGTTGCAAAAACAACTGCGCGCCGCCGGCGGACAACGAATCCACCTCCGCCTGCCGCGCCTCCAGATCCACGCTTGCGCCGGTCACGGCGAAGTGCGTCAAGTCGACGATGTCGTTGCTGGCACCCGTTTGGGCGAGCCGGAAATCGCGCAGAGAAAAATCGGTGTTCGTGACCGCGGCGACGCGGTTGCTCACGCTGAGTTCAAAGCGGTAATCCGACTTCACGCCAACCACGCCGCTGCGGATTTCAAAGTGCACGAAGTCCTGGTACAACGGCGCATATTTGTTAAGGGTGAGGTCGTCGAGCGTCAGCTCGCCCTGGGAACGCAACGGGTCCAGGTAAAAAAAGCCGCTCCACGCGAACCGTTCACCCGCATCGGTGGTGCCGGCGAACGAATAGGGATTTTTATTGTCCGGGGCGGTGCGGAAATTTTGCAGCGTTACATTGAGCGGGCCGATGACCCGTTTGAACGGTTCGCGCGTGGTGTAGTCACTGAACGAGGCCGAGGCGCCGGTGATTTGCAGCCGGCCGACGCGCAGTGCCAGCGGCTTGGCCGGCACAGCCGGCGCGGTGGTGGGCGCATTCGTCGAGAATTTGGCGACCAGGTCGGAAAAATTCAGTGTGTAATCCTTGTTGATCTGCATTCGGGCATAGGGCTTGGTCACGCGGATTTCCTTGAAAACCCAGGCATGGCCAAGGAAGGATGACAACTGGAAGTTCACATAAACCTCGTCCCACGAGATGAACGGCTGGCCGTCCTTGTCCTTGATGAGCAGCCCGCGCACGGTCGTCGAAAGCACGAACGGATTGATTTTGACCTTTTCAATCGTGACCTCGCGGTCGAGCTGCCGGGACAACTGTTTGACGGCAACGGCGCGGAGGATCGGCGGCAGGATGAAGAAGCCGAGAATGGCGTAGAACAACAGCAGGCCGAGAATCCAGCGCACGACTTTACGCCGTCGCGGCGAAACCGGACTTCCAAGGTCGGTCTTAATCATTGCAGCCATTCCGGTGCGAAAGCATCCGCGGAAGCGGGCGGGCCGTCAACTCTTTCGGCGGGGTTGCGTTGTCCGTTCAAATCACAAAGCCGGGCTGATCCGGTTTCACGGCTCGTCCGGCAGAAGTTTGACGAAATACACGTCGTTCTGCCGCATGGGGAAGGTTCGGACAAAGGGTTTGCCCGCTTCAATCTGGATGGTCTCCACCGTTTGGGGCGACCCGCTGCTCTGTTCGCGCAGAATCGCGACCTGGGCCGGCGTCAATTGCGACGGTGACCCGAGATCAAGATAACCCGTGAAGACATCATTAACGCGGTAACCGGTCTGGTAAATCTCCAGCGTATAGCTTCCGGCCGTAAGATTGGTGATGCAGAGCTGAACCCGGCCGTTTTCCCTGGCAGGTATCTCGTGTTGATAGAACTGCTGATCGTTCATTCCCGACGGTGGCACAATGGGTGTGTAATTCCAGAAAAGTGCCTGGACGGAATGGTCCGGGTTCTGACATACCCAGGAGGCCGGGTCAGGATTGACCAGTTCAGATTGACCCAGTTCGTTCAGGAACTTGAACGCGTAGAACGCGGGCTTTTTCAAATCCTGGTAATTGATCAGCCCGAAACCGCCGTGGAACGGAGTCATCCGCGGACCGCCTTCTTCAAATATATCGGTGAACACCCAGTAAGACATCGAGTCCACGGACTGGTAGGCGCCTTTGACCTTGCTCAGGATGAAGGCCGCCTGCTGGTAGGTGTCGTGCATGAAATCGGTGGGCGTGTAGGCCGAACTCCATTCCGTGAAATGCAACGGGAGGCCGGGCATCGGTGAATGATCAATCATCTGCCGCTCGCCGACCATCCGGCCAATGACCGAATTGGGATCGGCATCAATCACCGTTCCGTGCTGGCCGGTTTCATCCAAATACCCCTCCTTGACGCCATAAGAATGGCTGGACACGAAGTCGAGCGGCACGTTGTTGCTGTGACAAAAATCAATGAATGATTTGTCCCACTGGCCTATCGCCGTGGCCGGACCACCCACGCGATAATCCGGTGAAACGCCCTTGATGGCCCCGGCGGTGACGGCATACAGCTTGAAATAATCGTCCTTCGTGCCGGTCCAGAAGCCGTCATGCAAATCGGGTTCATTCCAAACCTCGAAATACCAGGTTTTGACCTCGTCATGGCCATAACGCTCCTGAAAGTGGGTGACCAGATGGCGGATCAAATCGGCCCACTTGTCATACGATTTTGGCGGAGTGACGTTGCCCCTCCACCAGAAAATGGTTCTGCTGCCGCTGGCCAGGGCGCCGGGCATGAAGGAAAGCTCGACGAAGGGTTTGACGTTGATGCTCAACAGAAAGTCGTACAGCCGGTCAATGTATTGCCAGTTGTAGATGGGATTGCCTTGCGCGTCCTCCTTGTAAACGCCCATGTCATCGGTGAGCAATCCGTGCATGCGGATGTATTGGAAGCCGCACTCGCGCCGCGCCACGCGCAACTGATCCTGCCAGTCTGCCCGCAGCCCTTCATTGGCGCGACCGGCCCCGATGCATGCCTTGAAGGAAGTGTCCAGCGGCCCCTGGACTTGGTTTACATCCACGGCGATGATTCGTTCAGGCGCGCCTGAACCGTTGTCATTCGATTCTTCCGCTGCCGCCGAGAGTCCGGGCAGAAGACCGGCACCGGCCATGGCGACCATTATTACCAGGATCTGCGACGGCATGAACGAAGTGGATTTGTTTATCATAAAAGGTGAATGGCTTTGGAAACTATCAGCTCCAATCTTGAATCCAATATATTTTTTAATCCGGTTTTTTGGAAGAAGGGCAATTCCTGCCAGGGACATGGTTCCGGCGGGTTTGGCCCGGGCAGGTGGTCCGCCCATGGGCTGATTTACGGCGGGGCGGAATTCAAATCACAAAGTCGGTGTATTCCGGTTTCACAGGTTCCGTCGGCGGAGACAACATGCCGGCGGCCACCGTGGCGTTGGTGCCCTGTTCGATCAAAATAAACGAGCCGGTCAGCCGGTTCGTGTTATAGCCGTCATAGACGATCGGTTTGGAGGTTTTCAGACGGATGATGCCGACATCATTAACGGCCAGGGCGACCGGCGCGGCTTCCGGTTCAAACGTGGTCATGTTGATGCAACTTTCCAGTTGCGTCACCACTGCCTGCACGGTCTGGGTGGTGTGCTTGAGAAAATATTTTTTCCCAGCCTGCAACTTGCGCTGGTGCATCCAGCAGATGTGCGCCTGCAATTCCGCGCTGCGGCCCGGCAGATTTTCCAGCCCGACAATCATGTCGCCCCGGCTGATGTCGATGTCATGTTCAAGGCAGAGGGTGACCGACTGCGGGCAGAAGGCCTCGGCCAGCGGACCGTTGTAAGTCCAGATGTCCTTGACCGTGGTTTTGATGCCGGCAGGCAGCACGATGACTTGCTGGCCTTTGCGGACGATGCCGCTGGCGATCTGGCCGCTCAGGCCGCGAAAATCGTGCAGCCTGGGATCCGTGGGCTCGTTGGGGCGGTTGACCCATTGCACCGGGAACCGCAACGCGTTGAGGTTCCAGTCGCTGGCGATGTGGACCGTTTCCAGGTGCGCGAGCAGGGGCGGGCCTTCAAACCACGGCGTGTGTGTGGATGGCTCGACGACGTTGTCACCGTTGAGGGCGCTGAGCGGAATGAATTTCACGTCGCGGAAAACGTCCAGTTTCGGAATGAAACCCTCGAATTCATCGCGGATTTCCAGGAATCGCTCCCGGTCCCAATCCACCAGGTCCATCTTGTTCACCGCGATGACCAGATGCGGAATGCCCAGCAACGCGGCCAGGTAGGTATGGCGCCGGCTCTGTTCGATGACGCCCTGGCGCGCGTCCACCAGCACGATGGAAAGGTTGGCGGTGGAGGCGCCGGTGACCATGTTGCGGGTGTATTGCACGTGTCCCGGCGTGTCGGCGACGATGAACTTCCGTTTGGGCGTGGCGAAGTAACGGTAGGCCACGTCGATCGTGATGCCCTGTTCGCGCTCGGCGCGCAGGCCGTCAGTGAGGTTCGCCAGGTTGATTTGCCCGCCGCCGGTGATGTCGGCGGAACGTTCCAGCGCCTCCAGTTGGTCCTCCATCAAATTTTTGGAGTCATAAAGCAGTCGGCCGATGAGTGTGGACTTGCCGTCATCAACACTGCCGCAGGTGTTGAGCCGCAAAATTTCGATCGGGTGTTGCGTGTGTGGCATTTTTTTGGGAGATAGGAGATGGAAGATGGGAGATCGGGTTTAGCCGCGGTTGTCCAGCGAGCGAATCAAACCGCTCACAAGTTTGCCGGCGCGGATGCAAAATTTCAACAAAGCTTGTTGCTCCCCGGAAGAAATGAATTTGTTGTCGAGTAAAACGTAACTCATGGACCGGACTTCTCCGCAGGAGCGGCGCGACCAATTGTAAAATTGTTTTTTCTCCGCCAGGTGAAGACTCTCCCAACCCTCGGCAATATTATTCATTACGGAGAGCCCGGGACGGCGAAGTTGATCACGAAGCCCGAAATCACGTGATAGCGGTTCATGGAGTGAAAGCCGATAAACTTCGTTCGTTAATTCACGAGCGGCTTTCCAAGCGTCCAAATCTTCAAATATCTTGGGGGTTGCCATGTTTTTCCAATCTTCCATCTTCGAATTCCCATCTCCAGTCAAAAATATCCCGCCTTTTTGCGGTCTTCCATCGCCGCTTCGCCGGACTTGTCGTCAGCGCGGGAGCCGCGTTCCGTGACGCGCGCCGCGGCGATTTCGGCAAGGATGTCGTCCACGGAATCCGCCGGCGACTCGACCATGCCGGTGCTGATGATGTCGCCGATGGTGCGGACGCGGACGACGAGGTCCTTGACTTCATCCTTCGGTTTCAACGGCAACAGGTCGCTGACCGGCAGCCATTGGCCGTGGCGGCGGACGCATTTCCGCGTGTGACTGAAATAAATTGTCGGCACCTCCAGTTTCTCGCGCTTGATGTATTCCCACACATCCATTTCCGTCCAGTTCGAGAGCGGGAAAACGCGCATGTGTTCGCCCGGATTGACGCGGGCGTTATAGAGGTTCCAGATTTCCGGCCGCTGGTTTTTGGGGTCCCATTGGCCGAAGTTATCGCGAAAACTGAAAAAACGTTCCTTGGCCCGCGCCTTTTCCTCATCGCGCCGGGCGCCGCCAATGGCGCAATCAAACTGGAATTCCTCGATGGCTGCGAGCAGCGTGGGAATTTGCAGGCGGTTGCGGCTGACTTCACCCGGTGCCGGAATGGCGATGCCTTTGGCGATGGCGTCCTCGACCTTGCGGATGATGAGTTTGGCGCCCAGTTCCTTGGCCCGCCGGTCGCGGAACTCGTTCAGTTCGGGAAAGTGATGGCCGGTGTCCACATTGAGCAACGGCAGCGGGATGTCGGAGGGACGGAACGCCTTTTCGGCCAGGCGCAACAGGCAGATGGAATCCTTGCCGCCGGAGAACAGCAGGGCCGGGCGCTCAAATTCCGCCGCCACCTCACGCATGATGTGGATCGCCTCGGTCTCGAGATACTGCAAATGGTCCAGGTGATAGCTGTTCATTTTGACACGGATTTCACGAATTGACACAGATTCATAAAATGACGCGCTTCCATTCTAGCGAATCCGCACCAAAATTAACAAGCAATCCCAAACGAAGCTTTGCGGCGGCCAGATAATTCAAGACCTGTTTGACGTGCGCATCGATGAGTTGCTCGACTGCCTTTGCCTCGAACAAAATCTTGTCCCATACGACAAAGTCAGCGCGGTAAGCATGTGGAAGAATCACACCTTTGTATTTTACTTCGTATTTGTTCTCGCGGGCGAAAGGAATTTTCTCCCGGCTCAATTCCACGACCAACGCGTGCTTATAGATGACTTCGTCGTGTCCCTTGCCCAGTTCACGGTGAATCTCCATGCAAAACCCAATCAGACGGTGAGTTTCTTCGCGGTAGAGCAGTTCACTCATGGATAAATTTGTGAAAATCCGTGTAATCCGTGTCCTAGCCTTTGTTCTTAAATGCCGGATCCGAGAGCCTGCGAACCCCAACTCACGTGCAAGCCGCACTCGCGTTTATCGTCGGCCTTTGCTGGATCGAAATAATCCCATTCGTTCGGCAACTGGTGCTGCTTTAAATAATTTTCCATGTCCGCGTCGCTCCAATAAAAGACCGGGTTGACCTTCAAGGCGCCAAAATTTTTGTCCTCGGAAACGATGTCGAGTCCGGCCCGGTTCGGGTTCTGCACTTGGCGCAGGGCGGTGATCCAGACGGTCGGCGCCAGCTCCTTCATGCCGCGCTGAAACGGCTCCAGTTTCATCACCGCGCTGAATTGTTTCAGGGCCTCCTCGTCGGCGGTGGACGGAATCTCGCCGTAAATCGCGTCGCGATGGGCCGCGGAAATTTTCGGCAAATACGGCTTTAAATTCAGCTTGAGCCGTTGCTTCAACTCCTCCGCGTGCTGGTATGTGGCCGGGCGGTTGTAGCCATGGTCCACCCACAACACCGGCATGTCCGGCTGGACCTGCACGCACAAATGCAGAATCACTGCTTCGTAGGGACGAAAATTCGTCGAAACCAGCGCATGCCCGTTCGCCTGCTGCACGGCCCAGCGGACGATTTCGAACGGCGATTGGTCACGCAACCCGGCATTGGCTTTGATGATTTGATCGGAGGTCATTTTTAACACGACAAGGCAACCGAGGCGTAAACCCGGCTGCCGTGTTTCCGGGTGGTTAATTCATCTTCTCGTTCAGAAAGACGCGGTCGCACCAGTCGCCGAAGCGTTCGTCGGGGTTGCGTTCCTTCGCGTAACGCGCGAGCACCGGACGCAATTCATTTTCAATATCCGGATCCTTGACCGTTTCCTTCCACACGCGGTTGAGCCGTGTGCCGGAAACGTTGCCGCCGAGCCAGAGCTGATAACGCCCGGGCGCCTTGCCGACGAACGCGATCTCCGCCATGTACGGACGCGCGCATCCGTTCGGGCAACCGGTCGAGCGGATGATGATTTCCTCGTTGCCCAGTCCGAGATCACCGCAAAGTTTTTCGATGCGGTCAACGAGCCCGGGCAACATGCGTTCGCTCTCGGCGAGTGCCAGGCCGCAGGTCGGCAGCGCGGGGCACGCCATGGCGGCGGCATGCAGCACGCTCGCCTGGTTTTCCGTGGGAATTCCGTGCGCCGCCAAAATGGCATTGATTCGCGCCTTCTCGTTTTCCCCAACATTGGCCAGAATCACATTTTGATTCGTGGTCAGGCGGAATTCGATCAGCGGAAATTTCTCCGCAATTTCACGCAAGGCGGTTTTCTTCTCTGCTTTCACGCGGCCGGTTTCGACAAACAGGGTGAAAAAGTTTTTCCCGTCCACGGCCTTGTGCCAGCCGAGCAAATCGGCGGTGGTGGTGAATTGATAAGGTTTGATCGGCGCGAATTTGATCCCGGCCCGTTTCTCGACTTCCGCGCGCGTCCAGTCCACGCCGCGCTCCTCGACAACATATTTGAAACGCGCGTGCTTGCGGTCGGTGCGGTCGCCGAAATCGCGGTGGATCGTCAGCACGGCTTTGGCGACATCAATCAATTTGTCCGGCGTAAAAAATCCAAGTTCGCTCGCCAGACGCGGATAAGTTTCCTGGTTTCCGTGCGTGCGACCCATGCCGCCACCGACCGTGACATTATAGCCGACGAGCCGGTCATTTTCCACAATGGCAATGAACCCGAGGCAGTTGGTGAAAACGTCCAGGTCATTCACCGGTGGAATGGCAAAAGCGATTTTAAACTTTCGCGGCAAATACGTTTTCCCGTAGAGCGGATCCACGAACGCCTGGTTAAACGGGTCGTCAATCTTGAGTTGGTAGCCGTCAATCCAGATGGCGTAATAAGCCCGGGTCTGTGGCTTGAGCGCATCCGCCACGCGCAGGCAATCCCGATAGACCTCATCGCGTGCCCTGGTGTGAGCGGGCGTGGGCGGGGCAAGGACGTTGCGGTTTACGTCGCCGCACGCGGACAACGTGGACAGCAGTGACTCGTTGATTTTTTTGATCACGAGTCGCAGGTTCGCCTTCACCACGCCGTGAAACTGGATGCTCTGACGGGTCGTGATGCGCAGCGTGTTGTTGCCGTACAGCCAGGCGAGTTCGTCGAACACGCGCCACTGATTGGCGGTCATCACGCCGCCGGGAATCCGCCCGCGAATCATCATGATGTATTTCCTGCCGCCTGACCGCAAGTCGCGGTCGTCCTGCTGGTAGCATCCGTGAAATTTCAGGAATTGATTGTCATCGCCGGAAAACGAGTCGGCGGTCGGATCGGCCAGCCGGGACGCGATGGTGCCGGCGAGCGTCGGAATCGCTTCCTTGATCTCTTCATTGTGCGTCAACTCGCGTGGAACCTCTGTACTCATATACGAACCACTAGAATAACCGAAGGTGATTGCCGGTTCAAGCGCGGCTTGTGGAGCTTTTGGAAAGGCAAAAAGCTGATGGCTAAATGCTGAAACGGCAAACTTTAGCCTTTGGCGTTCTAATCTATGGTCGTGAATATGGCGATGAGTTGTCGGGATTCATCAAGCAGTTCAGTCATGCGATTAGCGGGAACGCAGCCGCTGTCCACGATCAGTTCCAGCCAGTATTCGGTTTCATCGATTTCCTTGAGGCAGTCGCCAATCTTGGAAACGAATTCAGCTTTGGAACGGGCGCGTGAGGCCTCGCGGTAATTCGCGCCAACCGACGTTCCTGAACGCAAGACCTGCTTGCCGAGCACTTGCGCCACGGTATCACCCTTCGGCAGTTTGGAATACATACGGATGATTCGAAGCGCGAATGCCTTGGTTCTCAGTTTTAAATCCTGAGGTTTCATGTTGGGAACAATTAAAGAATAAATGTTAAACGCCAAAGTAAATTTCAGCAATTAGCCTTCGACCATTAGCCTTTTTTTACGTCGCCGGCACGAACCGTTGCAGACCCAGGGTCGCGCCGAACAGGATTAAAAACACTGCGTTCAACGCCGGCGGACATCCCGGGGCGACTGCCAGCCAGTCCACAAAAATGATTCCCGCCAGCAGACCGGAGACGATGCGCCCGACGTTCACCTGGCCTCCCTGAAACATGGGCCGTACACACCGCGCAATCCAGAGCACCAGGATGAGCGATAGCAAGAGGGCCGGAACACGATTTTCCCCGGTGTCCATTAGCAGGGCCAGAAAAACCGGCACGGCGAGCAGCACGAGTGGCCAGCGGGGGACCCGCGCGCGCGAACTTTCCAACCGTGCCATGTGGCTCAGGCCGGCGACGTAGAGCGCCAACGCCACGCCGCACCAGATTGGCCAGCCGTTGACGCCCCAACTGGCGGTGGAACCGGCGATGACATAAATCCAGAACCGGCACGCGCCCATCAGCCACGGCGAGGCGGTGATGACCTTGTGCGTGGCGTCGTAAATGATGATGCACAGGATCAGCACCAACGCCAGCGCGCCCGTGGTCTTGCCGATAAAAATCAGGCTTAACGCACCCAGTCCCAACCATGCCAGTCCCCAGCCCCAGACTGCGGGCAACGAAATCGCGCCGGAGGGAATCGGCCGTTCCGGGCGGTGTTGACGGTCGAAGTCTGCGTCAAACGCATCGTTCAAATACATGCCACCGACGTAAAGCGCGCTGACGCCGAAAAATAACCAGGGCAGGTTGGCAAAATTTTCGCCGCCACCGAGCCACCAGCCCGCCAGACAATTCGACCAGACCGTCGGCAGGTTGGACACGCGGCCCAAAACCACCAGCGTGCGGAGTTGGCGGAAAAAATCCCGGTTCATGGCCGGAGCAAATCAGAAAACTCAGCGATTGGCCAGTCCGCGTTCCCATTACACTTTTGACCGTACGCCCTGATGGGTGACCTGTTTACAAGCGCGCTGCCGACAAATGGAAACACGTTTTCCCCCGCGCTCGGAGAGGATCGTTAGTGCTGTTCAGCGCTTGTCAGATATGGGGCCTAATCTCCTGAAACTACAAGATTTGGAAGTTCAACGCGCTTATACGGATTGGCCAAAAGGGGTTGGTACGTTTACCCAGGTGAGATAACCAATCAATGGTTTTTACCACACGGGTTCGACAGCGCGGATGGTTTCGCATCATCGTAGGTAGCGCAAAATCATCAGGAAAGATTGATCAAACCCAAAATCATGTTAAAATGATCTACTAATTGTGATACAGACCCTGAAATGGTTGGCCTTTCAATTGCAGCAAAAGAAGTCGATTGCAAAAATGTGGGGAAAAGGCGTTTTTACGGTCGCTGCAGTCCTATGGTTTTCAGCAATCTGCTGCTCATTACCCGTCTGTTTCGCGCAGGATTGTGCTTTGCCCACGACCTTCGAATGGACGTCGTCGGGCCCGCTCGCCCAGCCACAGAACGGATGGGTCGCGCTCAAGGACTTCAGCTGCGTCAACTACAACGGCAAGTTCATTGTCTACATGTCAACGGTCAACAGCTCAGGGAGCTACGGCGGGGCCATGATGACCTTCACCAATTGGTCTCAGATGGCCACCGCCGCACAATACGCGATGCCTTTGGCGACCGTTGCGCCGACCCTGATCTATTTCGCCCCGAAGAACATCTGGGTTCTCATGTACGAGTGGGGCCCGTGGAGTTTCAGTTACCTGACCTCGACCAATCCCGCCAACCCGAATGGCTGGTCGGGCCCATACGATCTCTACGAGGGAAGCTCAATTGACGAAACGGTAATCTGCGACAGTACAAACGCCTATCTCTTCTTCGCGGATGACAACGGAAGCATCTACCGGGCAACGATGCCGATCGGCAACTTCCCGGGCACCTTCACCAACGCGACAAACATCATGACCGACACCAACGAGTTCAACCTGTTCGAGGCGGTGCAGGTCTACACGGTGCAGGGGGCGACCCCCCAGTACCTGATGATCGTCGAGGCGATCGGCAGCACAGGAAACAGGTATTTCCGATCCTTTACCGCGACCAATCTCGCGGGTTCGTGGACTCCGCTGGCAGCGACCCAGAGCGACCCCTTCGCCGGCGCGGCCAACGTCACCTTTAGCAACGGCGACGCTTGGACGGCCGACTTCAGCAGCGGTGATATGGTTCGCAACAATCCCGACCAGACGCAGACCATCAACCCGTGCAACATGCAATTTCTCTACCAGGGGGACGTCCCCTCGTCAGGTCTTTCCTACAACCAGATCCCCTGGCAACCGGGGTTGCTCACGTTGATCAACGGTGTAACCAACGGTCCGCCGGGCTACAATCAAATTGTCGTCCAGCTTTTGAGTGGGGGCAATGTGGGGTTATCCTATGTGGGCATGGCCGGAACGAATTACGAACTGGACTGGTCGGCCAGCCTGTCACCGGCCAACTGGGTGCCGCAAGTGACCAATGCCGCCGGTGCGGGCGGGATACTGGTATTTACCAACCTGCCTGACGCAACCATCAACAATTTCTGGCGTGTTCGCTCTGTGCCTTAGATCACCATCCTAAGCCAGTCCGCGTTCCGCCAGTTGCGGGAGCATCCAGGCGTATTCCGCCGCGAGTTGTTCAACGACGTTGCGGCTTTTCAGTTCCGGCGGCAGGACTTCCCAGGTGTAGGTTTCCATTTCCAGATGCGAACAGAGCCCGGGGTTTTCGGCGAGCAAATCCAACACGCCGAGCAGATGATCAGTGGTATTGCCGAGCGGCGGCGCGGCGGGCGCGTGCAGCGGCACATGAAAATGAATCCGCCATTCGGGCAGATTGGCGTCTGGCGCCTCGGGTCCGGGTTCTGGGATTTGGGGTTCGGGGTCTGGGGTCTGGCCTCCGGCTTCCGGGTCGGCCAGCGCGTCGGGCAGGTCGAAATAGATTTTCCGGTTCCCCGCCGGGTCGCGGACGACGACTTGATGGAAGTAAACGTCCTCGGCAAAGGCGGCAAGCGCCTGGCGGGCTGCCGCTGTGGGCCGCACTTTGAGCGCGGAACTCAGGTGAATTTTGCTGATTTTAATGCCGTGATGATGCAGGCACGGCAGGGCATTCCGGGGTTCCTCGAAATTCACGGCGAAGTGGCAGGTGTCATAATTCACGCCGAGATGTTCGGCCAGGCGGGGGTCGCGCGGGTGTTCGGCGCGCAGCCGGTCAAAAAAATGGATGGTTTCACTGCTGCTTTCCAGCAGGCACAGTGGCTCGGGTTCAAGGCCGAGGTGTAATCGCCGGCCCGTCTGTTCGGCCAGGTGCGCGATGTGCTCGACGCAATACCAAAGGTTCTGGCGGATGGCCTTCACCGCGTCGGCATTGAGCTGAAATCCCTTGAAGGAACCGGGCAGGGTGCTGACGCTGCCTTCGACGCCGGCCGGCAGCAATTTTGCCAGCAGTTCGAACAGCAGGTTGGTATAGGCCAGCCGTTCCGGCGAGGTCCAGTCCGGCAGGTAAACCTGTTCCTTCACGCGCGTGCCGTGAAACTGGCCGTACGGAAAACCATTGATCGTGAAAACATAACAATCCTTTTGCGCGAGCCAGCGTTGAAACGCCAGCAACGTGCCTGGCTCGCTCAATTCGCGCGCGGCCCGGTGGCTCAGGCGCAGGCCGATGGCGTACGGCTTTTTCGGGCAAACCCGTTCCCGCACCGCGAGCGCGTGGGTTTCCAACGACTCAAACGTCTCGCGCCACGTCTCGCCGCGGTGAATATTCGTGCAGTAGGCGAGATGCAGGCCGTGATTTAATCGCATAACCGGGCGTTTTCAGGTGTTCGGTTTTGCTTCGGTTCCGGTTCTCTCAACCCATTGCCTGGCCGGGAGAAACCACCGGGGTGTGCGGCTTCCGGATGGACGGGCAACCGCCGGGGTTGCTTCGAGTCCATGCTTAAAGATGGTCCGAAATCAAGGTTTGGCAAGATGTAAACCGGCGTTGACATGTTTGGCGCAAACGGATAATTTGGACAAAATTGAAGTGACCCATCCATGTTGATTCGCATCAGTTTGATTGTAGCGATTGTCGCGGCGCTGGCCGCGGGCGCACTGAACGTTTTCGAAATCCGGGACAAGATTGACACTCTGATTTCCGAGCGCGACGACTTCCATACCCAACTGAACCAGACCCAAGCCGACCTGGCCAGCACGAAGCAGGAACTGTCCAAGACCAAGGATGATTTGACGCAGACCCAGGGGCAATTGGCCGACACCCAAACCCAGCTCACCAACGCTTTGGTCACTGCCACGACCCAGCAAAAGCGCGCTGATGATCTGTCGGATAAACTGGCCAAGACCAGCCAGGAACGCGATGACGCGCAGAATCAATTGGCGGCGTATCAGACGACCGGCCTGACTCCGGCCCAGGTGGTCAGCTTGAACAAGACGCTTAATTTCACCAAAAACGAACTGGAGGCAGTCCAGGAGGAAAACGGTGTTTTGCAGCGCACGGTCAACCGCCTGAGCACGCAACTGGCTGAGTTGATTGGCACCAATTATGTCGTTACGTTGCGCGCCGACTTGAAGGGCAGAATCGTCGCCGTGGATCCCAAGTGGAATTTTGTGGTGCTGAACATTGGTGGCGACCAGGGGGTGTTGAATGATGGGGAAATGCTCGTGAGCCGCGACGGCAAGCTTGTCGCCAAGGTCATTGTTCGCAGTGTTCAAAAAGACCGCTCCATCGCCAACATCGTTCCGGGTTGGCAACTGGGAGATGTTATCGAGGGCGATGAGGTCACCCCGGCGCATCCCGCCTCTTGAAATGGGAGGTCCAGCCATGAAATGGCTTCTACTGCTCCTGTTGGGTCTTCTGCTCTTTGGTGTTGCCGGTTGCGAAACGAATGAACCCGACAATGCGTCGGTCCGTCCGTGGAACTCGCCGCAAAGCTGGGAAGGCAACTCGCCGATGCTCAATGAGCAGCACCAATAATGTGACGGGTGGCCGGTGACGGGAAATCAGGTCACCGCTCACACGACGACACATCGGGTCGGTGTTAGAACAAAATCCATGCGGACATCGAGTGTTCCGGCCGGCACTTCCTCCACAATTTGTTCATCCAAGGCGACACCGCATTTGATCCCATGAAACTTGGCCAGCAAGCGATCGTAAAACCCACGGCCCCGTCCCAGCCGACCTCCGAGCAGGTCAAACGCAACGCCGGGTACGAGGATCAACCCCAGGCGTTCCAGTGGGATTTCAGGGCAACCGGTCTTTGGCTCGCGAATGCCGAATTGCCCGGGCCCGACTTCGTTTTGCGGATTCTGCACGTGGCAGGCAAGGTAATCGTTGCTCGCGGGATCAAAACGGGGCAGGGCGGCAATTTTTCCGGAAGCCAGCGCCGCTGCCAACAACGGCCACACATCCACTTCACCCGGCAGCGGCGCGAAAAACAGGACCGCCCGGGCGTCTTTCCAAAACGTCTGCTGCGACAATAAAGCGCGGATTGTTGACGAATCCGCCACCTGTTTTTCCGGCGGCAGAACTCTCAACGCCGCGAGAATTTTTTTGCGGAGCTGCTTTTTGGCGTTTTGAATCTCGCTTTCCATTGCTGATTTGCAGTTTTGGTCCCGTTCGAAATGCAGGTCAGGCTCGTAAATCGTAAATCGTAAATCGTAAATTCATTTGCGTCCGTGGTTAAGAATTTGTCTTTTTCGATTTTCGCGCTTCGGCCAGCGCCGCACGCCATTTGTCGACGCGTTCCTTTATTTTCTTTTCCACGCCCTGTTCGGTGGGCTCGTAATAAATCTTGTCCGACCCGAGATAATCCTGGGCGACAAAATGTTCCGGATGGTCGTGCGCATATTCGTAGCCCTGGCCGTGGCCCAGCCGTTCCGCGCCTTTATAATGCGTGTCACGCAAATGCTCCGGCACCGGCAACGTGCGCCCCGATTTTACGTCCTTCAACGCGGCGTCAATGGCCAGATAAGCGCTGTTGCTCTTGTTGGCGGTGGCAATATAGACCGTCGCCTCCGCCAGCGGGATGCGCGCCTCCGGCCAGCCGACAAATTCCGACGCCGACAACGCTGCGTTGGCCAGCACCAACGCCATCGGATCGGCCAGTCCGACGTCTTCCGCGGCGCAAATCACAATCCGGCGCGCAATGAAGCGCGGGTCCTCGCCGGCGTGAATCATCTTGGCCAGCCAGTACAGCGCGGCGTCCGGGTCGCTGCCGCGCATGGATTTGATGAACGCGGAAATCGTGTCGTAATGTGCGTCCTCGTCATCATACACGACGGCCTTTTTCTGGATGCTTTGCTCGGCCGCGGCGAGGTTGATATGAACCACGCCCGTTTCATCCGGCGCGGTGGTGAGCGCGGCGATTTCCAGCGCGTTCAACGCCTTGCGCGCGTCGCCATCGGCGATCTTGGCCAGATGCCGCAGCGCATTTTCGTCGGCCTGGATTTTCAGGTAACCGAGGCCGCGTTCCGGGTCGGCCAGGGCGCGTTGCAACAGGGAAAACAATTCCTCCTCAGTCAACGGGCGCAGTTCGAAAATTTGCGAACGCGAGACCAGCGGTGAGTTGACGAAGAAGAACGGGTTGTGCGTCGTCGCGCCGATGAGCCGCACCACGCCGCTTTCCACATCCGGCAGCAGCACGTCCTGTTGCGCCTTGTTGAAGCGGTGGATTTCGTCAATGAACAGGATGGTCGGCTGGCCGGTGTTTTCCAGGCGGTTGGCCGCGGCGGCCAGAACCCGGCGCATGTCGGCCACGTTGGATTCCACGCCGCTCAGGCGTTCGAATTTGCTCCTGGTCTGGCGGGCGATGATCTGGGCGAGCGAAGTCTTGCCGGTGCCGGGCGGCCCGAAAAAAATCAGCGATTGAATCCGGTCGGCCTCGATGGCCCGGCGCAGCAACTGGCCGGGGGCGAGGATGTGGGTTTGTCCGGCGAATTCGTCAAGATGGCGCGGGCGCATCCGCGCGGCGAGCGGCTGGTTCCGGGAAGTGGTCAGGGACGCCGGCGGGGATTTTGGTTCCGGCTGGTTTTCAACCGGAGCAGAAAACAGATCGTCGCGCGGCATGGAAAAAGGATAAACCGTTTGGCGGATGACCGCAATTGTCGGGACGAGGACGAAAACCGGGGCTGAAAATCAGTAATCACCGATGGTGGATCGGAAATAAAAAACCCCGCCATTGCCGTGCGCGACATGATCCTTTGAACATGTTTTACAACATGCGGAGCCGCCGGGCTGCTTTCGACTTCCAGTGAAGGCGTGTCGGCCGCAGTCACAAGCGGGCCCCATTGATCGTTTAATTACGGTTCAAGGATTTGCTGCAATCACGAACAGGGCAGGGTAAATCGGGTTTTCAATCAAAGATCAAATTTGCATTCTGACGCTGCCAACATCGCCCCGCCCGGCTGTTTTCTCAAGAAATATTTTGTAAATTTTTTGTTGCGGCCGCAACCCGATTGCACACCCGGGTCCGTCCATGAACCACCCGCCCCGTTTCAAATTATCCGGCATGATGGTTCTGGAATTTTTCATCCGGGGCGCATGGCGCCCGTTGATTTTCAGCCATTTGCCCGGCCCGGGGTTTCCGCTCAACCGTCGTCTGGCTGCTGGTCCAGACAGTCCCGGACGGTCTGCGCGAGTTGGTGCGGATGATAAGGCTTTTGCAGAAAGAGGCCGTCGCGAATCAAGGTGGAGTCCTTGCCGAAGATATCAGCGCTGTAACCGCTCGTATAAATCACCTTCAGCTCCGGTTGTTCGGACCTCAACCGTTGGGCCAGATCGAAACCGGTCATTCCGTCGGGCATGACCATGTCCGTCAACAGCAATTGAATTTTGTCCCGGTGCCCCTTCCATACCTCCAGTGCCGCCACGCCGGATTCCGCCGTGAGGACGGTGTAGCCGCAACGGCGGAGGAGGTTGTCGACGAGTGACCGCACCGCCGGTTCGTCCTCCGCCACCAGAATGGTTTCGTTGCCACGGGGCAATTTGGGTGCGGTGAGGGCCTCGGACTTGAGGGGCGCGCCCTTCGCTGCCGGCAGATAAACCTGGAACGTGGTTCCCCGGCCAACTTCACTGGTCACGGCCACCCAGCCATGATGTTGTTGCACAATACCGTAAACCGTGGCGAGTCCGAGTCCGGTCCCTTTGCCGACTTCCTTGGTGGTGAAAAATGGCTCGAAAATGTGGGGCAGAACCTCCGGTCGAATGCCGCACCCGGTGTCCGTGACTTTCAGACAGACATATTGGCCGGGAGACATGCCCGGGGGCAGTTGCGGGCTGTCCGCTGCGGTATTTTCCAGGGAGGTGGAGATTAATAACTGGCCGCCCCGGGGCATCGCATCGCGCGAATTCACGGCCAGGTTCAACAGGACCTGTTCAATCATGCCCGCGTCGGCGGAAACCACCGGCAGTCTCGGATTGTACTCGGCCCGCAGCGCGATGTCTTCACCCAGAATACGTTGCAGCATCTTCGTCATGTTTCCGACGACCTCGTTCAGATCCAGGCTGGCGACCTGCAGGGCATGTTTGCGGCTGAACATGAGCAACTGGCGGGTCAGGCCGGCGGCGCGTTCGGCGGCCTGGACAATCTGGCGCGAGCAACCCGACCGGTCCTCCGGTTTGAGTTGCGGATTCAGCAGCAGGGAGGCGTTGCCTTGAATGACCGTGAGCAGATTGTTGAAATCATGCGCCACGCCGCCCGCCAGTTGTCCGAAAGCCTCCATTTTCTGGGATTGGCGGAACTGGTTTTCCAGCGTGACTTCACGGGTCACGTCGCGTTTCACGGCGACGAAGTTGGTGATCCGGCCATTCGCATCCCGGACCGGGGAAATGGTGGCTTCTTCCTCGAAGAGGGTGCCGTCTTTCTTTTTGTTGATCAACCGGCCAGACCATACTTCACCATTGGCGAGCACCGTCCACATCCTTTGGTAAAAGGCCTGGTCATGTTTGCCGCTCTTTAAAATGCTGGGATTCCGGCCAATAACCTCCCGTTGCGAATAACCGGTGGTGGCTTCAAAGGCCGGGTTGGCGTAGAGGATTTTCCCGGTGGTGTCGGTGATGATAACGGCTTCGGCGGCTTGCTCCACCGCGGTTGCCAGCCGCAGACGCGAGTCCTCGGTCCGCTTGCGTTCGGTGATGTCCCGCCCGATTCCCACCAAACCCTGAACCCGTCCCTCGCTGTCCCGGAACGGCACCTTGGTCGTCAGGTGGGTGCATGCCTGGCCATCGGGGCTGACGCCTTCGCCTTCATGGTCAATCAGCGGCTCTCCGTCCAGAACTTTTAATTCCGCCGCGCGGTACTCGGCAGCCAGTTCGGCGGAATAAAAATCCGCGTCCGATCGACCGATGATTTGGGAAGGGGATTCCACCCCGAAGTGTCTGGCGAGGGCCTGGTTGGCCACCAGAAAACGGCTGTTCAGGTCTTTGACATAAAACGTTTCGGGCAGCAGATCAATGAGCGTGCGCAGCAACTGGCGTTCGCGAACCAGCGTTTCTTCCATCCGCTTGCGTTCGGTGATGTCCTGGCAAAAACCCATGGTCATGCCGCCTTCAATCACCACGGCGTGCAACAAAACCCAAATCAGGTCTCCTTTCCCGGTTTTAATCCGTAATTCGTCCTGAACTTGTTTTTGCGTGGCCAGGGTGGCATGGGTTTGGAGGATCAACTCGCGATCCTCGTCCGGATGAATGTCAACCGTGCGCAGGTTCTTCAAACTCGTTGCGTCGTAGTCGAGCATTTTGAGCGCGGCGGCGTTGAAATCCACAAAGTGACCATCCCCACTGGCGACGAAGATGGCCAGGGGCGCATTTTCGATATAGGAACGGAACTTGGCCTCGCTCTCCCGCAACTTCTCGTCCGCCCGTTTGCGTTCGGAAATATCGTGGAAAACCCAGATCCTTCCGTAATGGATTCCATCCTTGCCAATCACCGGGGAGGAGTATCGGTCCAAAATGGTTCCGTCCTTGAATTCAACCTCATCCCGGCTGACTTCGTCGGGATGCGAGTAGAGGTGGGTGATTCTTTCAGCGAATTGTTCCGGGTTTTTGACCCGGTTCATGACAAATTGAATCTGTGCGGTATCATCCCGGTTTTCGACAATCTCCCGGGGAATTTTCAACTGCTCGTTCATTCGCTGATTTTGCAGGATTTTTTCCCCCCGCTGGTCCACCACCAATATGCCGTCCAGGGTCGAATTCACCTGGGCTTCCAGGAAGGCCGTTTTCCAGCGCAATTCATCCTCCGCCTTCTTGTGTTCGGCAGCTTCCTTGCCCAGGCGGT
Organism: Verrucomicrobiota bacterium; assembly: GCA_049516255.1. GTDB lineage: Bacteria > Verrucomicrobiota > Verrucomicrobiia > Limisphaerales > UBA11358 > UBA11358. Next base: position 88,829 of record JBEKTH010000005.1, read on the forward strand.
GCAACTGGCTGCGCAACGTGACGAACAACAGCAGCGCGGTGACGGCGACGAACATCCAACCCTTGTAGATTTCCAATCTGACGCGGACTTCCGGGTCGGGAACGAGGGCAAACAAGATCTGGCCGGAAAGCAGAATCCAGGCGCCGCCGATCGCCGCGTAAATCAAACTGGTGCGCAAAGCCACGCCATCAAATTTGTTTTTCATCTGGAACAGGATTTCCAAACGCTAACGTGAACCTTCGAAGAGCTGTTAAACGCATTTTGCCATTTCGAAACCAATTTTTGCTTTTTCCTGGGAAGCGCACCCGCCGGTCCCGTTCGTGGGCCGGGCAAAAATGCCGGCCAAACTTCCAACTCGCCTAAGACCGGCAGGTTGATTTAGACTTCGCGCTGACTCTTTTATAATGGCGGTCGGTGACCGCGGAAAAGGTAGGGCGGGCTGTCTCAGCCCGCCGCGGCGCGATGGGACATTGCGCCCTACCGGGTTGAAATTGTCATGATGACCTCGTCACAAATCCGGCAGTCGTTCCTCGACTTTTTCAAGTCGAAGCAGCACTCCATCGTGCCGTCTTCGTCGCTCCTGCCCGATTCACCGAACCTGCTGTTTACGAACGCCGGCATGAACCAGTTCGTGCCCATCTTCCTCGGCCAGGTCAAATGCCCCTACCAGCCCGGTCGCGCCGCCGATACCCAGAAATGCATCCGCGCCGGCGGCAAACACAACGACCTCGAAGACGTCGGGCTCGACACCTATCATCACACGTTTTTCGAGATGCTCGGCAACTGGAGCTTCGGCGATTATTTTAAAAAGGAAGCCATCGACTGGGCTTGGGAACTCGTCGTGGAGAAATGGAAGTTTCCCAAAGAACGCCTTTACGCGACGATTTACAACCCCGATAAATCCCGGAACGACCCTTCCGAACGCGACGATGAAGCTTGGAATTGTTGGGCGGAAAAATTCCGCGCCGCCGGACTCGACCCCGCCGTTCACATAGTCCATGGCGGCAAAAAGGACAATTTCTGGATGATGGGCGAAACCGGCCCGTGCGGTCCGTGCTCCGAATTGCACGTGGACCTCACGCCCGCCGGCGACACCCAGGGCAGGCTGGTGAACAAAGGCGACGCCCGTTGCATCGAAATCTGGAACCTGGTCTTCATCCAGTTCAACGCCAATGCCGACGGCAGTTTCAGCCCGTTGCCCGCCCGGCACGTGGACACCGGGATGGGGTTCGAACGCGTTGCCTCCATTATTCAAGGCACAAAAGGCTTCAAGGATTTCGCCCATGCCAAAATCTCGAATTACGAGACCGACATCTTCCGCCCGATTTTTGATGCGCTGGAAAAACTCTCCGGTAAGAAATATGGCAGTACGCTGCCGCAGGTTTCGGGGAGCGCGACCGTCCCGGTCGCATCCGTTGGTGTCTCACCAACGGAATCTTCCGCGCGGGGTGCTGCATATTACAAACGTCGTTTGCCGCATTTTGAACGGCCTTGGGCAAAATACATGGTCAGTTTTTCCACGCGTGAACGGCGGCAACTTTCCCCGGCGGCGCGGGATATCGTCTTGAAAAGCCTTTTATTTGGACATGAACAGCGGCGTTATCAGCTTTATGCCGCCTGCGTCATGCCGGAGCACGTTCATTTCTTGTTTGAACCGCAAATCAACAAACAGGACAAGGACGGCAAGCCGGTGTTTTGGCCGCTCACCGAGATTTTACAAGCCATCAAATCCTTTACGGCTCACGAAATCAACAAAGTCGAAGGAACCCAAGGTCAGGTTTGGGAAAACGAATCCTTTGACCGGATGATTCGTGGTGATACAGACCTTGAAGAAAAATTTCATTACATCTGCCGCAATCCGTGGGATTCCGGCGTTGTTCCAGGTACGGAGAATTATCGCTGGGTCTGGACGCCGGATGCTGCTGCGCGGGACGCGCAGCAGGGCGACCGGGACGGTCGCGCTCCCCAAAACAGCGTCCCCGGTTCACCGGAACAAATCCAACTCGACATCGCCTTTCGCGTCATTGCCGACCACATCCGCACCCTGGGTTTTGCGATTGCCGATGGCATTCAACCGTCGAATGAAGGGCGCGGTTACGTTTTGCGCCGCATCCTGCGCCGCGCCGTGCGCTATGGCCGCACGCTCGACTTCAAGGAGCCGTTTTTCTACAAGCTCGTGGACGTGCTCGCCGACACGATGGGTGACGTTTTCCCTGAAATCCGCTCCAGGAAAAAAAACGTGCAGGAAGTCATCCGCGCTGAGGAAGAGGCGTTTAATAAGACGCTCGATAGGGGAATTGCGGAATTTGACGCCCAGATGCCTGACAACAAGCTCCGAGAAGCGATTATTCGGAAACGAACGGAGCTAGCACGGCGTGATGGCCTCGAAGATACCCACTATGTTACCAACGAGCAGGTCGAAGCGCTCGTGAGGCTACAACCAAGAACTATTCAAGAAGCCAAAACAATCGAGGCATTCAACAACATCGTTGTTACCAACTATTGGTTTCAAGTCATCGAACCAATAATTCACATTATAAAACAGTTTGACGCGATGCCTCGGCAAATTTCAGGCGAGGTGGCCTTCGAACTTTACGACACCTACGGCTTCCCGCTCGATCTTACCGAATTGATGGCGCGCGAACGTGGGTTGACCGTGGACACCGCCGGTTTTGAAACATTAATGGAAGAGCAGCGTGCCCGCGCCCGGGCGGCGCAGAAGAAGGAAATCATTTCTGTTTCGCAAATCGAAACCACCGCGCCTACGAAATTCGTCGGTTACGACAAGTTGGAAACACCGGCCAAGGTTCTGGAAGTGGTTTCTCTGAAAGACAAGACCGCCGTCATTCTCGACACCAGCGCCTGTTACGCTGAGATGGGCGGTCAGCTGGGCGACACCGGCAAGCTCGAACAGGGCAGCCAGTTCTGGCGCGTCACGAACACGCAGAAATCTGGAAATACATGGTTGCATTTCATTGAAGAAACGGGAGCGCGACCGTCCCGGTCGCAGTTCGGTGCGTCTCGCACCGAACATTCGGCCGGCGTGACGCCGACCGAAGCGGGCGAGACGCCCGCGCTCCCGATTCCCGGGAATATCGTAACGCTTTCTGTTGACCGTGTACGCCGCAACGCCATCCAACGCCACCACACTGTGACCCACCTACTGCACTGGGCGCTGCATGAGGTGGTCAGCCGCGATGCTTCGCAAAAAGGTTCGTTCGTTGGCCCGGACAAATTGACCTTCGATTTCAACAGTGCGGCGCTCACGCCGCAACAGGTCGCCGACATTGAAAAGCTGGTCAACGAACGCATCCTGGAAAATGCCGGCGTGAGCTGGACCGAAGTGTCCTACGCTGACGTGAAATCGCGCAAGGACGTGATGCAATTTTTCGGCGACAAATACGGCGATACCGTCCGGATTGTCCAGATTGGCGGCCACGCGAAAAAGCTCGACGGTTATTCCATGGAACTGTGCGGCGGCACGCACACCCGCGCGACGGGCGAGATTGGATTGTTTCAAATTGTCGGGGAATCGGCGATTGCCGCCGGCATCCGGCGCATTGAGGCGGTGGCCGGACTGGAAGCGTATCGCAAAGCCACCGACGAAGTGGCGCTCATCAAAAATCTGGCGGGCAAGGTAAACTCACCGGTACACGAGGTGGGAAAGAAGATTGAAGCCCTGCTGGCGCATCAGAAGGAACTGGAAAAACAGTTCCAAGCCGCGCAGCAACGTGAGGCCTCGAATGCCGCCAGCCGTTTGCTGGAGGAGATCATCACCGTAAACGGTATCCCCGCCATCATCCACAACCTGGGCGCGGTGGACGGCGATTTTCTCCAGTCCGTTGCCGATGCCTTGAAGCAAAGTTTCAAGGGAGTCATCGTTCTCGGCGGCGGTTCGGAGGCCGGGAGTGTGGCCCTGGTGGCCGCCGTCACGCCTGATTTCATCTGGAAGTTTCAAGCCGGCAAGATCATCCAGCAGATTGCGCCGGTTGTCGGCGGCAAAGGCGGCGGCAAACCCGACAATGCGCGCGGCGGCGGCAAGGATGCCAGCAAGTTGGACGAGGCATTGGCCATGGTAAAGACCTTGCTGGGGTGAACGCCCAAGTCGGTTTTTGACCGTCTTTTCGCAGCTTTTCCGAGGTGAGTCCCCCGTTTTTGGCAATTAACGGCCTTTAACTGTGATGGCGATATTATTTTCCTAATTATCAACAGGTTATGGCACGTTTTCTTTTTTTACCTGTTACCGGATAATTCCGCCTTTTAAAATTCAGCCGGTATGAAACGCAATCGGGGGCCAAGCAAGGCCCCAAATGGTAATATTGAATTAAGACAGATGCAGTTGAATGACCTGCCCGCAGTGTTTCGACTCGGACAACGGCTTTTCACGGCGGAAGATCTGCCGACGCTGTATCGCAGCTGGGACGACCACGAGATTTTGGAATTGTTCCGTTCCGACGAAGAAACCTGTCTGGTGGCCGAGGACGATGGAACGATCGTCGGATTTGCCCTGGGCTGCATGATGGACAAACCGCGCAGCGCGTGGCGTTATGGCTGGCTGGAATGGCTGGGCGTGGCGCCGCGTTACAAACGCTGCGGCATCGCCCGGCGATTGCTGAACCAGTTGACGCAACTCTTCATTGATCGGGAAGCGCGCATCATGCTGGTGGACACGGATGAGGGCAATGACGATGCCCTGGCGTTCCTGCGCCAAACGGGCTTCGGCCAGGAAACCCGGCACGTGTATCTGTCGCGGAATCTGGACGAGCATCCGAAAAGCCTCGAACGCCGGAACGGACACCGGGGCCACAAGGTCCATTGATGGGCACGCGGGTGCCGGCACCGCGAACATCCCTGTGCCGGCCGGTCAGTTTTTCGCGTCGGCGCAGTCCCGGACCTTTTGCAGCAAGGTGACCGGTTCGAACGGCTTTTCCAAAAATCTTTCGTCGGAGCGCAGTGGAAAATCCCTGCCGGGCGTGATGGTGGTGTAACCGCTGCAGTAAACGATCTTGAGCCGGGGCTTTTCCGCCCGCAATTGGTCGGCCAATTCACGACCGTTCATGCCGTCGGGCATGACCATGTCGGTGACCAGGATGTCAATTTCCTCCCGGCGCCCGCGCCACACTTCCAGGGCTTGAACGCTCGAAACGGCGGCGTGGATGTGGTAGCCATGACTTTCCAGCACGCGCTGCATCAATCGTCGCAGGGAGGCTTCGTCTTCCACCAGCAGAATCGTCTCGGTTCCGCCGGATATTTTGGGTGAGGACAACGGTTGTGCCAGATCGGCAGACTTTTTCGTCAGACGCGGGAAATAGATGTGGAAGGTGGTCCCCCGGTTCGGCTGACTTTCCACTTCGATCCAGCCTTGATGCTGTTCGACGATGCCGAAAACCGTGGCCAGCCCCAAGCCGGTTCCTTTGCCCACTTCCTTGGTGGTAAAAAAGGGTTCGAAGAGATGGGGCAGGTACTCCCGCGCGATGCCGCAACCGTTGTCGGTGATGGACAGGCGGACAAACTCCCCCGGTCGGGCAGTGTGTTTGGTGAAGTGCGTGGTGTCCGCCAGGGTGAGGGGAGCGGTTTCAATGATGAGCCGTCCGCCCTTGGGCATGGCATCGCGCGAATTGATGGCCAGATTCATCAGCACCTGTTCCATCATGCCCGGGTCCGCGTGAATGGGCGCGCCGCCGGGGGCGTAGTGGGTCTCCAGGGCGATGTCCTCGCCTATGAGACGCCGCAGCATTTTCGTGATGTTGGTGACCACCTCGTTCAAATCGAGGTCTTTGGGTTTCATGGGCTGGCGGCGGCTGAACGTGAGCAATTGACGGGTCAGGTTGGCGGCCCGTTCGACGGCCCGGAACGTTTCCGTGCTGGCGGAGGCTTGTTCCGCCGGGTTGAGCTGGCCCGTCAGCAGGAGTGAGACGTTTCCCTGAATGACCGTAAGCACATTGTTGAAGTCGTGGGCGACGCCGGCGGCCAGTTGGCCGAAGGCCTGCATTTTTTGCGATTGACGGAGTTGGGTTTCCAGTTGCCGGCGTTGCGTCAGATCCCGCACGACGGATATACGCACTTCGCGGTCGCCCCAGGAAACGGTTCGGGCCTGCGCTTCGCATTCGATAACGCTGCCGTCCTTGCGCAGGCATTGATGTTCGATTGGTTTGCCATCGCCGGAGTTGATTCGTTCAACAAAGACCTGCCGCCATTCCGGCGCGATCAATACGGAAATCTCGCGTCCAATCAATTCATCCCGCCCATAACCAAACATGACTGCGAATTGATCATTCACGTCCAGGATGCGGCCGTTTTCGCTGATGCAAATGCCTTCGAATGAAGCCTCGGCCAGGGTCCGCAACCGCCGCTCGCTCTCCCGTAATGCCTCCTCCGCCCGTTTGCGCTCGGTGACGTCCCGAAAACTCCAGATTCTTCCATAGTTTTTTCCGTCCGGGCCGATGACGGGGGAGGAGTATCTGTCCAAAACAGTTCCATCCTTCAGTTCGACCTCGTCCCGGCTGATTTCGTCGGGATGCGAGTAGAGATAAACTATCTTTTCGACGAATGCTTTCGGATTTTTGACCTGGTTCATGACGAATTGGACCTGCTGCTCGTCGTCCTTCCCTTCGGCGACGTTTCGGGGAATCTTCCACAGGTCAACCGTCCGCTGGTTTTGGAGAATCTTCTTTCCCTGGTTGTCCACGACCAGGATGCCTTCGATGGATGAATTGAGCTGGGCCTCGAGGAGCGCGGTTTTCCCGCGCAATTCTTCCTCCGCGCGCTTGTGGTCGGTAACGTCACGAAAACTCCAAACCCGGCCGACCGGTGCGCCGTCGAGTCGTTGGGGACAGGAATAGCGTTCAAACACGCGCCCGTCCTTGAATTCGAGCACATCGAAACTCTCCTTCTCCGGGTTCGCGTACAGTTCCTGCACGCGTTGCAGGAATTCTTCGGGCTCCTTGAGCTGATTTACAATGTGAGCGAGCACGGCGTCGTCGTCGCGTGAATCCATGACGTCTTGCGGGACCTGCCACAGTGATGAGAAACGTTCATTGAATGAACCGACCCGGCCGCCATTATCCACGACCAGAATGCCGTCGGCGGTTGAGTTAAAGGTGGACTCAAGCAGCGAGACGGCGCGCCGCAATTCCTGCTCTCCCTGTTTGCGGTCGGTGATGTCGCGAAAATACCAGATCCGGCCGTAAAAGTTACCATTTCGGTCCTTAACCGGCGACGAGTAACGTTCCAGGACCGTTCCGTCAACCAATTCGATTTCGTCCCGGGACACCTCATCCGGATGGGAATAGAGATGGGCAACCTTTTCGGCAAATTGCTTGGGGTT
>JBEKTH010000006.1:0-96022 GCA_049516255.1 Verrucomicrobiota bacterium
GCCGGAATTGAGATTGAAGGTGTTTTGCAGTGTCGCCAGATAATTCGTGTCGTTATTGGCCATGATGTCGTATTCCAACGCGTCCACGCAATTGGCCGCGTTCCACCAGCCGGTCGTGTCCCAGAGGCCTTTTTTGTTGTAATAATGCTGCAACACGACGGTTGCGGCGTGGGTATCGGCATTGAAATCGCCGTTCGCCCCAAATACACCGGCAACATTGAAAATACAACCAGCCAGCATGATGGTGGCAACCCGGCTGACATGATGTTTGGCCCGCATTTTGAGAGTGGAATTTTTTTCCTTCACTGTTAGACCTCGCAAATCCCGATCACTTCGAAATTCAGCTTTCACCTATCTGCCTCCCATTCTGTTTGATGCTTCTCCTGCCGGAAGCGCCTCGGTTGGATCATCCAGCGTGATCCCCAGTTTCTCCTGCATCTGCTCCAGCGCCAGGCATTTGCGCCAATACCCGCAAGCAGCCAGTTGGAGCCGAAGTCAATAAGAATGCCGAAGACGATATTGAACTGGAACATTCCGGCCAGCCGCCCGCGCCAGGCTGGCGGCGCAATTTCCGCGATATACAAAGGAGCGACGACAGTGGAGATGCCGATGCCCAGACTGCCGATGAAACGTGCTGCGATGAACGACCACACTCCGGTCGAAAACGCGCAGCCCACCGCTGAAATCAGGTACAACACGCCAATCGTCAGCAGGGTCTTCTTCCGTCCGAAACGGTCCGTGGGCCAGCCGCCCAGCAGCGCCCCAAGCACAGTGCCGTACAGGGCCGAGGCCATGGCAAATCCCTGCATGCCAGCGCTCAATCCCCAGAGCGACTGAATTGTTTGCTCGGCTCCTGAGATGACAACCGTGTCAAAACCAAATAGAAATCCAGCAAGCGCGGATGTAACGGACCAGAATAAAATGCGGGCTTTCATTGGGGTGTTGTTTGGTCTACGTAACTCTATATTGTGAAAGTGGCAATTGTTTCCCGTTTTTCACACTGACCTCTCGCAAGGGATTTCTTAATTGATTGTCCGGTTTCCGACATTATGTTCTCTTACAACCGGTTAAGCCAGTAAAACCGGATTACTCCACCGTCACGCTCTTGGCCAGGTTGCGCGGCTTGTCCACATCGCAACCGCGCGCGACGGCGATGTGATACGCGAACAGTTGCAACGGCACCGCGGCCAGAATCGGATAAACCGGTTCCAGCGCCTTGGGCAGGTAAACCACGTCGTCGGCCACCTTCCCAATTTGTTTGTCGCCTTCGGTGGCCAACGCGATGATGGGACCTTTGCGCGCGCGAATCATCGCCAGGTTCGCCATCGTCTTGTCGTACATCGAATCCTGCGGCACCACAAAAACCGTCGGCGTCTTCGGGTCGATCAACGCAATCGGACCGTGCTTCATTTCCGCCGCCGAATAACCCTCGGCGTGGATGTAGGAAATTTCCTTCAGCTTGAGCGCGCCTTCCAGCGCAATTGGGAACGTGTAACCGCGGCCCAGGAAAAAGAAATCCTCGGCCTTGTGGTATTTTTTTGCGAGTTTCTTGAACGCGGCGTTTTGGGCGAGGATGGCTTCAAGCTGTTGGGGCACGGTTTCCAGTGCGTGCAGGATTTCCCGCGCGCGGTGCGCCGACAGCAGCCGCGTCCGACCCAGGTGCACGGCGAGCAATGACAAAACCGTCAAGGTGGAGACAAACGCCTTGGTGGAGGCGACGCCGATTTCCGGGCCGGCGTGCATGTAAATGCCACCGTCGGATTCGCGCGCGATGGTGCTGCCGACGACGTTGACGATGGCGAGCGCGCGATGGCCGCGGCGCTTGGCCTCGCGCAACGCGGCCAGCGTGTCGGCGGTCTCGCCGGATTGCGAGATGACCAGCAGCACCGTGTCGCGTTCGAGCGGTGCGTTGCGGTAACAGAATTCGTGCGCGAACTCGACCTCCACCGGGATTTGCGCGAGTTCCTCGATCAAATACTCGCCCACCAGCGCCGCGTGCCAGCTCGTGCCGCTGGCGGCGATGACGATGCGTTCCACGGAGCGCAATTGTGCGGCTGTCAGGTTCAACCCGCCGAATTTGGCGGTGGCGCCTTCCTTGTCCACGCGCCCGCGCAGGGCGTTTTCCACGGTGCGCGGCTGCTCGAAAATTTCCTTGAGCATGAAGTGCTCGTATTTTCCGCGCACGGCGTCTTCCTGGCTGAATTCCAGGTTGCTGATCTGGACGTTGGCCGTGTCGGCGCCAAGATTGATAACATCAAAACGCTCGGGCGTGATCGTGGCCACGTCGTAATCGTTGAGATAAACGACTTTTTTCGTGTGCGCGGCTCCGACAAAGGCGTTGGCGTCGCTGGCCAGGAAATTTTCGCCTTTGCCGATGCCGATGATCAGCGGCGAACCGCGCCGGGCGCCGATGATGGTGTCGGGCTGGTCGGCGCAAACCACGGCGAGGCCGTAGGTGCCGATGACCTCGCGGAGTGCATCACAAACGGCCAGGGTCAACGGGTTGGAACCGGGAGCGCCGGCATCCTGCCGGCGTGCTGGATTTTTGCCGCCGGACAAATTCGCCGGCGGGACGCCGGCGCTCCCGGATTTCCGTTTTTCATAGTAATCGCCGATCAGATGCGCGAGCACTTCGGTATCGGTGGCGGAGCGGAATTTGTGTCCGGCCTTGAGTAACTTGTCCCGGAGCGCGTCGTAATTTTCGATGACGCCGTTGTGGACGATGGCAATTTTACCGGATTGATCGAGATGCGGATGGGAATTGCCGTCGGACGGCGGCCCGTGCGTGGCCCAGCGCGTGTGGGCGATGCCGAGGTTTCCCGCGACCGGTTCGGATTTCAACAGCCGCGCCAGGCCGTCGTCAATCCGGCCCTTTTTCTTGCGCAAAAGCAGATCGCCATCTGCCACCACGGCGATGCCCGCGCTGTCATAACCGCGATATTCCAGCCGCCGCAATCCTTCCAGCAGGATGGGCGAGACCGCTTTCTTGCCGACGTATCCAATGATGCCGCACATAGTTTTTATCCGCAGATTGCGCTGATTTCACAGATTTTTCTTCATTATTTCGAAATAAAATCTGCGTCTGTCTGCGTAATCTGCGGATTTATTTCGTTATTTAGAATTCAAAATCCAATCTGCCGCTTGGTTCAAATCATCCACAATTACCGCGCGCGTCAGCTGGCCCGGTTCCGTCCGTTCCAACTCCGCGCCGTAACCCGTGCGCACGAGGATGCTCTTTTTCACGTCCGCATTCCAGCCGCATTCCAGATCGCTCAGCTTGTCGCCAATCATGAAGCTGTCCGCCAGATCCAGGCCGAATTCGTCCCGCGCGTCGAACAGGAACTGAGGCGACGGTTTGCGGCCATGGCTCGGTTCATCGGGTTTTTCCGGCGCGATGTAAATTTTCTCGAAGCGCACGCCGCTGCGCGCCAGCTCAAGGCCAAGATGCTGGTTGACGTTATCCACGTCGGCAAGCGTGAAGTAGCCGCGCCCGATGCCGGACTGGTTCGAGACGATGAACAGCCGGAAGCCCGCGTTGCCGAGCCGCTTCAGGCCGGCGGGCGTGGCGGGCAGGATGTTCACGTCCTCCGGCCGGTGCAGATAATTTTTTTCCGCGATCAGCGTGCCGTCGCGGTCGAGAAAAACGGCCCGGTTCATTCCGGCAAATTGTGGTTGGAATATGGCAAGAATGGAATTGAATTTTTTGCCGGCCCCGAGCACCCTGTCCTGGTTTCCGTTTTTTAGTCAATTTTAATCAACCATCACAACATTCACATGAGCAGAGGCAGATTGGGCATATTGGTCGGTGGCGGACCGGCGCCGGGCATCAACGGCGTCATCGCGGCGGCCACCATTGAAGGCATCAACCAGGGTTATGAAGTCATCGGTTTTTACGACGGCTTCAAATGGCTTGCGGCGGGCGAGGCGCAGCATTGCCGGCCGCTGGCGATTCGCGACGTGACAGGCATCCATCTGCGCGGCGGCTCGATTCTCGGTACCTCGCGCACCAACCCGACCAAGTCCGAAACCAGCATGCAGAATGTGTTCAAGGTGTTCGAACAACTGGGCATCACCACGCTGGTGACGATTGGCGGCGATGACACGGCGTTTTCCGCCAGCCAGGTGGCCAAGCGCAGCAATGGTAAAATTCACGTCGCCCACGTGCCCAAGACGATTGACAACGACCTGCCGCTGCCCGGCTCGACGCCGACGTTCGGTTTCGAGACCGCGCGGCACTATGGCGTGCACATTGTGCGCAATCTGGCCGAGGATGCCCGCACCACCTCGCGCTGGTACATCATCATCAGCATGGGCCGCGCGGCGGGGCATCTGGCGCTCGGCATCGGCAAGGCGGCTGCCGCCACGCTGGTCATCATCCCCGAGGAATTTCGCAACCGGCAGGTGTCGGTGGATGAAGTCTGCGACATCATCATCGGTTCCATCATCAAACGCCTGGCGGAAGGTTCGCCAAACGGCATCGTCATTCTCGCCGAGGGGCTTATCGAGGCGATGGGCGAACAGGGGTTGATCAAGGCGCTGCCCGAGGGACAACTGGAACGTTTCGGCAAGGTCCTGCGCGACGACCATGGCCACCTGCGGCTGGGTGAGATTGAATTTGGCCGGTTGATGAAGGAGCTGTTGAACCAGCGCCTGGAAAAACTCGGCCTGAAGACGACCTTTATTGACAAGGACCTTGGCTACGAATTGCGTTGCGCCGACCCGGTTCCGTTCGACGCCGAATACACGCGCGACCTCGGCTACGCGGCGGTGAAATTTTTGCTGTCGCCCGAGGCCGCCAAGTACGGCGCCATCATCAGCTTTGTGGACGGCAAGATGAACCCGTTGCCGTTCGAGAAGATGCTCGACCCGAAGACCGGGCGGATGCAGAACCGGAAGGTCAACGTGGAAGGCGAGGCCTTTGAATGCGCCTGCGCCTACATGATCCGGCTCGAACGCGAGGATTTCGAGAATGCCAAGCAGCTCGCCAAATGCGCCGCCGTTGTCAAGCTGACGCCGGAACAGTTCAAGGCGCGCTTTGGCTACCTGGTCGGGTTGAAGTAAAGCCCGCCCAACCCGGAATGACGCAGCCCTGCCGCGGCCGTCCGGGGTTCCGCCACCCGGCGTTGTTTCTGCGTCCTTGCAAGGGAACCCGCGGATTTATACCGTTGCCCCCTGATGAAAACCTTCTTCAAATCTGCATCGGCCCTGTCGGTGAACAAATTTTGCCGGACCTTGTCACGCGGGACCATGCCACTGGGTCTGCTGTTGTCGCCGTTCATGGGAGGAATCGGTGTGGCGGCCGAGACGCCCTTTTACCTCAAGAATGGTGATCGCGTCTGCTTTTACGGCGACAGCATCACCGAACAGCGGTATTACGGCATGGATGTGGCAGCCTACGTCCGCACGCGCTTTCCGGACCTGCACGTAAAATTCGTCAACTCTGGCGTCGGCGGCGACCGTGTCGGTGGCGGTTGGGCAGGGGGGATTGATGAACGGTTGCAACGCGATGTTGTTCCGTTCCAGCCCGACGTCGTCACGATCATGCTCGGCATGAACGATGCGGGATACCGCCCCTTTGACCCGCAGGTTTTCGGCGCCTATACCAACGGCTATGAACATATCATCCTTTCCCTGCAGCAGCAGCTGCCCGGCGTCCGCATTGTTCTCATTGAACCGACGCCGTACGATGACGTGACGTTTCCGCCAAATTTTCCGGGCGGTTACAACGCGGTGCTCCAGCAATACGCGGCCTTTGTCCGCCAACTCGCCGTCGCGCATCACCTGATGTGCGTTGATTTCATGACCCCGCTGCTGGACGTAATGCAAAAAGCCCAGGCGCAGGACCCCCAGGTGGCTCAAGCGGTCATCCCGGGGCGCGTTCATCCATCGGCGCTGGGGGAATTATTGATGGCGCAGGCGTTGCTCAAAGTGTGGAACGCGCCGGCGGTGGTCACTTCGGTGACCATTGACGCGGCCCATGCCATGGTCGTTCAGGCGGACAGCACCACCGTGACGGATGTCGGAACAGCCGCTCAGACCATTTCCTGGACGCAGAAAGATCAGTCGCTGCCGTTTCCGATCCTCGGGTTGCATGAGTCCTGGTGGCAATTTCCACCCACCGAAATGGACGGGGGCTCCCTGACGTTCTTTACGCCGGCTCCCCAGCCAAAGTGGGATTACACGGATGCGGCTTCGGATAAGATCGTGCGCCTCTCCGGATTCTACTCCGCGCTGGATCAGGAACGCCTGAAGGTTCAGGGCCTGACAGCCGGAAATTACGAGCTCAAGATCAATGGCAAACCGGTCGGCAAATTCGACGCGGAACAATTGGATTCCGGAATCAATCTGGCTGAATACGACACGCCCATGCTGGAACAGGCGTATCAAGTCCTGGACCTGGAATGGAAACAGGTGGCTTGGCGCTTTTTCGCCTGGCGCGGCATTCAAACCCAACTGACATTTGACCGGGACGTGGCGGTCCAAAAGGCGGCCGATTCGCTGATTGCCGCCTTGTACGCTCAACAGGATCAGATGGAGGACCAGCAGCACGTGGCCGGCAAGCCACAGCCGGCGCATTACGAACTGGTCCGCCTGACCGAATGAATCAGCCTATCGCCGGTCGCTGCGGGAATCCTTCAACCATCGCCCCGGGCGGTTGATGAATTGCGCGGGCAGCGGCGTTGGACACCGGCTGCAAAAGCCCGGCCGACGGGCGCCGGCGGATCAGTAAAAAAGTTGTGCATGGATGGAACCCCGGGGCTACATTCCGTCATGTTCATTACCGGACTGGGAGCAGCCACGCCGCCATTGCGTTATGCGCAACGCGATTGTTGGGACGTCCTCCAGCGCGCCGAAGCGTTCGCGCGGCTCGCGCCCCGCTCGCGCGCCATTCTCAAAAAAGTGCTCTGTGGCGACAACGGCATTGCCACGCGGCATCTCGCACTCAATCCACTGACGGAGGTGTTCAATCTCACCCCCGACGCGCTCCAGGCGCGTTTCACCCGGCACGCGCCTGCGCTGGCCGCGGAGGCCGCGCAACGCGCGTTGCAGGACGCCGGTTGCGCCCCCGCCGATATTGATGCCGTACTCATCAGCACCTGCACCGGTTACTTGTGCCCGGGGTTGACAAGTTACGTGAGTGAACGGCTCGGTTTGCGCGCGGACGTGTTCACGCTGGATCTGGTCGGGCAGGGTTGCGGCGCGGCGCTGCCCAATCTGCGCACGGCCGAGGCCCTGCTGGCCGCCAAACGCGCCCAAAAAGTTTTGTCTGTCTGCGTCGAGGTCTGCAGCGCGGCGTTTTATCTCGACGATGACCCGGGTGTGCTCATCAGCGCCTGCCTGTTTGGCGACGGTGCGGGCGCCGCCGTGCTGACGCGGAAACCGCAGCCGAACCGCCGGCGCGTCGAATGGAAATTCGGTTCGTCCTGCCTCGCGCCGGATAAACGCGACACCCTGCGGTTCGGTCATAAGAACGGGATGTTGCGGAACATGCTGTCCTTGCAAGTGCCGCAAATTGCCGGCGGTGAAGCCGCCAGACTTTTGGCCGAATCACTCGCCACCGCCGGGGTCAGGCGCGAGCGCGTGGCGGGCTGGGTTTTGCACACCGGCGGACGCGACGTGCTGCTCGCCTTGCGGGACAAACTGGAACTGGCCGAGGCCGATGTTCGCCACAGCGCCGCCGTGCTTCGCGAGTATGGCAATATCAGCAGTCCGACCGTCTTTTTTGTGCTCCGGCGCGCCTTGCATGATGCCGTGCCGGATGGATTGTGGTGGATGTCGTCGTTTGGCGCGGGTTTCAGTTGCCATGGCGCCTTATTGGAGGTGGGATGAATCCGTGGCCGCGCCTGTGCCAGCGCGGCCGGCTTCCGCGTTTTTACAAACACGGCTACCATGAATCGTCTCATCCAGCCTGAATTACTTGACGAATTGCCGCCGGACGACCCGCGCGCCCGGTGGTCCCGCCGCGACCTGCGCCGCGTCAATGCCTGGATGCGCAACCCCTCCATCATGGCGAAGGCGTTGCAAACCGCCGCGAATGGGTCTGCGCCAAAACAAATCATCGATCTCGGCGCGGGCGACGGCCATTTTCTGGTCCGGGTCGCAAAAAAAATCTCTCCCCGCTGGCCGGGTGTGAGGGTGACCCTGCTCGACCACCAGAAGATCGTTGCTTTGCAAACGCTGTCATCCTTCACGTCACTGGGCTGGCGGGCGGAGGCGGAGGCGGCGGACGTTTTCAACTGGTTGCCCGCCGTTGAAGGAATGGACGTCATCGTTGCCAATTTGTTTCTTCATCATTTTGAGGACGCGCAACTGGTGGAATTATTCCGGGCCATCGCCGATCGCGCGCGTTTGTTCGTGGCGATTGAACCGCGCCGCTCGCGCTGGCCGTTATTTTGTTGCCGGCTGCTGTGGGCGATTGGCTGCAATGCCGTGACCCGGCACGACGCGGCCGTGAGCGTGCGCGCGGGATTTTCCGGCAGTGAACTTTCGGCGTTGTGGCCGGTGGACGAAGACTGGCAATTGACCGAGCGCCGCACCGGATTTTTCAGCCATATATTCGTCGCCCGCCGGACGGATTGAAAACATGGCAACAAAACCCATCACGATTGTGGGTGGCGGACTGGCCGGGTTGACGCTCGGCATTGGCCTGCGCCAGCGTGGCGTGCCCGTGACCGTGTGGGAGGCCGGGTACTACCCGCGCCATCGGGTGTGCGGCGAGTTCATCAGCGGGCGCGGCCAGGAAACGCTTTCACGACTCGGCTTGCACGAATTGCTTGAGCGTGCGGGCGCCGCGGCCGCCGGTACCGCGGCCTTTTTTTCGGCATCCCAATCCACCCCGCCGCGGTCCCTGCCGGCCCGCGCCCTTTGCCTTTCGCGCTTCACCTTGGACGAACTGCTCGCAAACGAATTTCAGAAGCTCGGAGGCGAATTACGCATTGGCCAGCGCTGGCCTGCTGTTGGAGTTCACGCTTCAGCGTGTCCCGACAGGCCAAAGCCTGAACTCCAACCCGAAGGCGTCGTACTCGCGACTGGCCGGCGTTTGCAACCTTCCGGAAACGGCTCGCGCTGGTTCGGCCTGAAGGCGCACGCGCGAAATGTGGCATTGACCGCCGACCTGGAAATGCACGTTTCGCCGCGGGGCTACGTCGGCTTGTGCCGGGTGGAGGGCGGCGCGGTGAACGTGTGTGGCTTGTTCCGGCGGCGGGCGGGCGGGGGACAGACACCGCAAAACTGGCGCGAATGGCTGTGCGGCCAGGGCGGTTCGCCGTTGAATCAACGGCTGGCGGCGGCGGAATTCGACGATAACTCGTTTTGCGCGGTGGCCGGAATTTCACTGCGACCGCAACGCGCCGCCGCCCGGGCCGAATGTTGTGTCGGCGACGCCATCACCATGATTCCGCCGGTGACGGGCAACGGGATGTCCATGGCGTTTGAGTCTGCCGGGTTGGCCGTCGAACCGCTGGCTACCTGGAGTCGGGGTGAGGCACCGTGGGTGCGGACGCAGCAAATGCTGGCCCACCGCTGCGACGCCGCGTTTGCACGGCGGCTGGCGTGGGCCAAATGGTTGCAGCGGATGATGCTCACGCCATCGCTGCAAAACGTCCTTGTCCGGTTCGTCGCGCGCAGCGAATGGTTCTGGCAGGCGGCCTTTGAACGGACCCGCTGAATCATTCGAAACCGCGAAATTCGCCGCCGACGCGAAACCAACCGACGCAGGATTTCCCTGGCTGAATTTTGTTTCGTGTATTTCGCGTCTTTGGCGGTTAAGGTTTTTCCGTGAAACCGCTCCGGGATTGCCGGCTGTATGCGTTTGTGGACACGGCTTGCCTGCGGGGCCGCGCGCCGGAGGTTGTGGCGCAACAGCTCTGCCAGGGCGGCGCGGATTTGATCCAGCTCCGCGCCAAAAAATCGTCGCCCGACGAAATCCGCCGCATGGTGGAAAAAATCCTGCCCGTCACCCGTCGCGCGAACGTGGGTCTGGTGATCAATGATCATCCGGAGGTGGCGCGCGAAACCGGCGCGGAATTTTGTCATCTGGGCCAGGAGGATTTTTTTGACTCCGGCCACCAGCGCATTTCCGAGCTCCGAACTCCGAAGTCCTTGCCGCGCCAAAGTGCAGCGGCGGCGGGCGAACTCCGCATTGGCCTGAGCACTCACGCGCCGGAGCAGGCAACGCGCGCCCTGGCGGCGGGCGCGGATTATCTCGCCATCGGACCGGTTTATGCGACGGGCACCAAACCGACGGCCCGGCCGGTGACGCTGGAATATGTCCGCTGGGCGGCGGGGAACGTGGGCGTTCCCTGGTTTGCCATCGGCGGCATCAACCTGGAAAATCTCGGCGACGTGCTGGCGGCGGGCGCGCAACGCGTCTGCGTCGTGTCGGCCATTCTCAATGTGCCGGACGTGGTCAAGGCCTGCGCGGAGTTTCGCCGGCGGCTCGAATGATTTTGGTCACGGACTGCTTTGCGGATTGCCGCGCTGTTGCAGGACCCATTGCATGGCCGCGACCTCGCCATAAATTAAAATCCGTTTCTGAAAGCTGACTTTCTCCGCGTCGCTCAGGCTGGGTTCAACGGCATTAAAGCTTTTATTAAGCTGACTCAGTGTGGCCACTTGTTGATTGAGTTCCTGCAATCTCTGGGCTGGGGTCTCGCCGTCCAAAAAATCGTAACTGGAGTTTGGGTTCAATTGCTCAAGCGTCATTGATTCAATCGCGATGCCCAACCGTTGACTCGTGATGTATTTTCCGCTGGCGCCGTTGTTAAGCTGGCTTCCCAATATCGCTCCCATCTGTGCAAGATTCTCGGCAGAATCAGTGTCACCCACATTCAGTTCCTGCTTTTGCAGGTCTGTTATTTGCGAGGCGAGTTGGTTAATTGTTGTGTATGACATGTCTCTGAACGAAGTGGCAAGCGCGGTTTCGGATGATTCCAACGGCGACTGTCCGCAAAACTGGCACAGTTCCTCGGTGTCCAACTGGGATTCCAAAAAATAATTCTCAAACTCCGGCTTGCCAGTGGCGGTCACCAGGTCTTTGACCGCCGCATCGGGCTGGCCGTTCTGGAAATAGGCCTGGGCGGACAGGTAGTTGGCCAGCGAGTTGCTGGGTGACGACGCCTTGAAGAGGTCCAGCCACTTGCGGCGGTCCTCCGGAAACACATTGCGCGCCAGAACCGCCAGCTCGACCGGCGGGCTGTCCGGGAAGTTGGTGGCTGCCTCCTTCAAATAATTGGTGTCGTTCAGAACATGAAACGCGGCGAGCAGGCTGTCGGCGGAGCGATGGTGCAACGCCAGCCAGGCTTCAACCTTCTGACGCAAACTCTCCGGGGAACCGGTGTCGTTGGCGATGGTCTTTGGCGGCTTGGAGGTGATAATGTTGGTTTGGCGATAGGAGAAATCCCCCTGTGGTTCCAGGATGATGCGCGTGATCTGGTCCCCTTTTTGCGCGTTTAGATTGTAGAAATGAACGATGGTCCAGAGGATGACAACCAACAAGGCCAACGCCAGAAGCCACTTCCTGAGCGACGCGCTTTGCATGGAGCCATGGTAGCCAGTATCCCGGCCGCCGTCACACTTTTTTTCAAACGCAACCGGCGAAAAACATCCGGGTTGAGAAGCATATTTCCGGATAGCCCGCCCATCATTGGGTATAACTTGAACTTGAAAAAATCATTCACGCCGGTTATAGATAATGGGTCGTGCAACAATCAGAGGTCGTTTCCCAAGGTCGGGCTGCGCGCCAACAGCGCGTCTGGGTTTCTTTCTGGCTGGCTTCCGGTCTTTGGCTGCTGGCGGCCGCCCGGGTTTCCGCCGGAAATTTTTACGCCGGCACCTCGCCCGCGAACGTCCCCTGGCCGGGTGGCATGGTGCCGTATGAATTCACCAACACCCTCACCGCTGCGCAAACCAATACCTACCTCGACAGCCTGCGCGAATGGGAACTCGCCGCGAACGTCAAGTTCGTCCCGCACACCAATCAAACGCGATGGATTCTTTTCTCGTATAACACCAACTTTCTCGATTTCGTGTCCGGTGGCAGTTACAACCCGCAAATGGTCACTGTCTCCAGCCTGAGCCGGGCACAGGTCTGCCACGAGATGGGCCATTCGTTTGGCTTCAATCACGAAAACATCCGGCCCGACGCGACCAATTACATTGCCGTCCTGACCAACAACATTAACGACGAGTCGACCAATATATTTTGGTTCACCGTTGATCCCACGACCGTCACAAACGGGAACTACGATTACGAGTCCGTGATGCATCTCGGCTGGGATTTTGATTCGACCAATCCCGGCGTACTGGCCACGCAACAACCCAAACCGCCCAACTTCCCGCGCTACCAGTTCCGGATGGGCAATTATTGTCTCAGTCCCGGTGACCGCGCGGCGCTGGCTTATCTTTACGGCCCGCCCGCCGTGCCGCTCACCAACGTCGTCACCACCACCGCCGACGTTGGTCCCGGCAGTTTGCGCGCGGCGATTTATTACGCGACCGACCACTCCGGCACGACCATCCGGTTCAACCTCACCACCAATGATCCCGGCTACAGCAACGGTGTTTTCAACATTCATCTCACCGGCTATCTGCCGCCACTGGTGGCGAACGGCACGGTGATGGACGGCTCCACCCAACCGGGCTTTGCGGGCAGGCCGCTCGTCTTCGTGGACGGCTCGCAAATGATTCCCGAAGCCTACGCCCCCGGCGCGGCCACGGGCCTGCTGATTTACTCGTCGAGCAACCAGATCAAGGACATTTCCTTCTCTGACTTCGACTGGAACGGCCTGACGCTGCTTTACGCGGACGCGACCAACAACACCATTTCCGGCTGCTGGTTTGGACTCGACCCCACCGGCACCAACGCCGCACCGAATGCTTACCAGGGCATTCTCGTCGCCAGCGGCGCGGGTGGAAACACCATTGGCGGCACGAATACGCCGGCGCGAAACGTCCTCTCCGGCAATTCGCAGTACGGCATCTTCATCACCGACTCGAACACGACCGGCAATGTCGTTCTCGGTAATTATCTCGGGACTGATTTTTCCGGCAGTAATGCGCTGGCCAACGGGCTGAGCGGCGTGTTCCTTGGCAACAACGCCGGCAGCAACACCATCGGCAGCACCAATCCGGCGGGACGAAACGTCATTTCCGGCAACCTGCAATATGGCGTTTACCTGACCAACACGGCCGGCAACGTCATATCGGGAAATTATCTCGGTGTGAACGCCGGTGGCGAAACCGCCCTCGGCAACGGGTTGAGTGGCGTCGGTCTCTTTGGCGGCACCCAGAACGTCATCGGCGGCACCGGAGCCGGCGCGGGCAATGTGCTCTCGGGTAATGGCAATTATGGCATCGACATCGCCAACCCCCTGGTCACCGGAAATTCGGTCCAGGGCAATCTCATCGGCCTGGATGCCGCCGGCACCAATGGCATCGGCAATGGCATTGGCTATGGCGGCGTGCTCCTGGACAACGGCGCGACCAACAACCTCATCGGCGGGACGGTTGCCGGCGCGCGCAATGTCATTTCCGGCAACAACCCCGCCGGGGTTTTCTTTAATGGCGCCACCACCAGCGGCAACCTGGTTGAGGGAAATTACATTGGCACCGACATCACCGGCACCAATGCGGTTCCCAACAGCCTTGCCGGCGTTTATCTGCCGTTCGGCACCCCGGGGAACATCATCGGCGGGACGATCGCCGGCGCGCGGAATGTCATTTCCGGCAACAACAACTACGGCGTTTATCTGGCCAGCCCGGCGACCAGCAACAACGTGGTCGAGGGAAATTACATCGGTATCAGCCCGGATGGCGCCCATATCGTCGGCAGCACGTTCGCCGGTGTCATTATCTTTGCCGGCGCGCAAAACAACACCATTGGCGGCGCCGTGGCGGGCGCGGGCAATGTCATTTCGGGTTTTTTTGGCTATGGCGTCTATGTTGACAATGTCGGCACCACCGGCAATTGGATTGAAGGCAACGACATCGGGACGGACGCCTCCGGCACCAATGCGTTGCCGAATTCCGTTGGCCTCATTTTTTTCGGCGGCGCCTCCAACAATATCATCGGCCTCAAGCCTGATGGCTCCGGCAGCGGCAATCAGATTGCCTTCAATAATAACGATGGCGTTTGGGTCAGTGACACCAACACGGCCGGGATTGCCATCCGCGGCAATTCCATCTTTGGCAACGGCGGCCTGGGCATTGATCTGCTGAACGGCGCCAATAATCTCCAGACTTATCCCGTCATCACCAATGCCTTTGGCTACGCCTCCACAACGGTTGTTTCCGGCACATTGAACAGCCTGGCGAACAGCACTTTCCTCATTGATGTCTATCGTAACGCCTTGAACAACCCCGGCGCAGGCCAGTTTTACGTCGGGACGGTCAGCACGACCACCGACGGTTCCGGCAATGCTGCGTTCGCCCTCACGGACAATGGCGCCAATTATGCCGGGCAATATTTTACCGCCACCGCGACCTCAGCCGTCGGCGATACGAGCGAATTCAGCGCCGACCTGCTGGCCACCAATGCGCCGTCGGCGCAATTTACCGGGCCGTACCAATCGAGCGCCGGCGGTTTCGCTTTCTCCCTGACCTTGCAGACCAATTTCAGCTATCGCATCCAGGCCGCCACCAACCTGGCGCCTCCCATTACCTGGATCGATCTCACCAATTTCACCCCCGCCAGTTCGCCGCTCTCGTTTACTGACCACTCGGCCACCAATTTTCGCGTGCGTTTCTACCGCGTCGTGTCACCTTGATCCGCCGGCGCCGGCGTTTACTGGTGGTTGCCAGCGCGGGATCATTCGGTCACAATCGAAACATGAAGACGCACACCTTTGCCATTTTGGTTTCGGTTTGCCTTGTCCTCCAGGCCGCGGCGGCGGCGGATGACAAAACGGTCTACAATGTCCGCAGCTATGGCGCTGTGGGCGATGGAACGAACCTGGACAGCCCGGCGATCAACCAGGCGATTCTGGCGGCGGCCGCGGCCGGCGGCGGGACGGTGTCGGTTCCGGCGGGCACGTATCTGTGCGGCAGCATCCGGCTGACCAATAACATTCATTTGTACCTGGACGCCGGCGCGGTCCTGCTCGGCGCGCCGCAGGCGATGAACGCTTATGACCCGACGGAAGCCTGGCAGGGCCAGGCGTATCAGGACGGCGGGCATACGTATTTTCACAACAGCCTCATCTGGGGCGAGAATCTCACCAACGTTTCCATCACCGGCACCGGCATGATCAATGGCGGCGGGCTGGTGCGCGCTGACAAGTTGCTCGACGAGATGTGCGGGTTTGCCAGCTGGAGCCCGACCAACCGCACCCCGCCACTGGCCATGAGCCCTCCACCGGCGCGGCTCGGCAACAAGGCCATCGCGCTCAAGTTGTGCCGCAATGTGCTGGTGCGTGACATCACGATTTTTCACGGCGGCCACTTTGCCATTCTGGTCACGGGGTGTGACAACCTGACCGTGGACAACGTGACGATGGACACCGACCGTGACGGCATTGACATTGACTGTTGCCGCAACACGATGGTTTCCGACTGCCGGATCAATTCGCCCCGGGATGACGGTTTGTGCCTTAAGAGCAGCTTCGCGCTCGGCCGGAACGTCATCACGGAGAATCTGACGATCGTGAATTGCCAGGTCTCCGGCTTTCAGGAAGGCACGCTGCTGGACGGCACGATGAAGCCGGGCCATGGCACCGGCCGGATCAAATTCGGGACCGAGGCCAACGGCGGTTTCCGCAATGTGACCATCGCCAATTGCACTTTCCGCGATTGCTGCGGTCTGGCGCTGGAGGAGGTGGACGGCGGCACGATGGAAAACATTTCCATCAACAATATATCAATGATGGACGTCGTCGACTGCCCCATCTACATCACCACCGGCAGGCGCAATCGCGGTCCGGACGTGACGTCGCCGAGCCGGGCGGCAAACATTTTTATCTCCAATGTGATCGCGACCGGCATCGATCCGATGAGCGGGATTCAATTGGACGGCATGCCCAAAGAACCGCTGGAGAATATCCGCCTGGAAAACATCCATCTGATGTTCAAGGGCGGCGGGACCAAGTCGGATGCGGTGCTCCTGCCCCGGGAACTGGACACGGATTATCCGGAGCCGTCCCGGCTCGGAACCATGCCCGCGTACGGGCTGTATGCGCGGCACGTCCACGGGTTGGAGCTGGCCAACATCACCGTGGATTTCGAGAAGTTCGATTCGCGCCCGCCGATGGCCTGTTTCGATGTGGACGGTCTGGAGATCGACAATTTCAAGGGCCAGGTCATGCGCGGGGTGCCGCCGGCCAAATTTGTCGTGGTGGACAATGTGGTGATCCGGAATTCACCGATCTTCGACAGCATGATGGACAACACGCCCGCGCAATAAAAAATTGGCGCAAACTGATTGCGCCAATTGGAGAGAATCCGATGATGGTAAGCGGCCCTGGGTCCGGTCAACGGATGGACAGGGCGACGTCAATTTGATTGATGGCTTCGGCGATGTGCTTGCTGATGCGCGGTTGGTCTTTGACTTCAGCCGCGCCGAGCACGGTTTCGAGCAGCCCCCGGGCTTCACGCAATTTGTCATCCGAGAGCACCTGCGTTTGCCGGTCTTTGGCGTCGCCGGCCAGATCCATGTCCAGCAACTTTCCCGCCGCCTCAATCTGATGCATGGCCCTTACGCGATGGCCTTTGTAATCGTGATCGCCGGTGGCCAGGATGAGGTAGGCGCTGGTCAGTGCCTGGGATTCCGAAAAGCCGACGACCTGCACAGTCGGGAATTGATTCTGGCTGGTGTCGCCCAACGTTTGTGGCGCGGTGGACGTTGCGGCGCGGAGGTTGATGCCATAGGCCAGAACCGCGGCTAAAACCGCGGATTTCGCGGCTGTGTTCAGATGTTTGGTATTCATAGTATCGTTCTTGACGGAGCGGGAGTCTGGGAAGTTACACGCCAATGTCAATGGGGGAATTCTGGTGGAGCTTTTCCCAAGCCCATTAGGGCTGGCATCTTTGTAGAATGGCAATTCATTAATGGTCAAAGTTCCGTCAGGAGCGACATCTTCGGAATATGCCACCCCGATGGGGCTGGATTTTGGTTTGGGTTTTGTTTCTACAAAGATGCCGCACCTACGGCGCTGCGGGCTTCATAAAGAACCGCACATTTTCAAAAAATCGGCTTCGCTCAAAACCCTGATGCCAAGTTCCTTCGCCTTCTCAAGTTTGGATCCCGCTTCTTCACCGGCCAGAACAAAATCCGTCTTCTTGCTGACGCTGCCGGTCACTTTGCCGCCGAGCGCTTCAATCTTTGCCTTGGCTTCCTCGCGCGTCAGTGTCGGCAGCGTGCCGGTCAGCACAAACGTCTTCCCGGCAAAAACACCTTCCGGTGAGGCAATACTAATCCTCTCGTTGTGCGGCTTGATGCCCAGTTCGCGGATGCGGGCCAGAACTTTCTTTCCGGCGGGCGACGCAAAATAATCCAGTACGCTCGCCGCCGCAACCGGTCCAACCTCCGGCATCCGGGATTTCAAGCCGCCCGCGTCCAAACGCGCTTCAATTGCCGCGATTTCCTGTTTAAGGGCAGCGTCACGCTGCTCACGCGCAGCCTTTTCGGCATCGTTCTTCGGCGGATTTTTACGCGAGCGCGGGCTGATTTCCGCGCGTTCGGCCTCCTTTGCGCCGAGTTCGCGGATGTCGCGCAAAATTTCCGAATCGTTCAGCGCGTCCAGCGATTCATTTGTGGCGGCGAGTTGTTTGGCAGTGGCTTCGCCGACGTCGGTAATGGCCAGCGCTTGAATCCAGCGGGACAGCGGCGCGGTTTTGGCGCGTTGCAGTGCCTCCAGGACCTTGGTTGCGTTTTTCTCGCCGAACACGCGCGGTTCTTCGTCCGTGCCGAGATTCAGTTTGCCCAGCTGCTCCAGTTTCAGGTTGAACAGGTCGAGCGGTTCCTTCACGAGGCCGCGTTCGACGAGCTTTTCGGCCACGATGCCGCCGAGCGACTCAATGTCGAGCGCCTTGCGCTGGGCGAAGTATTCCACGCGCCGGGTCTGTTGCGCCGGGCAGCCGGCCACATTCTGACAGCGCCAGGCGACTTCTTCCTTGTCGCCCGCCGAAACCTTTTCCCGGGCGATGTGGCCGCCGCAGACCGGACATTTGCCGCCGACGTGTTTGAACAAATCAAATTCCTTTGCGCCGGGCGGGCGTTTGGTCTTCACCACCTCGAAAATTTCCGGAATCACCATGCCCGCCTTGCGGATGACCACGGTGTCGCCGATGCGGATGTCCTTGCGCCGGATTTCGTCCTCGTTGTGGAGCGTCGCGCGCGAAATCGTGGAGCCCTGCACAAAGACCGGTTCGAGCTCAGCCACGGGTGTGAGCACACCGGTGCGCCCGACTTGCACGGTGATGGCTTTGAGCACGGTTTCCGCGGGCGTAATCCAGGGGACGGGTTTATGGACGATGGCGTAGCCAGGTGCACGGCTGCGGCCGGGAATTCGCGGCCAGTCGGCAAGTGTGTTGACCTTGAGTACGATACCGTCAATCTCGTACGGCAACTTCCGGCGCAGGTCTTTGTCCTCATTGTAGTGCGCCACCACCTTCTCGCGGTAAATCTTTAAAACCTCCCCGATGCCATCGCAAACCCACCAGAGTTTTTGCGTGGGCAGGCCGAATTGGTCGAGGGCTTCGAGCATTTCGGAATGTTTTTTGAACTCGACGCCGTCCACCGCGCCGGTGGCGTAAAACACGGCGCGTATGGGGCGCTGCGCGACGAGCCGTGGGTCGAGTTGTTTGAGCGTGCCGGCGGTGGCATTGCGGGCGTTCGGGAAAGGTTTTTCACCGGCAGCGGCGAGCTTTCTGTTCAGTGCCTCGAAATCATCAATGGCCATGTAGGCTTCGCCGCGGACTTCCAGCAACGTAGGACAGGCGTCGCGCCTGTCTCCATCTTCAAACAATTCCTTTCCTTTTGATTTTGAGACAGGCGCGACGCCTGTCCTACGTAACTCCAACGGAATCGCGCGGACGGTTTTCAGATTGGTGGTGATGTCGTCGCCTTCCGTGCCGTCACCGCGCGTGACGCCCAGCGCGAGTTTGCCGCGGTGGTAATGGACGCTGATCGACACGCCATCCACCTTCGGTTCCATGACATATTCCACGCGGTCACGTCCGAGGTGCTTGCGAATGGTCATGTCCCAGGCGCGCAGTTCCGCGAGGGTGTTTTCATCCTGCGCCCGATTGCGCCGGTCGCGGTCGGGTTCCTCGTCCTTGGTCGGATGTTCGGCGGCTTCGACCTTGTCGAGCGAGAGCATCGGCACGAGATGTTTGACGCGGGCAAATTTTTCGCTAGGGGCGCCTCCGACACGTTGCGTGGGCGATTCGGGCGTGACGAGATCGGGAAATTGTTTCTCCAGTTCCTGCAATTCCTTGGAAAGCTGGTCGTATTCGCGGTCGGTGATGAGTTGCCGGCCTTCGACGTAATAGGCTTGGTCGTGCCGGCGGATTTCGTCGGCGAGTCGGGCATGGCGGGCTTTGGCGTCGCGGAGCGTCATCGCGGGAATTTTGCAACGAGGCCACGCCTCAAGGACAGTTTTTTCGTGCGGCTGTCGGGCAGCCGGTTCAGGCCAGGAGACCGTTTCGAAGCGACCGGCCGGTGAACCCGGCGCCGGTCAGTGGGTCAGCGGATAATAGATCAACCCCGCGACGCACAGAACGAAGCAAAACAGGATGACGACAATGACTGCGCGGTCAACAGGGCCGAACCTCGGCTCTTCGGAACGATTGGCAGGAACGACAGCGGTACGTACGACATTACCGCTTTCGCTCTCGCTATAGGCGATTTTAGTCATGGCCGATTAGCCAGCATGGCTCAGGCCATCTTGTGCCAGCCGGACAACCACTGAAAACGACCCGGTTCGGAACGAACAGTCCTGAGATTTGACACCCAAAACGATGCCGGGACGCGTGAGTTTCACGCCCTGTCCAAAGTCCCCAAACCGCGCGCATCAATGGGACATTAGTTTTTTAGCAAGCCAGAGGAGATATGTTCGTTTGCACACTCGACGTTACCGCTTGATCCGCACGTTGGTTTTTCTCCCTCTCCCGAGGGAGGAGAGGGAGTTGTTTCAATTCGATTGCGTTCAGATATGCCCTGTGCCTGATGACTTGGAAAAACTATTTTGACCCGGCATGGGCACAAGTCCTACGCTGGGCTTATGCGGGAAAATCTGGCCAAGGCGTTTGCACTGGCAAACACGCAATTGATTCGCCGGGCGCAACTGCCGAAATCCTACACGGATCTGGTGGGGCGAAAGCTGTTCCTGTTTTTGCTCACGCTGCAGGGGCTGGTGGCGTTTGCCCTCATTACCCTGGGCGTCATCCTGCGGAAATCCCGGGCGGCGCGGAACGTGATCCGCCCGCGCATCCGGCAGGAAATCGCCCGCGCCGGTGTGGCGTTGCTGCCGATGTTTGTGTTTGTGGCGCTGGCGTTGGGCTTTCTCGTCATCGGGCAGACGGTTTCCACTCTGGCAAAATTCGGAGCAACGGATTATCTCGGCACGACCATGGTGATTGTGGTGGTGCGCGAGCTGGGGCCGTTGCTGGCGGCGATGCTGGTGCTGGCGCGGGTGGGCACGGCACACGTGATTGAACTCGGCACGGCACGGGCGCTGGGCGAGGTGGAGGCGCTGGAGGCGCTGGGCATCGATCCGGTGCATTACCTGATTGTGCCGCGCGTCATCGGCATGGCGGTGGGGGTTTTTTCGTTGACGGTGTATTTGATCATCGGCGCGCTGGTGAGTGGATATTTGTTCGCGTTTTTACAGGACGTGCCGCTGACGCCGGGCGATTATTTCAAGCAAATCGCCGGGGCGTTGAGCTGGCTGGACTTCGCGTTGCTGGCGTTGAAGACGGTCGCCTTCGGGTTTTTTATCGCCATTGTGACGTGTTATCACGGCCTGGCGCGGCCGTTGCGGTTGGAGGACGTCTCACGGGTGGCCGTGCGCGCCGTGTCCCAAGGCGTCATCGTGTGCGTGCTGATTGATGCGTTGTTCATCCTGCTTTACCTCGTCGCATGAGTGAACCGGAAAAAACGTCGGTCATCGAAATGCGCGCCGTGAGCGTCGGCGCCATGCGCGACATTGGCTTAGTCGTGCTGGCAGACGTGAACTGGTCGGTGGCGCCGGGGGAATTCTGGGCCGTCGCCGGGCAGCAACATTCCGGCAAGAGTGATTTCCTGATGTTGAGCGCGGGGTTGATGGCGCCGGTGCAGGGCGACTGCAAATTGTTCGGGACGGAAACGCGGCGGTTCGACGAAACGAAACTGACGGAGCGGTTGCGGGTGGGGTTTGTTTTCGAAGGCGGGCAGTTGTTCAATCAATTGACGATCCGGGAGAACGTGGCGTTGCCGTTGCAATATCATCGTGATTTGCCGCCCGCCGAGGCGGCGCAGGAGGTGGCGGCGCTGCTGGAACTGCTGGAATTGACGCCGTTGGCCGAGGTCACCCCGGCCAATGTGAGCGGCAACTGGCTCCAACGCGCAGCGCTGGCCCGCGCGCTGATGCTCAGACCGGAAGTGTTGCTGTTGGACAATCCGCTGGCCGGTCTCGGGGCGCGGCACCGGCAATGGTGGCTGCGGTTCCTCGACCAGTTGTGGCGGGGACACGCCTGGTGCGGTGGCCGGCCGATGACCCTGATCGCGACGACGGACGATTTGCGTCCCTGGCGGAATGCGAACCGGAAATTTGCGCTGTTGCACGATAAAAAATTCTTTCCCCTGGGCGCCTGGAACGAGATAGAATCCACGAACGACCCGGTGGTGAAAGAATTACTGGCGGCACCGGCTGAATTGATCTCTTAATCTTAATCGGTCGTGGATTACGATTAAGATTATGATTAAGAAAAAACAAACAGCGCGCGGTTGAAATGGAAATGTGTTAACGCGACCATCTGAAAGATCATGGCCTTGCAAGACCTGACCCCGCAACTGCGTACGCGTCTGAGCCGCATGGAACGCGCCGTGGGCTGGTTTGTGTTTCTGGCGGCGGCGCTGCTGCTGTTCGGCTTCGGCTATTACATTTACCACACGGCGGAGCGGAAGGGCTGGTTTAAGATCAAGGCGCCGTTTTTTACTTATGTTCAAAGCGCGTCCGGCTTGAACGTGGGTGATCCGGTGTACATGATGGGTTTTCCGGTCGGGCAAATCACCAGCGTTACCCCGCAGAAGCCGCATGAGAAGAACAACGTGAAAGTTGAGTTTGAAATCCGTGAGCCGTTTTTCCGCTATATCTGGACCGGCGGATCATATGTAAAAATCAACGCCGCCGGATTTCTCAACCAGCGGCAATTGGAAATCACTCGCGGAACCAACGGCTACGCGCGGGTCGTCACCCAACCGGTCTCGGTCAAGACCCTGGACGAACTGAAACAGTTGGTCACGGAAGAGCCCGGCCAGTGGCAGCTTTCCCAGGATGTCCTTGATCAACAGAGCAATATCGTCTTCCCTGCTTACGCCACATTGACGGAATCGAATCTGCAGGTCATCACGGTGATGAAGATGGATTCTCTTTACGCCTACAACAACCAGGAGAAGGACAAGCATCGCATCGTGGCGTCGTGGGACGGCCGGGTGCGTCACTACAAAATTTTCAAGCCGGGCGATGACACCGCCTGGCTGCATGCCGCGGAAACGCCGCCGGTGTCCGACCAGTTGCAGGCGATGGTCGCCCAGATTCAGCAGGCGCTACCGATCGTCCTGGCCTTGACCAATAAACTCGCCGCCGTGCTGGACAACGCGGCCAATGCGACGTCGAATCTGAATACGACCATCGTCGAGGCGCGGCCGGTAATCACGAACCTTGCGACCGTGACCGCGCAGTTGCGCGAGCCGGGCGGCCCGCTGATTTGGGCGCTGGGCACCAATGGAAACGAGCAGTTGCAAGGCGCCCTGACCAATGCCAACGCGCTGCTCGCCAGCACCGATACCAATCTGACTACGATTCTCCTGCAAATGGCCGGCATCACCAGCAACCTCAACGCGCAGGTGCAGGCCAATACCAACATGCTGGGGGTCATTTCCAAAACGGTTGGGGATGCCGACAATTTTGTCCAGGGATTGAAGCATCACTGGCTGCTGCGCTCCGCGTTCAAGAAGGAAAACAAGAGCGGCACCAACGCGCCGCCGGCGGAGATGTCTGCACCGCGAACGCGGTAGGAATGCCGAGCCCGGAATGATGCCTGTCCTCCGTATCGGTCCATTAAGCCGGTTGCCCCAAAAACCGGCGCAGACGGTTGAGCATCGTCGAGGCGAAGCGTTCGTAGGGCATGAGCACGCGGCCGTGGATTTTGATTTCGTCAATCGCCGCCAGCGTCATGGAAAAGTCCAGATCGTGAAAGGCGCGGCCGTGTTTGACCCGGCGCAGCCAGCGGCCCAGGTCGGCAATCTCCTCGATTTCATCCTTCTGGCCGGGATGGAACGATACCCGCCATTCGTCCCGGCGCAAAAAGCCGTCGGCTTCGCCCTTGTTTTCAAACCACGGGTCGGACAACAGCACGCAAATGGATTTTCCGGCGCTTTCCCCCAGCCGGTAAAGCACGATGCGCTTGTCCGCCTCGCAAAAATGGTCGAACGCGATGTCCAGCGCGTCCTCGGGCGGCGGCGTGAATTTGGTTTGAAAGCCGAGGTGAAAGCCGCTCCCGCCCTGCGGGACGCGCGATTTTTCGAAGCAAAGATTTTCCTCGAAAATCCAGCGCAACTCGGTGGCGAAACCGCGCGCGGCGAGCAGTTGTTTCCAGGCGTCCAGCGCCTCGGTCAGGGCCGGGCGATTAAATGGCGTAGGCGAACTCATGACGGTATTAGTCTATCACTGGTTTTGACGAAACCAATCCACAAATTTCAGAATGCCTTCCTCGATTTTGACGCGCGGCTGATAGCCCAGCAACGCCCGGGCCTTGGTAATGTCGGCATAGGTGCGGGGCACGTCACCCGGTTGCGCGGGCTGGCGGTCAATCAGGGCCTTTTGGCCGAGCGCGGTTTCCAGCAGCTCGATGAGCCGGCTCAGTTTCACGGTTTGCGAGCCGCCGAGATTGAAAATTTCATAGGCAAATTTCTTTTGCGTGCAGGCGTTGACACCGTCCACGATGTCGCTGATGAAGGTGTAATCGCGTTCCGTGGAGCCGTCGCCGAAGACCGGGATGGGTTTGCCTTCGTGGATGAGCTTCGCGAATTTGTGGATCGCCAGGTCCGGCCGCTGGCGCGGGCCGTAAACCGTGAAGAACCGGAGCATCACCACGTCCATGCCATAAACGTAATGGTACACGTGGCCGAGGGCTTCGCAGGCCAGCTTGCTGGCGGCGTACGGCGAGATGACCGAGAACACCGGGTCGCTTTCCGCGAACGGCACCTTGGTATTCACCCCGTAAACCGAGGAAGACGAGGCCAGCAGGGTTTTTTTTACGCCATGCCGCCGTGCCGCTTCCAGCACATTGACCGTGCCCTCGACATTGACCTGCTGGAAGAATTCCGGTTCATCCAGGCTGGGCCGGACACCGGCGCGGGCCGCGAGGTGGATGACCTGATCGAACCGGACCTGCGCGAATAAATTTTCCAGGGCCTTCACGTCGGACAGATTCTTGGAGATGAAGGTGAAGGGTTTGCCGAGGGCCGAGATTTCCTTGAGATTTTTTTCCTTGACCGCCGGGCTGTAAAACGAATTCAGGTCATCCAGGGCCCAGACGGCGTGGCCATCGCGCAGCAGCCGTTCGCAAACGTGCGAGCCGATGAAGCCCGCGCCGCCGGTGACCAGAAAATTCATGGCCGAACGCTAACAATCGGAAGGCGGGCTGTCGAGTGCAGGCAAATGAAAACACCGAAGCGACTGACGGGTTAAAAATTCTACGATTTCACAAACTGACATTTTGCGTTCAAAATTCCTGAACCGTAGCGATCTGAGAATCTTCTCCCTCTCCTCCGCGGAGCGGAGGAGAGGGCCGGGGAGAGGCGGCGCTTTTGATTTTGTCGCTCCAAAATATATCATTTACGCTGGACCTATGAATTCCACCGGTAATGCCCGCCGCCTGCGCCGCGAACAAACGGACGAGGAAAAGGAATTGTGGCGCGCCTTGCGGGCCGGTCGTTTTGCGGGATTCAAATTCCCCCGTCAGCATCCTCTGGGAGAGTACGTTCTCGACTTCTACGGCCCCGCAGCAAAGTTGTCCGTTGAGTTGGACGGATTCCAATATGGACTGCCGGAACAACGCCGGCGCGACGAGGAACGCGAACAATTTCTGGTGTCAAAAGGCATCGAGGAATTCCGTTTTTGGAACCATCAATGGCGGGCGAACCGCGAGGCTGTTCTTTTGGAAATCTGGAACGCCTTGCATCGGAGGACCGGTTGCATGGCGGTGATGCGGAAGGTGCAGAACCACCGTTTTGTTCCGCCGAAGGTCAGCGATCTGATTCAACCTCCACCGAAACCGATTTAAAACGTGCCACCTCTCCCCGGCCCTCTCCCCCAACTCCGTTGGCGGAGAGGGGAAACAGCTTGAGCCAATCAGCCGCTGCCGGCGCTGTTTTTCATTCCGGTTGTCCCGGATGGGAAATCGAACATCGGAATTACTTTGAATCATCCGGTTCAGCTGCCAGTGCCAATTCCGCGAGGGGCTGTCCCAGTATTTCCGCCAAAACTTCGACGATCAGTTCGTGGTCGGCCCGCTGCGGCAGGCCGGAAACGGTAATCGTGCCAATGCAACCCGTGCCGGGCAATTTGATGGGAAAGCATCCGCCATGCGGAGCGTAGTTGCGGGCATCCACGCCTATTTTTTCGGCAAGGGTGGTCTGCTGTTGACGCAATTCCAGGCCGATCGCATAGGAACTGCGGTGAAAGTGCTGCACCACATTGCGTTTGCGGCGTATCCAATCAATGTTGTTGGGAGTGGTGCCCGGCATCGCGGCGAAAAACAGGAGATGCCCGTTGACCCGGATATCAATCGCCACGGACAGGCCGCGGGACGCAGCGATGGCCCGGATGCGTGCTCCCACGGCCCAGGCGGTGTTGGCGTCAAAACCGGGGAACCGGAGCTGCTCCTCCTGACGGGCGACGCGTTCGATATCCTGTTCGATAGACATTCTATGGTTTTATTTATTTTGGTTTCGCGGAATTGAGTTCATATCACACCTCATTCAACACATCAATCAATTGCCGTAGACGGCCGTAATCGCGGCGGTTGAACCCGAACGCGATGCGCGCCAAATCCAGATGGTCTTTGTCTTCAATTTCTTCGGGCGTCGGTTTGATTGGCACGATTGGCGAACCGTTGATGATATCAGCAAAGTTCTTGTTCAAAGCCGAGAGGACGGCCGACGACGGCGCGTTTTTGAGCCGGATCACGAGCAAATCCTTCACGAACCGGCTCGAGTGAAAATTCCGGTAAAAGCGCGTGATGATCTCCACGGCTGCATCCACGCTGTCGGCCAGTTGGTAAAGGTTCAGGTCTTCGGCTGAAATCAGTCTGTCGCGCAGCAAGTGTTCGCGGACGTTCCGGTCCCACGTCTTCCAGTAGATGCCGCCGGGGCGGTCCATGAGCACCAGCGGCATGAGCTGGCTCTTGCCGGTTTGCATGAGCGTGAGCACCTCGTAACCCTCGTCAAGCGTGCCGAAGCCGCCGGGAAACAGCACGATGGCGTCCGAATGCCGGATGAAAATCAATTTGCGCGTAAAAAAATATTTGAAGGTGATGAGTTTTTTGTCCTCGGCGATGACGGGATTGGCGGATTGTTCCCACGGCAGGCGGATGTTGACGCCGAAACTGTTTTCCGGCCCGGCGCCTTCGTGTCCGGCCTGCATGATGCCGGGGCCGGCCCCGGTGATGACCATGAAACCGGCCTGCGCGATTTTGCGCCCGAACTCGACGGCCTGTTGATATTCCAGTTTGTTGGGTCTGGTCCGCGCCGAACCGAAAATCGTGACCTTGCGAATGTGCGCATACGGCGCGAACAACCGGAACGAGTAACGCAATTCCCGCAAGGCCGTCCGGATGACGCGCACGTCGCCGGTGTTCTTTACGTCGGTCAGCAGCTTCAGCGCGTTTTCCAGGATGTCGGCGACTTCGTCTTCGTTATAGCCGCCACCCTTGAAGGCAATGAGTTCCCGGATGCGTTTTTGCAGCTCCACGTCGTCGGGTTTGACCGCCTTTGGCCCTTTGTTCATGCGGGCAGGATAGCTTCGCCGGCCACAATTGCAACGATGCGCCGATTTGCAGGTTGACAGGACGGGCGCGGAATAACTACATTGCATCCCCATTTTGCATCCTGCAGAGAAAGGAAGTGAGTTGCGTTGACCGAAATTAAATTAAAAAAAGGCGAGTCAGTGGATCGGGCGTTGCGCCGGCTGAAGAAAAAAGTGGACCGGGAAGGCACTTTGAAGGTCGTGCGCAATCACCGGCATTTCGAAAAGCCGAGTGAAAAGCGCCGCCGCAAGGAGAAGGCCGCGCGGTTTTCCGCGATGCTCACCGCGCGTTACGCGGACTTGTAACCTGTAATTTGCGATTTCCCAAGCCGGGCGCGTCCCTTTAGGATGCGCCCGGCATTTTTATGTACTCGTTTTCCACCTGCTGGAATTCCCACCGTCACACCGACGGCCGCGCCATGTTGCGCGAAATCCGCGAGCTGGGCTTTGAATACGCCGAACTCAGCCACGGGGTTTCCATCAGCCTCATGCCCGGCATCCTGGCCGCGGTGGGCGCCGGCGAAATCAAAATTTCCAGCCTCCACAATTTCTGTCCGCTGCCGATGGGCGTGACTCACGCCGCGCCGAACCTGTACGAGTTTTCCGCCGAAAAGGACTACGAACGCGACCTGGCCATTCGTCATACGCTCAAGACGTTTGATTTCGCCGAACGCGTTCAGGGGCCGGCCGTCGTCCTGCACCTTGGCAGCATGGAACTGAAGGATTACACTGGTCGGTTGTGCGACCTGCTCGAACGCGACGGGAAACCGACGCCCCAGTTTGAAAAACTCCGCGCCGAAGCCTTGGCCAAGCGCGAGACGGCCAAGGGAAAATTCGTGGCACACATGTACGAAACGCTCCACAAGCTTCTGCCTGAAGCCGAAAAGCGCGGCCTGAAACTCGGCTGCGAAAACCGACAGGCGCTGGAGGAAATTCCGCTCGAAAGCGATTTCGCGTCATTCTTCAGCGAATTTCCCAGTCCCAACGTGGCCTACTGGCACGACGTCGGCCACGCGCAGATCAAGGAAAACCTCGGTCTCATCCGGCACGTCCAACACCTGGAATCGTTCGCCCCGCGCCTCGTCGGCTTTCACATTCACGACGTGCAATTTCCCGACCGCGACCACTCCGCGCCCGGCACCGGCATGATTGATTATGCTGCGCTCAAGCCGTTCGTAAAACCGGAACACATCCGGGTGTTTGAGCTCAGCCCGGCGCTGCCGGTGGAAGCCGTCAAGTCCGGCATCGCCCACGTCAAAAAAATCTGGGGCGACGGGTAATTTACGATTTACGATTTACGATTGACGTGTTGACTGGCAAACCGGCGCGTAAATCGTATATCGTAAATTGTAATTGATGAGCGTCGCACCACGTGAAACAGCCGTAGAAATTGTCCGCCGCCTGCAAACGGCCGGCTTCGCCGCGTTCTGGGTCGGCGGTTGCGTGCGTGATGTTTTGCTCGGACGCGAGCCGCAGGATTATGACATCGCCACGGACGCGCGCCCGGAGCAAATCGAGAAGCTGTTCAAGCGCACCCGCGCTGTTGGCCGCAAATTCGGGGTGATGATTGTCGTCGAGGGCAAACAACAATTCCAGGTTGCCGCCTTTCGCGCCGAGGCGGATTATCAGGACGGTCGGCGCCCGGAAAAGGTCGTTTTCAGCAGCGCCGAGGCCGATGCGCAGCGGCGCGATTTCACGGTCAATGGGCTTTTTTTCGATCCGATTGCCGAAAAGCTTCACGACTGGGTCGGCGGCGAACAGGATTTACGCGCGAAAATCATCCGTACCATCGGCGCGCCGGAGGAACGGTTTGCGGAGGACCATTTACGATTGTTGCGTGCGATCCGGTTTGCTGCGCAACTGGGGTTTGAAATCGAACCACAAACGTTTGCTGCCGTCAAAAAACTGGCGCCCAAGATCGAGCTCATCAGCGCGGAGCGGATTCGCGACGAACTGATCAAGTTGTTCGCGCCGCCACCGGGAGCGCCGGCATCTTGCCAGCGAGAATTTCCGTTGCAGGCATCGCAAAATGCCGGCGAGACGCCGGCGCTCCCAGGCGCCGCGCGCGGGCTGGTGTTGCTGCGTGACAGCCGGTTGTTGCCCGGCATTTTGCCCGAATTGATTGCCACGCTCCTGTGCCAGCAATCGCCGGATTATCATCCCGAAGGCACCGTGTTTGAGCACATCCGATTGATGCTCGAAAAACTGCCGCCGGATTCGCCCCCTTCATTGCCGTGGGCGGTGATTTTGCATGACATCGCCAAGCCGGCCACGGCCGAGCGCGACCCGGTAAGCGGCGCAATCCATTTTTACGGCCACGAAAAGGTTGGCGCGGCGATGGCGGAGCGGATTTTGCAGCGGCTTCGGTTTCCCAAAAAACAAATCGCGGAAATTGTCGCGTGCGTTCGAAACCACATGCAGTTCAAGGACGTGAAACAGATGCGGAAGGCGACGTTGCGGCGGTTGTTGCTGCGCGACACCTTTCCGCTGGAACTCGAATTGCACCGGCTCGATTGCCTGGGCTCGCACGGCAATCTGGAGCATTACGAATTTCTGCGGGCGCAGGCGGAGGAATTGAAGAAGAAGCCAACGATCCGGCCGCCGCTGCTTACGGGTGGGGATTTAATCAAACTGGGCCTGAAACCTGGTCCGGCGTTGGGCGCGTTGCTGGACGAAATCCGCGAGAAACAATTACAAGACGAATTGAAAACCCCGCACCAGGCCCGGGCTTGGGTGAAGAAACATCTCCAAACAATCGAAGACGAGCAGAATTCGGGGTTCCGGTTGTGAAAATGAACGGAACCGTTGTGCCCCTCGCCCCGCTGGGCGGGGAGAGGGTGGTCCGCGCAAAGCGGGACTGGGTGAGGGGACGGATCTTTCTTCCAAACCCGTGTTGGGCTTTCATCGGGTGGGTGAATGAGGAAAAATATGGTTCGCATGGCTGAGGAACCGATTGAACTCCCGATTGACGGCGTGCTGGATTTACACACGTTCAAGCCGGGCGACGTGAAAGACCTGGTGCCGGATTATCTGGCGGCGTGCCAGGCACGCGGGATTCTTCAGGTGCGTATCATTCACGGCAAAGGCATCGGCCATCTGCGCCGGACCGTTCACGCAATTCTCTCGAAACACCCGGAAGTGATTTCCTTCACGCTGGATCATCCGCTATTTGGCGGCTGGGGTGCGACGCTGGTGCAGTTGCGTCCGTTATCAGCCGGGTGATGGATTTCTGCTCTGAAAAAAGTGTGAGCGGCGGCAAACGGTTGCCGGATGCCACAGGTCACGGGACTTTCGAGAAACGCCGGATGAAAACGATGCTCCAGATTATCGTTCCGGCCAAAAACGCGCCCAGCAGCGGCAGAAACAGAGACATGGGTAACTGCGCGGGTGTTGTGCGATTGGCTTGAATCGTCAGATAATAAATTCCCGCAAGAAACAGGACCATGAGACAGCCCATCCAAATCAACTGGCGGGAAATGATGCCAACCGTTTGCGCCCGTCGTTCCGGCGCCAGCCAGTAATCCCGATTCGGCAGATTGAAAACACCGGCCGGCAACCAGCGCATCACCACCGCGAGCGCGACAAAAAACACGGGCACGGCCGTCAGAGTTTCAAAGAAAAAGATGGTTTGGGAGCGGTCGGTCCATCGGTTCGCCCCGCCGCCGGCGCCGAAGTGAATCGCCACGCGTTCGGGCAATTGCGGCGCGGTGCCAATGACCAGGAGCGCGTAACCGGCGGTCAACAAAGCAAGGATGAGGATGGGAACAAAATTGTTTTTCAAATTTTCGTCTGCGGCAACGGCGGTTCGTTTTTCTGAAAAACGAAAATATAAAGAATGGGCAAGATGCCAATGGTGTTAAAGATGGCCAGGCAGATGAACCATGCCAACTGGTCGTGCCGCGCGCTTTTCCACATGGCGATCAGCGTCCAGACGCCGTCCCAAAGTGCCAGCAGGATGATCACAGTGACAAACAGTGCAAACACAGGGCCTTTCATGTTATTTCGTTGGTTGATGGTTTTGGTTGTTCAGATTACTTGATGAAATAGCCGGCACACTTCCATTGTCCATCCTTTTCCAGCATGAACGTGACGGTTTCAATCGCGGATTTTTTGTCGGCGAACGAAGTCTCGAATTGCATGACGACGTATTGTCCGTCGGGCGCGCCGGGCAATTCCGTCATGCGTTGCGCCGATTTCAATTTGCGCGACACCAAATCGCCCAGCGGCTCGCGGAAAGTGTTCATGGAATTTGCCCAGGCCGCTTCCGTGACCGCGCCTTGAAAAATCGGCGCGGCGGCCTTCCAGCTTTCTAAATAATTGCCGCGGTCGATCAGCGCCAGCCATTTCTCGGCAACGACGACGGTGTTCGTTGCGCCTTTCGGTACGGCGGGTGTTACCGGGAGTCCGGTAATTGGATCAATGGTTCCGGTTTCGCCGGGCGACATGGGCAAACCGGTAGTGGGATCGATGACGGTATTTGTCGCGGCGACGGAAAGCGGGAGTCCAGTGTTGGGGTCAATAATTGTCCTGCCAGCAACCGTGGGCAGACCGGTGGTGGGATCGATGGCCACACTGGGCGCATTTGCCTGCACCAACTTGTAACGAATCTTCACGCCGCGCGAGTTGTCGGTAAAACCGATGATTTGGAGAAGGCCGACGTTGCCTTGGCCGGTTGCAAAGGTAAATGTTTTCGGCAAATCACCAAATCCAAAACCTGGGGTGCTGCTAATTTCCCCGCTGATGTAATCCAGATTTATGGCTGCATAGGATTTTAGCAGTTCCAGTGGCGGCTCTTCGTACCACTCTCTACTTTTGTTCTGCTCCGGACAGGGTGCAAAATCCGCGGCTCGGCCGATTACCATAAGCGGGTATTGCAATGGGTGTTGTGCCGTTTGCAGCAGAATGGCAATGCCGGCCATGTTTTTGGGTAAACGACTTCCCAGAAAACCCGTTTCGGAATCTGTCTCCGCGCTTGCCAAAGGAACGACACTTCCGGAATCCAAGTTGAGACCGTCAGAAAGACCATTGTGGTTTACGTTCAGGGTTAGTTCCCGCACCGGACCAAACGTAAACGCCGCATCATTGTTTTTCTGCAAGCCCTGCATAGCCAATTGCCCTTCTTGAAACTTTTCCTGCAAGTAGAGCCAGTATGCTTCGGGCCGTTCACCATGTAGATGAAGTTTGCTTTCTTTCATGGCTTCGGCCTTGGTTCCCAAGTACAGCGAGGCGAAGGATTTGCCATCGGCGTACATGCTCACGTGCGGCATTCCCGAAACCAGATTCGAATGAACCAATTCAAAATCGCCCGGTCCCTTCGAAATTTCCATCCACTGGCTTGCGTCCTCGGGAACATTGATGTTTGTCGAAGTGGTGATATACAACGCAAGTGATGCGTTGTCGTGGCTGGCGAGGTTGTAATGGCCTTTGACGGTCATTTGATTTTCAGTTCGTTCGACGGAGGTGATTTCAATCGAATCGCCATAAGGGAAATTGGTCTGACCAATGTAAAAGCTGGGGTTTGCCCCTCCGGTCTGGCGCAACACAAACAATCGGGGTTTTGAATGGAAGAGGATATAATCGCCATTTTTCCATTCCACGAACAGGTAATGGGTTCCGTCAAAGTTCCGGATTTCGTAGCGGGCAGCCGTTTTTTCGGCTTGGTTGATGAACACGCCCTTGGTCCAGACCAGCCACGGATAACTCGTCCTGCCGCCGGGATACACGGTGAACTTTTGGAATACTTGTAAATCACCCTTCCAGGTTTGCGCCCCGGGTTTGAAATCTTCCGGCGTTGAGACGAAATCGGCGCTGGCCCACTGGCCGATGACCTGCGGGTCATCCACAAACGGCCGGTCGACGTTATCCACATTCCGGGCGCACAGGACCAGCGACGCCGTGGTAAAGCTGATGGCGCCCAGCGTCAGGATCCCGCACGTCAAGGCCGGCAAAATGGTTCTCGTCCAGCGGGTTTGAATTGGCGTGTTCGCGCCAGTGAGTGGCTGGCTCACCCGGCGCCAGATACGGCGGACAATCAGGAAATTGACTGCGGCACAGGTTACAATCAGGAGCAATGCCCAGAAGGCAAATTCCCAAAGGTTGACAAACAGGGAACCGTTGAGCCCTCTCCAGTTTGCGGTGGTTTTTGCGAGGACCAACCAGAAGATGCCGATCAACACATCCAATCCGAGCAAGGAAAAGAGCAGTCCATCGAATACCGCCACTTCCAATCCGCGAAGCCTTCCCTCCGACCGGCGGATTTGCGCGACGGCCAGCCAGCCAAGAATGGTTGTGGCCACCGGCGCGGCCAGCCCCAAAAAGAGCAGCACCCTTGGCAGACTGCCATAGGCTTGCGGAAACTGATCCTGGCCGAAGGTGATGGAAAGAATGGCTGCCAGGAAAAAAGGTATCCATGCCGCGCCGATGGCGGACGAAAGGGAAAAGCGCGGAGATCCCATGATTCCGGCACGGGCATCCATGGGTTTTGGGTGAAAACCATTCGCCGTGAACGCTTCGCGTACTGCGCGGCGATTCAACGCCACCAGCGTCCAGATCCCAATCGGCAGACCGATGATATTCGCCGGTGCGACAATCATGGCAAGGATGCCGCCGGCGATGCCCGCGCTCCATCGCTCCAACCGCATTATTCTCAAAGCGCCGTAAATGATGAAACCGCTGAGAGCCATCGCCAGGAGACAAACCAATAAAAGCGCAACGGGCGAGTATACCACCGGGGCCGGCGCCATCGAGCCGGCATGTTCCAGCTGGGAAACAATGAGGAACAGTGTGAAGACCACCCAGTTGAGCACGCCGGTAACCACCAATCCAACGGCCGGGCCTTTGACCTGGCAACGCGCGTAATCCATTTTTGCGGAGTCCGGCGTTGTTTCCGAACCCGTCGGCGGCCGAATTGCTGCGAAGGCCGCCCGCACCTCGGGGCGGAACAGTTCCACGCACGCCCAGATTCCAAAGGGCAGACCGAGAATCGCGCCCGGACCGGCAACCGCCGCTATCACGCTCGCAACCACCGTCAGCGTGTAACGGCGCAAGTTCAGCATGTTGATCGCACCGGCCAAAACCACTGCGGTTGGAATCAGAAAACCGACGGCGGTGAAACCAATCACGGCGTAGGCGACCAGGCTGTTATTTTCGCGGGCCAACGCCGGGACGGTGAAGATCAGCAACCCCAGGGCGAAGAGCAGTTGAAACACTGCGGCAGCAATCAATCCGCGGGCTGGAGTTTTCAGGCGTTTGCGAGCCGCCTCGATTTGCGCTGCCGTTTGGACAGATTCATTTGGATTCGCCGGGCCACCCGGTGACGCCGCCGAGATCGTCTCCACCGCGGTCTTTACCTGGCTCGCCTGCTGGTAACGCCGTTCCGGCTCCTTTTCCAACGCGTGCAGGACCACTTCGTCGAGTCGCACATCAATCTGAACCTTTTTCGACGGCGGCTGGAATTTGCCGAGCGGCAGTTCACCCGTGAGCATTTCGTAAAAAACGACGCCCAGCGAATAGATGTCCGCGCGATGGTCCACGGTCAGCGGTTTCTCAATCTGCTCCGGCGCCATGTAATGCGGTGTGCCCACCGCCTCCTTGGCACCCGTGAGTGTTTGCTGGCCGGTTTCGTCGCCCATCATCTTGGCGATGCCGAAATCGGCAATTTTCACCCGGCCGGATTTGTCGAGCAGGATGTTCTCGGGCTTGATGTCGCGGTGGACGATGCCCTGTTCGTGCGCGTATTGGAGCGCCTCGCAAATTTTCGGCACAATCGTCAGCGCCTGCTCCGGTTTCATTTTTCCGGCTTGCAGCAACTGCCGCAGGTTCAGGCCGTCCACAAATTCCATCAACAGGTAATGTAGGATAGGCGTCACGCCTGTCTCTGATTTGGCCTGTTCTTTTTCTGATGGAGACAGGCGCGACGCCTGTCCTACGGTGCCGAAATCGTAAACGGTGACGATGTTCGGATGATTCAACCGCGCGAGTGCCTGGGCCTCGCGTGTGAACCGCTCGGCGAACTGCGCATCCTGCTCCTTTTCCCGCGCCAGGATTTTGAGTGCGACGAGGCGGTTCAAACGCGGTTGCCGTGCCTTGTACACAACGCCCATGCCACCCCGCCCAAGACATTCAAGGATTTCCAATTGCGGGAACAGCACGGCGATTTCCGCGAGTGAGGGCGGGGGATGAATAACTTTGGTCCCATGCGGGCCGGTGCCACCCGGTCCCTCCGTTTGGGTGGCCAGGCCGGCCTTCAGCATGCATTCGGGGCAAATGCCACCCAAGGTCGTGGGCGGCACCGGTTTACCGCAATGCGGACATGTTTTTTCGTCGGCCATAATTCTGCTTTCGCCACTTACAAAGGAAGAATTGGCCAAAGGTTACAGCGGATGCATCCGAAAATCGAAGTCTGAATGCCGAAAGAAGCCCGAAAAATGGCTGCGATAAGCCACTTTTGCTTTTATCCATCGGCCAGGGTGCGGAACAGATATCGCAGTTCATCCTCCACTTCCTCCGGGCTCGAGACGGTGTCGGCAATGGTCTCGCGCAGCAACGCGCGGTAACGCTGACGCAACCGGTGCACGGCCACCTTTACCGCGCCTTCGCTCATGTCCAATTGCCGGGCGAGTTCGGCATAGGGCGCCGCGTCGCTGGCCCCGGCCAGGGTGGTGCGCAGCGTGTCGAACAGTGCGGTTTTGCCCTCCGCGCGATATTCCACTCCCAGCCGTTGGTAAACCTGTTCGAGCAGGGTGATGGCCCAGCGATGTTCAAACACTTTTTCCGGGGTCAAATTTTCCACCGGGATTTCGCCCAGTCGCGTCTCGGCACTTTGCAGGTCGAGGGAGATCACTTTCCCGCCGCCGCGTTTTTGCGCCCGCGCCTTGTCCCATTCGTCGGCGAGAAAGTGGTTCAGGCTGGCCAGCAGGAACGAACGGAACCGGCCTTTCTCCGGCGCGACCGTGGCGACGGCGTTATGCTCCAGTAACCGCGCGAAAAATGCCTGCGTGAGGTCCTGGGCATCCTCGGGTGAATGACCGCGCCGTCGCACGTAGACATACAGTGGATGCCAGTACGTCTGACAAAGATTTTCGAGCGCGGCCCGGGCGCGGGTCGTGTCACTGCGTCCCGCCGTCAGCACCACGGACCAGTGCGTGGTGACAAATACGGACGGCGGCGGCGGATTCCCGGGCGAAGTCGTTCCCGGCGGGGTTGCTGGGGTTGAAGCGCTCACCGGTCGCGAGCCTAACGCCGTGCAGAGTGAAAAGGCAAGCGTACTCGCTTGGCGGCCGAATGAATGGCAGGAATTGATTGGCCGCGGGAGCGTCCTGGAGTGCGGCAGTTAGGCAGACTTAGGAAAGACGTGCGGTCTGCTGAAATTTTTCCTGCGCACGTTCGAAAACCATCGCAGGTGAAATGGCGTTCAGACATTCGTTTGGTTTCACGTAAGTGCAATGCGATTTAAGACAGGGCGAGCAGGGCAGATCAATTCGCAGCACGCTGTCGAGCTGGCCATAGGGGCCGGTGCGGCGCGGTTCGGTCGGACCGAAGAGCGCGACGAGCGGTTTGCCGAGCGCGGCCGCCACGTGCATCGGGCCGGTGTCGTTGGTGATCATCAAATCACAGAGCCGCACCCACTCGACCATTTCCGGCAGCGAAGTCTGGCCGCATAAGTTGAAACAACGCTCCGGATCGGCGTCGGCGATGAGTCCGCCGACCGGTTTGTCTTCCGGGCCGCCCAGGATGGCGAAGCGGGCATCGGGAAATGTTTCCGCCAGCAGCCGGACCAGCCGGGCAAAATGTTCCACCGGCCAGCGCTTGTTGGGCCAGCGCGCGCCGGGTTGAATGGCCATCCAGCGCCCGTGGCCGGTCTGCCATTTTGATTTGACGGCGGCGGCGACTTGCGGCTGTTCGGGCAGCCATTGAAAATGGTCGTGCACGGGCACGCCGAGGGGTGGCAGCACGGCCAGATACCAATCCACGGCGTGGGTATGGAACGAGGCGCGGCGGACCGCCAGATCGTAAAAACCGCGCGCGCCTTCGCGGACTTCGTCGAGGCCGATGAGAAATTTGCCGTTGGCAAGCCATGCGAACGCGCCGCTGCGCGCCAGGCATTGGAGGTCGATCACCCAATCGAAATGTCGTTCACGCAACCAGCGGAG
This sequence comes from Verrucomicrobiota bacterium, assembly GCA_049516255.1. Lineage (GTDB taxonomy): Bacteria > Verrucomicrobiota > Verrucomicrobiia > Limisphaerales > UBA11358 > UBA11358. The sequence continues at coordinate 37,376 of JBEKTH010000006.1, forward strand.
GCTGTGGAACATTTCGGGCCAGTGCCGCGGGGCGGCCCAGCGCCGGCGTTCAAAACGGACGACCCCGGTCAGGTCCGGATCGTCTTCGAGCAACGGCGCAAATTGGGAATCAATCCACCAGAAAATTTCGGCTTCGGGCCGGTGGCGCTTGAGGAGCCGCAGCACGGGCAGCGCCTGGACCACGTCGCCCAGCGAACTGGGTTTAAGGATGAGAATTTTCAAAGGCAGAGGGAAGAATGCAGAATGTAGAAAAATTAGTCACCGCGCGCCTTCTTTGAAATGGTTACGAGTATGGAAATCAACTCGTTGGTTTCTTGTAATAGCGGCTCCAGTCGTTTTCTTGACACAATTTCTTCATCTGCCAACAGCTCCAACCAATAGGCGGTTTCGTCGGCTTCTTTGAGACAATCGCCAACTTTTGAAATGAATTCCGCTTTGGAGCGGGCACGGCTGGCTTCCCGATGATTTGCTCCAACCGAAGTTCCCGACCGCAATGCTTGTTTACCGAGAACCTGGGCAACCGTTTCTTTCGGCAAAGCAACATAAAGCCGAATAATTCGGCGGGCAAAACTTTTTGTGCGCGCAGCCAGGTCTTTTTCTGAATTCCGCATTCTTCATTCTACCTTCGTTCTATCTTCCCAGTTCCAACCGTTCGGCGAGGCGTTCGGGCAGGCCGGCGGCCCGGATTTTTTTCTGGGCGGTGGCGATGTCATATTCGAGCCGGCGCAGTTCGATGGTGCCGGCGTCCGCGTCATAAATGACGTAGGCCGCCTTGGGATTGTTGTCGCGCGGCTGGCCGACGGCGCCGACGTTGATGAAATATTTTTTGGCCGGATCAATCTTGAATTTGGAATAGGTGCCGCCGCGTACGACGGTGTCGCGCATGAAGGCCACGGGCACGTGGGTGTGGCCGAAGAAACAGAGCTGGGTGTTCTGGTAGGGAAAACTGGCGGCCGCGGCGAGTTTGTCAAAGACGTAGCCCCAGCGTTGGGGGGCATCCAGCGTGGCGTGGACGATGGTAAAATTGTGGACCAGTTTGGTGTATTTCAGTTCGCGGAGCCATTGGCGTTCCTCGGTGGAAAGCTGGGCGCGCGTCCAGCGGACGGCTTCGGCGGCGTTGGGGTTGAAGCCTTCCAGGTGATCGTCGGTGGAGCAGTATTCATCGTGGTTGCCCTTGACGCAGGGAATGTCCATGTTGCGGACGATCTCGAGGCATTCCTTCGGATTGGCGTTGTAACCGACGACGTCGCCGAGGCAGACGTAATGCGTGGGCTTCTGTTGTTCGGCGTCCGCCAGGACAGTGCGGAACGCCTCCAGGTTGCCGTGAATATCTGCGATGATGGCGAATTTCATTTGCGTCTATCGAACAATCTCAAATCCATGTAATGCGTTTTGCGCGTCGCTCCACGCGACATTTTCGTCGCGGATGAGTCCGGAAAATCCCGCGTCGCGGATGGCCATGCGAAAGGCTTCCAGCTCCGTGCGCGCGCCTTCGGCGATCAATTCCACGCGACCGTCCGGCAGGTTGCGCACCGTGCCGGTCACTTCAAATCCGGTGGCCACGGTTTTCGTCGTATAACGAAACCCGACACCTTGCACGTGGCCTGAGTAAAAAATGTGCATGCGACAGCGCTTCATGCCGGGTGTGTCCACCAACGCCGGTCCAGACACGGTGGGATAAAGCCAAAGCTGGCGGCGCGGCGCAATATTTTATTACAAGATTCACCGCAGCGATTTTTCCAAGTTTTGTATTTGACCGTCCAGAAAATTTACAGTAAGCAACACGGGCTGCACATGTAAGAATGATACGAGCTCAGGTGTCCATTGTCCGCAGCGCACAGCGCAAACATTGCAATGCTGAATGCAAAGTCATTTTTGGCGGTTGATTTCGGGGCGGGCAGCCTCAAGTTGGCGACCTTTGAAATCAATGAAGTTGGCGGTCTCTGCCTGAAAGGTTTCACCCTGAAATCGCTGGGACCGGAGGGCGCGGCGGAAGCCACACGCGAAACCGTCCTGCTCAAAGTGCTGCGGGAGACGCTCGCGGAAACCGGCGTGGCGGCGAGGAACATCAACGTCTGCGCACCGGGTTTTCAGGTGTTTTCCAAATTCGTCAAACTCCCGCCGGTGGACGCGGGCAAGGTGACGCAAATCATCCAATACGAGGCGCAACAAAACGTGCCGTTCCCGCTGGCCGAGGTGGTGTGGGATTACCAGATTCTCGGTTCCAGTTCGACCGGCGAGCTGGAGGTGCTGCTTGTGGCGATCAAATCGGAGATTGTCGAGGGCCTGTTCCGCATCGCGGAGGAGGCGAAGCTGCGGCTGCAATTATGCGACGTATCGCCCGCCGCCCTGTGCAATGCGTTTCGCTACAATTACGGGGATTTGGAGGATTGCACGATGTTGCTGGACATCGGGGCCAAGACCAGCAATCTGCTGTTTTTTGAAAAGGGCAAGGTTTTTTCCCGCAGCATCAGCCTCGGCGCCAATTCCATCACCCAGGATTTTGCCAACGAGGCGAAATTGAAATTTGAAGTCGCCGAGCAGATCAAGGTAACCGAGGGTTTCGTTAGCCTGGGCGGCGCGTATGAAGAGCCGGAGAATCCGAATCAGGCGGCCATTTCCAAGATCGCCCGGCAGTTCATGACGAAGCTGCACATTCAGGTCAATCAGACGATCCAATTTTACCGCGGCCAGATGGGCGGGGCGGCGCCCCAGCGACTCTTTCTGGCCGGCGGCGCTGCGATCATGCCTTACACGGCGCAATTCTTCGCCGAAAAGCTCAACGCGCCAGTGGAATATTTCAATCCGTTCCGCAATGTGCAGATTGATCCGGCGGTGAACTTGGAAGAGCTGGCGCGCGTGGCGCATGCCTTGGGCGAGGTCGTCGGCCTGGGCCTCCGCAATCTGGCGAATTGTCCGGTGGAGATGAATTTGATGCCGGAAAGCACGCTGCGCTGGCGGACGTTCAACGAAAAGAAACCGTATTTCATCGCGACCGTTTTCAGTCTCGTGGCGGTGGCGTTTGCGGTCGGGTTCCTCTTTGAAAAACTGGCCGTCTCGAAGGAGGCGGAACTGGAAAAACTCCAGCCGGAAGTGCAGCAGCTCCAGGAGCGGGCGGATGCATTCAACCGGATTTATACGAAAGTTGGCACCACGCGGAAGGAAGCCGATCAAATCGCGATGTGGATGACGGACCGGTATTATTGGGCGGACGCGCTGGCCGAATTGCGGCAGGTGCTGATTCGTGCCGAAAACGACGTTCAGAAGAAGATGTCCGCCCAGAGAGCCGGCGTGCAGGCTGGCATCTGGATCGAACAGTTGATCACCATGACGCCGACGGGGTCGGTTCCGAATGCTGTGGCCGGATCGCCGCCATGGGCCGGGCCGACGGCAAACGGCTTTAACGGCGGGATGCCGGGCAACCCGGTGAACCCGATGGCGGGCCCGGCCCAGACGCAAACCAATCAAAGCGGCGCCATCACTCTGATTTGCCGGGCGGTGAGTTTATCCAAGGTGGATTCGGCAGCGAACAGCGGGATTGCCTATACGCTGGAGAACGAATTGCAAGCCAGCCCCTATTTTGATCCCAAAGCGACGCAACTCACCGGCCAGATTGATCCGGAGGATGCCTCAGGCACGTTCACCTTCGGGATTTCGGCCGTGCTAAAAAACCCATTGAATCTTTAGCATGGCCTGGATCAAGAGAAATTTGCTTTTTGTCGTTGGCGCGGTGATTGCCATGGGGCTGCTGGCCGCCGCCGGTGTCTACGACTTCAAAAATTGGCAGCGCAACAACGCGGCGTTGGACGCGCTGAACCAAGCGTATGTCACCTCGCAGGGCCTGAAAAGTCAAAGCCCATCGCCCGGCAACGACCAGATTGACAACATCAAAGCCGCCGGGGAACAGGAACAACAACTGCTCCAATGGATTCAGGAAACAAAACAATACTTTCAGCCGATTCCTGCCGTGCCCGATCCCGCCGATGGGGAGATCACGGATGCCAGATTTGCCGGTGCGCGCGATCATACCCTGAGTCAATTGCAGATGGAAGCCGCCGGCGCGAGTGTCACCGTGCCGCCTCAGTACGGCTTCTCGTTTGAAGCGGAACGAACGCTGGTGAAGTTTACGCCGGGCAGCCTGGATGCGCTGGCCCAGCAACTCGGCGAGGTGAAGGAGATTTGCGAAGTCCTTTATGTCGCCAGGATCAATTCGTTGGACGGCGTCCGTCGGGTGCGGGTGTCGAACGATGATGCCAGCGGGCCGCAGTCGGATTATCTCGATCAGACCATCACGACAAATAATCTGGCCGTTTTTACACCGTATGAAGTGACGTTTCGCTGTTTCAGCCAAGATCTGGCCGGCGTGCTGTCGAGTTTTGCGTCATCGCCGCATGGATTCATCGTAAAAGGCATCAACGTGCAACCGGCGGCAGGAGTGACGGCCGCGTCACCGGCTTCGGGCCCTCCCGGAATGGGCGGATTTGCTCAGCCACCCTTCGGGAACGCGCCGCCGCCGGCATTTACCCCAACACCCGCGCCGACTAGCAGTGGGGGATTGCAAACCGTGCTCAACGAGCAACTGTTGAGCATCACCCTGGATATTGAGATCGTCAAACCGTTGCCGGGAAATTAACCGCATGGATTTCCTCAAAAAACATTACGAAAAGATTTTGCTCGGTTTTGTCTTGCTGGGTCTGGTGGGGGCCATGGTTTTTTTGCCTTTCATGATTCTGCATGACCGCACCATGCTGGAGGACACCCGCACGGGGATCATTTCCCGTCCCGTCAAGCCGCTCCCGCCGCTGGATTTGACGACCGAGAGCAACGCCGCCGAGCGCCTGCAATTGCCCTATCAACTCGACCTGGAGACGACCAACAAGCTGTTTAATCCCGTCGAATGGGAAAGGGCCGTGGACGGGACCCTCATCAAGATTGCCAGCGGCAATGAAGTGGGGCCGCGGGCCGTTATGATCGCCCGCATCCTGCCTTTGTACTTCACCCTGACCCTGGATTCGGTGCAGACCAATGAGTTTGGCGTGCGCTACATCATTGGCGTCGAGCGTCAAGCCGCGCCGGTGGCGTGGCAGCGGGCCAAACGACAGCATTATGCTTCTGTCGGCGAAAAGAACGAAGCCTTTACCATTACGGAAGTGCAGGGGCCGCCGGCCGACCCCACACAATTAATTTTACAATTAACCGATTCGGGCGGGACAGCGACCATATCCTGGAACAAACCGTTTCGCCGCGAGGACGCCTACATGGCGGATTTGAAATATCATCCCGAGGGAAGAAGCTGGGACGGCCAACGCGTGGGTGACGATCTAAAATTTGCGGGCGACGATTACATTATCGTTGCCATCAACCAGAACCAGGTGGTATTATCCGCTGCATCGAACCAGAAAAAGACAACGTTAACTTACAATTCCAAATGACGCCTGCCCGCAATCATCCCAGTGTCAGGCGATGCTGACACCGAAAACCTGAACTCAGCCATGACAAAAGCAGTTTCTGTCCCACTCGGTTTCATTTTGATACTGGCAGGTGCCTTTGTGTTGCCAGCCCAAACCAACAGCCCTGCCGACATGGCCGTCAGCGAAGCCGTTTTGCGGCAGGCCAATACCGTGGTTCTGCGCCAGAAACTGGTACAGGCCCAGGACGCCGCCGCGCACAACGATTTGGTGGTCGCTTCCAGGCTTTACGAGGATGCCTACGCGCTGGTGCAGCAAATCGGTTCCGGCATTGACGCCGAATCTGAACAGACCGTCTCGGGACTTGCCTCCGTGAGGCTCGAACTGGCCCGGGAAGCACAGCGTCAGGGTGATCTCCGGGAGGCGGACACGCAGATCAACCGCGTTTTGAAAGTGGACCCGCAAAATCCCGCCGCGCTGGCGTTCAAGAAACAAAACGATCGGATGATTGCCGCCCTGCGTGGCAAGGTGCCTGACGATGCAACCCTTCAACAGGTTCCAACCATTGCCAACGACAAAACCGATGCGGATACACTGGTGCGCGATGGCAAGCTGCTTTACGAGATGGGAAAATTTGAAGAGGCCGAAGCCAAATTGCAACAGGCCCTGAAGCTGGACCCGATGAACGAGGGCGCCTATTATTATATGACCCTGGTCAAACAGGGTGCCGATGCCCGCGAAGAGCGGATGCACACGACGGACAATCAGACCCGCATCGTGGAAGTGACCAAGGCGTGGGAATCGCCCATGAGGAACAGTGCCCAGTTGCCCGTGCCCAATCCGTATGCCACCAATGACTTCGTTCACACCGGTCCGGGACGTGAGGCCATCATGAGCAAACTCAACCGCATCCGGCTCGACCAGGTGTTTTACGATGGGCTGCCGTTGAGCGAAGTCGTTCGCAACCTGAGCGAACAAGCCAAGGTGCGCGACCCGGACAAGGTGGGCATCAATTTTTTGATTAATCCCAACACGGATAATTCCGCATCGGTCACCACCACCACGCCCACGACTGGCGTGGGTTCCCCGTTTGGCGGGCCCGGTGCGGGCGGCATTCCGGGTGGCGCCGGCGGAGGGCAGCAAATTGACCCCACCACGGGTTTGCCGATGAACACAACGCCGACCGTTGGCGGGGAATCCGTGGATATTAATTCTGTCATTATCAGGATCAATCCGGCGCTCAACGACGTGCGCATGGCGGACGCATTGGACGCGATTGTGCAGGTTGCGGACCATCCCATTGAGTACTCCATCAGTGACTATGCCATTGTTTTCTCGGCCAAAGGGCCGCGTTCGCCGCAACTTTTTTCACGGACGTTCAAAGTAGATCCCAACACCTTTGTACAGGGCCTGGAAAGCGTTGGTTCACTCGTCTTTGTCAATAATAACAGCAGCGGTTCCAGCGGCAGCAGCGGCAGCAGCGGCAGCAGCGGCAGCGGCAGCAGCGGAAGTGGCCAAAACTCAAGCGTGGGCCTGTTGGCAATTGTCAACGCCGCGCCGGGCGAATCAGGAAACCGCAGCAGTGGTTCCGGCGGTGGCGGCGGTGGCGGTGGCGGCGGCGGCGGCGGTGGTGGCGGTGGCGGCGGCGAAACCGGCAACGGTGGATTGGATTTCGTGACTACCACGAACAACACGGTGAACGTCAGCCTGTCAGCGCGGAATTTCTTCACCACGTTGGGGGTGAATTTATTTCCGCCGAAAAGCATTTTCTTCAATGACCGGTTGGGACTGTTGTTTGTTCGCGCGACGATGGAGGACCTGGACACCATCGAGAGTGCCATTCAGGCGTTGAATCAGGTGCCGCCCCAGGTCCACATTAAGGCGCGATTCGTTCAGGTGGAACAGGACGACAACGCCGGCCTGGGGTTTGACTGGTACCTGGGACAGTTCAACATCGGCAATTCTGTTTCCGCCCAGGGTGGTAGCGCACCATCGCTCAACGTCCCGGGTCCGGGTGGCAGCATTGTGCCCTTCCCCGGTCCCACCGCTGCCAACCAAATTGCCTCTTCAGCAACGGACCAGCAAATAACCAGCGGTCTCAACAATTCGGCTCTGCCCGCCATCGGCACCCTCACCGGCATCCTGACCAATCCCAATTTCCGCGTTGTGCTCCATGCCCTGGAGCAACGCCAGGGCGTTGAGGAACTGGCCGAACCGGAAGTCACCACCACCAGCGGCCGGCAGACCGAGATGCGGGCGACGGAAATCATAACCGTCATCACCGGCTTCAGCTTCCAGCAAGGCTCGGCGGCGGTCGCCAGCGGCACCACCACCACGCCTTAAAGATAAACCATCATCTTTTGCCACCGAAACATGAAAAATCATAAGCCCAACCGGATTCCCAAAGCCGCGCCTTTAATATTGCTGTTGATCGGGGTGTGGGCCGTTGAATCGGCTCGCGCGCAGGGCATTGCACCCGGCACCTCTGCCATCACCCCGACCACCCAGGCCATCGAAACCGGCCCGATATTGGACGTGGTGCCGTATGTCCTGGCCGACGGTTACACGATTAACCTGACCTTGATTCCGTCGCTGACGGAATTCGCCGGTTATGCCACGGCGCCAAGCATTGCCAATGTCACCGGCGGCCTGAATGTGGTGCAATTGCCCGTGATTCTGCCGGATTTCACCGTCCGCCAGGTTATCACCACCGTGAATGTTTGGGATGGCCAGACGGTCGTCCTCGGCGGATTGATCAACTCCCAAACCTCGACCGAAAAAGACAAAGTGCCGATGATTGGCGATTTGCCGATTCTCGGACGCCTTTTCCAAAGTCAGACCAAGGTTTCCGTTAAAAAGAACCTGATGATTTTTGTCACCGCGACGATCGTGGATCCGGCAGGCAACCGTGTTCATTCGGACGATGAACTGCCGTTCGCGCAAAGCGCCATTCCCCCACAGCCACCGGGGGCGGGGCAGGCGACGGAAAACGACAGAACGGTGACACTGCCTCCACAATAACCATCTTAACAGGCGTGCCATCTGTTCGCAGAGTGCCATCGAAGAGCAAGGAGTGAAAATTCAGTCCTGCATGAATTTATGGATCGACTGCTGATTGTTGACGGGCACGCTTACGCGTATCGCGCATTTCACGCCATACGGAGTTTGCGTTCGCCGGAGGGTCGGCCCACGAATGCCATTTACGGCTTCGTTAAAATGCTGGCGAAAATGCGCGCGATTCTCGAGCCAACGCATTTGATTGTGGTCTGGGACGGCGGGTTGAGCGCGGAGCGCCTGGCGGCGTTGCCGGAATACAAGGCGCAACGTCCGGAGATGCCGGACGATTTGAAACCGCAGTTCGACGAAATGACGGATTATTTGAAGGCGGCCGGGGTGGTTTCGTTTTGCCGCGAAGGTGTGGAGGCCGACGATTACATCGCCTGCCTGGCGCGCCGGGCGGCGGATGCGGGCCTGGCGGTGGTCATTGCCAGTTCCGACAAGGATTTCATGCAGTTGGTGTCACAACGGATTGGTTTGTTGAATGCGAATGACAAGACCGAGACCGTTTGGACGGACGAACAGGTTCGTGCGAAGGCCGGCGTGGATCCGTCGCAAATCGTGGATTGGTTAAGTCTGACGGGTGACAGCGTGGATAACATTCCCGGTGTGCCGGGGGTTGGTCCCAAAACCGCGGCTGAATTGCTGAACCAGTTTGGCTCGGTAACCGCCTTGTATGAACGGCTGGACGAGGTGAGATCGGAAAAACTTCGTGCGAATTTGCGCGCGGCGGAGCCAATCGTGCGGCGCAACCACGATCTGGTGCGGCTGCGCGAGGATTTGTCGTGCGAATTTTCGCCGGATGAACTGGTGGAAAAGCCGGCGGATGCCGGCCGGTTGCGCGAACTGTACCGGCGCTGGGGCTTCAAGTCGCTGCTGGCGGCGCTGGAGGAACAAGCGCGCGAGTGTCAGGCGATTTTGATTTAGAAAAATGAATTTGCCGGATTGGATGCAAGTATGGTTCGTGGCCAATGGACTGGCGCGTTTTGGCCAAACTAATTTTGGACAAAATGCGATGAAACAGGTACAGTCGGACAAACCAATTATGTTTTCGCCGTTCGCTCGTAAGATCGTGTGGTTTATGGTTCTGCTTGCCGGAATTCCCGCTGTGGTTTTCGGGCAGACGAACTATTACGCCACCAATGGAACTGAATACGCCATTGTCGGTTCATTGCCGGGCGATCAGGTTCAGCCTGACGCGGCGGTGAACACCAATGGCGGTTTTGTCGTCTGGCAGGATAATATCACCGACGGTAATGGCTGGGGCGTGAGCGCGATGCAGCTGAACCCCACGCTTTCCGGATCGGGCAGTTCTTTCCGGGTCAATGTGCAGGGGACCAATGATCAGGAAAATCCGCGGGTGGCTCTGTTGCCCGGCGGCGGCGCGGTCTTTGTCTGGCAGGGCGGCGTGGAGGGCTTGAATCAGCACATTTATGCGCGGTTTCTTTCCGCTGCCGGCACCTGGTTGAGCACAACCGATGTGCTGGTCAACACCTTCACCAATAATTTTCAACAAAATCCCGCCGTAGCCACCTTGACCAACGGAAACGTCATCGTCGTTTGGGCCAGTTTTGATGAAGTCAACTCCAACAGCATGCAGGATGTCTATGGCCGGATTTTTTCACCCGCGGGCGCGCCGCTGACGGGTGAGTTTTTAATCAACCAAGCCACTTCTTACAATCAACGCACGCCAACGGTAGCGGCGCTGGCCAACGGTGGATTTGCCGTCGCCTGGGTGTCCGAACAGGAAAGGACGGCTGCGCCCAATCCCGGGGCGGGTTCGTTCAGTGTTACCATTACAAATGCTGCAACGGTTCCCACTCCGAGCGTAGACGTTTACGCCCGGCTTTATGACGGCGGTGGCAACGCTCAAGGTGGCGAATTTCTTGTCAACACGGATTTCAATCCCTGCGCCAATCCCGACGTGGCTGCCGGCTCGGATGGCGGTTTTATAGTGACCTGGGACGCCCGTGACATGACCAGCCCGCTTGGCAACGGATTGGATATTTATGCCTGTTCATTTAACAGTGTCGGTGCTGTCGTCGGCACGGTGATGCGGGTAAATTCCTATGTTTACGGTGATCAGTATGCGCCTCGAATCGCTTGTGTGGGAACGGATTACTTGATTGTGTGGGCGAGCTTGACTCCGCAGCAGGGGGTTTACGGACAATTCCTGCGCAGCAATGGTTCAACCGTTGGCAGTCAGATTCAAGTGAATGGCTCGCTGGCCGTCAAGAATATCCAACCGGTCGTCACGTCAGACGGTGTCGGTCAATTTCTGGCCGTTTGGAGCGGCTTCACTGGTCTGCCATACAGTTTTGATTTGTTCGCGCAGCGTTATATCAATACCCAGCAGCCATTGGAACCGCTGCCCGCGCCGTTCGTTTATGCGCCGTTTGTGTTGAGCAACAACGTCTATCAGACTCAACTGCAGGTGTCCTGGCCGCCGGTGACCGGGCTTTCCATCTCCAATTATGAAATTTATGTGAATGGCGCAACCACACCGACGGCGGTGACCGCCAGCAATGTCTGGACCATGACGGCGGCAAACGGTTTGGCCGCGAGCAGCAGCAATTATTTCCAGGTGGATTATGTGACGACGGATGGCCGCCGCCCGCCCTTGTCGCCGGCAGCCGGCGGCACGACGTGGAGCGGCGCCAATTATTACGGCATTCCGTTTGAATGGATGGAACAATATTACGGCTACAATTTTGCCAACTGGCCAACCAATGTAAACGCACCCCTAGCCTCGGGTGGGTTGAGCCTGCTGCAGGTGTTCTTGAGCGGCGGCAATCCCCTGAACTCCAGCACCTGGCTGCGGACAGCGCTGGCCAATACGCCGCAGGGTTTGTTCCTTGATTGGAACACCCAGCCAGGATTCACCTATCAGGTGCAGACGACAACCAACTTTGGCACCTGGAGCAATTTGGGCGCGCCTCGTTTTGCGGCCGGCGCCAGTGATTTAATTTTTGTCGGTGGCAGTTCCGCAGGCTATTACCGTGTTTTGCTTCTGCGCCAGTGACATGTGTATGAGAGAATTGATTAAAAGCGTTCTTTGGGTTGGCTGTCTGGCATTGGGTCTCCAATCCGCCTGGGCGTTTTCATTGTTGGGACCCTTGGGAGTCAGTGGAACCACTGGCGGCACCGAGGAGGATAACTGGCAGGTGACTTTGATTGGTTACAATCCCCTGCCTGGTTTCGGTCCGCCGTTTTTTACCGATGGTCAGCCTTCCGGGCCAAAAAATATCCTCGAGGGATACCGGCTTAATACGCCGGTGTTGTATTATGCGTTCGATCCCGATTTCAGCTACTTTGGTTCAAACGGCGAATACGCCGTACAACAGGCGTTTGATATCCTGAACAGTCTGACGAACGTGGACAGTTACAGCGCCGGTTTGACGGAATTTCCTTTGAACTCACAAAGTGTCAATTACCAAGCGCAGGCCTTGGGATTGTATGATGTGAAATCGATGACGTTGTCGCTGATGATGGAACAAATGGGCTTGGCTGATGCAATCCGTTATACGTGGGCGTTGGCCGATCGTAATATCCCGTCGGGAGCTACTTGTAATCCGCCCGGACCCGGCAATGGTGTGGAATACGCGGTGATTCAAAGAAATTTTGACATCACCGCCACCCCGCTCAACCAGATTCAATACTCGGCCTACGTCAATGCCGAACTTTACACCTATTTTATTTCTGAAAACTGCGGTGCTCCCGGCGGCTCTCCACCGGACGCGGATGCGTTGGAGATTCCGGTTGATCCGTTAAACCCCAATCCCCCGGTTGCTTCAGGCCACGGTGAAGGACTTTTGTTGCCCGGTGCCTTTTACACCGGCCTGACGCGGGATGACATGGCGGGACTGCGCTATCTTCTGAGTACGAACAACCCTTTTGCTCCCAGTCCGGCTTACCGGGAATCGCCGGCGGGCGGAAGTCTGCTTTTTAGCACCAATTTCAACTCACCCCAATTATTATATACGTCCAATTTCAACGCCTTGGTGTCCGCGTCATTGACCAACAGCCCGGTTGCGCTCCAGGCCTTGTTTCCGGGACTGGTGGTTGGGGCCAATCCGCCCAGTTATTTCAGCAATGTGGTTTCGCCGATTGTCATTGCCTATTTCACCAATTTTGTAGGCCAGCCTGCCGACCAGCCGGCCACGTTGGTGACGGTGACCACTTATGTGACCAACATCGTGCAGTTTTTCCTGAATTCCTTTGGCAATGTGGTCACCAACAAATCGTATCCCAATACCTCGTATGCCATCCAAACCATCACGGTCGGGCCGCCGCTCGGCTGGCCGGCGGGTACGCCGTTTGTGACCAATGTCACCTACCAGGTATTTCAATCCAACATCGTTTCGGGGGATTATTTCATCATCACCAACGGAGCCTGTGGTCCCAATATTATCCAGACCCTCCAGACCAATGTAAATGTCGTTACAAATGCCATGGTCGGTGTGACAAATGTGAATGGTCAAATGTTTGCACAGAACCTGATTTCCTATTTCACGAACTACGTCTTTGTGGTGCAGCCCTGCACTCTGGTGACCAACGCAGTTGCTGACTACCAAGGCATTGGCCGGGTCCAGTTTGTGCGCGTGCGGGATGATAATTACGATTACCAATCGGGCACGTTTTTCACTCCCATTACCAACCAATACACGATGGTTGTCATCACAAACGGTCAGCTGGTGACCCAGACCTTCCAACGTGTGGTGACCAGGCCAGACATCATCTTTTCGGGGCAGGATTTGTCCGCCGGCGGCGGTGACAATGTTTTTACTTTTGATTTCTCCAGCCGCACCACACCTGATTTTATCAACAGCCGCGAGGCGTCCGGGCTGGCGGGACCTGGAACCATTGACCCCACCAGTTCCACAAATGTCGGAATCGTGTTCAACACGGTTGGCCCCGTTTATGTAAATTCCTCTCCATCCTCGTTGACGGGGCCGAGTTTGGCCGCACAAAATGTGATTTGGGCATCATTCGATGGCACGACCAACGCTCCGGTGGTTTATCCCAATGGCACCAGCATTGCGAATCTGGCCGCGTCAGCATTGATTCAAATTTCTCCGCCCCCTCCGACCTTGCCCAACGGCGTCAAAGGGGGGGCTTACAACGTTCAACTGACAGCCACCAATGCAACCGCTCCATTTACGTGGACATTGGCGTCCGGTTCGGCCGGGTTGCCGTATGGATCGCCAAACCTGACCTTGTCTTCCGGCGGCCTCGTTTCCGGCACGCCGACCAACAGCGCGACGTATGATAACATTGTAATCCAGATGACGGATTCCAGCGTGCCGCCGCGCACGGTGCAGATGATTTATTCACTAACCATCAATTAACCGGTGAGCGTCAAATGAAGTCAAGCTTTTCAAAATCCACCGGACGGTTTCGGGTAAAATCGCTGCCATTCTGGGCCGGTCTGATCCTGGGTCCGCTGGTGGCGATGGGCACGGATTCCATTTACATTAACACCGGCGCCATCAACGGAACTCCACCCAACGTGGACGCCACCAATTTTTATAATTCCGGCACCTGGAATATTTTCACCAGTGCTCCTTATGAAACCGCCAATACTCAGAATTATACCAATGTGGCCGCGATGACGGGCACCGTGGGTTGGGAATTTGATTTTGGAACGTCCACCAGTGGCGGTCCGCGCAGTTGGTCGGCCAGCTTTTTTAATGACAGCCCGGGGACCATTCAGGCGAACGATGGCACCATCTATAATCCATATCCATATAATCCTGTGGTGGTGAGTTATTTGGTGGTGCAGGCCACGAATATCATCAACAAGGGGACATTGGAAGCCGGCCCCAATGGTGAACTTGTCTTAAATGGCGGAATGGTCAGTCTGGCGCTCAGCGAATTGGCGATCACCGGCCTGGCGTCGGGTGGCGGCGGTATTGACGGAGGGAATTTTACACTGGATACGGGTCTTTATGGTGAAGATTGGGCGCAAACCAATATGCCGGCCACCCTGCCGGGAGGGATAAATTTGCCGCTTATGAACAGCGCGGCGCTGTGGAATGGAACCAATGTATCCACGCCTTCCTACGGAGTGCTGGACAACTGTTCAACCAACTATTTTACAGGCCCGGTGCTGTCATTTGTGACGACCAACTCCGACTCAATGGACACGGTGGCCCCGTCGAACGAAGTCCGCCAGGCGGTTTTTGTCTTAACCGCAACCAACGACCCCAGCATAACCGCGCGGATAAGATTTACGCCCAGTTCAAACCCGACAAATCTTTTCCGGACGGTTGCCGTGCAACTGGCAGCCACATTGACCAATGCGTTAACCCTGGCGGTGGAGACCAATACAATTTATCTGGTGGATACTTTGAGCTCGGAGACCAACCTCGGATTTTACACGAATTCCAATCCCAGCGCTTTCTATACTTGCAATGGGCCAGTGTTACAGCCGCAAAATTATATTGTGTCCCGCTCGGATCCGATCGTGCCCCAAACCGGTCTGGCGGCGTTCGGTTCCGGGACGAACGGCCTCGGGAAGCCCGCGGCCGTCTTTTTTGACGACCCGAAGTTACAGTTGCCGAGTCTGATGGTATCCAACATCTACAGCGCCTACTCCATCTTTGTTGACGATCTGGCGGCGAATCCGTCGGGCGCGGCGGCAACCAATCTGCCCGGCAGAATACAGATTAACGCGAATAATTTGGACATCACCCGAACGTTCCTCGGTGCCCAGGGATCCATATCGCTCCAGGCCAGCAATCTGGTCAGCAGCGCCGGCGCCGTTGTGGATTGTCAAAACTTGAGCTTTAACCTCGGTTCGACCAACGGTTATTTGAATTTCACCAATCTGGCCAAATTGGACGTTTCCCGGCTGCGAGGGACAATTGACGCCTGGAGCGCCTTTTGGACCAATTCGGAGGTGGTGGGATCCGGTACCAATGCAGTAACCAATTCGATTGCATTTTCGATCCTGGTTGTGGATGCGAGCGGGCTTTCCTCGAAAGTACCGGTCGCGGTTCAAAATTTGACTTTGCACAGCACCAATATCACGGTCAGCGATTTCATGAATGTTAATCAGACACTGCTGCTGGACGGTCAGAGTTTCACCCTGCTGGGAGAGATCGATCTTCTTTCGGGTTCCTTACAGAACTGGGGCAGCAGCAATGCCCCAACCCTTCGTTACTTAACCAATGATGGCTATCTCTTTATCCCCAATAACGCGCATTTTGGGGACGATACCGCCACGAATTATGCTGCGTTCGTCAACAATGGCGCCATCTCTGCGGGCAACCAGACCATTAACAGCACCTTTCTTGGAATTGGCGGACTTGATCAAACGACGGTTGGTGATTTTATGGCAACCATGCAAACCGGCACGGTGGTGAACGCCACGATTTCCTCGGCGGCCAACATTCGATTTTTTGCCAACACGCTGCAATTCAATCAATCTTCGCTCACGGCTTCCCTCGCGCTGAATTTATCGGTGACCAATTCGCTGACCGACAATGGGATGCCCAATGTTTTCAGTTGTGCCAGCGGATTCAACCTGCTCGTCAAGCCGGCGACCGGCGACCTGCTGGGAACGACTTTCCAAACCACTGCCGCCGCCCGGTCGAGTGTGACTCATACCTGGGCCGGCCTGGACCTGGGACCGACCTTGGCCGGTTTTTCCAATAATGCCGCCATCGGGAGTCTGGTTTTGGCGGCCGGTGGTAATGGCACTCCCTTTCAGGAACCGGAATTCACCTTCAGCGGTACGGGTGTTTCCAACGGCCTTTATGTGGCATATCTCGATATTTCCAAACTGACCAATTATAATTTCCTGGACGGCTCGCTGGTCAGCATCAGCCCCAACCTGACCATTTACTTTGGCGGTGCCAGCACGAACCCGGCGGCCTTGAATGGACAATTTGGCGGTCATTTGGTTTATGTACCGGGGTTGGCCGGCCAGAACACCAAATTGTCCGGTGGCAGTTACAATAGTGGCAGCGGTACTTTCCAATTTTCAATTGCCAGCTCGTCGGGCCAAACGAACGTCGTCCAGGCGTCAACGAACTTCGTGAATTGGATCCCGATTGGCACGAACATTGGCCCTTTGCTGTTTGTTGATCCCAACGCGAAGAACTACCCTTATCGTTTCTACCGTATCAAGATCGGGCCGTAACAGGCTGCCGACTGATGAAAGTCTTCGGACTAACCGGTGGCATTGGCATGGGCAAGTCTGTTGCCGCCCGATTTCTCGAAGATCGCGGCGTGCAGGTCGTGGATACGGATACACTGGCACGCCAGCTCGTTGAACCGGGCCAGCCCGCGCTGGCGGAAATCCAGAAGGTGTTTGGCCAGAACGTCGTTGCGCCCGACGGCCAATTGCGGCGCGATGCGCTGGCGCAAATCGTTTTCACCGACCCTGCCACCCGCCGGAAGCTTGAATCCATTCTCCATCCGCGCATTCGTGAATGCTGGCTCGCGCAAGTTGAAACGTGGCGCAAGGAAAACCACGCGCTGGCCGTGGTGGTGATTCCGTTGCTTTTTGAAACGAATGCCGAATCGCACTTCGACAAGACCGTATGCGTCGCCTGTTCGGCGGCCAACCAGCGCCGCCGGCTTCTGGAACGTGGCTGGACGCCGGACCAAATCCAACAGCGCGTTGCCGCCCAATGGCCGATCGGGCAAAAAATCGCCCGCGCCGATTTTGTGATTTGGACCGACGGTTCACTGGAGGTTCTCTCACAACAAATCGAACGGATTCTCTGCAACGGCTCGCTTAAGTTGAAGTGACCATGCTCCATCGCACACTTTTTCTTGGCACCCTCCTGCTGGCCTCGGTGCTTCCCCTGCCGGCCGTCGAACCAGCCGCGGCCGCTTCCACGGTTCCGCAGGTCGCGGTCGATTGGACGAAGACGGTTCGCGTCTCCCGCTCGACACCGACCTTGCAGGTGGTGGTGAACCCGTTGCTGCGGCGCGGATCGCCGATTCACGACCCGGTCTTTGCCGCCCTGCGCGACCTTGGCGCGGAAAATGTGCGCTATGTGCCGTGGCTGCCCTACCCGAGGCTGGCCGTGGCGGAGATGGAACCGCCAACCGCGACCAATACCTCGTGGGACTTCAGCCTGATTGATCCGATGACGCTCGATTTTCTCGACGCGGCCCGGGGCCACTCGACGATTCTTAATTTCAGCACGATACCGGCATGGCTTTTCAAGACTCCACAACCGGTGACTTACCCGGCCGACCCGAACACGCCCTGCTGGAATTATACGCAGGGCACGGAACTGAAAGACCCGACTTTGAAGGAACTTGGTGATTATTATGCGCGACTGGTCGGTTGGTATGGTCAGGGCGGTTTCACCGACGAGCTGGGGGTGCGCCACAACTCGGGCCACCATTATAACATTCCATGGTGGGAAGTTCTGAACGAGACCGAAGCCGAGCATGATACGACACCGCAACAATACACGGAACGTTACGATGCGATTGTGAGTGCGATCCACAAGGTCTCGCCGCAAACGAGATTTGTGGGGCTGGCCATGGCCTACGCAAACCGCCTTAATTACTACGAATATTTTCTCAATCCGAAAAATCACCGGCCCGGCATTCCGCTGGACATGATTTCCTATCATTTCTATGCGGACCCCGGAAATGGAACCAATGCCACCAATCCCGACGCCTGGCATTTCTGTGAGCAGGCGGACACGTTTCTCGATACCGTCCGCAAGATCGAGAGCATCCGCCTCCGGCTGAGCCCCGCCACACAAACGGACATTGACGAACTTGGGGTCATTGCGCCTGACGAAAGCTGGAAGAACCTGCCCGTTTACTGGAACGCGGCGGGCGCGATGTTTGCGTATCTTTATGCGGAACTGAGCAAGCTGGGCATTGAGAATATCGGCGAGTCGCAACTGGTCGGCTATCCGACCCAATACCCCAGCGTGAGCATGGTGAACTGGAAAACCGGCAAACCGAACGCGCGTTTCCGTGTGCTGGAACTGCTCAAACATAACTTCGGACCCGGCGATGTGCTGGTCTCCACCCGGGTCACCGACCCGGATGTCGCCGCCCAAGCCTATCGCACCGTCGCCGGACGGAAACTGCTCCTGATAAACAAGCGGAACGCAGTGGTCGGCGTAAATCTCCCGGCTGAGGCATCGGGCGCACGCATCGACGTGGTTGACCCCACGACCGGGGAAAATCCGGCGCAAAGCAGCACGGTTTCGGGAACGCGGGTGACACTGGCCCCGTTTGCCGTGGCGGTGATTTCCACGGTGACCCCCTGATTGGCCGTTCTTTGAAAAGAGCAAGGTGCCGGGGAGAAGATTTGACTCCGGCCGGGGCACCCCCGACGCGGCACCAAAGTTGAATGCAAAGAGTGATTCCAAAAAATAACCGATCCATTCAAGCGGCCGGAGCGACCAGTTGCTCCTTCGCTTTTGACCTGGGCCACGCCGCTGGTGTGAACTCTTTGATCCGGGTTATCCTGGCTGCCGGCGGGCGCGTGAACAAATCCTTCAGATGATCAATGAGGTTGGAGCCGTGCCACCGTCCGCCCTTTCCCAGCCAGGTGCCTGTTTTCCCTTCCGGCGGTGATGGGCAGACAAGTTGAAGTTTGTGGTCCAATGCTGCCGAAGAACATTTCCAATCTGAGAACCCTGTGTTAGGCTGCCCCGCATGATTCTCACGCCCGCAGAGTTGCAAAGCCTGGTTGAGTTGATCCATCAGTCGCCGCACACCCTGCTCGGCATGCATCCACTCGGTGATGGTTCCGGATTGGTTGTTCGGGCCTTTCTGCCCGATGCCGCCCGGGTCGAGATCCAGCCGGTTCACGAAAAGAACAGGCCGAAATTCGAGTTGAAACGCGTTCATGAAACCGGACTGTTTGAAGGTATCACCCGGACCGCGAACAAGGTCTATGCCTACGATCTGGTCATCACCACTCACCAAGGGCACCCGCGCCGGACGCGCGACGCGTTTTCCTTTCTGCCGACCCTGGGTGAATCGGACCTGTTCCTGTTTGGCAAAGGTGACGAGCGGCGCATTTACGAGAAGCTCGGTGCGCAACTGCGCACGATCGACGGGGTTCCCGGCGTCAGTTTTGCCGTCTGGGCGCCGAATGCGCAGCGCCTCAGCGTCGTCGGCGATTTCAATCATTGGGATGGCCGCTTTCATCCCATGCGATTGCTCGGTGCGTCCGGCGTCTGGGAAATCTTCGTTCCCGGTGTCGGGGAAGGCGCCCATTACAAGTTTGAAATCCGCGACGCCCACGGGAAGATTTCACTCAAAACCGACCCCTACGGGTTTTTCTTCGAGGTGGCTCCGAAAAACGCCGCCATCGTCTGGAACAACGAAAAATTCGAGTGGACGGACGATGTCTGGATGACACGCCGTCGCGAATCCCGCGATGCGGAACTCCGCTCGCCGGTGAGCATTTATGAAGTGCATCCCGGTTCTTGGCGGAAGAAGGGCATCGGAGAATCGTTCAGCTACCGCGAACTCGCCGCGCCCCTGGTGGAATATGTCCTGCGCATGGGATTTACCCACGTCGAATTGTTGCCGCCGGCGGAACACGCTTTTTATCCGTCGTGGGGTTACCAGGTGACCGGCTTTTACGCGCCGACCAGCCGCTTTGGCACACCGGACGATTTTCAGTTTCTCGTCAACGCGCTGCATGAATCCGGCATTGGCCTCATCATTGACTGGGTGCCGGCGCATTTTCCGCGCGACGACTGGGCGCTGGCGCGCTTTGATGGCACCGCCCTGTACGAGCATGAGGATCCGCGCAAGGGCGCACATCAGGACTGGGGCACGCTCATCTTTAATTACGGCCGCCATGAGGTGAACAATTTTCTGGTCGCCAACGCCCTGTTCTGGTGCCACCGCTTTCACGTGGACGGCCTGCGCGTGGACGCCGTGGCCTCCATGCTTTATCTCGATTACTCGCGCAAGCCGGGTGAATGGATTCCCAACCAGTTCGGCGGGCGCGAAAACATCGAGGCGATCGAGTTCCTGAAAAAATTCAATCACATTGCCCACACCGAGTTTCCCGGGCTGATGACCATTGCCGAGGAATCCACCGCGTGGCCGCTCGTCACCCGGCCGCCGTATCTGGGCGGCCTCGGGTTCTCCTTCAAGTGGAACATGGGCTGGATGCACGACACGCTGGGCTATTTCAGCCGCGAACCGATTCATCGGAAATATCATCAAAACGATCTCACGTTCGCAATGCTGTATCACCATCACGAGAACTTCATCCTCCCCCTGTCACACGATGAAGTGGTGCACGGCAAGGGTTCGTTGATTGGCCGGATGCCGGGCGATGACTGGCAAAAATTTGCCAACCTCCGCGCCCTGCTCGCGTATCAATGGCTGTTTCCCGGCAAGAAACTTTTGTTCATGGGCGGCGAATTCGGCCAGCGCGCCGAATGGAATGAAAACAGCCAGCTCGATTGGTGGCTGCTCGACGCCGGTCCGTATCATCGCGGCCTGCAACAGTTTGTGGCCGATTTGAACAAGTTTTACCTGGCCACGCCCGGACTGTGGCAATCCGATTACGACCCCGGCGGCTTCTACTGGATTGATTGCACGGATCGCGATAACAGCGTTCTTTCCTTCGTCCGCCAGACGGCCGACGGCTCCGACCAGCTGGCCGTCATTTTGAATCTGACGCCGGTGCTGCGGGAAAAATATCGCGTCGGGCTGCCGCGCGCCGGTAAATGGCGCGAAATTTTGAACAGTGATGCGGCGGTTTACGGTGGAAGCAACCAGGGAAATCTGGGCGGCGTCAGCGCGGAAAAAATTCCGTGCCATAATCAGTCCTGTTCGGCAGTATTCCGCCTGCCACCCCTGGGCATTTTGGTTTTACAGCCGGAGGTTTAAGGCTCGCTGAGTTTGTCGGCTCCCGGTACGGCGCCGCTGCGCCGGTCCAGTTCAAACCCCGCCGTCAGCCAATGCACGGTAAATTTCGTTTTGTCCGTCAAGGCGATGGTTTCGAGCATTTCCCATTCAGTGACGCCGCAGGCCGCGAAATTAAGACGGAAAAAATGCCACGAGTCCGGTGTGTTCGAAAAAGGGCGTAATCCAACGCTCATTTTTTTGTTCACAACCGCCCGCACGTCATCCCAGCCCGCGTCAATAAAAATGATCCGGTCAGGAATGGCTTCGTTACGCAGTTTGGCTGCCGTGGATTGATTTTTAACCATCGCAATGGCATCCAGCGGGTCTTCCGTTGTGTGCAACAGCAGCAACGGTGGCTGAAATGTGGCTTGAACGTAGGTTTGATTGGTCAACGCCACGACGGCATCCAGCAATGTCGGATGGGCATTGGTCAGCTTCGCGTTCGCCCGGCGGAAAAAATACAGTTCATCCGTTGCTCCCGGCATGAAAATCAGCGCCTTCACGACGGCGTTTGACTGAAAGGCATTCAACATCAACGGCACGCAATTTGTCCGGTTCAATTCCGTTATCCCGCTTTGCGGGATGCCCAGTGGCATCCGGCCCAACACGCCCTGCCAGGTTTCCTGGGCCGGCACGGCCGCGCCTGCGGTTGTCAACCACACGCAGACAGCGAGACGCACCATTTTTTTCATAGTGACAATTGAACGATTCGTTCCTGAATCTGGTTGTTCCAGCGGTTGAAATAGCCGAACAAACGATAAAGCTCCTCCAGCCGGTTCAACAAGGCCCTGCGTTCGGCGGATTGCGATTTCGATGTCCACAAGGCGTCGAGCGATTTCAACTCTTCCACCAGCTGGTCGTAAAGGCTGGTCAGCCTGGTTTGCAATGCGCGCAATCGCTCAACCCTTTCCTGTGCCCGTTCAAACAGTTGGACTTGCAACAACGGTGAAGTCACCTGGTTTTTTTCAGCAAGAAAATTGTCGGTGCTCCGGCAAACCGTCGCCACTTCGGCGAATAAGTCGGCCAGCGCGGTCGGAATTTGCTGAACCTCCCCGGGTTTTACGCCGAGTTCCAGCTCGAGCAAATGTAAAACCCGCAATTTGGGTTCGGTGAGGCAATGGTAGGCGGTGTTCAATTCCGCATAACGCCGGTTGGCCTTGAGTTTTTCCGTCTCGCCCGCCTCACGTTGTTTGTCGGGATGCGCCTCCGCCGCCAACGCCAAAAATTTCGATCTTAACGTTTCCGGTTCAAGCCAGGGCCGGCGTGGTTCGTTGAGCAGGGCGAAATAGTCCATCAGTCTTTAATTCCTAATTTTGAGGTTTCAGTTGCCTCGAACTGCGGTCCCCGGACTAAAAATTCAGAATTCAAAACCAATCACTGAAAAATCACGCGCTGAAGCTTTCGCCGCAGGAGCAGGTGGTCGCCGCATTCGGGTTTTTCACCTTGAACCCGCCGTCGAGGGTGTCGAGGTAATCCAGTTCGCTGCCGGTCACGTACAACGCGCTCTTGGGGTCCACCACCACGCGCACCCCGCTGGATTCAACCAGGATGTCCCGGCTGGCCGGCGCGTCCTGCAGATCCATCTTGTATTGCAACCCCGAGCAACCGCCGCCCAGGACCGCCACGCGCAGGACGCCGTTCGGCCGGCCTTGTTTCGTCAGCAGGGTTGACACTTTTTGCGCGGCGCTCGGTGTCAGCTTGACCAGCCGTTCGTCACCGACTCGGAAGGTCGGCGTGGCAGCTGTCGGGTTGGCGGTGTTGGCAATCATTCGACGTGCAACAAACTAGCCGGGTTTGCCGCGAGCGTCAACGTGCCTTGCCACATAATCTTGCTCTTCATCATAATCTTAATCCCTCGGCGATTACGATTAAGTGCAGGATTAAGATTAAGAAACCTCCACCAAGCCGGAACGCCGGTCTCCGACCCGGCGCATTAGGAAATGCCCTCGCCTTGTGCCGGGTCAGAGACCGGCGCATCCATGGTGCCAGATTCGACCGATTTTCATTTTGAATTGGTCATTTTTCATTTTTAATTCCCGTTGTGAAACTGGTTTCCTGGAACGTGAACGGCCTGCGCGCCGTGCTGAGAAAAAATTTTCTCGATTACCTCGCAGCGGAACAGCCGGACGTGCTCTGTCTGCAGGAAACCAAATGCAGTCCGAACGACGTGGAGCAGCTCTGGCCGGCCGGCTACACCACGTTCTGGAACAGCGCGGAAAGAAAGGGCTACTCGGGCACGGCCATTTTCACCCGGACGCGTCCGCTCCAGGTGGAGCCGCATATTAATATTGCTGAACACGACCGGGAAGGCCGCGTGCTTGCCGCCGAGTTCGACGCTTTTTTTCTGGTGAACGTTTATGTCCCCAACTCCAAGCGTGACCTTTCCCGATTGACCTATCGCCAGCGCTGGGACGCTGATTTTCTCCGTTATCTCAAAAAACTGGAAAAGAAAAAGCCCGTGATAATTTGTGGTGACCTCAACGTGGCGCACGCAGAAATCGATCTGGCCAACCCCAAGGCCAATGTCCACAACCACGGGTTTACTCCCGAGGAACGCGCCGGGTTCAGCGCCTTCATAAAGGCCGGATTTCTCGACACGTTCCGTGAATTTGAGAAGGGTGGGGGACATTACTCCTGGTGGAGCCCGATGGGCGGGGCGCGTTCCCGGAACGTCGGCTGGCGCATTGACTATTTTCTCATCTCCCAATCCCTGCGACCGCATCTCCAGCGTGCCTTCATCCGGCCGGAAATCGAAGGTTCGGATCACTGTCCCGTCGGCGTCGAGTTGAGTGGAGTAAAATAAAATAATTGATCTGGCATATTAACGCAGGCAGGCTTATGCTCACGATGGCTGAGCCGTTGCCGTCAATGAAAATACTTCTCGTCAGTCCGAAAACGCCTGACACGTTCTGGAGTTTCAAGCATGCCCTGCGCTTTGTTTCCCGAAAGGCGGCCATGGCGCCGCTGGGGTTGCTGACGGTGGCGGCCATGCTGCCGCCGGAATGGGAACTCAAGCTGGTGGACCTGAACGTGAAACGACTCCGGGACGAGGACCTGGTTTGGGCCGATTATGTGATGATTGGGGCCATGATCGTGCAGAAGGATTCAGTACACGAAATCGTGGCGCGGTGCGGCACCCTGGGGAAAACCGTCATTGCGGGCGGACCGCTGTTCACCACCGGACACGAAACGTTCCCGGCGATTCAGCACTTCGTTCTGGGGGAGGCCGAGGAAGTGATGCCGCAGGTGGTGGCCGACCTGCAAAGCGGCCGGTTGCAATCCATTTATCGCGCCACCGGCCGGCCCGATATTACCAAGACGCCGGCGCCCCGCTGGGACCTCATCCATCTGCGGCATTACGTGACGATGTCCGTGCAGTTCTCGCGCGGCTGCCCGTTTGATTGCGAGTTTTGCGACATCATCGTGATGAACGGCCGCGTGCCCCGTATGAAAACGCCGGCGCAATTGATCGCCGAACTGGACGGACTGTGCCGGCGCGGATGGAAGGACATGGTTTTCATCGTGGACGACAATTTCATCGGCAACAAACCGCGGACCAAGGCGCTGTTACGCGAGTTGATCGAATGGCGGCGGCGCACGCGGACCCGCATCGGATTTCTCACCGAGGCGTCCATGAATCTCGCCGATGACCCGGAATTGTGCGCGCTGATGGTGGAGGCCGGCTTTAAGAAAGTTTTCGTCGGCATTGAAACTCCGTCCGTCGAGTCGCTGGAGGAATGCCACAAGCTCCAGAACCGGAACCGCGACCTGGTGGCCTCGGTGCAGACGCTGCAACGTGCCGGGCTGGAGGTGATGGGCGGATTCATAGTCGGTTTCGACAGCGACCAGAACGACATCTTCAAGCGGCAGTTCGAATTCATCCAGCGTTCGGGTGTGGCGACGGCCATGGTGGGGTTGCTGAACGCGCTGCCGCAGACGCAGTTATGGCAACGGTTGAAACGCGAGGGCCGGCTGGAGACCGAAAGCACCGGCAACAACACCGACGCCGCGCTGAACTTCAAACCCAAATTGAACCGTGACTTCCTGCAATCCGGCTACCGCGAACTGGTAAAGAAGCTTTACGAGCCGCGCAACTATTACCAGCGCATCCGGACGTTTCTCAAGAGCCACCGCCCGACCGGGCCGCGCCTGCGCCTGTCCCGTGCCGATATCGTTGCGTTTCTGAAATCCTTCTGGGTGCTGGGCGTGTGGCACCGGGGGCGCGTCGGGTATTGGCGGCTGTTCTGGGGCACGCTCATCCGGCATCCGCGCCAGTTTCCGCACGCCATTGAACTCGCCATCCTCGGCTACCATTTTCGCCGCGTGGCCAATTCACTGCGGGCGCCTGCTCCTCACCAACGACGATGACCGGTCGTCATCCGGCAAGGATTGAAACTACTTCACATTCAATTCGCGCTGGATGCCGAATTTTTCAATGCGTTTGCGCAGCGTCGCCCGCGTGATGCCAAGGAGTTTCGCCGCGTGGACCTGATTGTTGTTCGTTTCCTTGAGCGCCTGGATGACGAGTTCGCGTTCCACAACCGGAATGACCTTCAATTTGGGATCGCGTTTGGCCCATTGAAACAGTTGCCGGGCCAGGGCCGCGGCATCGGTCGTGGCCTCATCGCCCGCCTTGCCTATCGCGGGTGGCATGGAGGCGCTGCCGGAACCCTGACCGGAAATTTCCGGGGGCAGGTCGCTTTGCAGAATCGCGTCGCTCTTGGCCATGACGTGCGCGCGGCGGAGGGCGTTTTCCAGTTCACGCACATTGCCCGGCCAATGATATTTTTCGAGCGTCCGGATGACGCTGGTGGCAATGGATTTTGGCGGACGCTGCTGTTCACGCGCAATTTTTTCCAGAAAATAGTTCACCAGCAATGGAATGTCATCGCGCCGGTCCCGCAACGGGGCGATGTGAATGCGCACGACGTTCAGCCGGTAGAACAGGTCTTCGCGGAATTGTTTGTTGGCGACGGCGGCCTCAAGGGGCTTGTTGGTCGCGGCGATGACGCGCACGTCCACCTGGATGGGCTGGTTGCCGCCCACGCGCTCAAAGGTGCCGGACTGCAGCACCCGCAGGATTTTCGTCTGCGTGGCCGGGGTCATGTCGCCGATTTCGTCGAGGAAAATCGTGCCTTTGTTGCATTGCTCGAATTTGCCGATGCGCTGCAGGGTGGCGCCGGTGAAGGCGCCGCGTTCGTGGCCGAAAAGTTCGCTTTCGAGTAATTGCTCGGGGATCGCCGCGCAGTTCACGGCCAGAAATGGCTGTTGGTGGCGTTCACTGTGATGATAAATCGCGCGGGCGACGAGTTCCTTGCCCGTGCCGCTCTCGCCGGTGATGAGCGCGGTGGCGTCGCTGGCGGCGACCTGGCCGATGAGTTTGAAGACCTGCTGCATGGCCTCGCTGCGGCCGACGATGCCGAGTTCATAATCCTCGGATTCGAGCAGGGGCTCGTAGGAAACGACCTGCTTCATGTCGCGCGCGGCTTTCAAGGCGCTGCCGACAATTTCCTTGAGTTTCGGCACGTCGAACGGCTTGAGCAGGTAATCATAGGCCCCGAGCTTCATTGCCTCGATGGCGGTTTGCGTCGTGCCATAGGCGGTCATCAGGATGACTAGTTGCTTGGGATTGGCGGCGCGGATGCGGCGAAGGGTTTCCAGGCCGTTCATGCCGCCCATGCGCACATCCATGAGCACAAGGTCGGGCTTGAATTTGGGAATGGTCTTCAACCCCTCCTCGCCGCTCGAAGCGGTGGCCAGCTCGATTTCCGGCGAATCAAAGATCCGCTGGAACGAATACCGCACGTCCTCTTCATCATCGATCAGCAGCAATTTGCTCATTTTGCCGCGCAGCATAGCTGGTTCTTGGTGGACGAACAGCGAATTTTGTTTGCGATTCGTCATTTGACCTCGCGGCGGGCATGACCTAGACTGGCGTTCCTTTTTAACATGAAAATTGTCGTCTGCGACCCAATCTCACCCAAAGGCATTGCGCTGCTCCAGCAGCGGCCTGAATTTGAAGTCGTTGTCCTGCCCAAACGGCTGCCCGAGTCCGAATTGCTGCCGGTCGTGGCGGACGCCGTGGCCCTGCTGGTTCGCTCCGAAACCAAGGTGACCCGCAAAGTCATCGAAGCCGCCCCGAAGTTGCGCGTGGTTGGCCGTGCGGGCGTCGGGATCGACAATGTGGACGTGGAGGCGGCCACGCAGCACGGAGTGGTGGTGATGAACACGCCCGGCGGCAATACCGTGACCACCGCCGAACTCAGTTTTGCCATGCTGCTGGCGCTCGCCCGCAAGGTGCCGCAGGCGCACACGTCCATGGCGTCCGGCAAGTGGGACCGCAAGCTGTTTCAGGGCACGGAATTGCTCGGCAAAACCCTCGGCATTCTGGGCATGGGCCGCATCGGCTCGGAAGTCGCCAAACGCGCGCTGGTCTTTGGGATGCGGGTCATCGCCTATGATCCCTACCTGACGGAGGAGCGGGCCAAGGCCCTCGGCGCGGAATTTGCCGACAGCGTAGACGACGTTTATCGCGTGGCGGATTTCATCACGGTTCACATGCCGGTCACGCCGGAAACCAAACATATGCTGAATGCCGCCGCGTTTACCAAAATGAAACCCGGCGTGCGTCTGGTGAATTGCGCGCGCGGTGAAATCATTTCGGAAAACGACCTGATGGCGGCGCTGGAATCCGGCAAGGTGGCCGGCGCGGCGCTGGATGTTTTTGCCGTGGAACCGCTCCCCGCCGACCATCCGTACCGCAAGCAGCCGAATGTGATTCTGACACCGCACCTCGGCGCCAGCACGCAGGAGGCGCAGGAAAAATGCGGCATCGAGGTCGCCGAGGTCGTCACGGCCTATCTGCTGACCGGCGAGGTGCGCAACGCAGTGAACCTGCCGTATCTCGACGCCAAGACCTATGAGCAGGTGAAACCTTATCTGCCGCTGGGCGAGGCGCTCGGTAAATTGCTGGCGCAACTTTCACCCGCCAGCGCGGATCGCATCTACGTGACTTACGGCGGCCATGCGCGGGAACTGCCGAACACGGACCCGGTCACCCGGGCGGTATTGCAGGGCTTTCTGGCCAGCAGCGCGATCAAGGACGTCAACAACGTCAACGTCCGGGCCGCCGCTGCCAGCATCGGCATCACCGTCGAGGAGAAAAAGTCCGATGAGCCGGTCACCTTCAACGAATGGTTGCACGTGCAGGTTTTCGGCAACGGAAAAAAACTGATCTCGGCGGGCGGAACCTTTTTCGGTTCTCCCAACAACCCGCGCATCGTGCGGTTGTACAGCACCCCGGTGGAGATACCGACCAGCGGCACCTTGTTGCTGCTCAACAACAAGGACCGGCCGGGCATCGTCGGTTATCTCGGCACCCTGCTGGGAAAATACAAAGTGAACATTGCCAACATGAGCCTGACGCGCGACACTGCGGGCGGGCTGGCGTTGACGGTGTTGAACCTCGACAGCGCCCCGCCGCCGGCGGTGCTGGAAGAACTTCAAAAAGACACTGACATCAGCAACGTGAAAGTGGTAAAATTGTAATTGTAACCGTTGATAAGAAGAGCAAAGAAATATGAACATAAAAGAGAAAATAATTTTTCCCATTGCGCTGGGCACATTATTGCTGGCGTTTCCGCCCGCCCAGGCAGCCACGGCCAATGTGCCGGCCGACGCCACGCCGGCCGCGGCGAACACCAACGTCAATCTGGACGCCACCATGACGGCATTGTTTGGCAATCCGGTGATCGCCCGGGGCAAGGGGTTTGAGATCAAGCAGAGCGATTTGGACGAGGTGATGACCGGCATCAAGGCGGCTGCCGCCATGCGCAACCAGCCCATCCCCCCGGACCAGATGAAAGTGATTGAAGTAGAAATGCTCAACCGCCTGGTTCAGGTTCAGCTTCTGTTGCAGGAAGCCACCGATGCCGACCGGGCCGAAGGGGGCAGGCTGGCTGATTTGCAGATGAAGACGCTTTTGGAGCGTGCCGGCTCGCCGGAAGCATTAAACCGCCAGTTCATGGCCTTGGGCATGTCCATGGACCAGTTGCGCACGCGCCTGGTGCAGGAGGGCACCGCGCAGGCGACGCTCGTGCGTGAATTGAAGGTCACCGTGACGGATGCCGAGGCCAAACAATTTTACGACGACCATCCGGCGGAGTTTGAACAGCCGGAAATGGTTCATATCGAGCAGATCTTTTTAAGCATACACGATCCGATTACGGGTACGGAATTGTCGGATGACAACAAGGCCGCCAAGAAAAAGGAACTCGAGGACATCCTGAAGCGCGCCCGGGCCGGCGAGGATTTCAAAAAACTGGTGGCGCAATATTCCGAAGACCCCACCTCCAAGGACAAGGGTGGCGAATACACCATCGCCCGCGGCCAGACGCTGCCGGAATTTGAGGCGGCGGCATTTTCACTGAATACCAATCAAATCAGCGACGTGGTGGCCACGACCGGCGGCTATCACCTCATTAAGTTGCTGGAGAAGCTGCCGGCTAAAACGCTGGATTTTGCCTCGGTGACCGACAATTTGAAGAAGGCGCTCATCCAACAAAAATCCGCCAAGCTGGCGCCTGCCTATCTGGCTGGTTTGAAAAAACAAGCCGGGGTGGAAATTCTTGACCCGGATTTGAAGGCCTTGGAGCAGGCCAGCGAGTCCGGGGCCGGTACCAACGCGGCGGCGGCGCCCGATGGTGGAAAGTAACGGGCGGTTGAACCGCGCTTGCCAAATCCGTCGAGCCGCTCCATGTTGGGAAGCGTTATGAGAACACAGTTGGGCATAGTCATTCTCGTCGTGGTTTGCTTGGGGATGGTCGTGGCTTTGATGACGGAGAAAAAGCGCGCGGATACCCGGCAGAAAAAGGACGTTGACACGATTCTCGATTTTTCCAATCAATTGACCACGGCCAGCGCCAATCTCGATGAATTGCGCCAGGTCAATCTCATGCTGACCAATGACCTGGACGCCACGCGGCAGACGTTGACCATACTCAGCAACCAGTACGTCACCACTTCCGCTTCCCTTTCCAAAACCACCGCCGCGCTCAAAACGGCGCAGGATCAAATCACCGATTTGGAGGCGCAGAATCAGGCGCTGGATCAACAGGTTGTGGAAATGACCAACACCATTGACAATTTGTGCACGCAAATTGCCGACACCCAGATGAAACTGGTTGAATCAGAAACGAATGATGTGTTTCTCGAGGGCGAATTAAAGCGGCAGGTGGCTGAAAAGGCCGAGCTGGAGCGCAAATTTAACAACCTGAGCCAGGTCCGGGCCCAGGTCCGGAAACTGCGGGATGATTTGCTCATTGTGCAGCGGTTGAAATGGATGCGCGAAGGCACCGATCCCGGCCAACAGCACAAGGGCGCCCAGTTGCTCATGGCCCACGGACCTGTGACCAACCGGGTCGTGGGACCGGCACACTATGATTTGAATGTTGAAGTCAGCTCTGATGGTTCGGTACAGGTTGTTCCGACGATGACCAATGCGCCGGCCACGACCAACAGCTCGTCGCCCTGATGGACTTTCGAATGGGTGGTGTGTTAATTATCCATGCCCACGTACGAATATCTCTGCGAAAAATGTAGGCACGAGTTTGAGACGCTTCAGCCCATGTCCGCCAAGCCGTTGGCGGTGTGTCCGAAGGATCTGTGCCCGCAAAAAAAATGGGGCCGTGGCCGGGTAAAACGCAAGATCAGCGCCGGAGGCGGTCTCCTGTTCAAAGGCAGCGGCTTTTATATTACCGACTATCGCAGCGAGAAGTATAAACAGGCGGCTAAAAAGGATTCCCCACCGGCCAAACTGGCCGGGGCTGATGCCAAACCTTCCGCCAAGCCCGACCGCAAACCTGCCAAGCCGACATCGGCGAAGGCCTGACCATGTTCCATAAGCGTTGCCTGCGCGACCCCGGTTGCGCCGCCGTTTTATTCAGCGTTTTCTGTGGAAACGTGTTTGCCCAACTGCCGTTGCCGGATACGGATTTGACGCGGAGTGTTTCCGGCCAGTTTATTGTGGCCGGCGACCGGCAGGCATCGTCACTCGCCACCACACCCGCGGTTCCGGCCAATGGCGATTTTGTCCAGCTTGAACCGGCGCTCCTGGCTGTCTCCGCCGAGCGCATCAAACAAACGCTGTGGCGCACGCTCGGCGTCGATTCGACGGTGCCGTGGCGTGGAAAAATCTTTCTCGCGTTGCATCCTGCCCGGTCACTGGATGAAGATGTCACCGTCCTTTCCGAACATTTCGCCGACGGCTGGCAATATCGCGTCGCGCTGCCGGATATTTTGCCGCGCACCCGGTTCCTGCGCGCCTTGACCGGGGTGACGTTGCTCGAATTTGCCAATCGTGGTGCCGGGGCGCGTCCGGCGGAGATTCCCGCCTGGCTGACCGATGGTTTGTCACAACAGTTGCTCGCGACCGGCACGGTCGCCATGGTTCTGTCCTCTCCAGGCAAGATGGTGAACGGGCTTTGGGAGAGCTGGACCGACGCGAGTCAGCGCGGCATCGACCCGCTGGCCGATGCGCGGCGCGTGTTGCGCGATCACCCGGCGCTGACATTTGAGGAATTAAGCTGGCCGACGGATGCCCAGGTGTCCGGCGCCGATGACGGCGTGTACCGCGCCAGCGCGCAGTTGTTCATAAACGATCTGTTGAAAAGGGCTGATGGTCCGGCGCATTTGCGGGCGATGTTGCAGGCGTCGCCAAATTATTTAAACTGGCAGACGGCCTTTCAATATGCGTTCCACGATGATTTTGCGCAACCGCTCGACGTGGAAAAGTGGTGGTCGTTGCAGGTGATCAGTTTTGTTGCGCACAGCCCGGGCCCGGTGTGGACGCCGGCGGTCAGCCGCGACCAGCTCGACCAGATTTTGAGTGTGGCGGTTGATTTCCGCACCGCGTCGAATGCCCTGCCGGTGCACGCGGAAGTTTCGCTGCAGGCCGTGATCCGCAATTTCGATTCCGCGCGGCAAACGGCCATTCTCCAGACCAGGTTGCGGGACCTGGAACTGGCGCAACTCCGCCTGTCCCAGCCGTTGGTTTATCTGGCCGCCGCCTACCACGCCACCCTGGCCGACTACCTCGGCCAGCGCCGTGGCGCCGCTCCCACCGCGCCGTTTGGCCGGCAGTCATGGGCCGCGGCCCCTTCCCGGGTCGGCACCAGTGATACCCTGGAAAAATTGGATGCCCTCGACGCGCAAAGACGCATCGTCGAATCCTCCATCAAACCGGATATCTGGCGGCCGTAACCGGCCCGGCTTGAACGCGGGCGGCAGGGAAATGGTCAACTTGACAGGGCGCGATTCCAACATATAGTTCGCATTGAAAAAATGAAGGATACCAGTTTATCGGCGAATGGCGAGGAGCCGCCATCGGGTCATCGTCTTCGGGCTTTGAAGGAATTTCACTCCGCCGGCCGTGGTTTCTGGCATGACATTTCGGACGCCGATTGGAACGACTGGCGCTGGCAGCTCAAACACCGCATCACCACGCCGGAGCAATTGCACCGGCTGATGCCCACGCTCACGCCGGAGGAATTCGCCGGCGCGAAACTCGCAAACCACAAGCTCGCGCTGGCCATCACACCGTATTTTTTTAATCTCATTGACCCCGCGGACGAGCATTGTCCCATCCGGCGACAGGTCATTCCGCGCGTCGAGGAAACCCACACCGCAACGTGGGAGATGAGCGACCCGTGCGGCGAGGATTCGCATTCGCCCGTCCCCGGGCTGGTGCACCGTTATCCCGACCGCGTGCTGTTTTTGGTGACCGACCGGTGCGCGGCGTATTGCCGCTACTGCACGCGTTCGCGACTGGTCAGCAACGCCAGCGGCTACGATTTCCACCCGGAATTTGACCGGCAAATCGAATACATCGCGCAGCACCCCGAAATCCGCGACGTGTTGTTGAGCGGCGGCGACCCGTTGTTGTTGGGTGATGATAAACTGGAAAGTCTTTTGGGCCGGTTGCGGGCGATTCCGCATGTGGAATTCCTGCGGATCGGTTCGCGCATCCCCACGTTCCTGCCCCAGCGCATTACGCCCGAACTCTGCGCCATGCTGAAAAGGTTCCATCCTCTGTTCGTGAGCATTCATTCGAACCATCCGCGTGAATTAACGACTGAGGTCCGCGACGCAGTCGGCCGCCTGGCCGACGCCGGCATTCCCCTCGGCAACCAGTCCGTGCTGCTCAAACACGTCAACGACGACGCGACGGTGATGACCGCGCTCGTTCAAAAGCTGCTCGTGTGTCGCGTGAAGCCATATTATTTGTACCAATGCGATTTGATTTCGGGCTCGGCGCACCTGCGGGCCAGCGTCAGCAAGGGTTTGGAAATCATGGAGCAACTGCGCGGTCACACGACCGGTTATGCCGTGCCGCAATACGTGATTGACGCGCCCGGCGGCGGCGGCAAGGTGCCCATCAACCCTGAATACGTCCTTTGCCGCAACGCGGGACGCGTGCTCATCCGTAATTATGAAGGGAAGGTTTTTGAATATCCCGAAGCGGAAGATGGCACGCCGCTGTCCTCGCCGCCGAAAGAAATTGAGCAAGCGGAATTGGCCTGATTTTCATGTGCCAAGGTGCAGGGTGGCAAAGTTTTCTTCGTTTCTTTGTTTCTGTGTTGTTTAATTCCCGGCGTAAATGCCACGCGAAGCATCCCAGGCCAAAACCGTACGCTTGAAGAAAATCATCGCGGCGCTCGACCGGGCTTATCCCGAAGCGCACTGCGAGTTGAATCACGCCGACCCCCTCCAGTTGCTTGTTGCTACCATCCTTTCAGCGCAATGCACCGACAAACGCGTCAACATCGTCACGACGGATTTGTTCAAAAAATATCGCACGGCGGCCGGCTACGCAAATGCGCCACTCGCCGAACTGGAACAAGCCATCAAGACCACGGGTTTTTTTCGGAACAAGGCGAAAAACATCCAGGCGTGCTGTCGCAAACTGGTCGAACTTTATGGCGGGGAGGTTCCCCGGACGATGGCAGAGTTGACGCAGTTGGATGGTGTCGGGCGCAAGACGGCCAATGTTGTTTTAGGGAACGCGTTCGGCATTAATGTTGGCGTGGTCGTGGACACGCACGTGGCGCGATTGTCGCATCGGCTCGGGTTGACGAGGCAGGAGACGCCGGAGAAAATTGAGCGGGACTTGATGTTGCTCGTGCCGCAACAGCAATGGACGTTGTTCAGTCATTGGCTTATCTGGCACGGCCGCCGCCGTTGCGCCGCCCGCAAGCCGGATTGCCTGAATTGCGAAATTCTTAAATTGTGTCCGCAAGTGGGCGTAAAAAAATGATGAAAAAACATTCAACTTTCAACCTTCAACCTTCAACGTCCAAGTCCTTGGATGGTGCGCTGCCGTTGGATGTTGAGCGTTCGATGTTGAATGTTGAATGTTCTTTTCTGCTTCTCAATTCCGGCCCCGGCAACCCGGCGTTCAACATGGCGCTGGACGAAGCGTTGCTGGAAGCGATGCCGCGTTTGCAAACACCGGTTTTGCGTTTTTACGGTTGGACGGCGCCGGCGGCAACCTTCGGCTATTTCCAGAAATATGCCGAGGTGGAACGCGCGACGTCGCTGCGACCGCTCATCCGCCGGCCCACCGGCGGTGGCATCGTGCCGCACGATGCAGATTGGACCTACAGTCTCGTGTTTCCACCAGGTCACGAATGGCACTCGTTCAAGGCCGAGGAAAGTTACCGACGGGTCCACGAGTGGATTCAATCGGCATTCGCCAGAATGGACGTTGCCACCGAACTCGCCCCGAAATCCCACCGGGCCGGGCCGGGCCAATGTTTTGTCGGTTGCGAAAAATCCGACCTGCTCTGGCACGGCAAAAAAATTGCCGGTGCGGCACAGCGACGCAATAAATTGGGATTGTTGATCCAGGGTTCGGTGCAGCCACCGCTGCCGCTGGCCCGGGCCGTCTGGCAGCGGGCGATGTGCGATGTCGGGCAGATTGCCTGGAAGACCCAATGGTCGGATTTTGAGCCCGACGGGCCGTTGCGCCAGCGGGCGGATGCATTAGTCCGCCAGAAATATTTCCAACCGGAATTTATAACTAAACGCTGACGGTTTACATCGGGTCACGATCTGGGATGATGGTCCATAATCATCGTGAAGATCGCAGCCTTAGGACTGGCCGGATTCATATTTTTCGCCATCAAGGCGGAAGCGCCCCTGCTTTTCAGCGACTCCTTCGATTATCCCGACGGCGCGCTGGTGACGGTGAGCACTAATCTGTGGATGGCACCACAGCGGTTCCGTTACCGGCGAGGTCGTGGTGGCGTCAGGGCGCGTGTGGTTGAGCGAGGCCTGCACCGAGGATGTCCACCGCGCTGCTGGCGGGGCAGCCGTACCCTGCTTCCGGTGTCACCAATGTATTCTATGCCGGTTTTACGGTTAGATTCACCACGCTGCCAAATGCCGGGGGCGCTTATTTCGCCCATTTCAAGGATGCGAGCGCCGGTTTTCGGGCGCGCATCTGGGCATTGGCGGGGGGGGCGGCGCCCGACAAATTCCGGCTGGGAATATCCTCCACGAGCGGCTCGGTCATCAGTGTGACCAACCCCGTGGATTTGAGCCTTAATACGGATTACCTCGTGCTGACCCGCCTGGTGAACAGCAATTCGGTCGGCACGCTATGGATCAATCCGGATGCGGAAACCGATGCCGGCATTTCGACCAGTGAAGGAGTTTCGACTTTTGCCGTGGCCGGCTATGCGTTTCGGGAAAATACCGGGGAAGGCGCGTTGAGCGTGGATAATTTGAAAATCGGCACCACCTTCGCCGAGGTCACCGGCGGCGGGTCGGCCCCCCGGTCGCCGGCCATCATCTCTGGACCACAGTATCAAACCGTCACGAACGGTGCCGATGTTGTTTTCCGTGTGACGGCCACCGGCACGCCGCCGTTGGCGTATCAGTGGCAGTTCACCCCGACATCGGATGCCGGGCTTCACGGCACCAACCTGCCCGGGGAGGTGAATTCCAATCTCACCCTGACCGGAGTAACTTTCGCCCAGGCCGGTTTTTATACTGTCTCCGTGACCAACGCCGCCGGTTCGGCCCTCAGCGGCCCGGCGGCCTTGAGTGTCTGGCGCGCCGCCGCGCCGCTGTTTTCGTATCTGACCTACAACCTGCATGGCAATGGCCTGACCAACTGGAGCACAAATATGTGGCACGTGCAGGCCATCGGCCGCCAGATGCAATACCTCGACCCGGACATCATCACCTTTAACGAAATCCCGGTCACCAACAATTGCACGGCGCAGATGGCGGACTTTGTCACGGCCTTCCGGCCGGGTTACTATCTGGCCACCAATTCCATGGACGACGGTTTTATCCGCAACGTCATCCTCAGCCGTTATCCCATTATCGCGTCGCGCAGTTGGCTGCATGGCGCCGAACTGGCTCCGTTTGGCTATACCAAAACCAACCCGGCCCCCTATTTTACCCGCGATTTGTTCGAGGCGGAAATTTCCGTGCCCGGCCTGCCACAACCGTTGCATGTGTTCGCGGTCCATTTAAAATCGGGTCCGGATGCCGATTCGGCGGCCAAACGCGCGGCGGAGGCAGGCGCCGTTTCCAATTATTTTGCCACGGTTTATCTGCCGGCCCGCGGTCAGGAACCCTTTGTCTTGAGCGGAGACATGAACGAAGACATGCTCCGGCCGCCCGCGAGCAACCCGCAGTCCATCCAGCGCCTGATCAGCGCGCCGACCGGATTGCGGATGACGACGCCGGTCAATCCGCTCACCGGCAGCGAACTGACCTGGTCCATTCAGGACACCAACTCCGGTCCCACCATGCGTTATGATTACATCCTGCCCTGTGCGGCGCTGGGCTCAAACATCGTCGGCGGCCAGGTGTTCCGCACGGATTTATTGACCCCGCCGCCCGCCAACCTGTATAGCGACGATGACCAGATCGCTTCCGACCATTTGCCGGTGTTCATGGTTTTTGCCAATCCGTTTAACGTGCCCTTCCGGCTGCTTGCCATCAGCGTGGCGCCTCCTTCCGTTTCACTCAAATGGGAATCAACCAGCAACTGCATCTATAACATTGAAGTCTCGTCAAATCTGACGGCATGGACGCCGTGGGCCGTCAACCTGGTCGCGAGCAGCGACAATTTCATCTTCACCACTAATTTGCCGGACGGCATAAAATACTTTCGGGTTCAGCGCCAGCCCTGAGCGCGCTTCAGGGAATCCAAATCAGCTTCGGATTGTTGGTGAGACCCTTTTTCGTTTTGGGATTCCAATACTCCGTGTTTTTGAACCACGCGGCGTGGCCGTCGAGAAAGGTAAACTGCGCGCCGTGACTGTGCAGATTGGAGTGGACGTTGTTCCATTCTGCAACCGGACCAATCCCACCATTGTCAAACAACCAGACTGTAACCGAAGGGTTTGGAATGGAGACAAGTCTTACTTGATTGCCTGTGCCTGTGCCGTTCACGTTTCTATTAAGGCAATAGTGGAAAAGATTGTTGGTGCTGCTGCTGATATCGCAACGATGGGAATTAGCTGGGCAAATCCAGATAGAATGTCCCAGCGGGGCGTTTGCATTTGTGCGCCATGGCATATCACTATATGGCGCTAAACCGAGTTCCTTGGGCAGATCAACATACCAGCCACCATTAGTCCACCAAGCACCTCCAGATGAACCATTCTTCGGCAGATGGTCGTCATTGTCTGCTGCGTAAAGTTGCGTCGCCTTCCCCCACTGTCCGAGATTGTTCCGGCACTCGATGGCTTGGGCCCGGGCTTTGACGTGGCTGACGACGGGCAACAACAACGCAGCCAGGATGGCGATAATTGCCATCACCACCAATAGTTCGATGAGGGTCAATGCCCGGGTTCGCGGCATAATTCGACATCCAACGTTTCCAAATTGATTAGTTTTTTAAAATAAAATAATATTTTAAGTCAATACAAACTTATTGACCTTCGACATCCGCGTTGCCGGCCGTCGCGACAATGATTAACCTCCCGGTGCATGGTGCAACTCGTATTGTTCGACATTGACGGCACGCTCGTCCACACCGGCGGCGCGGGCATCAAGGCGTTTGCCAAAACGTTCGCCACTGAATTCAACGCCCACGACGGCGTTGAAAAAATCAATTTTGCCGGGCGAACGGATGTGAATCTGGTGCGCGAATTTTTTGGCCTGCACCAGATTGCCGCCACGCCGGAAAATTTCCGGCGATTCTTCGATCGTTATGTCTTCTGGCTGGATCAAACCGTGGCGCAAAACCACGGCGGCGCCTGTCGCGGGGTGCAGAGATTTATTGATGATTTGCTGGCCTTGCCCAATCCGCCGGCACTCGGTCTGCTCACCGGGAACATCCGCCTCGGTGCAGAGATCAAATTGCGCCGCTATGATCTGTGGGAGGTTTTTGAGACCGGCGCCTTTGCCGACGATCATGAAGACCGGAATCAAATTGCCGTGGCCGCGCTGGCGCGCGGCAGCCGCTTGCTCGGCCGGCAACTGGGCGGTGGGGAAGTCATGGTGGTCGGCGACACGCCGCATGACATTCGTTGCGGGCGATTTATTGGTGCAAAAATACTGGCCGTGGCCACCGGCGGCGCCAAGCTGGATGAACTCAAGAAGCATCAACCGGATTGGGCGGTGGAAGATTTGACCCAGATCAACGCGCGGGAAATTTGTGGGAGGGACGGCGTGTCGCCGTCCCTGAATAAATAATGGGTCGGCAACATGCCGACCCTCCCAAATAATTCAATGTCCGTGGCAATGCCCGCCGCAACAGCCGCCCCCGCCGTTCCCGTTCCCGGACGACGGTGTGGAACGATCGCCGGCGCCGGCAGCGGCGAAAGTGGAAAATTTCTTGGACAGTTTCCGGGAACCGCAATGCGGACAGGTTGTGCCCTGCCAATCGCTGGAACGCACAAGGATTTCGCTGTCGCGCTCGCATTTTTCGCAATGAAACTCGTATATTGGCATGTGCCAAAGATAGCTTTTTGCTGCAGAAATACAAGCCGGCTTTACTTTAACAGAAGCAAACGAAGGTAACAAAGGCTCTTGGTTCCTTCGTTACCTTCTGTTCATTTTACGGCGACAATTTTTCGCGATGTGGCAGAAGATCGCGGTTCCAGCGGACCAAGGCGGCATCGCTGGTGTCTTCAAAAAGAAATTTTAACGCCGGCGATTCGACGTGGCCGTCGCAAAATACCACGTTGGCCTTGCCCTGATGACGGGCGTAAGCTCTTTGGGTGCTGCCCAAAAAATTTGTCACGTCGTAAGTCCGTTCGAAAAGCCAGACTCCATCTTTTATAATGCCATTGCCTCCTATGAAGCCGTCGCCAATTGCCATCATCTCGCTTGGATTGACAACCTCTGATTCACTTATCGGCGGTGCTGGTACGCGTGGAGGATCCCAAACATGACGTCCACCAAGCCCAAGTGAATTGGTGTCAGTTCGCGCACTCATACCATAAGCGTTGTAACCATAACCCTCATATCCCTGGTTTTGAGGCCAGTCAGGTGGCTTGTTTCCAGCGGGGCATTTCCAAACGCCCTCACTCGACCACGTGTGGAAGAGAACATGGTTCGTGGAATTTCCCGGCACCGAAAGTTCGGTGTACTGCAAGGCAGTCACCCACATCACTTTGTACTCAGGGTAAGCGCCGCGATAATAATTAGGATTGGAATACAAAGGATAAGCGCCATTGTCCCCAACGAATGCCTGCAATCCAATTCCCAACTGATGCAAGTTGTTGGCGCATTGGGTTCGTTGTGCTCTCGCTTTGGCTTGAGAAACTGCCATAAGCAAAAGCGCGGCCAGAATTCCAATAATGGCGATGACTGCCAGCAATTCAACCAAGGTGAACGCCAATCTGCCACGATGGCTTTGGTCAGGCATACCCGAGCGATACTCCATTTCGCCTTTTCTTTCAACGGCCAACAATTAAGCTGCGCGCATGACACAATTACAACGCGCCATTGAAGAATCCGCGGCGACCCTGCGGGGTCTGCCCGCGCTCGAAGAGCCGTTGAACCGCGCGGCGCAGATGGTGCTGCGTTGTCTGACTTCCAGCCACAAGCTGTTCACGTGCGGCAACGGCGGCAGCGCCTCCGACGCCACGCATCTGGCCTCCGAGTTCCTTTGCCGTTTTCGCGACGATCGCCGGCCGTATCCGGCCATTTCCCTGACTGCCGGCGGCGAGTTTATGACGGCCGTTTGCAATGATTATCATGCCGACGAAATTTTTGCGCGCCAGGTTTGGGGTCTTGGTGAAAAAGGCGACGTGCTGATTGCCCTGACGACCAGCGGCAAATCCAAAAACGTACTGCGCGCGCTGGAGGAGGCTAGACGCATCGGTCTTGAGAGCATTTGCTTTTTGGGACGTGACGGGGGGTTCACCAAAGGCGTGGCAACCCTGGATCTGCTGGTACCGGGCGACAAAACGGCGCGGATTCAGGAAGCGCACAAGTTGCTCATGCACGTGCTCTGCGAAATCGTTGAGGAAAAGTTGCCGAAAAAATAGGACATGAATTTCACGAATTAACACGGAACAGTTTCCTGTTTTTAAATCTGTGAAAATCCGTGTAATCCGTGGCTAAAAATAATCCGGTTCGTTGCCGGCTTTCCACTTGATGTTGCAGCCGATGCTGGCTTTTTGGTTTGGCGGCACGGGTTTGCCGGCCAGCACGGCGTCGAGCGCAACCCGCAAATCCTTTCCCGTCACCGGCAGCCCATTACCCGGACGGCTGTCATCGAACTGGCCGCGATAGACCAGCCGGTGGTTCCTGTCGAAGAGGTAGAGGTCCGGCGTGCAGGCGGCGCGATAAGCCTTGGCAACGGCTTGGGATTCGTCGTAAAGATACGGGAACGTGTAGCCTGCGGATTTCGCTTCCGCCTTCATCTTGGCCGGGCTGTCTTCGGGATAATTGGCCACGTCGTTTGAATTGATGCCCACGATGGCCACGTGCTTTGGCAGATAGTCGCGTGCCAGTTGCGCCAGACCGGTGCGGATATGTTTCACGTAAGGACAATGGTTGCAGATGAACAGCACCAGCAGCGCCGGCTTGTCCTTGAAATCCGCGAGTGAAACGGTTTTCCCGTC
Organism: Verrucomicrobiota bacterium; assembly: GCA_049516255.1. Lineage (GTDB taxonomy): Bacteria > Verrucomicrobiota > Verrucomicrobiia > Limisphaerales > UBA11358 > UBA11358. Next base: position 78,810 of record JBEKTH010000006.1, read on the forward strand.
CGTGTCCGGCAGTTTGAAATCGGGCGCCGTCGTGCCGAGCGGCAACATGGTTGAAGGGGTCAACGACATGGGCGCAATATAAGTCCAAAGTTTGAAGTTCAAAGTCCAAAGTTATTCTGATTTACGATTGGCGATTTACGATTGACGCGACCTCCATGAATCGTGAAAAAGCTCGTAAATCGTGAATCGGAAATCGTAAATTTGCAGGCTGTGCCGAAAAACATTGTCTATTTCGATCTGGAAACGCAAAAGTCCGCTGATGAAGTGGGTGGCTGGAACCACATCGCCAAAATGGGCCTGAGCATTGGCGTGACGTTCAGCACTGCGCGCGGCGATTACACCGTTTATGGCGAAAAAGAGGTAAACGACCTGATCACGGACCTGCAACGCGCCGACCTGGTGGTGGGATTCAACATTTTGCGTTTTGATTACGAGGTGCTGCATGGCTACACCGCGTACGATCTGCGCCAGTTGCCGACGTTGGACATGATGGTGGAGTTGCAGAACCAATTACAGCACCGGCTTTCCCTGGACTCAATCGCGACCGCGACATTCGGCGTGGAGAAGACCGCGGAGGGCCTGCAGGCCATTCGTTGGTTCAAGGACGGCAGACTGGCGGAAATCGCGGAGTACTGCTGCTACGATGTGAAGTTGACCAAGCTCGTCCACGAATACGGCCGGCAGCACCGGCAGCTTCATTACCAGAATCGATTCGGCAAAAAAATGACCGTGCCGGTGAGTTGGTAGCGTGGAAATTCCGGTGACAAGTTCCCGTTGCTTTCGCGAGGGCGCGATTTAATCTAGCAATGTGCTTAAGCAACGATTTCAAATCGGTTTCGCTTTAAAGACAGAGGATGGATTTTGCCCGTTTCGCCGTGGCCATTCGCGATGAACCGCCTCTTCCAGCCTGGAAACATCATTGCCGGGTGGCAGTGGTCCCCACCCCGAATTCGTTTTCCCTTTGTCAACGAACTGAGGGGCTATTCGTGGGACAAGTTACGACATGATTTGATCGCCGGCGCGACGTTGACGCTGGTTTCCATTCCCCAGGCGATTGGTTTCGCGCTGATCCTGGGGTTGCCGCCGACGCCGGTGATTCTTTCCGTGGTGGTGGGTGGCTTTGTCAGCGCGCTGTTTTTTTCATCACACCATCACGTGTTTGGACCAACGACCTCGGTTTGTCTCATCACGGCGGCCACACTGGTGGCCAATACCGACCTGGGTCTGCACCCGCTGCAATTGGCCGCCTACCTGGCGTTTATGATCGGCGTCGTTCAGTTTGTCGCCGGCCTGTTCAATTTTGGCGAGGTGACGAAATTCATCTCCCGGTCGGTGGTGGTGGGCTATACGACTGCCATTGGCGTGTTGTTGATTTTCAGCCAGCTACACAACGGCATGGGTTTTCAAAGCCCGGCGGGTGAAGATTTCCTGACCACGCTCACCGGCGTGGGCGTGGCCATCGGCTTGGGCAATTTTTCCTGGTGGTCCATCGGCATTGTTCTGCTGACGCTGGCCATTTTTGAAGGCGTCAAACGCTGGCGACCGGCCTGGCCGGAAGCGCTGCTGGGGCTGGCATTTTTGGCGATTGCCGCACGGGTTTTCGCTTATTTTCATCCCGAAATCCCATTCCATCTGGTCAAGGATGAGGGTGCCTTGACCGCGGCGTTGCCCACGCTCACGCATCTTCCGTCCTTGCAGGATCAACTGCCGATCGTTCGCCAGTTGGCCGGCAGCGCCGTCGCCATCGCCATCATCGGAATGCTCGAGGCCACGGCCATTACCAAAACGCTGGCCGCCCGAAGCGGGCAGCGCCTGGATCCCAACCAGGAACTCCTGGGCATGGGCGCGGGCAATATCGCGGCGGGATTGTTCGGTGTGACGCCCGGTTCCTCATCCTTCACCCGTTCGGCGGTCAATTATCAGAGTGGCGCCGTTTCGCAGGTTTCCTCCATGCTCAGCAGCGGCGCCGTTTTGCTGATCCTGTTGTTCCTGACTCCGGTCTTTAACTATATCCCCGTGCCGGCCCTGGCCGCCCAGCTTATGCGGATCGGTTATCGTTTGATCAACCGGTCCCAAATCCGTGTCTCGACCCGTTCCACCCATTCGGATGCCGTGGTGTTTTTTGCCACGCTCGGGGCTGCGCTGTTTTTGAGGCTCGACACCGCCATTTACGTAGGCATCGGAGTGGCACTGGCATTGTTTCTGCAAAAAACCAGCACGCCGTCGCTCGTGGAATATACCTTCACGGAAAGCGGACAACTGGCCGAATTGCGTGACCGGAAACAGCGGACCAATCCCCAGATTTCCATCATCCACGTTGAAGGCGAACTGTTTTTCGGCGCGGCCGACCTGTTTCAGGACCAGGTCCGCCGCCAGGCCGAGGACGAAAACATCCGCGTGTTCATTCTCCGCATGAAAAATGCGCGGCATCTGGACGCCACCAGCGTCATGGCGCTGGAATCGCTTCACGATTACCTGCGCAAAACCGGCCGCTACCTGCTCATCAGCGGCAGCAGCCCCGATGTCACCCGCGTCCTGCGCAACAGCGGTTTATTGAAAAAAATCGGCGAGGAAAACATCTTTCCGGCAGAAATCAATCCCACGATTGCGACCAAGCGCGCCCTGGTGCGCGCCCGGGAACTGTTGCCGCAAAAGGCCGAGGTCCGCCTGTTTTACGACCGCCCGTTGGACGGCGATTCCAGCGGCCCCAAAGATGCCAGTGATTACGTGATTTAAGGCCGTTGCGCCCGGGTTCGGGCGGAAGGCGCTCTCAGTGCGTCGCCTTCAAAAATGGATTGTTCCCCGTTTCGTTTCGCGGCAAGCTGTGCGCTCCTATGCAGCAGGTAAACCTTGGCATGATTGGCGGCGGCACCGTGGGCAGCGGCGTGTTTCACGCGCTCCAGCTCAACGGCGGCCTGATGGCCTCGCGCATCGGGGTCAGGGTCGCCCTCCGCAAAGTCGCGGTCAAGGCGTTTGACGAACCGCGACCGTATCCCATTTCGCGTTCGTTGATGACGACGGATTGGAAGGAAGTGGTCAATGATCCGAAGGTGCACATCGTTGCGGAACTCGTCGGCGGCACGACCCTGGCCCGTGAAATCATTCTGTCCGCGCTCCAACTCGGCAAGCCGGTCATCACGGCGAACAAGGCGCTGCTCTCCGCGCACGGCGAGGAGCTTTTTGCCGCGGCGGAAAAATACGGCGCGAACCTCTATTACGAAGCCAGCGTTTGTGGCGGCATTCCCATCATCAAATCGCTGCGCGAAGGTTTCGTCGGCAACCGCATCACCGCGCTGTACGGCATCGTCAACGGCACCTGCAATTACATCCTCACCCGGATGAAAATCGAAGGCGCGGACTTCGACACGGTGCTCGCCGACGCGCAGCAGCAGGGTTACGCCGAAACCCCGCCGGACCTCGACATCGATGGCTGGGACGCCCAGCACAAAATCGGCATCCTCGCCTCGCTGGCGCACGGCTTCTGGGTGAATCCAAGGAAAATTCATGTAGAAGGCATCCGCCATGTTTCCGCCCTGGACATTAAATTCGCCAATGAACTTGGTTACACGATCAAGTTGCTCGGCATCATTAAAAAACTGGAAGGTGGCTGCCGCGTGCAGGTTTCGGTATATCCAACCCTGATTCCGAACGCCCATGTTTTGGCGGGCGTGAACCATGTTTTCAATGCTGTGTTCGTCCGCGGTGACATCGTCGGCGACACACTCTTTTACGGACGCGGCGCAGGCAAGGACGCCACCGCCAGCGCGGTGTTGAGCGATCTGGCGGACGCGGCCCTCGACTTGAAATTCGGCACCGAACATCGCGTGCCGCCGTTTGTGCCCCACGAATGCGCCGGCGCGGTTGCACCGATGGACGACGTCATGTCACAGTACTTCGTTCGCTTGGACGTGGTTGACCGGCCCGGCGTGCTGGCAAAAATCGCGGCCATCTTCGGCCAGTCAAAAATCGGCATCTCCTCCGTCATTCAACCCGAAGGCCATGAGGGCAAAAGTGTGCCGTTGATTTTTATGATTCACGATGCCCGGAATGGCGCGGTGAGGAAGGCGCTCGCCCGGATCGGCAGGTTGTCCGTGATCAAAAGCAAGCCCGTGATGATTCGGGTGGAAAATTTCGACCAGTGAGATGTCGCGCGAAGAACGCGAAGAAGGCGAAGGAACTTGAATCAACATTTGTCCAATTTGAACGAGGAAGAAATCGGGAAAATTATTCTCGATTCCGCCTTCAAAGTTCATTCCGTGCTCGGTCCGGGTTTGTTGGAATCTGTTTATGAATCAGCTTTGGCAGTCGAATTGAAAAAGCGCGATCTGACTGTGGAGCGGCAAAAACCTGTTCCGGTCAAATACGACGGACAACTTCTTGATGTGGCATTTCGTGCTGATTTGATGGTCAATGGATTGGTTTTAGTTGAGTTGAAATCGGTTGAAACAATTACGCCGCTGTTCAAAAAAACTGTCACCAACTATCTCAAATTAATTCCCTTGCGTCTCGGGTTCTTGATTAATTTCAACGAAATCCACTTGAAGCATGGAATCGTACGCGTGACCAACGGACTTGAAGGCAAGAATTTTTTCGCCCACGCGAATAAACCGCTTGAAGTTGACTTTGGAAAACCGTTGCTTTCTTCGCGGCCTTCGCGCGACATCAGAACATGATTCTCTTCCACAGCACCAACGGACAATCGCCCGCAGTCAATCTGCGCGAGGCGTTTCATGCCGGACTGGCGCCCGACCGCGGACTTTATCTGCCCGAAACCTTTCCGCAGATCGCGCCGGACGAAATCGCCGCGTTTGCCCAATTACCGTATGCTGAAATCGCCTTTCGCGTCCTGTCAAAATTTACCGAAGACATCATTCCCGACGATAAGCTGGCTGCCCTTTGCCGCGACGCATATAATTTCCCCATCCCGCTGGAAAAAGTTCACGACCGCGTTTTCCTGATGCGGCTGGACCAGGGGCCGACCGCATCATTCAAGGATTTTGCCGCGCAAATGATGGCGCGGATGTTCGGCTACTTTCTGCGCGATGACGGCCGGCAGGTCACCATCCTTACCGCCACCAGTGGCGACACCGGATCGGCCGTGGCGCACGCCTTTCATGGAGTGCCGGGGGTCCGCGTCATCGTGCTGTTTCCCATCGCCGAAGTCAGTGAGAGCCAGCGCAAGCTGATGACCACGCTGCGCGACAATATCCGCACCATTGCGGTGGACGGAAAATTCGACGATTGCCAGGCGATGGTCAAACGGGCCTTTGCCGATCCGGATCTGAAGCACATTCCGCTTTCGTCCGCCAACTCCATCAACATCGGCCGACTGTTGCCGCAGAGTGTTTATTATTTTTACGCCGCGTCGCGGCTGGCCCGTCGCGGCGAACCCATGGTCTTTTCCATTCCCAGCGGCAATTTTGGCGATGCCATGGGCGCGGTGGTCGCGCGGGAAATGGGTTTGCCGGTGAGAAAAATCATCGTGCCGGTGAACGATAACGACGCCTTCCCGCGTTTTCTGGCATCCGGTCATTATGAAAAAGTGGTGCCGTCGCGCAATTCTGTTTCCAACGCGATGAACGTTGGCCATCCGAGCAACCTCGCCCGGCTCGTGGCGGTTTACGGCGGGCAGATGGACGAGACCGGCAAAATCCACCGGCAGCCGGATCTGGCGGCCATGCGGCGCGACCTCTTTTCCACGTCGGTTTCCGACGACCGCACGCGCAAGGCCCTGAAAAGTTTCTGGGACCAGTATCAATTGCTGCTCGAACCGCACGGCGCGGTGGCCTGGCAGGGATTTCTTGACTGGCTCGCGGTTGAGCCTCTCGGCGACGTGCCCGCGGCGATTATTGAGACGGCCAATCCGGCCAAATTCCCGGAAGAAATTCACAAAATGATGACCTGGTCGCCGGACATTCCGCCCAAAATGGAGGAGGCGTTGAAGTTACCGGAGGACTTCGACCGGATGGACGCCGATTATGCGAAGTTCAAGGCGTATTTGATTCAACGTCACGCGGCTTGATTGTCGGTGTATTTCTGGCATCCTTTTCTTTCCAAAAACTGCCATGGCTTTGATTGTCCAAAAATACGGCGGCACCTCGGTGGGCAGCCCCGACCGCATCAAAAACGTCGCGGCGCGCGTGGCCCAATATCGTTCGCGCGGCGACCAGGTTGTCGTCGTTGTGTCCGCGATGAGCGGTGTGACGGATGGCCTCATCAAACTGGCCAAGGACATTGCGCCGCTGCCGAGCGAACGTGAAATGGACATGCTGCTGGCCACGGGTGAACAGCAAACCATTGCGCTCACAAGCATTGCGCTCCATTCGCTCGGTGTCCCGGCCGTATCGCTTACGGGCGCGCAGGCGGGCATCGTGACCGATGCCGTTCATACCAAGGCGAAGATTCACAACATCACGCCCCAAAAAGTCCACGAGCTTTTAAAACAGGGCAACGTCGTCATTGTCGCCGGGTTTCAGGGTGAAACCCCCGAGGGCCAGATTACGACGCTCGGCCGCGGCGGTTCGGACCTGACGGCCATTGCGCTGGCGGCTGCGCTAAAGGCCGGGCTGTGCCAGATTTACACCGACGTGGACGGCGTTTACACCGCCGATCCGCGCATTGTGAAGGACGCGAAAAAGCTCGAGGAAATTTCCTATGATGAAATGCTCGAACTCGCCAGCCTCGGCGCGAAGGTGATGCAGTCGCGTTCGGTGGAATTTGCGAAGAAATTTGGAGTCGTTTTCGAAGTCCGCTCCAGCTTGAATGACAACCCCGGAACCATTGTGAAAGAAGAAACCAAAAGCATGGAAAGCGTCGTGGTACGCGGCGTCTCGCTCGACAAGAACCAGGCGAAGGTCACGCTCGTGGGCGTGCCCGACAAACCCGGCGTGGCCGCGCGCATCTTCAAGTCGCTCGGCGACGCGACGGTAAACGTGGACATGATTGTCCAAAACATCAGCCATGGCAGCGGGGTGCCGGCCACCGACCTTTCCTTCACCGTGGACAAGCCGGACTTGCTCAAGGCGCAAAAGGTCATCGACGGCCTGAAAAAGGAGCTCGGTTTCCGCGACGTGATTGCCACCGAAAAGATCGGGAAGCTGTCCATCGTGGGCGTCGGCATGAAAAGTCACAGCGGCGTGGCCGGGAAGCTGTTTGAGACGCTGGCCAACGAAGGCGTGAACATTGACATGATTTCGACCAGCGAAATTAAAATTTCCGTGGTGATTGATCTGGCCAAGGGCGAATCGGCGATGAAGGCCATTCACGCAGCGTTCATTGGGTGACCGGACCCTACTGCGCTTTTACCCGATAAAACCGCTGCGGGGCCGGGTTGGTGTCATTGATCGAGATTACCGAGTCGGAGCCGGCAAGATTCGAGGCGAGAATGCTCCACTGTGGTGGCGGCGTGAGGGTATTCGCATAATCCACCTCGTACAGATAGTTGGAGACGGCCGGGAATGAAATAATGGGATAGCCCGTGACGGGCGACAAAGACGCCTGCACGTTGAAAGTGAGCACCGGGTTGGTGTTCAGGACGATTACCGTGACGGTTCCCGTCGAACAGTTCCCGCCACTGTCGCAAACCTGATAGGTAAAGGTATCGGTTCCGGTGAAGCCGGGATTGGGAGTGTAAGTGAGGTTGGTGCGACCGTAAGCCGCGGTAAAACGCGTCAAGGCTTCGACGAAATAGTAATCGCCGTAAATCAGGGAAACATTCACCTCTGGATCGTATATTTGCGGTGGATTGCCGGTGCCATGCAGCAGGATGCCACTGCTGGTGGTTCCCCGGGCGAGATAGTTGGTGGAACCCAGCGATTCAAGGATATTGTGCGCTCCGGCCCAGAACGTGGCGCTGTCCTGCATATTCGTGGCCAGTTGACTGAGTTGCACCAGGGCGGACAACGTGATGGCCGCCGTCGAAGAATCCCGGGGCGCGTTGGGAAGGTTGGGTGCGTCAAAATCCCAATAGGGCACATAATCCGAAGGAGCGTTGGTGAGATAAAAGTCAGCCACCCGGCCGGCGGCATCAAGGAATGGCAGGTAACCGGTCTCACGATAAGCCATCGTAAGGCCGTAAATGGACCAGGCATGTGCCCGGGCCCAGGTGGACGTGGCCGAATAACCCGCGCGGGTGCCTTGATACAGGAGTGCGCCGTTGACGGTGCTGTAAAGAACCAGGTGGAACGTGCTGTTGTCGGGCCGGATTTGATTGGTCATCGCCCGCTCCGCATGGCTCATGGCCTTGGCGGACAGGGTGGTGTCGCCATTGATGTCGGCGGCGTGATAGAGCAGTTCGGTATTCATCGTCGTATCCATGATGACTTGAAATTCCGGCGGGGTGAGCAACAGGTCGTCGGCCAGGCAACCCACAACGGCATTGAACCGGTTGGTGAGTGAATGCGCCGCCTGGAGCAGGACCGATTTATAGGTGGAATTACTGGTTATCCGATAACCATTCCCGAAACTGGTGTTGAACATGAACCCCACGTCGTCCGTGCCGGTGTTAAATTGTTGCGCTGCGATGCCCGCCGTCCACTCCTGCGCCCACGTTTCAAAATGGGGATCGCCGGTTTGTTGGTATAAATACCAGAGGCTGCCGGGGAAAAAACCGCAGGTCCAATCCGAGTTGTTGACGGTGGTCCAAGACCCGTTGGACGCGGTGCTGCGCGGATACGTATTGGTATTGCCCATTTGCACGACGGTGTTGCTGAGCTGGACGGCGGCAAACTGGAACAGGTTGGACAGTTCGGGCGTGGTCACCGGCGCGTTGGAATTGATGGCCACCGTTCCGTGAGCCGGCGCGCTGACCTGAAGAATCGCCAGTTGATTGCTCTCCGTGTCGAAATCATTCGCCAGCACCGGAATGGTTACCGCCTGATTCTGAACCGTGGCGGCCAGGTCATTGGTGACATTGATTGGATTCGCCCAAACCGAACAGGCCAGCCACTGGCCGGCGAAAATAACCAGCCATTTGCCGGTCACACGGTCTCGTCGTTCTGGTCGCAAAATATTCATTACTGGGTCTGCACGGGCAGGTTGGTGCTGATGTAAGTGCTGTCACCCAACTGGCCATTCAAGTTGTCGCCCATGCCCCACAGACTGCCGTCGCTCTTGATAAACAGGCTGTGACCATATCCTGCGGCAATCGCGGTGACACCGCTGGCCATGATCTGCACGGGCCGATTGGTGTTGTTGTAACTGCCGTCGCCCAACTGGCCATAATGGTTGTTGCCCATGACCCAAAGGCTGCCATTGCTCATCAGAACCAGGCTGTGAGCGCTTCCCGCGGCCATCGCCGTGACATTGCTGGCCACGATCAGGTCGGGGCTGTTTGTGGTACCGACGGTGGGGTCGCCCAACTGACCAGCCTGGTTGTTGCCCATGGCCCACAGACTGCCGTTACTCATGAGAAACAGACTGTGTTGGTCACCGGCGGCAATCGCGGTGACGTTGCTGGCGACGATCTGCACGGGCTGGTTGGTGTTGTTATAAGTGCCAGTCCCCAACTGGCCATAGGCGTTGTTGCCCATGGCCCACAAGCTGCCGTCGTTCTTGAGAAACAGGCTATGGCGGTATCCCGCGGAAATCGCGGCGACACCGCTGGCCACAATTTGCTCGGGCCGGTTGGTTTCGAAGTTGCCGTTATCCGTGGTGTTGTCGCCCAACTGGCCATAGGAGTTGTCACCCATGGCCCACAGGCTGCCGTTACTCTTGAGAAACAGGCTGTGATTTAGTCCCGCGGCGATGACCGTGACGTTGCTGGCCACGATTTGCTCGGGCTGGTTGGTTTCGAAGTTGCCGTTATCGGTGGTGCCATCGCCCAACTGGCCATAGGCGTTCCAGCCGACGGCCCAGAGACTGCCGTTGCTCTTGAGAAACAGGCTATGACCGCCTCCGACCGCAATGGCCGTGACGTTGCTGGCTACAATCTGCACGGGCAGGTTGGTTCCATAAGGATAGGCTGTGGCATAAGTGCCGTTGCCCAACTGGCCATACAAGTTCCAACCCGTGGCCCAGAGACTGCCGTTACTCTTGAGAAACAGACTGTGGTAAAATCCGGCGGTAATCCGGGTTACGGTTTGCGCCCCGATGGTCATCACGTGTAACAGCACCACACCCGTTAGCCAGATTCGAATCAGGTTTCGTTTGGTTTTCACGGGTGTTCGATTGGTTTGGGCCTGACCACCAGCCGCTGTTCGTATGGTAAATCGGATTTTGACGCAAACAAATTTCACGGCCCGCGCCAAAGAGATTCGCTGCATAAAACAACCGACGGGATCAAGCCGGTTGCGGCTTTAACCGTTTGCGAAGTAACCGGCCAATGGCTTGAGTAGGCCCAGCTTGATCAGGGCGATGATGACCCCGGTGTAAACCAGCGAGACGATCACGTCTTTCAACAATTCCCGGCGCCATTCCGGCGGCGGTTTTTCCGAAAGCATTTTCCGCGCGCCTTTGTGCAGGAGCACAAAGCCGAGCACGTTCGTCAGCCAGTAGCCCACAATCAGGCTGGCCGTGAACGCCGGCTTGTAGAAGAAGCTCACGAGCCAGGCGAAGACCAGTGCCAGCGGGAGGTTCACAAAGGCGTCGTTCCACCACGATAGCGGCGAGAGCCAAAAACCGATCGTGGCCATGATGCCGCCGGAGATTTTGCGTTTCCAAGCCATGAACGCCCAGTTTCCCGGTGGGGGCGGGAAGGAAGCAAGCGTGAAAATCAGTTTGACCCGCCGGGGCGGAGTGGTTATCTTGCAGCCGTGAGTCGCCATTTGAATCTTAACCTGTCCACCCTCCGCAGTATTGCTACGGAGGACGGGCTGCTGAACGCGCTGCGGCTGTGCCGCGCGGCGGTCGGGTTCTGATTCGTTCACCAGCTTTATCAAACCCCACTGCCAACCGGCGGTGGGGTTTTTGTTTTGCCAAACGGAAACGCTGCCGCCACAACTAAAGAAGAACATGCACAAACCACCGTCTAAAAAATACCGTCCGTTCCCGCCGGTCAGCCTGCCTGACCGGCAATGGCCCGGTCGCGTTCTCACCCGGGCGCCCCGCTGGTGCAGCGTGGATTTACGCGACGGCAACCAGGCGCTCGCCGTGCCCATGAACGTCAGCCAGAAACTTGAGCTCTTCCAGACGCTCGTGAAGACCGGGTTCAAGGAAATCGAGGTCGGCTTTCCCTCCGCATCCAACACCGAGTTCGCGTTTAACCGCCGGCTCATCGAGGAAAACCGCGCGCCGGATGACGTGTGGCTCCAGGTGCTCGTGCAGGCGCGCGAGGATTTGATCGAGCGCACCGTGGAATCGCTCGTCGGCGCGAAGAAGGCGATCGTTCATCTCTACAACTCCACCTCGCCCGCCCAACGCCGGGTCGTCTTCGGCATGTCGAAGGCGCAAATCATCCAGGTGGCCGTGCGCGGTGCGACCTGGATCAAGGAACGTTTGCCGCGGCTCAAAGGCACGGAGGTCATGCTCCAGTATTCACCGGAAAGTTTCAGCGCCACGGAAGTGGAATTCGCCAGGGAAGTTTCCGAAGCCGTCATGGATGTCTGGCAGCCGACGCCGGAGCGGAAAATGATTTTAAATCTGCCGGACACGGTCGAGGTCGCGATGCCGAACGTTTATGCCGATCAAATCGAGTGGATTTGCCGGAACATCAAGGACCGCGAGTCGCTCATCATCAGTTTGCACACGCACAACGACCGTTGCACGGGCGTGGCGGCGACCGAATTGGGCTTGCTGGCCGGTGCGGATCGCGTCGAAGGCACGCTTTTCGGCAATGGCGAACGTACGGGCAATCTCGACATTGTCACCGTGGCGTTGAACCTCTACCAGCACGGCATTGATCCGAAACTGGATTTTTCCGACCTCAATTCCATCATCGAGGTTTATGAACGTTGCACGGGCATGACCGTGCCGCCGCGCCAGCCTTACGCGGGCGAGCTGGTTTTCACCGCATTCAGCGGTTCGCATCAGGATGCCATTCGCAAAGGGTTGACCGAATGGAAGGAAAACGAGGGCAGGCATTGGGACGTCCCCTATCTCACCATTGACCCGGCGGACATCGGGCGTGAGTACCGGGAAGTCATCCGGGTCAACAGCCAGTCCGGCAAAGGCGGTGTGGCCTATCTGCTCGAAAGCCAGTTCGGCATTGAATTGCCCAAGGACATGCAGCGTGAGTTCGGTCCGATTGCCAATGACGAAGTGGACAAACTCGGCCGCGAGGTCAGCGGTGCGGAATTGAAGCAGATGTTCTGGAAGGAATACGTCGAGCTCAAGTCGCCATGGCAGCTCAAGAAATTTGAAACCGAGAGCAAAAACGGGATCGTTCGCTGCCGAGCGAAAGTGCTGCGCGCCGGCCAGCCGGTTGAACTGGCCGGCCAGGGCAACGGCCCCTTGGCCGCGTTGGTGCACGGATTCGGGAAAATCGGCGTGCCGCGCTTTGAAATCGCCGCTTACAGCGAGCACGCCCTGGGTTCCGGCGAGGCGGCGGCGGCAATTGCCTACATTCAAATCAAGACCGCCGACGGCAAATCGCGCTGGGGCGCGGGGGTGGACACAAATATCGAGCTGGCCTCCGTGCGCGCCGTGCTTAGCGCGCTGAACCGACTGGAACCGTAACGGTTGCGTGGTGGATTTCCCGCTCGTCAAAAGGGCCAAAACTGTCTAGTATTCGGCCGCATGATGAAATTGAGACGTCTTTTTATCTGCGGGATAATGGGGGTCGTTTTGCCGGGCATCGGCCTGCTGGCCGCCACCAATACCGTGGTAACGACGCCACCGGTTTATGTGCCGACCATGTCGCACGCGTCAGGGCTGTTGCCCGACGGCGTGCTGGCCTGGGACGGCGAGGCGAAAGAAACCAATGTCAGTGCGAACGCCGCCGTGGCCGGATTTGTTTTCAGTATTACCAATGTATCCAGTGACCCCGTTGTGATCCTGAGTGTGCGTCCCTCCTGCGGCTGCACCACGGCGAAGTTGCCGCCGTTGCCCTGGACACTGGCGCCGGGCACCAACGGCCAGATGGAAGCGACGGTCAACCTTGCCGGCAAGAGTGGCACCTTATACAAGAGCGTGGCCGTCTACACCGACAAAGGTTTCAAAACACTACAGCTCAAAATCACGATTCTCCCGTTTGTAATGCCAAAGATGTCCGAAGCCGACCGCATGCTGAATTTGAAAATTGCCGCCGCTGACCGGCAGGCGGTCTTCAAAGGCGAATGCGTGACCTGCCATGTCCAGCGTGGGGAAGGCAAATATGGCCAGACACTTTACGAGGCCGATTGTGCCATCTGTCATGAAGGCGAACATCGTGCCACCATGGTGCCGGATTTGCGTGCACTCAAAACGCCGACCAATTTCGAATTCTGGCGCATCTGGATTGCCCACGGCAAGCCGGGCTCGTTGATGCCGGCATTTTCAACAATTGACGGCGGCCCGTTGTCAGACATGCAAATCACCTCGCTGGCCAGCTATCTAAGCGAGCAGGCGAGTGTCCATTAATTTAGCAAAAATAAAACGGTTTGGCCGGCAAGCAATTTGGCGCGAGTAATTGTTTCCAAACCTTTATCGATAAACAAACAACGGTGATTGGTTATAAGAGATCCGTTATTTTTTGCTTGCAAGAATGTATAAAATTGGTACACTCGAAACGTGAGTACGTCGTGCCTTGCTGCCTTAGAGAAGAAGTTCTTCGGACATTTGGCGTTCTATTTGAAAATCTTGCGGTTACGAATTTCTTGGCGGTGGTTCCTTCGTCATTGTTGGAGTCTGGTAATAATTTTGGCGCTGTCCGCGTTTAGTTATTTGCTGATCAGTTGGTTCATTGTTCAATCGGTCCAGGTCGTCGGTGACAGCATGTACCCCACACTGATAAATTCGGGGCATTATTGGTTGGACCGGTATAGTTACCTGGTCAGTGAACCGCGCCAGGACGATATCGTTGCTGTCAGAGATCCCCAGGACAACATGCTTTTGGTCAAGCGGATCATCGCGGTTCCCGGCCAATCAATTTGTCTCAAGGATGGCAGGGTTTATATTGATGGCTGTTTGCTTCAGGAACCGTATCTTCTGCCCGGTACAGCTACTTATGCGTACGACAAAAATGGGAATGAATTTGTCAGCTATGGCAACAAATATTTCGTGATGGGCGATAACCGCAACAACAGCATGGACAGCCGTGTTTTCGGAGCGGTTTCGCGTCAGGATATTCTTGGCAAAGTGATCGAGTAATCTGCCGGTTCTAGGATTTTGGCCGGTTCCAGGGCAATCCCCGCTTGCATCTCTCATCCCTCCTGCTACGTTGTCAACCATGATGACGAAATCAGTTGACACTGCCAACCCGGTGCGCATCGCGGCCCTGGGACAACGTATTCTGGCTGGCGGTGAAATTATCCGGGAGGAGGCGTTGAGGCTCTTTCATATCGAAGACAGCGCCGACATTTTTGATTTGCTGTCGTGGGCGAACCGGATCCGCGAACATTTCAAGGGCAACAAAATTCACCTTTGCTCCATCGTCAATGCCAAAGCCGGCGCGTGCTCGGAAAATTGCAGTTTTTGCGCGCAATCATCCTTCTATCAGACCGGCTCGCCCCGATACGGTTTTGTGGATCCCGAGCCGGTTCAGGAAGCCGCCGAGGAGGCGAACAAAAACAGCGTCACTGCCGTCGGGCTGGTCGCCGCATGGAAGGGTTTGAGCGAAGGCCCCCTGCTGGACGAGGTTTGCGACCGGATCCGCGAATTGAAGGCCGGTGGCAAAACCCGCCCCGATGTTTCACTCGGCATCATCAAGAGCCAGCGCGTGGCCGACCGTCTGAAGGAAGCGGGGGTCGAGTGTTATGGCCATAACCTGGAGAGTTCGCGCCGGTTTTTCCCCAAAACCTGCACCACGCACACCTACGACGACCGCCTCGAAACCATCGGCCATCTGAAACAAGCCGGCATCAAGATTTGTTCCGGCGGCATCATCGGCATGGGCGAAACGCGTGAAGACCGCTGCGACCTCGCGTTTGCCCTCAAGGAAATCGGCGCCAACGTCGTGCCCATCAATATCCTCAACCCCATCAAAGGCACGCCGTTTGAAAAGAACGAGCCGTTGCCGGTCTTGGAAATTCTGAAAACCATCGCCTGTTTCCGGTTCATTCTGCCACGACAGGAAATCATGATTGCCGGCGGGCGCACGGTGAACCTGCGTGACGCGCAAAGCATGATTTTCATGGCCGGCGCCAGCGCGCTCATGGTCGGCAACTACCTCACCACACTCAATCAGCCGGTCGAGAAGGATCTGCAAATGCTGAAAGACCTCGGCCTGGATCCGAGCTGGGACAAACACGGGTTTTCCGACCAGGCGGAAGCCGGTTGCGGTCGCAGCACGATTGGCAAGGGGACGGAAGCGGTGGCAGTTTGATCGCCACAATGGAGCGACTCGGTAAAAATCACGGCGGTTACCGCGGCGAAACCATTGACATCCGCGCCGTGCTGCGCGAGATCGAAGCGGCGGCGGCGCAACACGGATGGACTTCCGAAAAGTTTGGCCGGCAGCGGGAATTCGACCTGTCCGCGCTTCGTCGCCCTCCGGTCCGCACCTCACTTCCCGCATCCCGCATTTATTTAAGCGCCGGTATTCATGGGGACGAACCGGCCGGGCCGCTGGCGGCATTGAAATTGATTCAAGAGAACCGCTGGCCGGAGAACCTGGACTACTATTTTTTGCCGTGTTTGAATCCAATCGGCTTTACCTTGAATCAGCGCCAGAATCCCGATGGCATTGATCTGAACCGCGACTATCGCAATACCCAATCCGCCGAGGTCCTGGCGCACGTCGCCTGGCTGGAGCGCCAGCCAGGGTTCGACTTGTATCTTTGTCTTCACGAAGACTGGGAGTCGCACGGCTTTTATCTCTACGAACAAAATCCCGACGGCAAGCCGTCGCTGGCTGAAAAAATTATAGAGGCCGTCCAAAAATTGTGTCCGATTGACCGAGCGGAAATCATTGAAGACCGTCCGGCCAAGGACGGCGTCATCCGGCCGAATCTTGACCCCCGCACGCGCCCGCTATGGGCCGAGGCGTTTTATCTGATCATGCATAAATCGCGGCAAGGGTATACGCTCGAAGCGCCGTCTGATTTTTCACTGGAAACACGCATCAACGCCCTGGTCGCAGGCGTGAACGCGGCACTGGAATCATTCAAACCCGCTTAGGCACGAATTGCCAAAATGGAAACAAAGTTGATTTTGCGGCCAGAGAACTTATCATCGTGCCGGGCTCGGGTGTAAGCTTCAAAGTCTGGTGAAAGCGACCTGTGACGGGTTCGTTTTTAAAAGCGTGAAAGCCAATGTAGCTCAGTGGTAGAGCAACGGTTTCGTAAACCGTCGGTCGCCGGTTCAATCCCGGCCATTGGCTCCATTCCCTACCGTGTGTGCGGCAAAGGTTTAGAGAAAATGGCGTCCGCAACGGACACCAAAACGGACACCAAATTGGGTGCTCCTTACGAATTCGGGATAACGGGCGGTAAATCGCTCGCTGCTCAATAACGCGGCAGAGTCGGCTTCATCTAATTACGGACCCTGCGCTTGCAGCGACGGAATGACGGCCGGATTCATCGTGCCAATGTCTTTTTGATAGAAGTAGTAATGGTAGGTGCCGGGTGCAAAACTTGTGATAGCCAAAGTGTTTTCGAATTGAATCCAATGCACGGAACCATCCACCATCAAATGATTACCGCCATCTGGAAATCGTGCGCCCGGCCGCTGGTGGGCAACAAAACCGCCGGTACTCGCTCCCCAAGGATTGTTTCCGACGCCTCCTGCCGTAAGCTTACAAATTAAATCCGCGGCGAGCACCCAACCGGGCTTGGCATTGCCCAACTTCGTTGGGCTGGCTGATTGAATGTAATTGTAAAATGAGTTATGCCACCAATAGATGCCGCCGAAATATTGATACCCAATCTGCCATTCAGGCGGGAAGGGGGGGTTGGGATTGTAAAACGTCCCATAGCGTGAAAGATCCGGGCAACACCAGACTGAAGCGGAATTAGTCTGTGTGGCATCCAAGTTGACCGCTTTGGCCAAACCCGCCACCGGCGGGGTAAGGGCGGTTTGGTTATACGTTTGTTGTGAGCCAAGCGGAGCGTTGGTTCCATTCCCTCCAAGTGTCGTAAGGAGATAATCATTGTTATCGCCCGCGTAAACAGTCGCACCAATGCCGATTTGCCGGAGATTGT